>JBJOIS010000001.1:0-156889 GCA_046047035.1 Pseudomonadota bacterium
CTACTTCCGGAATCTCGGTTGATTTCTTTTCCTCGAGCTACTTAGATGTTTCAGTTCACTCGGTTCGCCACCACTCCCCTATATATTCAGAGAGGGTTACCCTTGCGGGTGGGTTTCCCCATTCAGATATCTACGGATCAAAGCTTATTTGCCAGCTCCCCGTAGCTTTTCGCAGGCTATCACGTCTTTCATCGCCTGTAATCGCCAAGGCATCCACCATATGCACTTATTCGCTTGACCCTATAACGTTAAAACCTGAGCCCTTTTTAAACTCAAATCATGCGGCAGGGAGTAAATCTGCCAGTTATAGGTTTTCTAAAGCACTACATCACCACATACCAAGCTAGATATATGGCAACTTGAGTTAACCGTTTATTACTTAACTAGTTAGAGAACTAGTCAGAACTTACGTATTAAAACATTTCGATTTTGCAATCAATTACTACCCATTTGAACACATCACACTCATCACAAATGTGTGTGTTCTCTTTACTTCTTCCATTTTGTTAAAGATCAAACTAACGTCAAGACGCTAGTCCTTAATACTCACTAAGCATTCGCTTAATCAGTACTAACGACTAATTTCTTTTCACTAAAAGAATGGTGGAGGATGACGGGATCGAACCGACGACCCCCTGCTTGCAAAGCAGGTGCTCTCCCAGCTGAGCTAATCCCCCAGATTTATTTCAAACTCTTATAAAATCTGGTGGGTCTGGTTGGGCTCGAACCAACGACCCCCGCCTTATCAAGACGGTGCTCTAACCAGCTGAGCTACAGACCCTCTAAGGCTTTATCCAATAACGGATATCTTAAGGACCAATCATTTAGTGACGCTCTTTTTAAACAACCGATAAGTGTGAATGCTTGCAGCCATGGCTTTCTCTAGAAAGGAGGTGATCCAGCCGCACCTTCCGATACGGCTACCTTGTTACGACTTCACCCCAGTCATGAATCCCACCGTGGTAATCGTCCTCCTTGCGGTTAGACTAACTACTTCTGGTGAAACCCACTCCCATGGTGTGACGGGCGGTGTGTACAAGGCCCGGGAACGTATTCACCGCGACATGCTGATCCGCGATTACTAGCGATTCCGACTTCATGCAGTCGAGTTGCAGACTACAATCCGGACTACGATCGGCTTTCTGGGATTGGCTCCCCCTCGCGGGTTGGCAACCCTCTGTACCGACCATTGTATTACGTGTGAAGCCCTGGCCATAAGGGCCATGAGGACTTGACGTCATCCCCACCTTCCTCCGGTTTGTCACCGGCAGTCCCATTAAAGTGCCCAACTAAATGATGGCAATTAATGGCAAGGGTTGCGCTCGTTGCGGGACTTAACCCAACATCTCACGACACGAGCTGACGACAGCCATGCAGCACCTGTGTTACCGTTCTCTTTCGAGCACTAAAGCATCTCTGCTAAATTCGGTACATGTCAAGGCCAGGTAAGGTTTTTCGCGTTGCATCGAATTAATCCACATAATCCACCGCTTGTGCGGGCCCCCGTCAATTCCTTTGAGTTTTAATCTTGCGACCGTACTCCCCAGGCGGTCTACTTCACGCGTTAGCTGCGTTACTAAGAGATTTTACTCTCCCAACAACTAGTAGACATCGTTTAGGGCGTGGACTACCAGGGTATCTAATCCTGTTTGCTCCCCACGCTTTCGTGCATGAGCGTCAGTATTAGTCCAGGGGGCTGCCTTCGCCATTGGTATTCCTCCACATCTCTACGCATTTCACTGCTACACGTGGAATTCTACCCCCCTCTACCATACTCTAGCCTTGTAGTTTCAAACGCAGTTCCCAAGTTGAGCTCGGGGATTTCACATCTGACTTACAAAACCGCCTGCGCACGCTTTACGCCCAGTAATTCCGATTAACGCTCGCACCCTACGTATTACCGCGGCTGCTGGCACGTAGTTAGCCGGTGCTTCTTATCAAGGTACCGTCATTATCACGAGTTATTCGCTCGTAACGTTTCTTCCCTTGCGAAAGAGCTTTACAACCCGAAGGCCTTCTTCACTCACGCGGAATGGCTGGATCAGGGTTGCCCCCATTGTCCAAAATTCCCCACTGCTGCCTCCCGTAGGAGTCTGGACCGTGTCTCAGTTCCAGTGTGGCTGGTCGTCCTCTCAGACCAGCTACTGATCGAAGCCTAGGTGAGCCTTTACCTCACCTACTAGCTAATCAGATATCAGCCGCTCCATTAACGCAAGGTCCGAAGATCCCCTGCTTTCCCCCGTAGGGCGTATGCGGTATTAGCCAACCTTTCGATTAGTTATCCCCCATTATTGGATACGTTCCGATATATTACTCACCCGTTCGCCACTCGCCACCAAGAGCAAGCTCTCGTGCTGCCGTTCGACTTGCATGTGTAAAGCATTCCGCCAGCGTTCAATCTGAGCCAGGATCAAACTCTTCAGTTTAATTCCTAACTATTACTTGTGACCCCAATAAAGGGGTCGGTATGTCGCTTTTGCTTTATTTACTCAAATGAATCTAGGTTGTCGACATTAACTATAAAGCCAATGTTTATTACAAAGTTTCATTCAAGGTATAAGCATTTGTATCTTGAGCGTTCACGTTCCGAAGAACCAGTGAACTTGCCAGCTACAAACACTCACACCTATCGATTGTTCAAATTTTTAAAGAGCAGGTATTACTAAATTCTTTGCTACATCGCTAACCGGAAAACTGCTCTGCGTTAGCAACGAGAGGGGCGCATTATACAGACCTGATAAATTTGGTCAAGAGCAAAATGAAACATTTTCTTACTCTTTTTATTGCTTCCCGCCTCGTGTTTGAAGCGAAGGGCGCATTCTACAGAACAATAAAAACCGGTCAATAGGAATGTTGCTTTTTTTACAAAGTAATTACATTTAAATTAACTTATTGTGACGCGCGCGAATTTACGCTTACCTACTTGCGCAACCACTTCCGCACCTTTGGCGACTTGTTGGTGTTTATCCACCACCTTTTCACCATCTAGTTTTACCCCGCCTTGCTCTATTGCACGCATTGCCTCTGAAGTGCTTGCAACCAATCCAGCTTGTTTTAGCAATTGCGGTACAGAGATAGTCGCCTCAGCAATTTCAATCCCGACTTCAGGCACCTCGTCTGGAATACCGCCTTTTGAGCGAAGCTCAAAATCTTTTAGCGCTTCATCAGCGGCTTCCTGGCTATGGAATCGCGCAACAATCTCTTGAGCAAAGCGCACTTTCGTACTTCTAGGGTTGGCACCCTCAGCGATTTCCTTTTTCCACTGTGCAATCGTTTCTAATGATTCGAAAGACAACAACTCTATATAACGCCACATCAACTCATCAGAGACCGACATAATCTTACTGAAGATCACATTAGCAGGCTCAGCCACTCCAATATAATTGCCCAATGATTTAGACATTTTATTGACGCCATCCAAACCCTCTAATAAAGGCATAGTCAATACACATTGCTGACTTTGACCTGCTTGCTTTTGTAACTCACGACCCATCAACAAGTTGAATTTTTGATCAGTGCCCCCCAACTCAACGTCTGCTTTTAATGCAACTGAGTCGTAACCTTGCAATAAAGGGTATAAAAATTCATGGATCGCGATTGGCTGATTGTTTTTATAGCGCTTACTAAAGTCATCACGCTCAAGCATACGCGCAACCGTGTGACTTGCAGCCAACTTCAACATACCCGCCGCACCCAATTCATTCAGCCATGTAGAGTTAAACACCACTTCAGTTTGCTCAGGCTTAAGGATTTTAAAAACTTGCGCTGCATAAGACTTCGCGTTTTCTTGTACTTGTTCCGCAGTGAGTGGCGGACGTGTGGCACTTTTTCCTGTTGGATCACCAATCATGCCGGTGAAGTCGCCGATCAAAAATAAGACTTGATGACCTAGCTCTTGGAACTGACGCAATTTATTTAAAAGAACCGTATGGCCCAAATGCAAATCTGGGGCAGTCGGATCAAACCCAGCTTTTACACGCAGTGGGCGGCCTGTTTTTAATTTTTCTACCAACTCGCTTTCAATCAAAAGCTCGTCACTTCCTCGCTTGATCAATGCGAGACTTTGTTCTATCGATACTGAATTTGATGTCATCACTTAAGGCCTATATATATTGTTGTACTCGGCTCCACTCCGCCCCAAAACTTCACGAAAAATCACTTTTCTGTTAGCATCGGCCATCATATTGAAGCAATAAGGTGGCGTCGGTGAATAGTAACGAGCCCAACAATCTAGAAAATTCTAAACCGCGTATTTTAGCGCAAAAAGAAGCATACATGGCAGCGCTCTATTTATTACCCAATCGCGACGCTGCTTCTTTCCAATAAACATCAAAGCGAGCAAACAAATTAATACTGAAGGCCTTTGGATTGGTTTAATGTCGGGCACCAGCTTGGATGGTGTGGATGCTGCGTTGACGGAATTTAAACAAGCACCTGGACAAGCACTAGAATCAAAGGTCATTAAAACCTACACGCTCCCATTTAGCGCTGAACTTCGAGAAGAGCTCCTTTCTCTCCACGAAATCGGACATAATGAAATTCATCGTACTGCTTTGGCTGGCAATCAGCTAGCTAGACTCTACGCCCAGGCAGTCAATGGCTTACTTGCTGAAGCCAATATTGGGCCGACTCAAATCTCTGCGATTGGTTGCCACGGTCAAACGATCCGCCATAGGCCAGAGCTTGGCTATACTATCCAAATCGGCAATGCTGCTTTACTCGCTGAACTCACTGGCATTACTATTGTTTCTGATTTTCGAAGCCGAGACATCGCCGCGAATGGACAAGGTGCGCCTTTAGTCCCCGCATTCCATCAAGCGGTTTTTGGACACCCAAACATCAATCGCACAATCATTAATATTGGTGGCATTGCCAATCTCAGTGTTCTGAACAATGGTCAAGAAATCATCGGATTCGATTCAGGACCAGGCAATATGCTGATGGATGCTTGGGCTGAAATGCATACCGGTCAACGGTATGACGAAGCAGGCAATTGGGCCATGACTGGCAAAGTAATTGACCCATTACTTTCTGCATTATTAGCACATGAGTTTTTTACATTGCCACCACCGAAGAGTACTGGCCGAGATCTCTTTAATATTGAATGGCTAAAAGCCCACCTCAAACCTCATGATTTGCCACAAAATGTACAGCGCACTTTATTAGCATTTACCGCCAAATCTATTGCTGATGCAGTTCAAAAACATGCGCCAAATACAGATGAAATTTACCTGTGCGGCGGCGGCGCCTTTAATCAAGCGCTCATTCAACACTTGCGCCTATTGCTGCATCCTGTGAAAATTGAGGCCACAGATATTTTAGGCATCAATGTAAGCGCCGTAGAGGCTGCAGCATTTGCATGGCTAGCAAGACAAGCATTACTCAAAGCGCCTGGAAATTTACCTTGTGTCACTGGGGCTGATGGATTGCGCATTTTGGGCGCGATTTATGCTTGTTAATTTACTGACATAACACTTGATTGAATAGTTAAATGACTAACAAACCTACAAAAGTAACTTTAACGTTTGATAATGGCAGCGAGCCTATCGAACTGCCAATCCTGTCTGGGAATCTTGGCGTGGATGTCATTGATATTCGTAGCCTTGGCAAACATGGCATCTTTACTTACGATCCCGGCTTTTTATCAACCGCCTCTTGTAACTCAGACATTACTTTTATCGATGGTGAAAAGGGCCTGCTTTACTACCGTGGCTATCCAATTGAGCAATTAGCAAAACACTGTAACTTCATGGAAGTTTCTTATTTGCTCATCCACGGCGAGCTACCAACGGAAGCCCAAAGAAAAACATTCACCGATACGGTGCATCAACATACGATGCTGCACGATCAACTGACTAAAGTATTTACGGGCTTTAGACGTGATGCACACCCTATGGCGGTAATGGTGGGCGTGGTGGGTTCAATGTCAGCCTTTTACGGCGAGTCATCTGACATCCACGATGCGAAAATGCGTGAAATTACCGCTTATCGCTTACTTGCGAAAGTGCCAACGATTGCTGCATGGAGCTACAAGTACAACATTGGCGAGCCATTCATGTACCCACAGAACAAGCTCGATTACGCAGCCAACTTTATGCACATGATGTTTGCAACACCATGTGAAGAGTACACCCCAAATCCTGTGCTCACAAAAGCATTCGAGCGCATTTTGATTTTACATGCAGACCATGAGCAGAATGCTTCTACCTCAACAGTTCGTCTTGCAGGCTCAAGCGGCGCAAATCCATTTGCCTGCATCTCTGCAGGGATTGCTTCGCTTTGGGGTCCTGCACACGGCGGTGCAAATGAGGCGACTCTCAATATGCTTGAGGAAATTGGTGACGTAAGCCGCATTGGGGAATTTATCAAACGCGCAAAAGATAAGAGTGATCCATTTCGCCTAATGGGTTTTGGTCACCGCATCTACCGCAACATAGATCCGCGTGCAGCAATCATGCGTGAAACCTGCCATGAAGTACTCAATGAACTTGGCTTGAATGACGACCCCATGTTTAAGCTTGCGATGGAGTTAGAAAAAATCGCACTAGAGGATGAGTATTTTGTAAGCAAGCGTTTATACCCTAACGTCGACTTCTATTCTGGCATTGTGATGCGCGCCATGGGCATTCCAAATTCGATGTTTACTGCGATTTTTGCGCTTGCACGGACTGCTGGCTGGGTTGCGCAGTGGAGCGAAATGATTTCTGACCCTGAGGGTAAGATCGGTCGCCCACGTCAACTTTATACAGGTCAAACTAGACGTGAGTTTGTCCCGATTAGCGAGCGATAAGCTGGTTTTATACAAAATAAAAGGCGCCTATAGGCGCCTTTTATTTTGTGTTCAAAGATAACTAATTAAACTGAGAACGAAGAACCACAACCACAAGTCGTTGTTGCATTCGGATTACGAATCACAAACTGTGAACCTTGTAAGCTGTCTTGGTAATCAATTTCAGCGCCCATCAAGTACTGCAAGCTCATTGGATCAATCAGAAGCGTCACAGAATCACGCTCAACTTGCGTGTCATCTTCATTAACGGTTTCTTCAAAAGTAAAACCGTATTGAAAACCCGAACACCCGCCACCACTCACGAATACACGGAGTTTCAAATCAGGCGAACCTTCTTCCTCGATTAGTTCTTTTACTTTCTTAGCCGCATTATCAGTAAAGACTAACGGACTTGGCATTTCAGTTACAGCATTCATCTCTCACTCCTTAATAATCATTTGTTCCCATCCAGCCTATTTGTCAGCGCTAGAAGTGTGCAAGATTAAACCATGCAAATACTTGATTGAATTACTCTACTATACACTACAAAATTACGGCAATAAAGGCACAACATTTAGACCTAGGCCTTCAGACAGCCCAAACATAATGTTCATGTTTTGCACGGCCTGTCCTGCAGCGCCTTTCACTAAATTATCAATCACAGACAGGATTACTACGGTATCACTACCTTGTGGTTGATGCACTGCAATTCTGCACTGGTTAGACCCTCTCACAGAACGAGTTTCAGGATGGCTTCCTGTAGGGAGCACATCCACAAATGCTTCACTTTGATAGCGATCTTCAAACAGTTTTTGCAAATCGACCTTCTTGGTCAATTTTGCATATAAAGTTGCATGAATGCCCCTGATCATCGGGAGCAAGTGCGGCGTAAACGTTAAACCAACTTGCACATTTGCCATGGCGGTTAAGCCCTGACTAATTTCCGGCAGATGACGATGACCTGCCACGCCATAAGCTTTGAAGTTATCTCCAGCCTCAGCAAGCAATGCATTAACTTCTGCCTTACGTCCTGCACCGCTCACGCCAGATTTCGCATCAGCTATTAAGTAAGTGGGGTCAATCACGCCGTCTTCAAGAAGCGGCATAAAACCAAGTTGGACCGCAGTTGGATAGCAGCCTGGATTCGCGACTAATTTAGCGTTTTTAATCTTTTCCCGATTAATTTCAGGCAAGCCATAAACGGCTTCAGCAATCAAATCCGGGCAGGCGTGTGTCATACCGTACCATTTTTCCCAAGTAGCGACGTCTTTAATTCTAAAGTCCGCTGCCAAGTCGATTACTCTGACGTTCTTAGCGAGCAATTCTCTGGTTTGCTGCATTGCAATGCCATTAGGCGTTGCAAAAAATACGATGTCACAAACAGACAAATCAACCTGCGCAGGGTCTGAGAATTTTAAACTCACATACCCCCGTAAACTTGGGAACATATCTGCCACGGCCATCCCTGCTTCACCGCGTGAAGTAATCACTGTCAGTTCAACATTCGGATGTATCGCAAGCAAACGTAGCAGTTCAACCCCCGTATAGCCTGTACCGCCAACAATCCCTACTTTGATTTTATCCATAGTTAAAAACCATTCTAAAAATTCGATTGGCTATTCCAATAGCCAGCAAACAGCATAGTAACAAAAAGCCAAGCCAGAAAACAAAAAAGCCGCGATGAAGCGGCTTTTTTTGCTGAACGCTAAAAAATTAACGTTTAGAGAATTGTTTACGACGACGCGCTTTGCGTAAACCAACTTTTTTACGCTCAACTTCACGTGCATCACGTGTTACGAAACCTGCTTTAGATAAAGCTGCTTTCAACGCCGCATCGTAGTCAATCAAAGCACGTGTAATGCCGTGACGAACTGCACCAGCTTGGCCAGACTCACCGCCACCCACCACGTTTACCATGATGTCGAAGCTTGATTCGTTATCAGTCAAAGCAAGTGGTTGACGAAGAATCATGCGTGAAGTTACGCGTGAGAAGTATTCGTCAGCTGGCTTGTCGTTTACAACGATGTTGCCTTTACCAGATTTCAAGAAAACGCGAGCTACTGAGCTTTTACGACGGCCAGTACCATAATTATATTTACCAATCATATCGATTCCTTAAGCTTGGCTTTGGATGACTAAAGGTTGTGGCTGCTGTGCCACGTGGTCATGCTTAGCACCAGCATAGACTTTCATCTTGCGGAACATTGCATAGCCCAAAGGACCTTTTGGTAACATGCCCTTAACAGCTTTTTCCAAGGCACGGCCTGGGAAACGCTCTTGCATCTTACCGAAGTTCGTTGTTGAAATACCGCCTGGATAACCAGAGTGACGGTGGTACAACTTATTCAAGTCTTTAGTACCTGTCACTTTGATTTTGTCCGCATTGATCACGACGATGTAATCGCCTGTATCAACGTGCGGTGTATAAATCGTTTTATGTTTGCCACGTAAACGGTGAGCAATCTCGCTAGCCAAACGGCCTAGCACTAAATCCGTAGCATCAACTACGAACCAGTCGCGCTTTACTTCGTGCGCTTTAGCTGAAAAGGTTTTCATTGGTAAGCCAATAATCACAAAAAAAATCAAGAGGCGGATTTTATGTCAGCGCCGATCCCTTTGTCAAACGGTATCTGTGATTCTTTTGTCTTTTTTGAATAAAAAACCATAATGTGCGCATTATCCATTAAAGCGCGTAATTCATTAAGATCCCTGCAAAGATGAATGCGCCAAGCCAATTGTTATGTAAAAAGGCTTTAAAGCACTGCTCCTCATCACGGTTTTTAATCAACTGATAATGATATAAGACAACAGCAAACGCCGCCACCAAGCCTGCGTAATAGGGCCAAGAGAGATTGAGGCAACATCCAACACAAGCAAGTAATCCTAGCATCAGCATATAAAAGCACATGATTAGCGCCACATCAAAACGGCCAAATGTAATCGCCGATGAACGTATGCCAATTTTTAAGTCGTCATTTCTATCGACCATTGCATACTCTGTGTCGTAAGCCAAAGACCAACACACATTAGCAAATAGCATAAGCCAAGCTTCAACAGGCACCACGCCCTGCACTGCTGCAAAGGCCATCGGTATCCCAAAACCAAAAGCAATGCCCAAGTACGCCTGCGGCAATGGGAGGAATCGCTTGGTGAGCGGATAGCTTGCCGCCAAGAATAATGCAGGAATGGACAATAAGATGGTTAGCTGATTCAGTTCCCAAACAAGACCAAAGGCGATGAGAATCAGCAAAGCTGCAAGCGCCAAAGCCTCTTTCACACTAACCTCACCCGAGATCAGCGGCCGCGCTTTCGTTCTGGCAACATGCCCATCAAAATTTCGATCTGCCACATCGTTTATCACACAACCAGCAGAGCGCATTAAAATGGTGCCTAGGCTAAAAATACCAACAAAAATCCAATGCGGATGTCCATCTGCTGCCAGCCACAATCCCCATAAGGTCGGCCAAAGCAATAACAAAATACCAATAGGCTTATCCAAGCGCATCAAACGCTCATAGGCATTGATCTTATGAATGATTTCGCTTTTGTTCATTTCAAGACTAGCACTGCTGGCAAGAAAACCTCGGTCACCATAATCGTCTGATGTTGATATGCACTATTTAATTGGAAAATAGAGCGTCTTGCCCAAAGGTATGGAGGTAAGTGATCGACTTGTTGAGCGGCCTGCTGATATAAAACGTGGTGCCGACTAATTTTCTTATATTGCAAAGGCGCCCTCAAGACCCTTGGGTCAGCGAACAGCGCAGCGCCCAATGGTTTATTGCCTAGCCGACTTAAGCCACGCCATGCCCCGCGCAAACTTCTATGGGGCAACACGCTATGCGCAAAGACTAGGGGTTGTTTATCATCCATCAACATCACGTCGCGAAGCAATGCTTGATGATAAGGCACTAATCCCAACAATGCGCTTTCATCTAAATACGGCAAGCCGTGATGCAGAGACAATGGCTGCACTTGAAAACGCTTCGTCTTCGATTGCAAACGTTTGGTCAAGGAGCCGCGCTCAATGAGCCACTGGCGATAGGCGCCACTATTCATGGGTTGAGCAAGCCAGCGTGTCCGCTGATAAAGAGATTGAGAACGAATTTTCACAGACAAATTATCGCACGGTTAAAATCGTATCGTTAAATCGTAGTTTCATGGCTAGACCTTTACCAATTCCTCACCACGACTCAGCCAGCGATCCAAATGCTTTTGCGCTTCAACAGGATGGTTTTTGAGCAAGTCATCTGCCAAGGACTGGGCTAGCTCTAGTAAATCAGCATCCCGCTCTAAATCGGCAATTTTAAGCATGGGGGTGCCACTTTGGCGAACACCTAAAAACTCACCCGGTCCACGAAGACGCAAATCTGCTTGCGCGATTTCAAATCCATCGCTGCTTTCATAGATAATTTTGAGTCTTGCGCGTGCCGTTTCCGAAAGCAGTGTTTGATAGATGAGGATACAAGCACTCTTTGCGGCGCCACGGCCAACGCGGCCACGTAACTGATGGAGTTGACTCAGTCCCATGCGTTCCGCATGCTCAATGACCATGAGGCTTGCGTTAGGGACATCCACACCCACCTCAATGACCGTCGTTGCCACTAACAGCTGAATATCTCCCGCGCTAAACTCCGCCATCACACTTTGCTTTTCTGCGGACTTCATCCGGCCGTGAACCAACCCCACCCTTAAATCAGGAAAGGTTTGTTGTAGATGTTCAAACGTATCCAAAGCCGTTTGAAGCTGCAACACTTCGGACTCTTCAATCAGCGGGCATACCCAGTAAGCTTGTGCCCCTTGGCTACAAGCCGCCCTCACCCGCTCCACAATTTCATCACGCCGCGCATCAGAAACTAATTTAGTCGCAATTGGCGTGCGACCTGGCGGCAACTCATCAATCACCGAAACATCTAGATCCGCAAAGTAGCTCATTGAGAGTGTGCGCGGGATTGGTGTCGCAGACATCATGAGCTGATGTGGCGCACTCACATCATCACTCTGCCCTTTTTGGCGCAAGGAAAGACGTTGCTCCACACCAAAGCGATGCTGCTCATCGACGACGACTAAACCTAACTTATTAAATTGCACTTGTGCTTGAAACAAGGCATGTGTGCCAATGGCTAAACGGGCATCGCCACTCGCAATGGCCTCCAATGAGGCCGTTCTATTTTTTTTACCTTGGCTCCCTGAAAGCCATGCGACTTGAATATCCAAAGGTGCCAGCCAATGCAGCATTTTTTGATAATGCTGTTCTGCCAAGATTTCAGTCGGCGCCATAATCGCGACCTGATAACCATTTTCAATTGCCTGCAAAGCCGCCAACATCGCAACAATAGTTTTCCCACTGCCTACATCCCCTTGTAACAAGCGTTGCATTGGGTAAGGACGACTCAGGTCCTGGCTAATCTCTTTGACGACTCTTTGCTGTGCGCCCGTTAGACCAAAAGGCAATGTGCTGAGCAACTGTGGAATTAAATGGGTCGATAATTTCAATACTGGTGCACCAAGCTCACGCCTTTTGGCGTAATGCTGACGCATGGACAGTTGCTGCGAGATTAACTCATCAAGCGCTAAGCGTCGCCACTCTAGATTGGAGCGATTTTCCATGGCCTGCAAGTTAGCCTCTGGAGGCGGGTTATGCAAAAACTCAAGGCAAGTCTTGAAACTAGGCGTTTGTTTATCATAGATCTCTTGCGGCAATGTCTCGCTAACATCACCATTATTTAAAGCCCAGGTCACCCATTTACGGATACTCGGCTGACTTAAGCCAGCGGTGGTTGGATACACTGGCGTCAGCGTTTGTTTTACCGCGGTCGTTTCCCGCACTGCTCGTGTTTGCGGGTGCACCATCTCATAGCCAAAGTAGCCGTGACGAACGTCACCTAAGGCGCGGATGCGGGTACCCTCTTTAAGGGCGGCGATTTGGCTAGGATAGAAATTCAGAAAGCGCAAAAAGATATCGCCCGTGCCATCAGACAAACGAGCGATTAGAGATTTACGTGGTTTATAGCTTACTTCGAGGTGAATGATTTCACCTTCCACCTGCGCTTGCTCACCAAGGCGCAGTTCGCGCACAGCACTGATGTGGGTTTCATCTACATAGCGAAGTGGCATATGCAGTAATAAGCCCTGCACATCGTGAATACCCAATTTATGCAAGCCCGATAGAACGGGCTTGGTGATGCCTTTGATGTCAGCGAGTTTAGTCAATCCAGTGTGAGTAAATTAAGCGTTCAGCTCAATCACACCATCTGCCTCAACCAATGCGCCGCGAGGTAATGAAGCAACACCAACTGCTGCACGTGAAGGGTAAGGCTGCGTAAAGTATTCCGCCATGATGGTATTCACGAGCGCGAAGTTTGAAAGGTCTGTTAAGAAAATATTCAATTTCACGACATCTGCCAGTGAACCACCTGATGCTTCAGCAACTGCTTTTAAGTTAGTAAATACCCGATGTACTTGCGCCTCAATCCCATCTACCATTTGCATCGAAGCTGGTTCTAGTCCAATTTGACCAGATAAATACACGGTATTGCCGACTTTAACCGCTTGTGAATAAGTCCCAATTGCTTGCGGTGCGCCATCGGTATGAATAATTTGCTTGCTCATTACTTTTCCTAAATATCAGTGGTTAAATGAATTGCTACTTACAAAAGTCTAATTTCTATTGATCGCCGCAAGCACATCTTGCTCATTGCTCGCCAAATGCGCATCTTTAGGTGGCAACACATCCGCCACAATTTCCAATTTCTTCCATGGGGCATCTGGGGTTATGCACTGCGCTTTTGGCACAAAAGCTGATTCTTCAACCAGCGCCATTTTATGAATATATCGTGGGCAATTTGGGAACGTCTCACGGACAGCAACACGCACCACCAACACCGCCTCTGGCCAATTTGAAAGCAATGGATCGTTTTCAGTAATGCTGGCAAGGCCGTTCACGCGGACACGGGCTTGTTTATTAAAATCCACAAACAACAAACCAACCTGGCCATTCACCAGCACATTACCAGCGGACATAAACATACCATTACCGTCATAAATCGGAAATGCGAGCGTCGTTGGATCGACCACTTTGACGAGTCCTTTTTGACCGCCCTTATAAGAACAGTTCGCCTGACCCTTGTCATCAACGGTAGCGAGGAAGAACATGTTTTGTGCTTCAATAAACTCTGCATCTAGCGGATTGATTTCTGGGGCGATAATCCCTGCTTGCAATCTGTCTGCCAAAGGCACGGTTTCAAATGCCTCTTGAAGCTGACGCTGACCTTGATTGAAATACTCACTCATGACGTTCCCTTTCACGTTTCATTGATGGGGCAAACATAAATCTATACTTATTGCGCTCTTTGTTCAGCGCCCGTTCCTTTAGTGCGATTCATCCGAACAACATCTGGAATCTTACGCAATCGGCGCATCAAATCCGCCAAATGCACACGATCTTGCACCTGTACGGTAAATAAAATATTGGTATAAGTGCTGTTGTCTGACTCTTCCATACTGATGTTATCAATATTAGAGTTTGCATCTGCAATCGCAGAAGCAATGGTCGCCAACATACCAGGCTTATTCGCCGCTGCAATTTTCAAATTAACCTTAAAGAGGCGCTTACTGTCTGGATCCCATTCGACATCCAGCCATTTATCTGGGTCTACACGGAATTTACGAATAGATGGACAGTCATGTGTATGAATGACCAAACCTTTGTCTTTATTGATAAAACCTAAAATCGGATCGCCAGGAATCGGACGGCAACATTGCGCAAACTGGACCGCCATACCCTCTGAGCCACGAATCGTAATCGTCCCTAATGGCTTATTGGGATGTTTTGCATGGCGATCGCCATGCTCCTCGCCCATCGACATCAACTGATGCGCAACCATCACATTCAAACGCTTACCTAAGCCAATGTCAGTCAAAATTTCTTCTTTATTTTTCGCAGCATAATCTCGCAACAACTTTTGCCATTGCGATTCATCAATTTTGCTCGCATCCGTATGCAACGCACGAAGTGCTTGGTTAAGCATACGCTCACCCAAATGCGCTGATTCTGTTGATTGCATAGACTTCAAGAAATGACGAATATGCGCACGTGCTTTTCCAGACACCACATAGTTAAGCCAAGCTGGGTTGGGATGGGCGTGTGCTGCGGTAATAATTTCAACATGGTCACCATTTCTAAGTTCTGACCTAAGCGGCGCCAACTCTTGATTGATTTTCACCGCGACACAACGATTGCCAATATCTGTATGCACCGCATAAGCAAAATCCACC
The DNA here is from genome assembly GCA_046047035.1 of Pseudomonadota bacterium. Taxonomy (GTDB): domain Bacteria; phylum Pseudomonadota; class Gammaproteobacteria; order Burkholderiales; family Methylophilaceae; genus Methylopumilus_A. The sequence goes on from JBJOIS010000001.1 coordinate 15,047, forward strand.
GCTGTTGCGCCCTTTGAAAGAGCAAGTATCTTGCCTTTCGGGGTGAAAACATAAACCTCATCCGGGAATAAATCGACCTTTAGATGTTCTAAGAACTCTAATGAATCGGCGCTTTCTGACTGAATATCAAGCAAGCGTTGTAACCACTGATGGGTTTGTTGTTGCATTGCAGTAAAGTCTGCATCTGTCGTTTTGTAGAGCCAATGCGCTGCCACACCAGCATCGGCGATGTTATGCATTTCTTGACTACGAATTTGTATTTCAATCGGCGTGCCAAATGGGCCGAATAAGGTTGTATGTAATGACTGATAGCCATTAGCTTTAGGAATCGCAATGTAATCTTTAAATTTACCAGGAATCGGCTTATATAAACCATGCAAAACGCCTAATGCGGCGTAGCAAGCAGGTAAATCTTTCACGATGAGACGAAAGCCGTAAATATCAAAAATCTGGGAGAAAGCGATGGTTTTACCCGTCATCTTTTTATAAATGCTGTAGAGATGTTTTTCTCGCCCCGAAACGTCAGCTTCAATTTTCATCTCTGCTAGACGATCTTTAATCGACTCTAGGATTTTACCGACAACCTCTTTGCGGTTGCCACGCGCCGCCAAAATGGCTTTAGAAAGCACACCATAACGCATCGGATAATGATTTTTAAAGCTTAAATCTTCAAGCTCTTGGTAAATCTCATTCAAACCCAAACGATTCGCAATGGGTGCATAAATTTCTAGCGTTTCACGGGCGATGCGGCGGCGTTTATCTGGCTTCATCACATCTAAGGTTTGCATGTTGTGCAAACGATCGGCAAGCTTCACCAAAATCACACGGACGTCTTGTGACATGGCGAGGAGCATTTTTCTGAAGTTTTCAGCTTGCGCTTCTGTGGCGCTTTGAAACTCGATTTTATCCAGTTTGGATAAGCCATCCACAAGTTCCGCCACTTGGGAGCCGAATTTTTCGCCTACTTCTTCTTTGGTAATCCCTGTATCTTCAACCACATCATGGAGAAGCGCAGCAATAATGGTGGGCGTATCAAGATGCAGTCCTGCCAATATCAATGCGACAGAGACAGGGTGGGTAATATAGGGCTCACCGCTTTTACGCATTTGGCCTTGGTGAGCTGCATCGCCAAAGCGATAAGCTTCCCAAACTTGCTCGATATCTGAAGGTTTAAGGTATTTCTTGAGGGCTAACGTGAGTTGCGAATCTTCACGATCCGCGGGTAACAACGGCGCAGCAGGTTTTAGAAACTCTGCCGCGCGTTTTCCTGCATGATGACTTTTATCATTTGGCATGTCAGGTTATCGACAACAAATGAAGACAACCGTGAATTAAGCGTGACCGCGGTTCAATACTTCCAAGCCAACCTTACCTGCTGCAATTTCACGCAAAGCTAAAACTGTTGGTTTGTCTTTTTGACCGTAAGTCGTGACCAATGGCTCTGAACCATTCGCTAATTGACGCGCGCGATAAGCAGCAACTAAAGTCAATTGAAAGCGATTTGGGATTTTTTCTAGACAATCATCTACTGTCATTCTAGCCATGGTAATACTCCTGAATTTTAGTAAGAAAACTTAAACGAGACCTTTAATCAACGCAGCATTTCGCGTTAATTGGGTAGTACATTTGAGGCGCTGCGTACGGACTATCGCCGCTAAATCCTGCAACGACTCTTCAAATTTGTCGTTAATTGTAACATAGTCGAACTCCCCCACGTGGCTCATCTCGTCACGCGCCGCTGCCAATCGCTTGATAATCACTTCTTCGCTATCTTGGCCTCGACCACGTAAGCGAGACTCAAGCTCAGTGATGGATGGTGGCAAAATGAAAATGCTGATCGACGAGGGATAAAGTTTGCGCACCTGCGCCGCCCCTTGCCAGTCAATTTCCAAGATCAAGTCATTGTCGGCAGCCAAGGCTTCATCAACGCGCGTTTGAGAAGTGCCATAACGTGCACCGTGCACATGCGCACTCTCTAGAAAATCACCCTCGCCCAACATCTTTAGAAATGTTGCCTCATCCACAAAATGATAATGCTCGCCATTCACCTCACCTGGACGTGGTTGACGGGTGGTGTAAGACACCGAAAGTTTGATCTGTGAATCTCTCACAAGTAGCTCTCGTACCAGACTCGTTTTGCCTGCGCCGGAAGCAGCGGTGATAATAAATAAATTGCCTGACATGACCTTACCTTTATTCTATATTCTGAATTTGTTCACGCATCTGTTCAATCAACACCTTCAAGCTCATTGAAGCTTGCGACACCTCTGTTGATACTGATTTAGAACCCAAGGTATTGGCTTCTCTATTCAGCTCTTGCATCAGAAAATCCAAGCGCTTACCTGCCGCTTGATCAGCATCTAAAATACGTTTCACTTCACTGACATGCGCAGTTAATCTTGTGAGCTCTTCGTCGACATCAATCTTCTGTGCGAACAAGACCAACTCTTGACGCACTCGATCTTCATCCACACTTTTTAACGCTTCTTGAAGTTTTGCGGTGAGCTTCTCTTGATAAGCTTTCACCTGTAACGGTAATAATGGCTTCACAGTAGCGACGATTTGCTCAGCGTCCACCAAACGTTCAAGAATTAATGCCTTCATCTTTTCACCTTCACGTGCACGTGAGGCGGTCATGTCTTCTAGAATTTGTTTGAGGGCACTTTTAATTTCCTCTGCTAATTGTGCATTATCGCCCTGCTGGTTTTGCACAACACCAGGCCAATGCAAAATCTCAGAAACGGAAAGTGCTTGGCTGTCTGGAAAGCGCTGATGAATTTTCGTGGCCACTTCAGATAAATTGGTGAGGACCTCTTCATCCAAAGATAGTGCCTTATCCGCAACTCCCCGCTGAACTAGGCTCATGCGGCATTCAACTTTACCGCGACCTAATTTTGCTGAAATCATTTCACGCACAACAGGTTCGAAACTGCGTAAATTCTCATCAAGCTTCATATGAAGCTCAAGATAGCGATGGTTAACTGAACGTAGTTCAACCACCAACACCCCATTCGTCATTTGCCTTTCAAGTGAGGCAAAACCTGTCATGCTATAAATCATTACGTGTGATTCCTTTTAAGAGTCTAGATGGTATCAAATCTAGTCACCTTCACGCCATGAATAACAAGATATTTCTAGCTTATAATGATCGCCTCAAGCAAAAAATTAGGAAACATGATGTCAGCCAATACTTCACGCCCAAGTGGGCGCGCAAACAACCAATTACGTCCCGTTGAGATTATTCGTAGTTACACCAAACATGCCGAGGGCAGCGTATTAGTGAAATTTGGTGACACGCATGTGCTTTGCACAGCAAGTGTTGAAGAAAAAGTCCCTGGTTTTTTAAAGGGTAAAGGTCAAGGCTGGGTGACGGCGGAATACGGGATGCTCCCTCGCTCAACAGGAAGCCGCATGGATCGTGAAGCGGCACGTGGCAAACAATCTGGCCGCACACAAGAAATTCAACGATTAATTGGTCGCAGCTTACGTGCCATTATTGATTTAGAAAAGCTCGGCGAACGTAGCATTCAAATTGATTGTGATGTGATTCAAGCTGATGGCGGCACTCGCACGGCCAGTATTACGGGGGCCTACGTTGCGCTTCAAGACGCAATTTCATATCTCATCAAGAAAGAACTCATTAAAGTGTCCCCACTAAAAGATTCTGTGGCTGCGATTTCCGTAGGTGTTTATAAAGGCACACCAGTTCTTGACCTCGATTACATTGAGGACTCTGACTGTGATACTGACATGAATGTGGTGATGACGGGCAAAGGTGGCTTTGTCGAGATTCAAGGGACCGCTGAAGGGGAACCATTTAGTCATGCAGACATGACTGCCATGCTCAGTCTTGCGAATGCTGGCATTCAAGAACTTTCTATTAAACAAAAGCAATCCTTGGGTTTGTAATGCAACTACCTTTCAATAAACTCGTCATTGCATCAGGTAACAAGGGCAAGCTTAAAGAGCTGGCCCATTTACTCGCGCCGCTTGGCTTGGAGATTATCCCCCAGTCTGCACTTAACGTGCCTGAAGCGGAGGAGCCTTACGCAACGTTTATTGAAAATGCCTTAGCGAAGGCGCGCCATGCTAGCAAAATAACGGGCTTACCAGCCCTCGCAGATGATTCTGGTTTATGTGTTGATGCACTTCAAGGCGCACCTGGCGTGATCTCGGCACGTTACGCTTGTGAAACAGCTGACACGCCAAAATCGGATACGCGCAATAATGAAAAATTATTGGCCGTGATGACAGGTGAAAAAAATCGTCATGCGCATTTTTATTGTGTGATTGTATTGGTGCGCCATGAACATGATCCGGAACCAATGATTGCGGAAGGAATCTGGGCTGGAGAGATTTTATCTGTGCTTAAAGGCGAAGATGGCTTTGGCTATGACCCGCTATTCCTGGATGCTAAAACCGGCAAAACAGTCGCTGAACTTCCGCTTGAGATTAAAAGTCGTATCAGTCATCGCGGTCATGCAATGACTAAACTACTTCAAAAGCTAGAAAGACTATCTTCATGAGCGACGCCAACAAATCTAACTGGCCAAAATGGGTACGCGATGACAAGAGCGTGGTCTCCTGCACAGAAAAAGTGAAGGTGATGACCGAAAACTTTGATGAGCTCAAACAAATCGCGCAAGACGCACTCGAGGATGGTCTACTCATGGAAGTATCTGAAGCTCAGATGCGTGAAGCCTTGCACGCGCTGGTGGATGGCCTGGTTAATCCTTATCAACACAACGATTCAAAATAGCTTAAGCAATCAATGATTCCCATCATTCCGATTGAAAACGTTGCGCCGCCAAACACTGAAGCGCCCTTAGCTGGCAGCAATACCATCTCTGGCTTAAAGAACCCACCACCCCTATCGCTCTACATTCATATTCCGTGGTGTGTGCGCAAATGTCCTTATTGTGACTTTAACTCCCACGAAAATAAGCATAACTTCTCAGAAGATGCTTACATTGATGCTTTGGTTGCAGATTTAGAGCAAGCAACGCCCTTGGTCTGGGGCAGAAAAATACGCAGCGTGTTTTTTGGCGGGGGCACGCCGAGCTTATTTTCAGCGAGTGCGATTGATAAAATCTTAAGTCACGTCCGCATGCTGACCCCATTAGAGTATGACGCAGAGATTACATTGGAAGCCAATCCTGGCACCGTCGATGCTGGTCACTTTGCAGGCTATAAAGACGCCGGCGTTAATCGACTTTCTATCGGCATTCAGAGTTTTGATAATCGCTACTTAACCGCACTAGGTAGAATCCACAACGAGAACGAAGCCATGAAAGCGGCAGAGCTTGCCCTTGCGACCTTCGACAGTGTGAATTTGGATGTGATGTATGCGCTACCAAATCAAACCTTGGAGGATGCATTAAGCGACGCGAAACGGGCTTGTGCACTCAACCCTAGCCATCTCTCTTTCTACCATTTAACCTTAGAGCCAAATACGCCATTCCACCGTACTCCGCCAAGCCTTCCAGACGATGATACTAGCGCGTTGATGCAAGAACAGATTGAGCTCGTTTTAAAATCTAATGGCTACGAGCATTACGAAACATCAGGCTTTGCCAAACCCGGAAAACAATGTCGGCACAATCTCAACTATTGGACATTTGGTGACTACCTGGGAGTTGGTGCGGGCGCACATAGTAAATTGAGTTTCCACGACAAGATTATTCGACAAACACGCCATAAACATCCTAATCGATATTTAGAACATGCGATCAAAGGCGAGGCTGTGGACAGCGAGTGGGCCATTCCACGTGAGGAGCTAGGCTTTGAGTTTATGATGAACACACTTCGCTTAACGGGTGGCACCCCTTTAAGTTTGCTAGAGCAGCGCACTGGCCTAAACATGAACGCCCTTGCAAAACAGCTAAGCGCCGCAGAAAAAAAAGGGCTGCTCACGCAATCCCTCGACACTCAAAACCAGATTATCATTCAACCCACACTCATGGGGCAGCGTTTTCTCAATGAGCTCTTGCAGATGTTTCTTTAATTAGATCGCCCGACACCTCTATAGCGACCAAGCAACAACTCAAATTAAATCAATATTGGTGAAGATCATTTTGGCATGGTCTTGAATAAGGTGCTGATCCTCACTGCTAATCTTCGATAAATTGGCAGTCATCAATCGGGTACGAGGATTTTGATTAAATGCCGATTGATGATTAATCAAAAAATTCCAATACAAATTTGTCATCGGGCAGGATTGCTCGCCATATCTGACATCGGGTTTATATTGGCATTGATCACAATAATTGCTCATACGCTTAACATAAGCACCACTCGCAATATAAGGCTTACTTGTGAAACGGCCACCGTTAGCAAAAAGTGCCATGCCAACCACATTGGGCAACTCAACCCACTCAATCGCATCAACATAGATGGCAAGATACCAATCAGAAACTTGTTGTGGCAACACCTCGGCCAGCAGGGCAAAATTACCGGTAATCATTAAGCGCTGAATGTGGTGGGCATATCCGTATTTGAGGGTCTGACCAACGGTATCTTTCATGCAATTCATTTTAGTTTCACCCGTCCAATACCAATTTGGTAAAGCACGCTCATGCTGATAAAAGTTTGCCTTTGCCATCTGGGGCATATCGAGATAATAAATACCCCGTACAAACTCTCGCCACCCGATAATCTGTCTAATAAACCCCTCTACCGTTGCTAAGTCCAATGCACTAGTTTGATACGCATCCAAAACGCTTTTGATCACTTCTCTTGGATTGAGCAACTTCAAATTCAAACTCGTTGAAAGGATAGAATGCCAACCAAATGGCGTTTCTTTCCACATGGCATCTTGATACATGCCAAAGCTCGCTAGGCGATGGTTAACAAAATGATCCAAGGCGGCCAACGCTTGCTCTCTCGTCACCGGCCACACAAAATGCTCAAGTGAACCTGGATGCGTAGGATATTGCCGTGTGACAAAGTCAAAAACTTCACGCGTGATTGCATCGGCTGGAAATTCAAGGGGTTCGTTAATGAATCCAGGCCCTTTTTTTGAATACGGCTTTCTATTTTGGTCATCAAAGTTCCACTGCCCACCAACAGGCTGAGACTCTTCATCCATTAACACATGATGCTTTTTTCGCATGTAACGATAAAAATACTCTAAACGAAGCTCTTTTTTATCTGTTGCCCATTCGCGAAATTCCGCATTAGTACAATAAAAATGATCATCGTCTAGCATGTCTAGATTTAGATTTAATTCGCTTGCCAAATCCTCTATTGCAAGCTTTAATCTCCACTCGCCAGGCTCGACACAACGTAAATGCGTGACACGTTTTTCTATCAATTGCTGCCGAAGCACTTCTTCAATGGTCAAACCAGATTCTTTGACATATGTCAGAGGGATTTTTTTCTCTTTGAGTGTTTCTGCGAAATGTCGCATTGCCGATAAAAAAATGGCAATTTTTGCTTTGTGAGACCAAACATAGTCGGACTCATTCCTAGACTCAATCATGATGACTTCGTCTGAACTTGGATCAAAATTCCGTAGAGCGGAACTATTGATATCCAATTGATCACCTAAGATAAGCACTAGTGTTTTCATACTCAAATTTTACCCGCTATCACTTTCGTCGATACTGTATATTTGTCTACAGGTTAATAAGAAATCTCATACAAGATGGCATCAGAAAAAATAACAATTGGTATCGATGTTGGCAGCATTAAAAAAGGATTTCATGCAGTTGCCAATCGAGATGGGTTGTATCTCGCGCAATTCCATTCCATTCATCCCGATGAAGTCGCCTCATGGGTGCTAAGTTACAATCCATCAGCCGTTGCCATTGATGCGCCGTCAATGTTCAGCCTAAATAGCGGCTCAAGAAAAGCAGAACGTGATTTAGTCAGCAATGGCATGCGATGCTTTTATACGCCGACTAGAGCGCTTGCCGCCCAAAGTCGCTTTTACGACTGGGTATTTAATGGGGAATTACTCTATCAAAAGCTTGGATTGCCTATTTTCATGGGCGAGCAAAGCCAAGAAACATGCGTCATTGAAACTTTCCCTCATGCAGTGCAAATGTCACTTTGGGCTGGAGATTCCACCCCTGTAGGCAACAAACGCTCTGTTCGAGAAAGTACATTAGCACTTAAGGCACATTACAACACCAGTCAGCTTAGCAATATAGACTTCATTGACGCGGCGCTCTGTGCAGTATCAGCAGATTATTTTGCCCATCAACAATTTATAGCCTACGGATGCAAAACCGAAGGCTATATCGTGTTGCCCAAAATCAAGCTCAAATAAACCTTCTTTACTTCGCCTTAGCCTTGGCAATACCAATGCCTTTTAAGAAATTAATCGCTTGAGCATATTGAAAGTCTTTATCCGTCCCCGCTTCAAATTGATTAGTGTCAGCAAATTGCGTTTTGGGCTCAATCTTATCAACCACGATTGCTTGTGCAGGCGCCTTGGCCCCACCATCTAACTCTTTTGGATTGGCTAGGTGATTGGTTAAATTAGCCTCTCGTCTTAATTTGGCATTCTCCTCAGGGCTTATCGCAGGGTCTTCCACAACAATATCAGGCGTGATGCCTTTAGCCTGAATCGAACGTCCGCTAGGCGTGAAGTATCTAGCAACTGTCAATTTAACCGCTGAACCGTTACTTAATGGCAATAAAGTTTGGATAGTCCCTTTACCAAAACTTTGTGTGCCCAATACCTTGGCACGCTGGTGGTCTTGCAAAGCACCAGAAACAATTTCTGAAGCGGATGCAGAACCAGCATTCACCAACACCACCATTGGCACAGTTTTCAATTCTGGTGGTAGCGCTTTGAGATAATCATCCTCTGGATTTTGGCCACTGTAATTTCTCGGGTTTGCAAACAGGCGCATTTTTGAATCAGCAGTACGGCCATCTGAATAGACCACCAATGAATCTTTCTTAAGGAAAGCTGCGCTCACCGCAACGGCTGAACTCACCACCCCGCCCGGGTTGTTTCTTAAGTCCAAGACCAAACCTTTCATTGGACCTTCCGTTTTTTCACGGATTGTCATCAAGGTTTTGGCTAAATCTTCGCCTGTATGCTCTTGGAATTGGGTAATTCTCACGTATGGATAACCCGCATCTGTGAGTTTATATTTCACACTAGGATTTTTAATAATCGCACGTGTTAGCGTGATATCCACTAAGCCAGTTTCACCCTTTCTGGAAATGCTTAGTTTGATTTGCGTGTCTGGCTTGCCGCGCATCTTCTTGATCGCGTCACCGATCGCTAAGCCTTTTACAGAGACGCCATCGAGTTGCACAATCAAATCTCCTGACTTAATCCCTGCTCGGTAAGCAGGGGTATCCTCGATGGGTGAGACCACTTTAACTAAGCCATCTTCCATTCCCACCTCCAAACCTAGACCACCAAATTCACCGCCAGTCGCAATGCCGAAGTCTTTTAAGCCTTCGTAATCCAAATAAGTAGAATGCGGATCTAATCCAGCAAGCGCACCTGCGATGGCATCGTTAAATAATTTATTGTCATCAATATTGTCGACATAGTTATTTTTAATTACTGAATAAACTTCAGTGAATTTTCGCAACTGATCTCTTGGGTAATCATTGAGCGTCTCTGTCGCAGAGAATGCATTTCCACTCAAGGCCATCACAACCGAAAGGATGAGCAAGGACTTAGATTTGAGCAACATTAGATGATCCTTAAATAAGATGAATACTATTTCGTTAAATTTTTTGACGCTCGACAAGCATGAGAACAGTACTTAACGTCATCCCAAACTAACTTCCATTTCTTGCGCCAAGTAAAAGGACGGTTGCAGGTTAAACACAGCTTAGTCGGAAGATTACTTTTTTTAATCACAAGCACAGTCACATTAAAAACCAATAGTTAGTCACGTCTATGGAAAGTTAGTTCACCCCAAAAGCAGTTAAGATGAACTAAGTCAGCGATGAAAAGCTCTTATAAAGAATAAAAAAACCATATGAAGTTAATCAAATAATGTCACCAATCAGAATTCATCTTTCAACATTAAGAGCACAGCGACTTCAAGAGCTAAGGGCGCTATTTCCTAATCACAAGGGTGCAGATTTAACCGAAGATTGGATAGGGGGACGCGCTGAGGGCTTAAGGCGACTGCATGCAATCAAGCCTGCGCTCTATGAAAAAACACGCAACCACATTAATGGCGCGGTCACCCAACTTTCGCCATACCTACGTCATGGCTGCATTTCTTTATCCGAGGCAATTACTTTTACCAAAACCCAGTCAGCGCCTGGCGATAACAAACTATTATTTGAGTTCGCGTGGCGAGATTATTGGCGTCACATTTGGTACATGGCAGGTGAAAAAATTCATTCAGAGATGGAGCCGCCCAAGGTAAAACTTGGCAGAAATCCCCTTCCCCCTTACATCACAGAATCACAAACAAAATTGCCATGTATAGATGGGTTTGTTCAGACACTCAAAGATACGGGTTATCTCCATAATCATGCAAGAATGTGGCTTTCTAGTTACCTTATTCATTGGCAAAAAATTGACTGGCGCGAAGCGTCTCGATGGATGCATGACTTGTTACTCGACGGCGATGAAGCTTCAAACTCACTCTCATGGCAATGGGTAGCATCCACCTTTGGAAGTAAGCCCTACTTTTTTAATCAAGAAAATTTAAGCAAATATACCCAGAATCAGCCATGTGAAAACTGCGAGGTGACTTGTCCATTTAAGGGGAGTTACGAAAGTCTCAACCTCGCGTTGTTTGAACCAACAACAGCCCCAGCAAAAATAAGCACAACATCCAATTTCCCATCGGTTTTACAACATAATGGTGCTGAGCATATTATTTTGTTTCATGACGAAATGCTCTCCACGATGAATCCGATGTATCAGCGCAAGCAGCGAAAAGTGTTTATTTTTGATGCGTATTTTTATCAAAACTGGGCATTAAAAAGATTACAGTTTTTAGCAGACTGTCTTGCTGAAATGCCAGATGTTGAGGTCTGGGTTGGGGATACATTAGAAGTACTCAAGGTGCTAAACACGGGGAGCGTTGAAACACAAATGACACCGAATACGGCACTGAGAAAATGTCTCTCTGGATGCCATATCACCTATGTGGAAGAGCAACCAATTTATAACGAAACAACAAAACAAAAATTAAACGCAAAAGGCATCGTGCGCTTTTCTAAATACTGGAATGAGGTTGGCGCAGAAATTCTTAAGCGTGAATCAGAGCCGGCTTAATGAGATAGGCCACTGCCATCAAACAAAATGTCATCACAATGGTGAGCCTAAATCTCAGCGGAAGATACCACGCGGGGAGACTCGTTAATCGGGCAAGCTTAATGTCCATCCATAATGCAAAAACAAAAAAGCAAGACAAGAGTAAGAATCCAAATGTTTGTGGAATAAAGAGCGCTAGCCAAGCGATGAGAGATGGAACCACGCTCCAGACCAACATGGCGTGACGTTTATTAATCGAAAGGTTTTCGATGCTCATCGCAAAGGCCCAATGGAGGGCACCCAGAAAGCTCAAAATAACGACTGCATAGGTCTGCAGCATATTCCTCCAAAGCATCAAATGATACGAATCACAAAATATCAACGTTGTTGAAAATAAAATAGGCAACAACCCTAAGTATCCCAACAATCGAGGTAATCGGTCTTTTATTTGGTTGGTCATTTATGGACGCTATCTTTCATTAAGTCATCTAGTTCATCAGCATCAATATTGAGTTTTGCTAATTGTGATTTGTATTGATCAAAGTCGCTTTTGCTTGCTTCTTTTTTTGCGATAGAAGCAAGACTGATGATACTTGCAGCGTGGTTGGGATTTTGCTTTAGAATCTTCTGATATATCGTTTTCGCATAGCCAACATCCCCTGCATGTTCTTTTGTTGTGGCCTCGTAAAACATCGCCTCACTATCGTTTGGCGAACTCGCAACCCATCGCTTAACAATGCGCTCAACTTCATCCCATTGTTGATTCTGAAATGGCAAAACAATTTGCATCCAATAAGGCTTTTGCTCCAAAGGGAGGTCCCAGAAAGCGGGTTGCTCATCTACATGAAACTCAGCCACAGGCAATTTCATTGCCTCTTTCACCCACTTCACAGGGATGTTATAGAAGAAAGCATTTCGACCAGGGCTTTTAAATGTACTGATGCCAACCACCTCACCGTTTGCATTAAATAATGGGCTGCCACTTGCGCCCATTTGAAAAGAGGCGGAAGTCCGGATAACGACGCTATCCTCAAATGGATAAAGTGCCTTGATCGTGCCCCATGTTGTGAGTGGTTTTGGCGGACCGCCTGGAAAACCTATAGAGAAAATCTCTTGCTCGTACTGTAAATGCTCACTATCACCCAGAGTCGCTGGCTTTAGAGGAAGAAACATAAAGTTTAGGATGCAAACATCATGCTTCCAATCCGCTTGGAGGCCTACCGGCTGATAAGTTTCACCCATGGCGCCAATGTCCATACCGACAGAATTAACGAGGACGTGACAGTTGGTAGCGACCTTATTCTCCGCCACCACAATACCCGTTCCAGTACTTCTGCCACCGCTCGCATTAACACTGCGAATTTTCGCGATACTGGCCTTTAAGGTGTAAACCAATTCATTGGATGGTGCGGCGCCTGCTGACGTTGCTAGCGCAGCAAGAAGCATTAAAGCGAATATTCTCATCATCACGACTTAAACACTCCTAGAAAAAACAAGCGTCCACACAAAGCGCAAATGCATATAGTGCCATCACGATCACATTAACCAATACACTTAATCGATGCAGCGTTTTAAATCGATTTGTATTTCCTGAATCTGAGGCTTTATTTACCGCCGGCGTTAAGAATACAAAGTGCAGGGCAAATATCAACCCACAAAGAAAAGCGATTGGTTTTAGATGTGGAGTAAACGCCAATAAGCCTGCAACTTGAGACGCTAAAAACAAAACGATATGGTAGATGGGAAAGAGCTTTCTGACAAAGTTACCTGCCACCTCTCTCGTTAACGTACCAAAGGCAATCGGCAACATCACAAGACTAACAAACAGCATAATTCCCAGAATGGATGATGCAATCAATAATGCGAACATAGCGAACCTCTCATCATTTATAAATTAAGTGACTATTCCGACCATCTCATCGCGCTGATGGTTCAAATGGCCATAAAAAAAGGAGGCGCAAGGCCTCCCAAAAGACTCAACATGTTTAATGAACCCTGATAACACTAAACACAAATTGAGTCTGTGCTTTTGTCTAAAACTAGACAAAAAAGTTCAGCCAAGCGCAGGTTCTTAAATTCAAGCGCACGCATATGAAAAATTAATTGAACCTAAGCTTACTGACACAGACAAAACAATATTGAATCCATTTGATTATTAGGTTTTACAATGAAAAAAATATTCGCTGCCAGCCTACTCGTTCAAGCAAGTCTCGTTCAAATCAACCCTGCTTTTGCACAGCCCAGCATTGGTGAACTGCTGCAACTTCATGACTCGATTGTTCAGATTTCTGTTGAGCTAGAAAACGGCAATGTTGGCACGGGCACGGGCGTCGTGATTAGCAACGAATATGTCGTGACAAATTGTCATGTACTGGCAAATGGCAAGGGGGCAAATGTCGCAAAGTACGGTGATGGGTATAAACCGATCTCACTCAAAGCAGACTGGAAACATGACTTGTGTGCATTGAAATTTGAGGGACTGCCGTTCAAGCCTGTACCGATGCGCGATACTGCTTCACTTGAAATTGAAGAGGAGGTCTTTAGTGTCGGCTATCCGAATGGCAACAACGTTCCGCAGCCATCTTATGGCAGCATTAAAGCCAAATACCCCTTTGATAACAGTTTAATCATTCGATCAGATGCCGCATTCTCACTTGGTTCAAGTGGTGGCGCTTTGTTTGATCAGAAATTTAACTTGATCGGCATTACCAGCTTTAAAAGCCCAGGACCTCAAGGGTTCTTTTACAGCCTCCCCGTAGAGTGGATCAAGAAGCTCATCAGCTCTGAGGAGCAGCTCACATTAAAATCGGATGGCTCTCCTTTTTGGGCACTTCCGTATCAAGAGCAACCCTACTTTATGCAGGTGGTGATTCCTTACCAGAACCACGAGTGGAAGAACTTGCATACGATTGCTGAAGGCTGGACTAAAAAAGAACCCAATGTCGCCGATGCCTGGTATTTTTTAGCAGTTTCTGATTGGGGTCTTAGTAATAGCGATATGGCAAAAACGGAATTTGAAAAAGCGCTTAGCATTAACCCAAAACATTTAGATGTGTTTTTAAAGCAGTCTGAAATCGCTTTAAAGGAAGGAAATATTGAACGACTCAACCAACTCAAAGCGTCTATTGAACCATTAGATAGTTACGCCTCAGAAGAGTTGGGTAAAAAGATTGCTGCGCTTAAATTGAATAAGCGTAATTAGGACTGATGGATCCAATAAATAGGCTGCTGAGAGGATTGCTTAAAAATCATCATATGCTCACGTCTTAAATTCTCAATCGCCTCGTCTTCTGAGATGCTTTGTTTGATGGCATTTGCATGAGCAACTGGAGTAGCATAGGCTAGCCATGATGGGTTCTCACTAAAACCTTTGTCTCTCATGCAGCGGCGCATTACATTGATTTTTCGCCCTTGAATCTCAAGCTTTTGAAATTCAACAACCGCTGACATATTCGCAACCGCGTTATCTGCAATACCAGCACACTCATCCCCCACTTTAGCAAGTAATGTTTTTTGTGGTTGATTCAGCGAATCTAGTTGGCTCATCACCAACCAACAAATGATAGCTGGAATTATTAATAAAACCAGCGAGATCATGAGTCTGCTTTTCATATAATTAATGGCTCAGCTTTTTTAAATCATCCACAATTTCTTGAGAATGCCTTGAGGTGTCAACACTCAAATATACCTTTGAGACTTTTCCTTTTGGATCAATCAAGAATGTATAGCGTTTCGCAATTTTGACGACGAACAAATTGGTCAGGGCACCATAAGACTCTGCAACTTTGCCATCCTCATCTGCGAGTAAAGGAAATGGCAGATGGTACTTAGCAGCAAACTTTGCATGAGAATCGCTATCGTCAACACTGATACCGACCACCTTCGCACCTAGCTTTTCCAAGCTAGCAAGATCATCTCTAAAGGCACAAGCTTCTTTTGTGCACCCAGGGGTGTCATCTTTTGGATAAAAATAGAGCACGACCCACTGACCAGAGAAGTCTGAGAGTTTTTTAATTTCCCCATTTTGATCGATCAATCTGAAACCTGGGGCTGTCTCGCCTGGTGTTGGAACGCTCGCGGCTTCTGACTGCTTTGAAATCAAAAGAACTAAAGCCGTAATCGCAATAATCAATAATAAAATTTTCATTCGCTTGCCTCTCCAAAGTTGAAGTTTCTTCTGTAATGGCAAGTATAGCCATCGGGAAACTTCATAATATATTTCTGATGCTTTTCTTCTGCAGGATAGAAAGCCTTGAACGGGACTAGTTCTGTCACAAGGGGTGAGCCCCATTGCTCAGAGCCATTCACGACGCTCATCACCTCTTGAGCAATCGCCTCTTGCTGAACATCTGCGTAAAAAATCACAGAGCGATACTGCGTGCCAATATCATTGCCTTGTTGATTGAGTTTCGTTGGGTTGTGCACCCTAAAAAACTCAAACAATAAGGACCTTAACGAAACAAGGTCGGAATCAAATTGCACCATAAGCGTTTCTGCATGACCCGTTGTGCCTGTGGTGACTTCCCTATAAGCCACATTGGCGATATGTCCACCAGAAAAGCCTACCTGGGTCCCCACAACACCTGGAATGACTCTAAAAAGTTCTTCCATCCCCCAATAGCAACCACCCGCCAAGTAAATAGTTTGTATGTTTTTCATCATTTCTTTGAGTGCATTATTAATAAATTGTTCAATTGATAAAACCTTCTTTAAACTTTAAGCTCATACTTACTATATGTACCTATAAATAAATATACCCAAGGGCAGCTCATGATTCTTTCAAAACTAGCCATTCAACTCTCCGAGCGTGGTTTTATGCCAGACTTCGTTATTCGCGCGGGAATTCGTCATCTTTGCAAGCAACGCTTAACTGAAATTTCTGCAAGCAACAGTGAAGTCGCTAGCGAAATGCGTACAAAATTCTTTCAAAGTATGAAGCTTGCCGAAATTGCACCATTACCAGAAATGGCAAATGCGCAACATTATGAAGTTCCCGCAGATTTTTTTAATTTAGCCCTTGGAAAACATCGAAAATATAGTAGTTGCTATTGGTCTGGTCATGTAAAAAATCTTGATGAATCTGAAGCTGCTGCGTTAAAAGAGACATGCCATCATGCTGACCTCAAGAATGACCAAGCCATTTTAGAACTTGGCTGTGGATGGGGCTCGTTATCTTTATGGATGGCAAAGCATTATCCTGAGAGTCAAATCACATCTGTTTCGAACTCAAACTCGCAGCGGGAATTTATTCTGGCAGAGGCTGCAAGGCGCAACCTCAGTAATTTAAATGTAATTACTTGCGATATGAACCATTTTGAAATCAACCAAACATTTGACCGCATCGTCTCGGTTGAGATGTTTGAGCACATGCGTAACTATCAAACTTTGTTTGAAAAACTTAATCAATGGCTCAAGCCTGAGGGTAAGTTTTTTATGCACATCTTCTGCCATCGTGATGTCCCTTACGCATTTGAAGTGCAAGGTGATGACGACTGGATGAGTCAATTCTTTTTCTCTGGCGGCTTTATGCCAAGTGATGACACACCGCTACAGTTTCAAAAGCACCTTAAAATTGCCAAGCAATGGCGGTGGGATGGAACGCATTATGAAAAAACGGCAAACGCATGGTTAGAGAATATGGATAAGAATCACGACAAAATCACGCCAATTTTAGCGAGTTGTTACGGCGCCGATAACGTTCAAGTTTGGCGACAACGCTGGCGTATTTTCTTTATGGCGTGTGCTGAACTCTTTGGCTTTGATCATGGCCAAGAGTGGTGGGTCGGACATTATCTTTTCGAAAAAGGATAATCTTACTCATGCTATTGAATATCGTAGGCTTTCAAATCGGGTGGTTTGCTTGTGTCCTTGGGGGTGCAAATCAATTGCCTTGGCTGGGCGTGCTGATCTCCTGCCTCGTCATTTTTATTCATCTATTAAGAACCCCGGACCGCGCTTTTGAATGCAAATTTTTGGGGGTCGCCGTCATCATCGGCATTATTTTTGATGGCATTCCGCAAAGCCTCGGTTGGATTACTTTTAGCCCGGTGACTTTCTGGCCTGACGTCCTTCCGCCACCCTGGATGATCATGCTGTGGGCATTATTTGCCAGCACGATGAACATTAGCCTGAGTTGGCTCCACGACAGGAAAGTACTCGCCATGTTCATTGGCGCAGTTGCTGGCCCTTTATCTTATTGGAGTGGTGCTCGCCTAGGTGCGCTCCAACTTAGTAATCCAAGCACAGCAATCATTTATTTGAGTATTGGATGGGCCACAATTGTTCCCATTTTACTTAAAATCGCCGCCTCTAAAGACCACTAAAGCTCTCCAAAAATACTTCAAGAAACAATATCCATGCAAATCTACTTTATTACTTTAATACCGATGTTAGTCATCGCGTGCTTGGGTTGGTCATTGAGCCTCAGGAATGACAACGTCACCGTCGTTGACAGCCTGTGGGCCATGTTTTTCTTAATTGCGACAGCGATCACTTTTAGCTTACTAAATGCGCCAAGTGAACGTGCTTATTTAATTTTACTGTTAGTGAGTATATGGTCGATTAGGCTATCCAGTTATCTGCACCTGCGTAACCATAACAAAGCTGAAGATTTACGTTATCAGGCCATCAGGGCAAGAAACCAGCCCAACTTTAGGTACAAAAGTATTTATCTTGTCTTTATATTGCAGGCATTTTTAGCATGGTTTATCTCATTACCTTTGAACTTGGCTAGTCAATCTACCAATTCGCTTAATGCCTTCGACTGGATTGGTGTCAGCCTTTGGATAATAGGCATGCTCTTCCAGGTGCTGGGGGACGCACAATTAAGTCTGTTTAAATCAACACCCGAAAATAAAGGCAAGGTTCTCGATAAAGGGGTTTGGCGCTATACAAGGCATCCGAATTACTTTGGGGAGTCTTGCATTTGGTTATGTTATGGCTTAATTGGACTGGCTGGTGGCGCTTGGTGGACAATGATTTCATCAGTCTTCATGATCTACTTACTGATTAAAGTCACTGGCGTAAAATTACTAGAAGCAGATATTGCACAACGTCGCCCAGACTATAAAACCTATGTTCAAAAAACGAATGCTTTTTTACCCTGGTTCCCTAAAGGCGAATAATGCGCGCGCAACGAAACATGCATAAATTTCTTATCAGTTTTACTGTCTGTTTAATGCCTGTGACTGCTGCCGCCGAAAACTGGAACTTTGATGTTTCCATGGATGGGAAGCCCATCGGCACCCATCAGTTTGTGCTTTCTGACACAGCAAATAATCAACAAATACTAAAAAGTGAAGCCAAGTTTAATATTAAAATACTCTCTATCAGTTTTTTTAAATACCACCATCAAGCGACTGAGACTTGGGAAAACAACTGCCTAAAAAAATTAGAAGCCAAAACACAAGAAAACAGCAAAACAACGCTTGTAAAAGGGATCCAAGAAAAAACGTCATTTAAATTATCTTCCCCAAACTCGACCGAGATCAATGCGGAATGCATCATGACTTTTGCGTACTGGAACCCCAAAATACTTCAACAAAAAAAATTACTCAATCCACAAACTGGCGATTACTTATCGGCCAATATTTCAGCATTGGGGCAGGAAACGATTTTCGCTAAAGGCCAAAGTGTTAAAGCCGAACACTACAAGATTGATACTGCAAAATTCAAAATAGATATTTGGTACGGACAAGATAATGAGTGGCTTGCCTTACAATCACTCACGGAAGATGGGCGTATTGATTACGTTCTCAAATAAAAGGCGAATTAAAAAATGAAACGATCTATTTTAGCTTCACTCTGCGCGGTTCTCTCCGCGTGTTCGAGTTTGCCACCCATCAAGACTGTTGATCAGGTTAATCTTCATCAGTTTATGGGTGATTGGTATGTCATTGCCTGCATTCCAACCTTCATTGAAAAAGATGTGCACAATGGGATTGAGTCTTACGCTTTGGACAGTGATGGCAGCATTAAAACTACCTTTACCTTCAGAAAAGGAAGTGTGAATGGCGAACTCAAAAGCTACCATCCAACCGGCTTTGTTGTGCCAAACACGGGTAACGCAATTTGGGGCATGCAGTTCATATGGCCGATTAAAGCCGAGTACAGAATTGTGCATTTAGATGCGGACTATCAAACGACCATCATCGCAAGAAATGCTCGGGATTATGTCTGGCTGATGTCTCGCAATCCGCAGTTGTCGGATGCACAATACAATGGGTTCGTTGCCCAAATAAAAGGCATGGGTTATGACATCAATAAACTAGTCAAAATACCGCAAGAATGGGACAGTCACTTGAAGAAGGATGCGCAATAAATGGTTTTCAAAACGATACTTGCTTGGTTCGACAGTAAAGCCGTTGATCCGCATGAGCATAACCCCAACAAAATAGAACTGCTTCGTGTCCTCCCTTTTATCATTTTGCATCTGGCGTGTTTTGCTGTGTTCTGGATTGAGTTTAGTGCTACTGCGCTGACCATTGCTATCGCGCTTTACCTATTGAGAATGTTCGCCATTACAGGCTTTTATCATCGCTACTTTGCACACAAAGCCTTTAAAACCTCTCGATTTATTCAATTCATTTTTGCATTTTTAGGCGCGAGTGCCGCGCAACGTGGCCCGCTATGGTGGGCATCACACCACCGGCATCATCATGCACACTCTGACAATCCAAATGACCCGCACTCCCCAAAACAGCACGGATTTTTCTGGAGTCATGTGAGCTGGTTTTTAGCGAATAAAAACTTCGCCTCAAAAAGTGAACGCGTCAAAGATTTAATGCAGTACCCCGAGCTAAAATTCTTAGACCGTTATGACGCGATCGCCCCGATTGGGTTAGCGCTTGGCTTGTTTGGTTTAGGCGCTTGGCTTGAAAGTGCCGCTCCACATTTACACACCAACGGCATGCAACTGCTGATTTGGGGATTTGTGATTTCGACGGTGTTTCTCTATCACATGACTTTTACCGTTAACTCACTTGCCCATGTGTGGGGCAAGAGAAGATTCATGACCAATGACGACAGCCGTAACAACTCACTGATTGCGATTTTCACCTTGGGTGAGGGCTGGCATAACAATCATCATCATTTCCCTAGCGCCGCACGACAAGGCTTTTATTGGTGGGAAATTGATTTGACCTATTACGGACTCAAATTTCTTTCTGCGTTGGGCTTGGTTTGGGACTTAAGAAAAGTACCCGCTGAAGTCTTATCCCAAAAAAGAGCGGCTCGATGAAGATTGCAATTATTGGCTCTGGTGTTTCAGGAAACACGCTTGCCTGGCACCTATCCAAACAACATGAGGTAACGGTGTTTGAGGCGGATGGCCATATTGGCGGCCACACCCATACCCACGAGATAGACGCATTTGGTAAGCGATACAATATCGATACCGGCTTCATTGTGTATAACGATTGGACCTACCCAAATTTCATTGAAATGCTCGACACGCTAGGGGTTGAAACCCAAAGCAGTGATATGAGCTTTAGTGTTCATGATGAACCTTCAGGCCTGGAATACAATGGCACCAGTTTAAATAGTCTTTTTGCGCAAAGACGTAATCTGTTTCGCCCGAGCTTTATTGGCATGATTCGAGATATATTGCGCTTCAATCAAGAAGCCCCTGCCTTGCTCGATGATCACCAAGCAGACATGCCCTTTGGTGAATACCTAAAGCTTAATGGTTATGGGGAGAAATTCATTGCGCATTACGTGATCCCGATGGGCTCCGCTATTTGGTCAGCCTCCCCAGACCAAATGTTTGAGTTTCCTGCAAAGTTTTTCATACGCTTCTTCCATAATCATGGGATGTTGAGCGTTTCCGACAGGCCCGAATGGCGAGTCATCAAGGGCGGCTCTAAAGCTTATGTTGAAAAACTCACCCAAGCGTTTAAGGATAATATTCGACTCAATACCCCCATTGAGTCTGTGCAAAGGAAGCATGTCGGGGTCATCGTTAAACCTAAAAACCAAGCAGCTGAGTTATTTGATTGGGTATTTTTTGCCTGTCATAGCGACCAAGCCTTAGCGATATTAGAAGATGCATCAAATGATGAGATTGAAATCTTAGGGGCAATTCCATACCAAAATAATCAAATCGTTCTTCACACTGATATGAGTTTAATGCCCAAAAAGAAACTGGCCTGGGCCGCTTGGAACTATCACATCACCAAACAACCGCTTAACCTTGCAGCAGTGACTTACAACATGAACATCTTGCAGTCGCTGGAGTCTCCTGAGCCTTTCTTAGTGACGCTTAACCATACCAGTCAGATTGATCCAAACAAGATCATCAAAACACTCAACTACACGCACCCCGTCTTTACCCCTAAAGGAATAGCGGCGCAGTTAAGACACGCTGAGATTAGCGGTGTTAATCGAACGGGATATGCTGGCGCTTATTGGCGCAATGGATTTCATGAGGATGGCGTTGCAAGTGCGCTCGCCGCCCTTGAACACTTCCAACAAGCGCAATCTAAGGACGCCACGCGTCATGGCTAGCAAGCACAGCTGCATCTTCACAGGGCGAGTCAATCACCACCGCTACTCACCAGTAGATCATGGTTTCCAATATAAGCTCTTCATGATGTATTTAGACTTAGCCGAGATGCCAACCCTGTTTAAGCCCTTTTGGTTTTGGTCCTACCAAGGTCGCAATCTTGCCAGCTTTTTACGTGGCGATTATTTCGATGGAAAAGCTTCTAATCTGGACAAATCGATTCGCGCTTTTATTCAAAAAGAAACAGGTGAAACGCCCACCGGCCCGATCAGACTGCTCACCCATTTACGCTATTTTGGGTTTATCTTTAATCCCGTCAGCTTTTATTATTGCTTCGATGCTGAAGATAATAATCTTGAGTTTA
This sequence comes from Pseudomonadota bacterium, assembly GCA_046047035.1. GTDB lineage: Bacteria > Pseudomonadota > Gammaproteobacteria > Burkholderiales > Methylophilaceae > Methylopumilus_A. Next base: position 37,106 of record JBJOIS010000001.1, read on the forward strand.
TTGTTGCAGAAATCACCAACACCCCTTGGGGTGAGCGACACTCCTACGTGCTCAATTGCAAACCGCAAGCACAGCCTTATCGGTTTCAGTTTGAAAAAATATTTCATGTCTCACCATTTATGCCGATGGATATGCAGTACGACTGGCGATTTAAAGCCCCGAAAGACCAACTATTTATTCACATGGAAAACCTGCAGGGTGGCATTAAGAAATTTGATGCGACCCTCATGCTAAATCGTATTGAAATTAGCAGTCCGACGATGGCGAAGGTATTGCTCATGTATCCATTCATGACCTTTAAAGTAACCCTGGCTATTTACTGGCAAGCGTTAAAGTTGTGGCTAAAACGCGTGCCATTTATACCGCACCCTTAATCAAGAATAGACTTCAAAACATGTCAACAAACGCGCCAAGAGATATCGCCCTATTAAGTAAATTCACACCCAAGCCTCGACGTTTAGATCGCTTAGCTAAACACATGCTCATCAAACGGCTGGCGCACTTACAGCATGGCGCTATAAAAATAGTCGAAGACAATCAAACCATGCAGTTTGGTCAAGAGACGAGCGACTCATCTTTAGAAAAGATTGATGTGACTTTATTCGTTAAAAGCTCACAGTTTTATGGAGAGGTTGTTTTTGGGGGATCCATTGGTGCAGGTGAAGCATATATGCAAGGCTATTTTGAGTGCGACAACCTCACCAACCTGATTCGACTCATGGTGAGAAACCAATCGCTCTTGGATGACATTGAGTCCAGCTTAGCGAAAATCACCGCACCAATACAAGCTTGGTTGCATCGCATCAATAAGAACACGCAAACTGGTAGTCGCCGTAACATCTCGGCACACTATGATTTGGGTAATGATTTCTTCAAGCTGATGCTTGACCCTACCATGATGTACTCCTCCGCATTTTTTGAAAATGCTCAGCAGTCACTTGAAGAAGCCTCGATTGCAAAACTGAAGAAGATTTGCAAAAAACTAGACCTCAAGTCCACAGATCACGTGCTAGAAATCGGCACTGGCTGGGGTGGTTTTGCCATTTATGCAGCCCAGAATTACGGGTGCAAGATCACCACCACCACCATCTCTCAAGCGCAATATCAGCTAGCGTTGGAACGAATAAAAGAGGCGGGACTGGAAAACAAGATTGAAGTATTACTCTCTGATTATCGGGATCTCACCGGTGAGTACGACAAGCTGGTGTCGATCGAAATGATTGAGGCAGTCGGACACCATTTTTATGACACCTACTTTGGCGCGTGCGGACGTTTGTTGAAACCGAACGGGATGATGTTATTGCAGGCAATCACGATTGCTGACCAACGCTATGCGTCAGCTATTAAATCCGTTGATTTTATTCAGCGCTATATCTTCCCTGGCAGTTGCATTCCATCTGTCACCGCCATGCTCCACAGCATTACAAAATCGACGGATATGCGCTTGTTCGATTTAGAGGATATCGGCCCACATTACGCCACGACGCTAGCAAGATGGCGTGACAACTTCTTCGACAACATCTCCGCAATCCGCCAACTTGGCTACCCGGAAATGTTTATTCGCATGTGGGATTTTTACTTATGTTATTGCGAGGGTGGCTTTGAAGAGCGTGCCCTAGGGGATGTACATATGCTACTCGTCAAGCCAGAGAACAGAAGGTTGCCCATTAACAACCAAGGGTAATAGGCAACGCTTTTTAGGCTAACGATTTACGGGCGCGCGCAATCGCTTGCTTCACTTGAGCTGGTGCAGTGCCTCCGATGTGGTTACGACTCGCCAACGAACCTTCCAAGGTTAACACCTGATAAACATCCTCTGAAATTTGCGCGCTGAATTTTTGCAGTTCCGCCAACGGTAGGTCAGATAAATCACAACCCTTGTCCACCGCATGACGGACAGCAAGTGCCACCACTTCATGCGCATCACGGAACGGCGTACCTTTTTTAACCAGGTAGTCTGCCAAATCCGTCGCCGTCGCAAAACCCTCTGTCGCCGCCTGACGCATCGCCTCTTTATTCACCTTAATGCCGCGCAACATGTCGGCATAAATCTCTAAGGTCACGAGCAAGGTATCGGCTGTATCGAACAGCGGCTCTTTGTCTTCTTGGTTATCTTTGTTGTAGGCGAGTGGCTGACTCTTCATGAGTGTCAGGAGCGCCATCAAATGGCCAGTTACACGGCCTGTTTTACCACGCACCAATTCAGGCACATCAGGATTCTTTTTCTGCGGCATGATCGATGAGCCGGTGCAGAAACGATCTGCAATATCCACAAAGGCAAATCTTGGACTAGACCACAGGATGAGCTCTTCTGAAAAACGTGAAAGATGCGTCATCACCAAAGCCGCTGCGGCTGTGAATTCAATCGCAAAATCACGATCGGAAACGGCGTCTAATGAGTTCTCACATACACCATCAAAGCCCAATTCTTTCGCGACCATTTCACGGTCGATTGGGTAACTCGTCCCCGCTAATGCTGCGGCACCTAATGGCAACCGATTAATCCGTTTGCGTGCGTCCGCAAACCTTGCGGCGTCGCGTTGCAACATCTCGAAGTAGGCGAGCAGGTGATGGCCAAAGGTCACAGGCTGCGCAACTTGAAGATGCGTAAAGCCTGGCATCGCGGTATCAAAATGTGTTTCTGCTAAGTCCACAATCGATGTTTGCAACTTACGAATACCCGCAATCACATCATCTGCCACCGAACGCAACCAGAGGCGCACATCCGTTGAAACCTGATCATTACGGCTTCTGCCGGTATGCAAACGCTTACCAGCATCACCGATTTTATCGGTTAATCGTTTTTCAATATTTAAATGCACATCCTCTAAATCGAGGCGCCATTCGAACTGACCCGCCTGAATTTCTTGCAAGATTTCGTTTAAACCTTGGGCAATTTGAGCGACATCGTCTTGGCTGATAATGCCTTGCGCACCCAACATTTTTGAGTGGGCCAATGAGCCTTGAATATCAAACGCAGCGAGGCGCTTATCGAAGTCGACAGAGGCTGTATAACGTTTCACCAATTCGGAAACTGGCTCGTTAAAACGACCCGACCAAACTTTATCTTGTTGTGATTTATCTTGCATACTGAAAGACGCTTATCAATAATGAATTTATCCGCCAAGTATAATGCAAAACAAGGAATTTTCTATGCGATACGTTCTATACAAACAGAGCCTTTCTCACAAGCCAAGCCATCGCAGTATGTTAAAATTAACAAAACGACTACTCATAGACCCTCTTGCATGAATACACCACCAAAAAAAATTGTCATCGCCTCACGTGAAAGCGCGCTTGCCATGTGGCAAGCCAAACACATTCAGGCACGACTCCAAGGACTGTACCCAGAGACGACGGTTGAGATTCTGGGCATGACAACCACAGGCGATCAAATTCTAGACTCCCCATTAGCGCGTATCGGTGGCAAGGGTCTGTTCGTGAAAGAACTTGAGCAAGCACTCGCCGATGGCCGTGCAGACTTGGCCGTTCACTCGATGAAAGATGTCCCGATGAACTTGCCAGACGGCTTTGCCATGGCAGCGATTGGGGAACGAGAAGATGCACGTGATGCGTTTGTTTCTAATGACTTTGCAAGCTTAGCAGCCCTACCTGAGGGTAGCGTGGTCGGCACCTCTAGCTTGCGCCGTCAAAGCCAACTCCAGGCAAGATTCCCGCACCTAAAAATTGAATCCTTACGGGGCAATTTACAGACGCGCTTACGCAAATTAGATGAGGGGCAGTACGCTGCAATTATTCTCGCGGCAGCAGGCTTAATTCGACTGGGTTTAGAGTCTCGCATCCGCCAACTGATCTCCCCTGAGGATAGCATTCCTGCCGTTGGCCAAGGGGCACTTGGTATTGAAATCAATGCAACGCGTACAGACATGCTGTCGGTCCTAGCACCACTTAACCACCCCGCTACCGCCGCCTGCGTTGAAGCCGAGCGCGGGATGAGCCGAGCATTAGCAGGAAGCTGTACCGTGCCACTTGGCGCTTACGCACAAATGGAAAATAACAGCATCACCATCACCGGTTTTGTCGCCAGTGTAGATGGCAAAGAAATGGTCAAAGAGTCCGTGACTGGCGGCATCGATCATCCAGAAAAATTGGGTCAGCAACTTGCTGAAAAATTGGTCGCACTAGGTGCAAATCGTATTCTTGCAGCATTGGATACGCTGTAAATCAAGATGAGCGCTAACCTGCTCAATGGTCGCCATATCGTCATCACGAGACCCGTCGGTCAAGCGGAAAAACTGGGCAAGTTAATCGCTGAAGCTGGTGGTGTGACGGCGGCTTTTCCGCTCATTGAAATTGCACCGCTCGACAACTACCAAAAATTTGAAGAACACATTCGTCAATTACCAGCATACGATTGGGCAATCTTCATCAGTAGCAATGCCGTCCAAAACGGCATGCCTTTCGTTAGCAAACTTAAATGCCCAAACTCACTTAAATTTGCCGCCATCGGACCGAGCACCGCTGCCGAATTAGCCAAGTTTGGTATCCAAAACACCCTCATCCCTGTAGGCCGTTTTGATAGTGAATCGCTACTTGCTTTGCCCGAGATGCTAAAGGTGAACAATCAAAAGATTATGATCTTCCGAGGCATCGGCGGGCGGGAAGTATTGGCGGATACCCTAAAATCTCGCGGGGCGAATTTGAGCTTTGCGGAATGCTATCAGCGCATCAACCCACAAGAAGACATCAGCCTATTAACAAACCTCAATCAACAAGGTAGGCTCGATGCGATAGTGGTGACAAGCTCAGAAGCCATGCGTCATTTGCTTACCATGGCGAGCCATCAAGCATGGCTTAAAAACGTTAAGCTCTGCGTGAATCATGCAAGAATTGCTGAAGAACCTAGTGGCTTAGGCCTAGATGTTCACATCGCAACCGCCCCAGGTGACGATGCGATGTTGAAGTGTTTAATTGAAGCACTTTCATGATTTATTGCTAATTTGCATTAAAATAGCATTTTAGCTGTTAACTAATAGACAACATGAGCCCCATCCAAAAATTTGCAACCGATGATGTCCGCATCAAAGAGATCAAAGCGCTTAGACCACCCTCTGATTTCCTAGACACGTTGCAAGCAAGCCCAAAAACGGTAGATAACATCGTTGCAACGCGTGCAGCAATTCATCAGGTACTGCATAACGCCGATGACAGACTGCTGGTCATTATTGGCCCGTGCTCCATCCACGATGAGGAGGCAGGTATTGCCTATGCTAAGCGTCTATTAGAACAGCGTCAGGTTTATGAAAAAGAGCTCATCATTGTGATGCGCGTTTACTTTGAGAAACCACGCACCACCGTTGGCTGGAAGGGTTTAATTAACGACCCATTCCTAGATGGTAGCTTCAAGATTAATGAGGGCTTAGAAATCGCTAGGCGCTTCCTACTTGAGGTGAACGAACTTGGCATGCCTGCTGGCACAGAGTTTTTAGATACCATCACACCGCAATACACCGCAGACTTGGTGAGCTGGGGCGCTATCGGCGCACGCACGACCGAATCACAAGTGCACCGCGAACTGGCTTCAGGCCTCTCATGTCCGGTTGGCTTTAAAAACGGGACGGATGGCAATATTCGTATAGCCGTTGATGCCATCAAAGCGGCGGCAAGCCCACACCATTTCTTGTCAGTCACCAAAGAGGGACAGTCCGCGATTGTCTCCACGGCCGGCAATGAAGACTGCCACGTGATTTTACGTGGTGGCAAAACACCGAACTACGATGCAGCCCATGTCAATGCTGCTGCAACAGAGTTGGCTGCTTCTGGCCTAACGCCCAAAGTGATGGTGGATTGCTCACACGCTAATAGCCTCAAACAATATCGCTTGCAATTAGAAGTAGCGAAAGATGTTGCCGCCCAGCTAAAAGCCGGCGATGAGCGTATCATGGGCTTGATGGTGGAGTCGCACCTCAACGAGGGTCGCCAAGATCACACACCTGGATGCACCTTAGAGTTCGGCAAATCGATTACCGATGCCTGCTTAGGCTGGGATGACACACTGACTATTCTAGAAGTATTGGCAGAGGGTGTTCGCGCAAGACGTCGCGTGCATCAAGACGACCTAGAAGAGTAGTCCGAGCATCTGGCTCAGGATTTAAGCTTTGGGTGTTGGATTCGCGTAAGTAAAAGCATCCGAGAAGAATTCATCCGCGGGTAAGCCGCGCGCTTTAAATGTAGTAAGCGCTGTATCCACCATAACCGGCACGCCGCAACAATAGACCTGGTGACCACCTAAGTCGGCAAAATCATCTAAAACCGCCTGATGCACGAAACCTGTTCGACCTTGCCAAGCGTCGCTGTCGAGCGGCTTGGACAGGACGGGAACGAATTTAAAGTTTGGATGGATACTTTCCCAAGCCTTTGGCAGGTTCGGCATGTATAGATCCTCTAAGCTTTTGACGCCCCAATAGAGCACCATCTCACGCGCTGTGTTTTGATGGAGGATATGTTCAACCAAGCCCTTAATTGGCGCAAAACCTGTACCACCCGCAACGAAGATAATCGGCTTATTGCTGTCTTCACGCAGGTAAAAGCTGCCAAAAGGTCCCTCTAAACGCAAAATTGCCTTTTCTTGCATTTCATTAAATACATACTCTGTAAAGGCACCGCCCGGCACTAAACGCAGGTGCAACTCCAAAAACTCATCGTTATGCGGCGCGTTAGCCAGTGAGAAGGCGCGGCGCTTGCCATCCTTCAAGATAAATTCAATGTACTGACCCGCCAAGAACTGCATGCGCTCATTGCTCGGGAGCTTGAGGAAGAGTGCCATCACATCGTGCGAGAGCTTTTCCATCATCTGCACGCGGGCAGGCATAATGCGCGGCTTGATGCCATTTAGGGCAGAGACCTCACGGCACTCGATCACCGCATCCGTGAGTGGTTTAGCACAGCAGAAGAGCGCCAGTCCCGCCGCCTTTTCGGCATCCGTCAAAGCCGTAGATTGATAATCTCCGAAATCAACCTCACCAGAGAGTACTTTGCCCTTACAGGCGCCACAGGCACCATTTCGGCATCCGTAAGGCAAATTTAGCCCCGCATCAATGGCGGCGCTTAAGAAGGTTTCGTGTTCTGCGACCTCGTAGAGATGGTCACTGGGTTTGATGGTGACTTGATGAGACATGTTTAGAAAATCCTATGATTGATACTCAACTTCATTAATCTTCACGCGTGTATTCGCCCTCAATCACATCATCATTTGCCGCGCCCTGCTTGAAAGCAGCTGCCGATGAAGATGGAGCGCTGGGGATTAACAATAAAATAACGGCAATCGCATCCGTGATCACCCCAGGAATCACAAACAGGATGCCCGCGATTAAATTCTTGACGCTACCAAAAAGCGCACTGCCAGGCGTGGCGCTCTGCGCCAAGGTTTGCATCAGGCGACCAGCAAACAGTTGCTTTTCTTCCTGGATCAAGCGCCAGCCCAAGATTGTCACAATCAACAAATAGGCGATAAACCACCAACCATATTGCGCGGTTAGATCTATGATTAGCCATATCTCCATTGCTGGAAATGCGAGTAAAATTAACAGCATGAACAAACGCATGAAATATTCCTTAAAATTGCGCATTGAGCGAATTGTTTAAGATGCCCAACGAGTCAGGCAATGATGCTATTTTAGTGCTAACTAACCTGCCAGACACAGTTAGTGCAGAAAAATTAGCAGAAATTTTAATCTCCGAGCAACTGGCTGCTTGCGTTAACATCCTTGCGTCCTGCACTTCGGTGTACCAATGGCAGGGCAAACTTGAAAAAGCGAGCGAGTTACCGATGATGATTAAAACAACACGCAACCTTTATAAGACCTTAGAGCGCACAATATTAAAACATCATCCGTACGAACTCCCTGAAATCATTTGTGTCACTATTGATGATGGCTTGCCCGCCTATTTAGAATGGGTAGCCGCAATTAATGTATAAACCACCTAGGATCAAACATTTGAAACTCCCTGCTTTTTTAATTGGCTTACTCCTTCTTTGCTTCAACATGCTAACGCTCACGCACGCCGCTGAAAACAGCTCATCGACTAGTACGCTCAGTTTGTTTGACAAGGAAGATCAAGTTTTATCCCCAGACCAAGCCTTTAAGCTTGCGGTCAGTACACAAGATAAAACAACCCTCGAAGCCAGCTTCACCGTCGCCCCTGGCCATTACCTTTACCGGGAGAGGATCAAGTTCGTCACCAAGGATGCGAGCATCTCAGGCATTAACTTCCCTAAGGGCGACATCAAAAAAGACCCCAACTTCGGCGAAATGGAAGTCTTTCACCAAAGCTTTCATGCGCAGATCAAGCTGAAAGAAGTCCCTCAAAACCTAGAGAAGATTACCCTCCAGGCAACTTACCAGGGTTGCAGTGAAAAGGGCCTATGTTATTCCCCTATCCACAAGACGATTGCACTTAGCCTAAGCGCGCCACAAGCCGTAGCGCCGACTCAGGCCTCAGACGACAAGGCTACCACGCTACTTAAGGGCGGTAAGCTCTGGCTGATCGTGATCGGCTTTTTTGGTTTTGGTTTGCTGCTAGCACTCACGCCGTGCGTGTTGCCGATGATCCCCATACTGTCTGGCATCATCGTCGGAGACAAAAAAGTCCACCACCACGCCACCTCACGCTTCCATGCCTTCAACCTATCGCTCGCCTATGTCTTTGGAATGTCGCTGAGCTACAGCATGGCTGGCGTCGCCGCGGGTTTATCTGGTCAGCTACTGAGTAGCGCCCTACAGAGCCCATGGGTGCTTGGGGTCACCGCCACGATCTTTGTATTCTTAGCTTTCTCGATGTTTGGTTTTTACGAACTGCGCCTGCCAAGCACGCTTGAAAACCGCATGGTCAACGTCGCCAACGGCATTAAGGGCGGGCAATTTATCGGGGTGTTCACTATGGGCGCACTCTCCGCACTGATCGTTAGTCCGTGTGTTGCCGCGCCACTCGCGGGTGCATTAATCTACATCAGCCAAACCCACGACGTCCTGCTGGGCGGGGTCGCACTCTTCTCGCTCTCGATCGGCATGGGCGTCCCACTCCTCTTGATCGGCGCATCTGCAGGTCACGTGCTACCAAAAGCCGGCATCTGGATGAACACGGTGCGTAACTTCTTTGGCGTGCTGATGCTGGGGGTCGCCATCTACATGATCTCCCCAGTCATTCCGCTCAGCTTGCAGATGCTACTCTGGGCAGCTTTACTGATCATCCCTGCCATCTACCTACATGCACTCGATCCGCTTCCAACAGATGCTGCGCCGGCATCAAGACTCTTAAAGGGAATTGCCATCATGTTGCTGGCACTTGGTCTGACGATGGTGGTTGGTGCCGCCTCCGGTGCAAGATCGCCACTTCAACCCCTTGCTGGATTAACTGCACAAAAAACAAACACGCCCAACAGCGCCTTAAACTTTAAGCGCATCCACAGCATCGGTGAGCTTGATGCAGTAATTAATGCAACTAAGGGTAAGGTCGTCATGCTGGACTTTTATGCGGACTGGTGCGTTGCCTGCAAGGAGCTTGAAGAGTTTACCTTCAGCGATGCGGGGGTGAAAAACGCCTTGAAGGATGCCGTCCTCGTCCAAGCGGACGTCACTAATAATACCGCTGACGAAGTTGCCCTATTAAACAAGTTCAAGCTATTTGGTCCGCCAGGGATTATTTTCTTTAATAAGTCAGGCAAAGAGATCGCACCGCTCAAGGTGATTGGCTACCAACCCCCGCAGGACTTCATTAGGGTCCTCAATCAATTAAACTTGTTAGGAGATGATGAATGCAATCCTACGGTCGTCTGTTAATTGTTGTCGTCCTATCCGCGCTCTCGGGCTGGTTCTTGTTCCACCAAACCCTAGAGAAAGAACCAGCCCCTGAAGCTAGCGCAAGCGTTGAAAAGGCTGGTAATTCACTCTACAGCATCAGCTTCCCTAACGTGCAAGGTCATCCGCAAGCTTTAAAACAGTGGCAGGGCAAGGTACTGGTGCTTAATTTTTGGGCAACCTGGTGTCCACCGTGCCGCGAAGAGATGCCAGAGCTCTCCGCCATGCAGAGTCAATACAAGGACCAGAACATGGTCATCCTAGGGCTATCCACGGACGATCTCGACAAGACAAAGGCATTCATCAAAACCGCCCCTGTGAGCTACCCGATCCTCGCGGGTGATATGGATGCGATGAACCTCGCAGAAAGTTTAGGCAACAACCGCGGGATATTGCCTTATACTGTAATTGTTGATACCAACGGCACAGTTGTGAAGACTTTTTTTGGTCGCATTAATCAACAACTTCTTGAAGAAACCATCATCCCGATGCTCAATGTTTCACCATCAAAAGAAAAGCAATAAAACAGTTAATTTCTTCAAATTTCGTCAAATTGCTGTAGAATATCTCCTAATTTACGACAAACTTGAAAACTCCAAAAACGGTTTTTCTTTTGGAAATCATCGAAAATATGGCTGAAACAACTTCAAAATCTGTCTTGGTTTTACATGGCCCCAACTTAAACCTGCTTGGTTTGCGTGAGCCGGATCATTACGGCAAAAACACTCTCGCTGATATCGATCAACTATTAGCTAAGCGCGCCAAAGAAGCCAACATTAACTTACAGTCATTCCAAAGTAACTCCGAAGTTGAGCTAATTCAAAAATTACATGGCTTAGCGGACAAAAAAGTGGATTTTATTATCATCAATCCTGCAGCCTTTACCCACACCTCCGTAGCACTACGTGATGCGCTTTCAGCGATCAAGGTGCCGTTCGTTGAGGTGCACTTATCCAACATTTATGCCCGCGAAACCTTCCGCCACCACTCCTACTTCTCCGACATTGCGGTGGGTGTGATTAGCGGCCTCGGTGCACAGGGTTACTTACTAGCTCTAGATTACGCAATTCAAACAATTTCTGACTAACTGTCGGATTAAAATAAACGCACGCAATTAAGGTGCTTAACTGAAATATGAGGTGAAGAGATGGATCTACGTAAACTTAAAAAATTGATCGATTTAGTCGAAGAGTCTGGCATTTCAGAACTAGAACTCACTGAAGGTGAAGAAAAAGTTCGTATCAGCCGCAACCTTCCACAGGCCCAAGGCGCCGTTCACTACGCACAGCCATACATTCAGCAAGCACAACCAGTCGCAGCACCTGCTGCTGCTCCAGTCGCTGATGCAGCGCCTGCAGCTCCGGTGATTGAAGGCCACGTGGTGAAATCTCCAATGGTTGGCACCTTCTACCGCTCACCATCACCAGAATCAAAATCTTTTGTGGATGTTGGTTCTACCGTTAACGTTGGCGACACACTTTGCATCATCGAGGCGATGAAGCTACTAAACGAAATCGAGTCTGACCACGCTGGCGTGATTAAAGCGATCCTGGTTGAGAACGGTCAACCCGTCGAATACGGCGAACCTTTATTTATCATCGGCTAAAGAGGCTTTAAATGTTCGATAAAATCCTCATCGCCAATCGTGGCGAAATTGCCTTACGCATCCAGCGCGCCTGTCGCGAGCTCGGTATTAAGACAGTTGCAGTGCACTCAGAAGCTGATAAAGAAGCTAAATACGTCAAACTTGCAGACGAATCTGTTTGTATTGGGCCAGCAGCTTCCAGCCAAAGTTACTTGAACATCCCAGCGGTGATTAGCGCCGCAGAGGTGACGGACGCGGAAGCGATCCACCCAGGATATGGCTTCCTCTCTGAGAACGCAGACTTTGCAGAGCGCGTAGAGCAAAGCGGTTTTGTGTTCATCGGCCCACGTGCAGAAACCATCCGCCTCATGGGCGACAAGGTCAGCGCGAAGGACACCATGAAGAAGGCCGGCGTTCCTTGCGTGCCAGGTTCAGATGGTGCATTGCCTGATGATCCTGCAGAAATTATTCGCATCGCTAAACATATTGGCTACCCAGTCATTATTAAAGCAGCTGGCGGCGGCGGCGGTCGTGGTATGCGCGTTGTGCACACAGAAGCAGCCCTCATTTCATCAGTCAATATGACCAAAGCAGAAGCGCAAGCGGCATTTGGTAATCCAGTTGTCTACATGGAAAAATTCCTCGAGCAGCCGCGCCACATCGAAATTCAAATTTTGTCAGATCAGCACGGCAACGCCATCTACTTGGGTGAGCGCGACTGCTCAATGCAACGTCGCCATCAAAAAGTGTTAGAAGAGGCGCCAGCACCTGGCATCTCAACGCGCTTGCGTGACAAGATTGGTCAACGCTGTGCGGATGCGTGTAAGCGCATTAACTACCGCGGCGCAGGTACTTTCGAGTTTCTATACGAGAACAACGAGTTCTACTTCATCGAGATGAACACCCGCGTGCAGGTGGAACACCCTGTGACGGAGATGATCACCGGCGTGGATATCGTACAAGAGCAAATCCGTGTTGCTTACGGTGAAAAGCTCCGCTTACGCCAGAAGGACATCCAATTCCGCGGCCATGCAATCGAATGCCGTATCAATGCAGAGGACCCATACACCTTTGTGCCGTCACCTGGCCGTATTAGTACGTTCCACATGCCAGGCGGTCCTGGCATCCGTGTCGATACTCATGCCTACCAGAACTACATGGTGCCACCACACTATGACTCAATGATCGGTAAGTTGATCGCCTACGGTGACACGCGTGAGCAGGCCATCGCACGTATGAACATCGCGCTGTCTGAGATGGTGGTTGAGGGCATTAAGACAAACGTTGCACTGCACCGTGATCTAATGAACGACGCCGCATTCCAATTGGGTGAGACCAGCATTCACTACCTTGAAAACAAACTTGGCATCCACGCCAAGTAAGGTTTTTTGATGGCTTGGGTTTCATTACATATCGAGGCGCATAGCCAAAACGCTGACCTGCTGAGTGACACGCTGATGGAAATCGGCGCGCTCTCAGCAAGCATCGAGGACGCTAACGCAGAAACGCCAGACGAGCAGCCCATCTTCGGCGAACCAGGCGACCCACCACCGGGCATCTGGAACAAGAACATCATCAGCGCACTCTTTGATGATGATGTGGATATCGCCAGCGTCGTGGCGAAAGTCGAGGAAATCACCGGATTTAAGGACTTGGTCTACAGCACCGAAACCGTTGCTGAGCAGGACTGGGTCCGTGCGACGCAGTCACAGTTTGACCCCATCCGCATCACCGACGACCTATGGATTGTGCCTACTTGGCACGATGCCCCAAACCCAAACGCACTCAACATTGTCCTAGACCCAGGCCTCGCCTTTGGGACGGGTAGCCACCCAACCACGCATTTGTGTTTGGCCTGGTTAGTTGACCAAGTAAAACCGCATCACCACGTGCTCGACTACGGTTGTGGCTCTGGCATCCTCGCGATTGCCGCCAAGAAACTTGGCGCGACAGAGGTGGTGGGTGTGGATATTGACGCGCAGGCCATCATCTCGAGCGAGTTTAATGCCGAGCAGAATGAGGTGTCAGCCGACTTCTTCATGGCAACCGACTACCCTGAGAAACAGGCCGATATCGTGGTAGCCAACATCCTATCTAGCGCACTCAGTGTCCTAGCACCCGCGCTTGCTGGCGCATGCAAACAAAATGGTCGCATTGCGCTCTCTGGCATCCTGCGCGAGCAGGCGGAGCAGGTTTCCGCCATCTACGCGGAGTGGTTCACGATGGATGCGCCGGTCTTTATGGACAGCTGGACCCTGCTCACCGGCACTAAAAAATAAGCGTTCCCCCCATGCACTTGGTCACCAAATGTCCATCCTGTTACACGCACTTTATTGTGAGACCCGATCAGCTCGAAGCCCATCAGGGCAAGGTACGATGCGGACAGTGCCAGCACGTATTCATCGCACAAGATCACCTGAGCGAGCAAGCCGCCACCGACAACCTCAGCGGCAACAATACCAAATCAAAAAAATCTTTAGCGTTGTATGCATCCCTAGTAGTTGTAGCGCTATTGCAGGTGATCTTCTTCCTGCGTGCCGATATCGCCAGAACATGGCCCGCACTAAAACCCGCCCTCACCAGCACCTGTCAGGTACTGGGTTGCACGTTGCCGCTGCCTCACCAGACCGAGCTGATGGCGATCGATGACACCGAACTCGTCAAAGATGAAGCCCACCAGGGTGTCGTCAAGTTCAGCTGCCTGATCATCAACAACGCCCAGCAGGCGCAGTCGTACCCATCCATCGAGCTCACCCTCACGGACAGGCAGGATGTGCCCATCCTGCGCCGCAAGATCACGCCTAAGGAGTATTTAAGTGGGTCTTCGATTAAGTTAGGTGAGGGTCTAGCGGGAAATGATGAGGTGCGCGTGACGCTAAACATCAACGCCGCGAACTACCCGGTGTCGGGGTTCCGCGCACTCCTTGTTGACTAGTTCGACTTAAAACAACCTATAGCAGTCCCGCTGAGAACATCTCCAGGGCACGGATCGCCTTCGCGATCTCATCAACCGCCTGCACACGGCCGTAGCTCTTACGCCACGCTAGCCCGATTTGACGTTTTGGGGGTGGCTTCTTGAAGGGGATCGCCTTCACGAGCGGGTTCTGGTACCTACTGATCGTCGCGCTTGCTGGCAGTACGGTAATCCCCAAGTTTGAGGCCACCATGTTGCGGACGGTATCAAGGGAGTTACCCTGGAGAACCTCGCCGTTACGGCTCAGGGTTGGGCATGCCTGCACCACCTGGTTACTGAAGCAGTGTCCACTGTTAAGGAGCAGGACCTTCTCATTCGCGAGCTCATCCGCACCCACCTCCTTGCGGCTGGCCCACTCATGCGTGACAGGCACAACAACCATGAACTCCTCCTCGTAGAGGGGCATGGTCACCACGCCTGAGAGCTCAAACGGTAGGGCGATGATCGCAACATCAATGACGCCGTTGCGCAGCTGCGCCTCGAGGTTGCTGGTGAGGTTCTCCTCAACGATGAGGGGCATCTCCGGCGCGGTTTTACGCAAGATGGGGATAATTTCTGGGAGTAGATAGGGGCCAACGGAGTAGATGACGCCTAGCTTTAGGGGCCCCGCCAGCTGGTTGTTACCCTGCTTCGCGATCTCCTTAACGCGCTTGGCCTCCTCGATGACCCTAGTCGCCTGCTCCACCACGAGTTCACCCACGGCCGTCATGGTCACATCATTGCGACTACGCTCGAAGAGCATGACACCCAGCTCATCTTCTAACTTCTTTACGGCGAGGCTCAGCGCCGGCTGGCTCACAAAGCAGAGCTCGGCGGCCTTTCTGAAGTTGCGAGACTTGGCGAGGGCAACGACAAACTTTAACTCGTTGAGCGTCATGATGCTTTTAACTCTTCAGGCAATTCTATGGTGTGGGTTGAGAGCGAGATCTCACGCAGAAAACAGATCAGGCCACTGATCAGGCTGATCATGGCGAATATGAAGAGGGGCGACACAAAGTGTGATGGGTCACGGCTGCGCTCATAACCAATAAAGAGCGCCACAATCACCGTCGCAACCATCAAAGCGGAGATGGTGCAGAGGCTAATGGACCAGTGCACCCAGACGGCGCGCTTTGCCAACAGCCGGATCTCTTGGAGGTTCTTCGGGGAGTGAGAGTCACGCTCGATCAGCACGCGGTATCGGTCGACCACGCGGCCCAGTCTAACAGCTAGCACGGAGAGGATCGCCCCGATGCCCGTCAACAGGAAGACGGGGGCCACAGCCAGTTGAATCACGTGTGAAACGGTACCAATTTCATCCATAAAGATTTGCATTTTTCCTGCTCAAACTAAGGTTTATTCCCCATTAGTTTGTCATATAACGTTCACATAGCAAAAAATATTTAAAAATTTGTTAAAAAAGTAATGGATATTTGTTAAATCATTAAAAATTCAGTTAAGATAATGGCTCCGTAACCCTTTATGAATGACTAATCCTATGAACAAACAAGAATTGATTGCTAAGATTGCTGCTGAAGCTGACATCTCTAAAGCTGCTGCTGCTAAAGTTGTAGATGCTTTTACTGGTAGCGTTACAGCTGCTCTTAAAGCAGGTGATACTGTTACATTGATTGGCTTCGGTACATTCGCTGTTAGCCAACGTGCTGCACGTATTGGCCGTAACCCACAAACTGGTAAAGAACTAAAAATCGCTGCACGCAAAGCTCCAGCTTTCCGCGCAGGTAAAGCTTTGAAAGATGCATTAAACTAAGCTTTAAGTTTTAGTTGCAAAGCAAAAAGGCCAACAGTCATGTTGGCCTTTTTTATTGTCTAAATTTAGCGGGGTGATTACAAAATACGCTTACCGCTCTCGTCCACCACCAGCTCGCCGTCCTCTTTTGAAAATGCGCCTAATTGCGGGTTAGGCAATATATCAAGCACAAGCTCAGATGGCCGACATAACTTTGTGCCCAATGGGGTTACCACTATGGGTCTGTTAATTAGGATGGGGTTTGCCAACATCAAATCGATCAGCACGTCATCAGTGAGGCACTCATCCTGCATGTTGAGCTCGGTGAAGATGGGCTCCTTGTCACGGATCGTCGCACGCAAACCCTCACCCATATCAGTAATCAATTGCTCTAACTCTGCCTTGCTTGGCGGATTTTTCAAATACTCAATCACCTCTGGTTCTTCGCCCGAATTCTTAATCAAGGCCAGAGTATTGCGTGAAGTACCGCATTTTGGGTTGTGGTAAATTTTAATCGTCATGTTTATGCTCATAATTAAATCAAAAAAGCCCTTGCGGGCTCTTTTAATTTTAACTCTAAATTTAACTTTTTATAAAAATTAAATATCTAAGTTATTGACTCCTAATGCATTATTTTCAATGAAAGCACGGCGTGGTTCAACCTGGTCACCCATCAAGGTTGTGAAAATCTCATCCGCGGCAATCGCATCATCAATTTGCACTTTGAGTAGGCGGCGCACTTGTGGGTCCATGGTTGTTTCCCACAACTGCTCTGGATTCATCTCGCCCAAGCCTTTGTAACGTTGAACATTAAGGCCATGTTTCGCCTCTTCAAGTAGCCAATCCAGGGCCTCCTTGAAGGTTGAAACCGCTTGTGATTTCTCACCACGTTGGATGGTTGCACCAGCACCAAGCAAACCAGCAAGCATCACTGAGACACGGCTAATTTGACGGTAGTCACCACCACCCAAGAAGTCAGTATCAACCACGCAGCACTGCAAGTTACCGTGAACATATTTGTTCACTTCTAAACGGTATGTTCCCGCTTCTTGATTAAACGCCACGATCACTTCTGAACCAATCGCACCCAAGATCGGGCGTAATTTTTCAGCAGCTGAGTTTGCACTCTTCTCATCAGCCAAACTAATTTCGCCAAGATCCTGCAGGGCACGTAGAACGCTCTCGTCATAAAGTGATGAGATGCGGCGAATCACAGCCTCTGTGAGCACCATCTGTTTAGCGATGGTCGCAAGTGGCTCATCCGCAAGTGTTTCACCACCTGTTTTGGTAAGTAAAGATGCACCCTTTAATGCTGACTGCAATAAGTACTCATCAAGCTCGTGTTGATCCTTCAAATAACGTTCATCACGGCCCTGTTTGACTTTATAGAGTGGAGGCTGAGCAATATAAATATGACCACGCTCAACGAGCTCCGTCATCTGACGGTAGAAGAAGGTTAAGAGTAGCGTTCTAATGTGTGCACCGTCGACGTCCGCATCAGTCATGATGATGATGCGGTGATAGCGTAGTTTCTCTACACTGAAATCTGCCTTACCAATTCCGGTACCTAGCGCAGTAATCAGTGTCGCAATCTCTTGTGAGCCAAGGAGCTTATCAAAGCGTGCCTTTTCAACGTTCAGGATCTTACCCTTCAAAGGCAGAATCGCTTGGTTCTTACGATCACGGCCTTGTTTTGCTGAACCA
This sequence comes from Pseudomonadota bacterium, assembly GCA_046047035.1. Classification (GTDB taxonomy): domain Bacteria; phylum Pseudomonadota; class Gammaproteobacteria; order Burkholderiales; family Methylophilaceae; genus Methylopumilus_A. The sequence continues at coordinate 54,916 of JBJOIS010000001.1, forward strand.
CCCGCAGAGTCACCCTCGACTAGGTAGATTTCACATTTGGTTGGATCGCGCTCTTGGCAGTCCGCTAGCTTGCCTGGAAGACCCATGGTATCCATTGCACCCTTACGGCGTGTCATTTCACGCGCCTTACGGGCCGCATCACGTGCTCTGGCGGCATCCACGATCTTGTTACAGATCACTTTTGCATCCACTGGGTTTTCTAGTAAAAACTCAGCAAGCTTGCTTGCCACTACATCTTGCACAACTGGTTGCACTTCACCTGACACCAATTTGTCTTTGGTTTGTGATGAGAACTTAGGCTCTGGTACCTTCACTGAAAGTACACATGTAAGTCCCTCACGCATATCGTCACCACTGGTTTCGATCTTTGCTTTTTTTGCTAACTCGTTTTGCTCGATGTAGTTATTGAGTGTACGTGTCATCGCGGTGCGTAGGCCCGTTAAGTGGGTACCTCCATCGCGTTGAGGAATGTTGTTCGTAAAACACTGTACAGTTTCGCTGTAGGAGTCGTTCCACTGCATCGATACCTCAACGGTCATGCCGTCTTTTTCAGCAACAGCATAAAATGGTTTTGGATGAAGCACTGACTTGCTGCGGTTCATGTACTCAACAAAGCCGCGTACACCGCCTGAGTAGGCAAAGTTTTCGCTCTTGTTGTGGCGTTGATCGATCAACTCAATCTTCACACCGTTATTCAAGAATGAGAGCTCACGTAAGCGTTTTGCCAAGATATCAAAGCTAAACTCTATCAAGCCGAAGGTCTCAATTGATGGGAAGAAGTGAACCTCTGTACCAGAGCGCTCTGTGCTACCCGTTTCTGCCAAGGGCGCTTGCGGAACACCGCGCGCGAACTCCATTTGGTAGACCTTACCATTTTTGTAAATCTTAAGCTTTAACCAATCAGATAGTGCGTTCACCACCGACACGCCCACGCCGTGCAAACCACCAGAGACCTTGTATGAGTTCTGGTCGAACTTACCACCCGCATGCAACTCGGTCATCACAATCTCAGCAGCAGAACGTTTCACCTCGTTCTTGTCATCCTGCTTAATGTCCACAGGGATGCCGCGACCGTTATCCGTGACGCTGATTGAGTTATCAGAGTGGATAGTGATCTTAATATCATCACAATGTCCAGCTAGTGCTTCATCGATGGCGTTATCCACAACCTCGAACACCATGTGATGTAAACCACTACCATCCGATGTGTCACCAATGTACATCCCCGGACGTTTACGTACTGCGTCCAAACCCTCAAGGATGGTAATACTGGATGAATCGTAATCTGATTGTTTTTGAGTCATATTTTTATCTTAGTGTTAAGTTACGTTTTAATTTGTTTCACGTGGAACATTAAATGCGCATCGGCATAACAACGTACTTGTAGTTGTCATCATTTGGTACCGTCACCAAACAACTACTATTTGCATCGGCAAATGAGAATACAACCTCAGGGTTGGTCACATTATTGAGCACATCAATTAGATAGGTCACATTAAAACCAATATCCAATGTGTCGCCCGTGTAGTTCACTTCTAATTCTTCTTCAGCCTCTTCCTGCTCACTATTCGTACTGATCAAGCGTAAGCTGTTTGTGCCCAATACCATGCGAATACCACGGTACTTCTCGTTTGAAAGAATAGAAGCGCGTTGCATCGCAAGTAACACCGTCATTCTATCCACAGTGAAGTTGTTTTGATGACCCACTGGGATAACGCGTGTGTAGTCTGGGAACTTACCGTCGATCACTTTAGTGATTAGCTTGATGTCATTAAAGCTAAAGTTTACCTGTGTGGCTGATACCTCAACGCTCACCTCGTTGTCGCTATCTTCCAACAACTTAATTAACTCAATAATCGTTTTTCTAGGGATGATGATATTCTGCTTATCGTAAGATCTTGAAAGCTCTGTTGAGGTGAAACTTAAACGATGGCCATCCGTACCCACGATGTTGAGACGATTTCCATCAATCTCAAACAACAATCCGTTTAGGTAGTAACGAATGTCCTGCTGCGCCATCGCAAACTCAACCTGTTTGAACAGCCCCTTCAATGTATTTTGTGGGATGGTAATGGTCACCGTATCAGTGCCCACTGCCTTTGTCATCACTGGGTAATCAACCGCCGGTAAGGTTTGTAGGTTGAACTTACTCTTACCCGCCTTAACAGCCACACGGCTGTCTGAGGTTGCCATATTGATTTCTGTGCTGTCAGGTAACGCTCTACAGATATCCAAGAGTTTTTTCGCTGAAATCGTAGTCGCTAACTCTGCACCAATTGGTGTGTTGATTGATAAAGAGATCTGCATCTCCAAATCTGTCGCCGTTAACACTAACTGATCACCCTTAGCTTCCAATAATAGATTGGAAAGAATAGGTAATGTATGACGTCTTTCAACAATACTACTGACTGAAGAAAGAGGTTTTAGTAGCGTTTCACGGTTTATTTTAATGTTCATGTTTTAAAAACCTAATATATAAATATATTTAATAATAATAGTAATAATCGAAAAATCTGTTGATATGTATTTTTTTGTAATTAAATCATTACATTACACATCAATAAAACCATAGTAAAACTCAATAAAATCTTGTGGATAATTTGTTAACATTTTATACGTTTTAATTAAATAACGTTAGATGCAATTTTCATCCACACCTTATCTACAACATAAGCACAGCACCTTTAATCTCGAATCACCTGCACTAAAAATGCGATGTCCCTGGCAATAGTTTGATCGTTTTGTCTTAACTGCTCCATTTCATCACACGCATGCATCACGGTTGTGTGATGGCGACTCCCAAAAGCCTCCCCAATTTCTGGGAAACTGTGGTTCGTGAGTTCACGTGTTAAAGCCATGGCGATTTGTCTTGGCCTTGCAAAGTTGCGTGTACGCTTCTTACTGTACATTTCAGCGACCTTGATCTTATAGTAATCCGCCACCGTCTTTTGGATGTACTCGATGGTAATCTGTCGACCACGAACCGCGATCAAGTCTTTTAATGCCTCTTTTGCCAAGCTCACATCAATTTGGTGACCTGTAAACTTAGACATCGCTACAATACGGTTGAGTGCACCCTCTAACTCACGCACACTTGATCTGATCTGCTTAGCAACAAAGAATGCCACCTCCTCAGTGAGCGCGATGTTTGCCTCCTCTGCCTTTTTAAGCAAAATGGCGACGCGCATTTCCAGCTCTGGCGGCTCAACAGCAACGGTTAATCCCCAGCTAAATCTTGTTCTTAGCCGCTCCTCCATATCCGCAATCTCTTTCGGATAGGTGTCGCAGGTGATGATGATCTGCTTCTTAGACTCAATCAGTGTGTTGAACGCGTAGAAGAACTCCTCCTGCGTGCGGGTCTTCTTCGCAAAGAACTGAATATCATCGATGAGCAACATATCAAGTGAGTGGTACAGGCGCTTAAATTCATCAAACGCCTTGTGCTCATATGCTTTCACCACGTCAGAGACATAACGTTCTGCGTGCAAATATTTAATCTTCGCCTCAGGGCGCAACTCCTTGAGGTGATTCCCGATTGCCTGCAGCAAGTGCGTCTTACCCAGCCCCACCCCGCCGTAAATGAAGAGCGGGTTGTAAGTGTTGCCTGGGTTTTCAGCGATCTGGACAGCGGCCGCGCGCGCCAACTGGTTCGCTTTACCGGTCACCAAGTTATTAAAGTTAAACGCTGGGTTTAGGCCTGAGTGCTCAGAAATCTTATGTTTTTTAGCTACAGGTTCTTTCGGCGCGCTTTTATCAATAGCCTTGCTAACGGTTGATGGCGCTTCTTTAGACTTGGCTTTTTTTTGGCCACCATCAATAAAGGACTCAATGCTCTTAATGTTGTCGTCGTTATGGCTTTCAAGTAAAACCACATTGACTTCAATAGGGTGTGGAAGAGTTTCTTTGGCAAAGTCGACCACACGAGATAAAAACTTATCCTTCACCCACTGCTGAACAAATCGATTGGGCGCGAACAGGGTTAATGATTGCTCATCAATCTTGTAATGTAATGGTTTTATCCATGTATTAAATTGCTGCGCAGACAGTTCTTCTTGAAAACGTCCAAGGCAGGCGACCCAAAAATTGTTCATGACTTACTAAAAACCTTAAGATTCCAAACCGATTTTATTAACTTGTTGATTTATCAATTTAATGTAAAATTTGGACGGTGTTTGTTTGTTAAAATTATTGCTGTCATTCTAGCCTGTTTAGCAAAACTTATCCACAGACAAAGTGTAGAATTCACAGCTGTTTTATAAGCATTTATTTGCAAAATATTGATTGACACAGGTATCGATATTGGGGTTTAATTACGCCCTTTGCATCAAATGCACCTAGAAGTCATCGGAGAAATATAATGAAACGCACCTATCAACCATCTAAAGTACGTCGTGCACGCACACATGGTTTTTTAGTTCGCATGAAAACTCGTGGTGGTCGCGCAGTGATTGCTGCTCGTCGTGCTAAGGGCCGTGCTCGCTTAGCTGTATAATTTTCTTACCTGTTCACACGGTTAATTGCTGTGTACAAGAATTAGGTAAGTATGAATTTTAAATTCCCAAGTGAATTAAGATTATTAAAAACGGATGATTTTTCATCCGTTTTTAATTTCCGCAAGCGAATTTCAGCGACAACTCTCGTCATCCACTATCGTAATAACCCGCAGCCCCACCCTCGCCTTGGTTTGGTCGTGAGTAAGAAGGTGGCCAAGTTATCGGTGGACCGTAACTACATGCGCAGGGTCTTGCGTGAGCTCTTCAGGCGAAATAAAGTGAATCTGGGTAACCTAGACCTAGTTATTCGTCCGCAAAAGCCCTTTAGCAGTAAAAATTACAATGAGATTGCCCAAGAGTTTGATATGCTAATCACTAAGCTGAAAAGCAGATTGCAAGCTTGATTCATTTTGAAACACTGAGACAACATTGGCTAAAATTTTATTGTTTATGATTAGAGGCTATCAACGCTTACTAAGCCCACTCTTGGGGCAACAATGTCGATTTAGCCCAACCTGTTCCCACTATGCTTACCTCTCTATAGAGAAGTATGGTGCAATAAAAGGTTCTTTTTATACCGTACGCCGATTGTTAAAATGTCATCCTTGGCATGCTGGCGGCCACGATCCCATCCCTTAATTAATACTTTAGTGCAAAGACGAAAATAAATATGGACGTTAGAAGACTGATTTTGTTTGTTGTTTTGTCATTTTCAATCCTTTTCTTTTGGAACACATGGCAAGAGAAGAATCACCCTGTTGAGCCTGTTGTGGCAACCCAGGAGGCTGGCGAGGTTAAGGCAAGCACCGCGAGCATTGATGTGGAAACCCAGTTCCGCCTCCAGACGGACAAGCGCATCCACGTCCAAACGGATCTGTTCAAGGGCGAGATCGACACCCTGGGCGGTGACTTACGCAAGCTGGAACTCACGCAGCACCGCGCGGCGGACTCTGATACAAACAACTTTGTGCTTTTAAATGATCAATCTGCACCGTCGGTTTACGTTGTGCAGTCTGGCATCGCGATCGGTAAGCTTGCAACGCATAAGGAAGTATTCACTAGCGCCGAGAGTGACTACCAGATGGCAGCTGACCAAAACGAGCTAAAGGTCGCGCTTGTCTGGGCAAGCCCTGAGGGTGTGAAGCTCACCAAGACATACACCTTTGTACGTGGCAGCTATGAGGTCAAGGTGGATGAGCTGATTGCGAACGGCTCTGAAGCAGCAATTGATCCGCTTGCTTACTACCAAATTGTGCATGACAGCGAGTCTAGTCAAGGCACGAAGATGATGCCGACCTTCACTGGCGGCGCTTACTTCACCGATGCGGACAAATACAAAAAAGTTAAATTTACCGAGATGGCTAAAGAGCCGCTCTCAAAATTGGCTAAAGACGGCTGGGTTGGCTTGGTGCAGCACTACTTTGTGGGTGCTTGGATTCCTCAAACGAAAGAGGCCCAAGAGATCTACACCAAGGATCTTGGTAACAAAATATACGCCATCGGTACGAAGTACAACCTATCCTCTGTCGCGCCAGGCGCAAGCAAGGAGTTAAATGCGAAGCTTTATGTGGGCCCACAAACTCATAGCGAGCTTGTGAAGGCGGCGCCAGGTCTTGAGTACACGGTTGACTATGGCTGGTTGAGCTTTATCGCCTCACCGCTCTTTATGATTCTTTCTGCGATTCAAAGCCTAGTTGGTAACTGGGGCTACTCAATCATCCTGCTCACCATCTTGATTAAGTTGGCATTTTATCCGCTCTCTGCCTCTGGCTATCGCAACATGGCACAGATGCGTGAGTTAGCGCCTCGCTTACAAAGCCTAAAAGAGAAGTTTGGTGATGACCGCCAAAAAATGCAGCAGGCGATGATGGAGCTCTACAAGAAGGAGAAAATCAACCCGATGGGTGGATGCTTGCCTATCCTTGTTCAGATCCCGGTATTCATTTCGCTCTACTGGATGTTGCTCGCGAGCGTAGAGATGCGCCACGCACCATTTATTTTGTGGGTTCAAGATCTTTCAGCGCCGGACACGCTCTTCGGACACATTCCTGACATAGTGCCGTTGCTAGGCGGTATGCCGATTGGTCTTCTACCAATCCTCATGGGCGTATCCATGATCGTGCAAACGAAGCTAAACCCTAAACCCGCCGATCCTGTGCAGGCCAAGGTTATGATGTTCATGCCAATCGCATTTAGCGTGTTCTTCTTCTTCTTTCCTTCAGGTTTAGTGCTTTATTGGTTTGTGAACAATGTGCTATCAATTGCACAACAAGCACGCATCAACCACCTGATCCACGCCGCCGCGCTTGCGAAGAAAAAAGGAAATGCAGTCCGTTAAGTCTAATGCTGACACCATCGCCGCGATTGCAACCGCGTCCGGCTCTGGTGGTATTGGCGTTGTTCGTATTTCAGGCCCTGCTGCGCCGGCCATCGCCGGCGCCATACTAGGACATTGCCCTAAGCCCCGCTACGCTGCCTACCTGCCTTTCCTCGACGGGGACGGCCAGACCATCGACCAGGGCATTGCCATTTACTATGCGGGCCCCAACTCCTACACTGGTGAAGATGTGCTTGAGCTTCAAGCCCATGGCGGCCCAGCCCTCCTGCAGATCCTACTCACACGTTGCCTGTCACTCGGTGCACGCCAAGCGGAGCCCGGTGAGTTTACGCGCCGCGCCTACCTCAACGACAAGATGGACTTGGCACAGGCTGAGGCCGTGGCCGATGTGATCAACGCTGCGACCACTGAGGCTGCGCGTAGTGCCATGCGCTCCCTGTCCGGTGAGTTCTCAAATCGTATCAACGACCTGCTTCAGCGTCTGGTTGAGCTCAGGATGTTTGTCGAGGCGTGCTTGGATTTTCCTGAGGAGGAGATCGACTTTATCTCCCAGGGGAATGTGAAGAAAAAAATCGAGGACATACAGCTTGAGCTCCAAAAAATATACAACGAGGCGAAACAGGGCAATTTATTGCGCGAGGGGCTAACGGTCGTGTTGGTCGGACAGCCGAATGTTGGAAAATCGAGCCTGATCAATCAATTGGCGGCCGATGACATCGCCATCGTGACCTCCATCGCGGGAACCACCCGAGACACCATTAAAAGCGCCATTCAAATCAATGGCATCCCGCTCCACGTCGTGGACACCGCGGGCTTGCGTGAGACGGATGATGAGATTGAACAGTTCGGCATCGCCCGAACTTGGCGGGCTCTAGAAAGCGCCAACATCGCATTATTATTAGTAGATGCAGCTCACGGTATTACGGAAGTCGAAAAGTCGATTTTAGCCCGTTTGCCGCACGATTTGCCTAAAATTTGGGTGCATAACAAAATTGACCTCGCTAAAAAGTCACCGTTTATCGAGGACATGAATGCTGAGCCACATATTCACCTCTCTGCTAAAACGGGTGACGGTGTTCATCTGCTCAAGGAAACACTGCTCAAGGTTGCCGGTTGGCAATCCACCAGTGAAGGGGTCTTTATGGCGAGGACGCGTCACCTGGAAGCTATTCGTCAGGTCGAGCAGTTCCTGCAGGCGTCGTTAGATGCGATCTCCCAGTCTGAGCTCGTGGCTGAAAATCTCAGGATGGGACAGGATGCGTTAAGTGCGGTAACGGGGGAGTTTACGCCGGATGACCTGCTTGGCGAGATCTTCAGTAAGTTCTGTATCGGGAAGTAGTTCTACTTCTTATCGAATATTTTGACCACCCAGCGGCATGGTATGCCGAAGATGGTGAAGATGCGACGTGTTTCACGTGAAACATTTTCTTGGTTCTTAGGCTCAACAGCGCTACCCGCGTCATATTTAACGCCAGTAAACATTGCAACGATCAGGTTGTCCTTGTGTACGATGCTCTCGGTGATCACGCCTAAAACGTGGATGCATACTAGACCCAACCATGTCCATGCGCTGTAGAAGTGGATGGCGTGTAGTAGGTCTGGCGCATTGAATAGCCAGCCGTCATTGAACACAAAGAAGCCGCTCGTGACCGTGATCAGTCCAAGGGCAAGTAGGAGGTAGATGACCAGTGACCCGGCTGGGTTGTGGCCAACAAACGGTTTGGAGCGCCCCTGTAGGGTTCTCCAAGCGTAGCGTACTGCACCCTCAGGGTTTGGTGGAAAGCTTTTGAATTTTGCGTACCCTGTGCACAAAAAGCCCCAAAGGATACGGCTTAGAATTAAACCGCCAGCAACATAGCCGGCTTTGGTGTGGGTGATGCGATCCCACTCAGACGCGTGCGTATAAAATGCGACACCAAAGGCAATCACCAGTGACCAGTGAAAAATTCTGACGAAGGGATCCCAAACGTATCGCATTTTTACGCGCTGCTTAGCTTCTAATTACTTAACTGTTAGCAAGTAGGCAATGAAGTTGCCTTTTTCTTGCGCAGTGCAATCGCGACCGATGATGTCGTTGCAATGCTTAGTGAAGTTCTTCTCAACAGTATCTACTGAAGTGAAGCGTTTTTCGTTTGCAGCAGGCGCAAGTGGACGAATTGGCTTGTTAGTCACAATGTGCTTACCGTTGTCTGCTGGATTTGCAGTGTGGCAAGATGCACAAGCAACTTGTTTGCCCTTGATTGTTAGTTCGCGGTTGAAGAAATTTTTGCCGTCTTCAGCAGATAGACCAGTTGAAGCTGGGTTAATGTTCTTTGCAATCACAGCATATTTGTCAGCAAGTTTTTGAGCTGTTACTACGTCAGCTTGCGCGCTGAATGCTGCAACGCTTAGCATCGCCGCTAAGATAAAAGATAATTTTTTCATTTTTTTCCCCTGTATCGATTTATTAAAAGTACGTTTCTTAAACACATTAGTTGTGAGCAATAAGCATACCAACCTACCAATTCACATTATATGGATAATATTGCATTTATGTTAACGAAATATGTCGTTTTCATAATATTTGTAAATGCCCCGATGTTTCACGTGAAACATCGTGCTTAAACATGACGGCATGGGCAGATTAAAGTAAGATACAACCCTTTCGTTATTAAGCATTATTTACATGCAATACACAGAAAAATTTGATGTGATCGTCATTGGTGGGGGTCATGCGGGTACCGAAGCTGCCTTGGCCGCGGCGCGCATGGGCCAAAAAACACTGCTGCTCACCCACAACATCGAGACGCTGGGTCAGATGTCCTGCAATCCTTCCATTGGCGGGATCGGCAAGGGGCACCTTGTGCGCGAGATCGATGCGCTTGGTGGTGCAATGGCGGCGGCAACCGATGAGGGTGGCATACAATTCCGCACATTAAACTCAAGTAAGGGTCCGGCCGTTCGCGCAACGAGAGCGCAGGCGGATCGTATCCTCTACAAGGCGGCAATTCGCCATCGTTTAGAGAATCAAGAGAATCTCTGGCTTTTCCAGCAGGCGGTAGACGACATCATTCTCGACGGTGACAAGGTCACGGGTGTTGTCACGCAAATTGGTCTACGTTTTGAGGCAAAGGCCGTGGTGCTTACCGCTGGGACGTTCTTGGCGGGCCTTGTTCACGTGGGCTTGAGCCACTACCAGGCTGGCCGTGCGGGTGATCCACCTGCGATTTCATTGGCTGCAAGATTAAGAGAGATCGGCTTGCCGGTCGGTCGCCTGAAGACAGGGACACCGCCGCGCATCGACGGTCGCACGATTGATTACTCAGTCATGCTGGAGCAGCCGGGGGATAATCCTGTGCCGGTGTTCTCATTCTTGGGTAACGCGAGCCAGCACCCTAGACAGGTGCCCTGCTGGATCACCCACACGAATGAGAGAACGCACGACATTATTCGAAGTGGTTTGGACAGGTCGCCAATGTATACCGGCGTCATTGAGGGGATCGGTCCTCGCTATTGTCCGTCTGTTGAGGACAAGATTCACCGCTTCTCCGATAAAGAATCCCACCAGATTTTCCTAGAGCCTGAGGGCTTGGAGACCAACGAGATCTACCCTAACGGGATCTCAACCAGCCTCCCTTTTGATATTCAGTATCAGCTAGTGCGCTCCATCCGCGGCTTAGAGAATGCCCACATCTTGCGCCCCGGCTATGCAATTGAGTACGACTACTACGACCCGCGTGGGCTCAAGGATTCGCTTGAAACCAAGGCGGTCAAGGGCCTGTTCTTCGCCGGACAAATTAACGGCACCACGGGCTACGAGGAGGCGGGTGCGCAAGGCTTATTGGCTGGCGCGAACGCGGCCCTATTTGCCCAAGAAAAAGAGAGTTGGTGCCCTAGCCGTAACCAAGCCTACTTAGGCGTACTCGTAGACGACCTCATCACCCGCGGCGTCACCGAGCCGTATCGGATGTTCACAAGCCGTGCGGAATACCGCCTACTACTTCGCGAAGATAACGCAGATATCCGACTCACAGAGGCTGGCCGTAAGATTGGTTTGGTGGATGATGTGCGCTGGGAGGCTTTCTCACGCAAGCAGGAGGCGATCCTTCGTGAGCAGGAGCGCCTGAAATCAACATGGGTGCGCCCTGGAACCCTTCCCAAGGAGGAGGCGATTCGGGTGCTCGGTAAGGCGATTGAGCACGAGTACTCGCTCTTTGAGTTATTACGTCGCCCTGAATTAAGCTATGAGAGCTTGTTGAGTTTGCCGACCAGTGAGGCTGCGGTTAACTATGCCGATATCCCTGAGGACGTGCGCCAGCAGGTGGACATCGCGGCGAAGTATCAGGGGTATATCGACAGGCAGCAGGAAGAGATTGAGCGTGCGCTTGGTAGTGAGCACATGAAGATCCCTGAGGATATGGATTACGCCGATGTACATGGCTTGTCCATTGAGGTGCAGCAGAAGCTCGCTCAGCATAAGCCACAAACCATTGGTCAGGCTGGGCGCGTTTCAGGGGTTACTCCTGTTGCCGTGTCCCTGCTCCTTGTCTATCTAAAGCGAAAGAACCGTGCTAAATCGATTAACGCGGATGGTGAAAAGGTCGCATGAGTCAGCAGGTTATCCTACAGCAAGGCATAGCGGCGGCTGCACTTCCGATCTCTGATCAGGTTCAGCAGAAGCTGCTTGACTACCTCGCGCTGATGCAGAAGTGGAACAAAGTGCACAACCTCACCGCGGTCCGTGATGCGGATGAGATGGTGACCCTCCACCTCTTGGATAGCTTGGTGGTGTTGCCCCATATCGACGCGAAGCATTTGCTCGATGTTGGAAGTGGTGCGGGTCTACCGGGTATTCCACTAGCGATTTGTTTGCCTGATTTGCAGGTCACGGTCATAGATTCAAACAGTAAAAAAGTCAGCTTTATGCGTCAAGCGAAGGCTGAGCTTGGCATCACTAACCTAGAGGTGCTGGGTGGCCGCGTTGAGGAGATTGCCCCAGCGAGGAAGTTTGAGATCATCATCTCCCGCGCGTTTTCAGATTTAAGTTTGTTCATCTCTCTGACGCATGACCTGCTAGACGCTCACGGCAAGTGGTTGGCGATGAAGGGTGTATACCCAGAGGCTGAGCTGGCTGACTTACTTAAAAAGACAGGCGTGACCGCCTCTAAGGTTGAAGTATTAAATGTGCCTGGGCTTGATGCACAAAGACACTTGGCAATCTTGCCATATCAGCCCGTTAGCAATCAAACAAAATAAAGTAGGCGGCAACATGAAAATATTAGCGATTACAAATCAAAAGGGCGGCGTTGGTAAGACGACGACCTGTGTCAATCTGGCGGCAAGCTTGGCGACCTTTGGTAGCCGTGTGCTATTGATCGATTTGGATCCACAGGGTAACGCGACAACGGGTAGCGGTATCGATAAGGCGCAGATGAAGCACACGATCTATCACGTGCTGATCGGTGAGAAGACCGTTGCCGAGGTCACCCAGAAAACAGAAAAAAGTAACTTCGATGTTTTGCCGGCCAACAGAGATCTTGCCGGTGCTGAGGTTGAACTTGTGAACGAGATTGGACGCGAGACTAAGTTGAAGGTGGCGCTAGCTGCCATCAAGGGTCAGTACGACTACGTGCTGTTGGATTGCCCCCCTGCCCTCAACCTCGTGACCGTCAATGCGCTAACAGCGGCGCATGCGGTGATGATTCCGATGCAGTGCGAATATTACGCGCTCGAGGGCCTCTCAGATTTGGTGAATACGATTAAGAAAGTGCGTACTCACCTCAATCCAACGCTAGAGATAGAGGGCCTCCTAAGAACCATGTTCGATAATCGCAACATGCTTGCGCAGCAGGTTTCGGCACAGTTGGTGGGGCACTTTGGTGACAAGGTATACAGCACCCTAATCCCTCGAAACGTGCGTTTAGCTGAGGCGCCGAGCTACGGGATGCCGGCGCTGATTTACGATAAATCTTCAAAGGGTGCGCAAGCTTATCTGCAGCTCGCTAAAGAGATTCTCGACAGAGAAAGCGCGAAACAAAAAGCAAAACAATAAATACTTTAGTATCAGGTGAATTGGATAAAAAAATGGTGAAACTTAAAGGTTTGGGACGTGGGCTGGATGCGCTGTTGGCGAATGATGAGAGTGCCAGCAGCCAGCCAGATAGCTTAGGGACTCTGCCGGTAGAGAAGCTTCAGCCCGGCAAGTACCAACCAAGAACGCACATGGACCAGGCCTCGCTAGAGAGCTTGGCGGATTCCATTCGTGCCCAGGGCATCATGCAGCCAATCGTTGTCCGCCTTGTGGACGGCGGGAAGTATGAAATTATCGCCGGTGAAAGAAGATGGAGAGCGTCGCAGCTAGCGGGACTTAAGGAAGTGCCGGTCATCATCCGAGAGATTGCGGATGATGTCGCCCTAGCGATGGCGCTGATTGAAAATATTCAGCGTGAAAACCTCAACCCAATTGAAGAGGCGAACGGCATTCAGCGCCTGATTGAAGAGTTCAACATGACGCACGAAAGTGCTGCCCAGGCCGTAGGACGTTCACGCAGTGCCGTGACCAACCTACTCCGATTGCAGAACCTACACGGCGTCGTGCAGGAGATGTTGGCCAAATCCAAATTGGATATGGGGCACGCGCGTGCCCTCCTCATGCTAGATGGCGCGAAGCAGATCGCGGCAGCAGAAGAGATCGTGCAGAACCAGCTGTCAGTGCGTGCGGCAGAACAATTAGTGAAGAAGCTATCCAGTGCAGTGAGTGCGCCGACCAATGCGCCTTCGAAGGATCGCGACGTGTTGAGGTTGCAGGAAACCCTCGCACAACGTCTAGGCGCGGCAGTGGCGATTGATAGCAGTAAAAACGGTTCTGGCACCCTGAAAATACGCTATGCCAGCTTAGATCAGCTGGATGAAATTCTTTCTAAAATTCATTAAAAGTGTTCTGCTAGACTTGACTTGAATTGAATAAAACAAGACAATCGCGGACTTCACACATATAGATTTGTGCTGTTTTATCAAAAAATTAACAAAAAATGGAAAACATTAAAACAGCACAGGTGTACAAACAGATGGTGAAGTGGCAGCTTATAGCGACCATTTCAGTAGCGGTGCTGGCGTTTGTGTTGGCTGAAAGTACTGGCGCGGTTTCAGGCAAGCACGCAGCCATTTCAGCACTCGCTGGCGGGATGTCCGCGGTACTTGGCGGCCTGGCTGGTGCACTGATTGCTAAGAGTGGCGATAAGAAAAATAACGCGGGTGCAATCCTCATCACAATGCTTAAGGCAGAAGCGGTGAAGATCTTTATCATCGCATTGTTACTGTTCTTAACTTTTAAGTTATACAACGAACATTTGGTTCCAATCGCTTTAATTTTGGGCCTGGCGGCATCAGCAATATTGTCTGGTGCGGCATTTTTTGGTTTAGATAAAAAATAAAGATAGACGCAAGTTTTTAAGGGTTTGATTTATGGCAACTGAACACGCATTAACTCCATCTAGCTACATTGAGCATCACCTTTCATTTAACAGTCAATCAATTGGCAATGGATCATTTTGGTCATTGCACGTTGATACGTTTGTGATGTCAGTGGTGTTGGGTGTGATCACACTGGGTCTTATCTGGTGGGTTGCACGTGGCGCTACTGCTGGCGTTCCAACTAAACGCCAAGCTTTCATGGAATTGGTGTTTGATTTCGTTGATGACCAAGTTAAAAACATCTACCACGGCGACCGCCATGCGTTTATAGCTCCAGCTGCACTGACGGTGTTTGTTTGGGTGCTAATGATGAATGCAATGGACTTCTTGCCAGTGGATTGGGTTGCTGCCCTGGTTGCTAAAATTGGTGGCGAGCATACTAAGTGGCGTGTTGTTCCTACCTCTGATATCAACACAACATTCGCACTAGCACTAACCGTATGGTTCTTGATGATCTACTTTGCTATTAAGGCGAAAGGTCTTGGCGGTTGGATTCATGAGTTGTTCTGTTCACCATTCGGCACAAACCCACTGATTTGGCCAGCAAACTTCTTATTCAACTTAATCGAATATGTATCTAAACCACTTTCACACTCATTGCGACTATTCGGCAATATGTATGCGGGTGAGGTTATTTTCTTGTTGTTAGGCTTATGGGCTGCTACAGGCGTAACGGGCACAATCGCTGGCGCAATTTTAGGCGCTGGATGGTCAATTTTCCATATTCTGATTGTTGCATTGCAAGCCTTCATCTTCATGATGCTGACAGTCGTTTATTTAGCAATGGCGCAAGAAAGTCATTAATCGTTTGTTTGTTTTTTTAGTAGTTTAGTAATTTAGTTTGTAATTGTAGTACTTGTAATATCCCTCAATTTGAAAGGAAACGTAATGGAAGCTGTTCAATTTTTAGCAACAATTCAAGCATACACTGGCATTGGCATTGGCCTAATCATCGGTTTGGGCGCTGCTGGCGCTTGTATCGGTATTGGTATCATGTGTGCTAGCTTCTTGGAAGGCGCAGCTCGCCAACCAGAAATGATCCCAGCATTGCAAGGTAAAGTATTCTTGCTATTGGGTCTTATCGATGCTTCATTCATTATCGGTGTTGGTCTTGCAATGATGTTCGCATTTGCTAACCCACTATTAAGCGTTGTTCCTCACTAAGCTATTAGATAAATCATTAGCTTAACTGGAGTCTGGGAGCAAAAATGGATATTAACTTTACACTGGTAGCACAAGCGATTGCATTCTTTGTGCTCATTGTGTTCACCATGAAATTTGTGTGGCCACCTTTGCTAAATGCAATCGAAACACGTCAGAAAGAAATTGCTGATGGTTTGGCTGCTGGTGAAAAAGGCCGTGCTGAATTAGAGCAGTCTTCAAAGCGTGCTTCTGAAGCACTTGCTGAAGCTAAGGTAAAAGCATCTGAGATTTTAGCGCTTGCTGAGAAGCGTGCGACTCAAATCGTTGAAGATGCTAAGGGCACAGCTAAAGCTGAAGGCGATCGCATTATCACTGGTGCAAAAGCTGAAATCGAGCAAGAGATTAACCGTGCTAAGGAAGGTCTACGTCAACAAGTGTCGACGTTAGCCATCGCTGGTGCTGAAAAAATCTTGCGTAAAGAAATTGACGCTAAAGCGCACGCAGAGATTCTAACTGCAATCGCTAAAGAGCTTTAGGAGGCCTTGGTAAATCATGGCTGAAGCGATAACGATAGCGAGACCTTATGCCACAGCGGTTTTCCGCTTGGCTAAGGAAAAAAAAGCACTAGCTAAATGGTCTGACGAATTAGCTTTAATTGCTGCGGTTTCTGATAACGCACAAGTAAAAGCTTTAATCGACGACCCGAAATTACCTTCAAGCGAACTTGAGCGCGCACTACTTGCCATTTTTGATGGCAAGCTAAGTGATGCGGCAGTGAATTTGGTAAAACTATTAGTTGAGAATGATCGACTAGTAATTATTGCTGACATTGTTGCTGCGTTTGAGGAATTAAAAGCGCTAGATGAAGGTACGCTAGAGGCAGAATTAACAGCGGCTTCAAAACCAACGGATGCGCAAGTAAGTGCTTTAGTTAAGCAGTTAGAAGCGAAGTTTGGTAAAAAAATTGAAGCTCAAGTGAAATTGGATCCTGAATTAATTGGTGGGATCAAAATTGTAGTTGGCGATACAGTGATCGATGCATCAGTACGCGGCCAGTTACAGTCACTTGCATACACGCTTAAAGGTTAGACACTTAAAAGTTTAGACCATCATAGGTCAGGAGACATAAAAATGCAGTTATCAACATCAGAAATCAGTGAACTGATTAAAAGCCGATTGGAGAATTTCTCCACGACTGCTGAAGCACGTACACAAGGTACAGTTGTTTCAGTAACGGACGGTATTGTTCGTATTCACGGCCTATCAAATGTAATGGCTGGTGAAATGATCGAGTTCCCAGGCAATACATTCGGTTTAGCGTTAAACCTAGAGCGTGACTCTGTTGGTGCGGTTGTTCTTGGTGATTACGAACACATTACAGAAGGCGACGTATGTAAATGTACAGGTCGTATTTTGGAAGTGCCAGTAGGTCCGGAGCTTATCGGTCGTGTGGTTGATGCGCTAGGTCGTCCAATTGACGGCAAAGGCCCAATCAACGCAAAAATGACTGACAAAATTGAAAAAGTTGCGCCAGGCGTTATTGCACGTAAATCAGTTTCTCAACCAGTACAAACTGGTATTAAAGCGATTGACTCAATGGTTCCAGTTGGCCGCGGTCAACGTGAATTGATTATTGGTGACCGTCAAACTGGTAAGACAGCAGTTGCAGTTGATGCGATCATCAATCAAAAGGGTCAGAACATGACCTGTATCTATGTAGCGGTTGGCCAAAAGGCTTCAACGATTGCTAACGTGGTACGTAAACTTGAACAATACGGTGCGCTTGAGTACACAATCATTGTTGCAGCATCAGCTTCTGACTCTGCAGCGTTGCAATTTATTGCTCCGTACTCAGGTTGTACAATGGGTGAATACTTCCGTGACCGTGGTCAAGATGCATTGATCATTTACGATGATTTGACAAAACAAGCGATTGCTTACCGTCAAATTTCACTATTGCTTCGTCGTCCACCAGGTCGTGAAGCTTATCCAGGTGACGTATTCTATCTCCACTCACGTTTGCTAGAGCGTGCGGCGCGTGTAAACGAAGAGTACGTAGAAAAATTCACTAATGGTGAAGTTAAGGGTAAAACAGGTTCGTTGACTGCATTGCCAATCATTGAAACACAAGCTGGTGACGTTTCTGCATTCGTTCCAACAAACGTGATTTCTATTACTGACGGTCAAATCTTCTTGGAAACAGACTTGTTCAACGCTGGTATCCGTCCTGCGATTAACGCTGGTATTTCAGTGTCTCGCGTTGGTGGTGCTGCGCAAACTAAGGTTGTTAAGAAGCTTGGCGGCGGTGTACGTTTGGCACTTGCTCAATACCGTGAATTGGCAGCGTTTGCTCAGTTCGCTTCAGATTTGGATGAAGCAACTCGTAAGCAACTTGAACGCGGTCGCTTGGTAACAGAGTTGATGAAGCAAGCTCAGTACTTACCACTTTCTGTTTCAGAAATGGCTATCAGCTTGCAAGCAGCTAACAAGGGTTACTTGGATGACGTGCCAGTGACTAAAGTATTAGCATTTGAATCTGCATTGCACGCATTCATTAAAGCTAAATACAAAGGCTTGGTAGAGCGCATTGAATCAACTTTAGATCTATCAAAAGAAGATGACAAAGAATTGACATCAGCTATTGAAGATTTCAAAGCAAATAGCGCTTATTAATTCGTACTCAAGCTGGAGCTAAATAATGGCTGGTAGTAAGGAAATTAGAACCAAGATCAAAAGTGTAGAAAATACACGTAAGATCACTAAAGCCATGGAAATGGTGGCGGCATCGAAAATGCGTAAAGCGCAGGATCGTATGCGCGCCGCCCGTCCATACGCAGAAAAGATTCGCAATGTTGCGGCTCACATGTCTCATGCTGAGCCTGAGTACAAGCACCCTTTCTTAGTTAAACGTGAAGGCGTTAAAAACGTCGGCGTTATCGTTGTAACTTCTGACAAAGGTTTGTGCGGCGGCTTAAATACAAACGTATTGCGCGTTGCAGTGAATCAAATGCAAGCTTGGGAAGCTGAAAATCTTTCTGTACAGGTGTGTGCAATCGGTAATAAAGGCTTAGGCCTAATGAACCGAATCAGTGCAAATGTGAAATCACAAATGACTGGTTTGGGCGATGCGCCACAAATGGAAAAACTTATCGGCCCAATCAAAGTGATGTTAGATGCCTACGTTGCTGGCGAAATTGACCAGTTGTATGTTGTATACAACAAGTTCGTTAACGCTATGAAACAAGAAACTAAGTTAGAGCAACTACTTCCACTTTCAGGTGAAAACCTTGGTGCACCTAAAGGTCACTGGGATTACATCTACGAGCCTGATGCGCAAGTGGTGATTGATGATTTGATGGTTCGTTATGTTGAATCAGTCATTTATCAAGCAGTAGCTGAAAACATGGCATCTGAGCAAAGTGCTCGTATGGTTGCGATGAAAGCAGCGTCTGATAATGCGAAGACTGTGATTGGCGAATTGAAACTGGTTTATAACAAAGCGCGTCAAGCAGCGATTACGAAAGAAATTTCTGAAATCGTTGGTGGTGCGGCAGCGGTATCGGGTTAATAACGACATCAATATCGAATATAAATATCGAATTAAGCATAGATGGGGATCATTAAGATGAGTCAAGGTAAAGTTGTACAGTGTATCGGCGCTGTTGTTGACGTGGAATTTCCACGTGACCAAATGCCTAAGGTTTATGAAGCCTTGGTATTAGACGAAGCAGGTTCTACAGCAGAAGCTGGCCTGACATTCGAAGTTCAACAGCAATTAGGTGACGGCATTGTTCGTACCATTGCGATGGGTTCAAGTGACGGCTTACGTCGTGGCATGGCAGTGAAAGCTACCGGCGCTGGCATCTCTGTGCCAGTAGGTACAGCGACACTAGGTCGTGTGATGGATGTTCTAGGTCGTCCAATCGACGAAGCTGGTCCAATCGCAACAGACGAACGTCGTGAAATTCACCAACACGCACCTACTTTTGAAGAATTGTCTCCATCAGTAGACTTGCTAGAAACAGGTATCAAGGTGATTGACTTAGTATGTCCGTTTGCTAAGGGCGGTAAAGTTGGTCTGTTCGGCGGTGCTGGTGTAGGTAAAACAGTTAACATGCTTGAGCTTATTAACAACATCGCTAAAGAGCACTCAGGTTTGTCAGTGTTCGCGGGTGTGGGTGAACGTACTCGTGAAGGTAACGACTTCTACCACGAGATGGCTGAAGCTGGCGTTATTAAACTAGACAACATGGCTGAGTCAAAAGTAGCGATGGTGTTCGGTCAAATGAACGAACCACCAGGCAACCGTTTACGCGTAGCGTTGTCAGGTTTGACAATGGCTGAGAAATTCCGTGACGAAGGCCGTGACATCTTGTTCTTCGTGGATAACATCTACCGTTACACATTGGCTGGTACTGAAGTGTCAGCGTTGCTAGGTCGTATGCCATCAGCTGTGGGTTACCAACCTACATTGGCAGAAGAAATGGGTCGCCTACAAGAACGTATTACATCAACTAAGGTTGGTTCTATTACTTCTATTCAAGCGGTTTACGTTCCTGCGGATGACTTGACTGACCCATCACCAGCAACAACATTCCAACATTTGGACTCAACAGTTGTGTTATCACGTGACATCGCTTCATTGGGTATTTACCCAGCGGTTGACCCACTTGACTCAACATCACGTCAATTGGATCCACTCGTGGTTGGTGAAGAGCACTATGCGGTTGCGCGTAGCGTTCAACAAACACTACAACGTTACAAAGAGTTGCGCGACATTATTGCGATTCTTGGTATGGACGAGTTGGCACCAGAGGATAAATTGGCTGTTGCCCGTGCACGTAAGATCCAACGTTTCTTGTCACAACCTTTCCACGTAGCTGAAGTGTTTACTGGCGCGCCTGGTAAGTACGTACCATTGAAAGAAACCATCAAAGGCTTCAAGGGTATTGTGAACGGTGATTACGACCACTTGCCAGAACAAGCGTTCTACATGGTTGGTGCAATCGAAGAAGCTGTAGAAAAAGCTAAAACTCTGTAATTTGCTATAAAAACTAGCTAAACAGACAGAAAGCAAATAGGTAACTAAATATGGCAACAATACAAATCGATGTAGTCAGTGCTGAAGAATCCATTTTCTCAGGTGAGGCAGAGTTCGTTGTCGCACCTGCGATCATGGGTGAAGTTGGTATTTATCCACGTCACACGCCTATGCTTACAAGTATTAAGCCAGGTGCGTTACGTATTAAATTAGCAGCAGGCGATGAGCAATTAATCTTTGTTTCTGGTGGCATTCTTGAAGTTCAACCAGGTTTGGTGACTGTACTTGCTGACACAGCAATTCGTGGTCATGACTTGGATGAGGCAAAAGCGTTGGAAGTTAAACGTCTTGCTGAAGAGACCTTGAAGAGTAACGCCAGCGAAGTTAATTACGCATTGGCACAGAGCGAGTTGGTTGAGGCATTGGCTCAACTACAAGCTATTGCTAAGTTGCGTAAAAATACTCACTAAGCAGCATTGTTTTAGAAGCATAAAAGAAAGGCAGCTGAGGCTGCCTTTTTTGTTATATGAGGCTGATTCCATTACAATGAAACCCATATATTAGAACCATAAGTCACCAAGCCAATATGAGTACAAAAAATCTAAACATCGTGATTCTTGCCGCTGGTAAGGGGACGCGCATGCAATCGGTCATGCCAAAGGTCTTGCATCGTTTAGCGGGCAAGGCGCTCTTACAGCACGTGATCGATGTCGCTAAGGAGTTGAACCCAAGCAAGGTGGTGGTTGTATACGGTTACGGTGGCGATGCGGTGCCATCAGCCTTTGCCCATGAGGACATCATATGGGTTGAGCAGAAGGAGCAGCTTGGCACAGGGCACGCGGTACTTCAGGCTTCGCCACATTTAGATCTGGATGCCACAACACTGATACTACTGGGCGATGTGCCTCTCCTCAATCAACAGAGTTGCATCGCTTTACTCGATAAGACCAAGGCACTTGGACTGCTAACCGTCAGCAAAGAAAAGCCAACGGGTTACGGCCGCATCGTCAGGGATGCGAATCAGCAGATATTAGCGATTGTTGAGCATAAGGACGCAACGGACCCGCAGCGCTTAATTACAGAAGTCAATACCGGCATCATCGCAGCTGGAAATCAACATCTCAAGACATGGCTCTCACGCCTGAGCAACAACAACGCACAGGGTGAATACTATCTCACCGACATAGTCGCGATGGCAGTGGCTGACGGACTCACGGTCGCGGGTGAGATCACGCACGATGAGGCAGCTGTTGAGGGCGTAAACTCCAAGGCAGATCTTGCAAACCTAGAGCGCGTTTACCAGACACGCTACGCCGGCGCACTCATGCAAGCCGGTGCCACACTCGCCGATCCACTCAGGATTGATGTACGAGGTAGCCTAACGATCGGCAAGGATGTGGAAATTGACGTGGGTTGTGTCTTTGAGGGTAATGTCACATTAGGTGACGGTGTAAAGATCGGCCCATATTGCGTGATCAAGGATAGCGCGGTCGGTAAGGGCACTCAGGTGGCGGCCTTTACACACATCGATCAGGCAAGCGTTGCAGCCGATTGTAGGCTTGGCCCGTATGCGCGGCTACGCCCTGGCGCGCAGATTGATGATTTGGCGCATGTTGGTAACTTTGTTGAGATTAAGAACAGCCAGGTTGGTGTGGGTTCTAAAGTAAACCATCTGAGCTACGTGGGCGACGCTACCATCGGTAAGAACGTGAACATCGGTGCGGGGACGATTACCTGTAACTACGATGGCGTGAATAAATATAGAACCGTGATCGAGGATGATGTATTTATTGGTTCCGATACGCAGCTAGTTGCCCCTGTGGTCATTGGTGAAGGTGCTACAATTGCGGCTGGATCAACGATTACAAAAAATGCCCCTGCAGGCCAGTTAACCTTCTGCAGAGCCAAGGATCAGAAGAGTATTGCCAGCTGGAAACGACCAGTTAAAAAATAATTAGAGTTATTCAGAAAGAAGAATATGTGTGGCATTATTGGCGCTATTGCAAATAGAAACATCGTCTCAACCTTGATTGAGGGCTTAAGCCGTCTCGAGTATCGCGGCTATGACTCAGCCGGGATTGCGGTGTTAAATGGTGCTTCCATTGAGCGCGTTCGCGCGGTTGGTCGTGTCGCTGCGATGACCGACAAGGCCAACGAGGTTCAGCTTAGTGGTCAGTTGGGTATTGGGCATACGCGCTGGGCTACACACGGCGGTGTGACTGAGAGCAACGCGCACCCACACGTTTCAAAGGGTGAAATCGCTGTTGTGCATAATGGCATCATTGAGAACCATGATGAGCAGCGCGATCGTTTAGCCAAGCTGGGTTATGTGTTCGAATCGCAGACTGACACCGAGGTGATCGCCCATCTTATTCACTACTACCACAATCAAGGTTTGGCGTTGCTTGCTGCAACACAGAAGGCGGTGAGTGAGTTAACCGGTGCATTTGCGATTAGTGTCATCTCCGTCAAAGAACCAAACGCCATGATTACGGCGCGCTTTGGATGTCCACTACTCGTTGGTTTGGGCGAGGGTGAAAATTTTATCGCCTCCGACGTTTCTGCTGTACTCTCCGTCACCCGCAAGGTGATGTACTTGGAGGATGGCGATGTGGCTGAAGTTCGCCGCGACGGTGTGACGGTCTATGGCGCTGACGACAAAACCGTGACACGCAAGGTCCACATGAGCGATGTTTCGTTGGCTTCGATGGAGCTGGGCCCTTACGCCCACTTCATGCAAAAAGAAATCCATGAGCAACCACGTGCGCTGACCGATACCATTGAGGCGCTCATCGATGACAACCAATTCTCCCCAGCCCTCTTCGGTGATGGCGCTGAAGCCATTTTTAATGAGGTCGACAGTATCCTCATCCTGGCGGCGGGGACCAGCTACTACGCAGCTCTTACCGCAAAGTATTGGATTGAGGATATTGCAAAGCTACCAACGAGCGTCGAGATCGCGAGTGAGTACCGTTACCGTCAATCTGTACCGAATCCTAAGCAGTTAATCGTCACCATCTCACAGTCTGGCGAGACGCTCGACACGATGGAGGCGCTCAAGCACGCTAAATCATTAGGCCAAAATCTAACCCTCGCGATTTGTAACGTGCAAGAGAGCGCGATTCCTCGTGCATCAGCACTTGTGTTCTACACCCGTGCAGGTGCAGAGATCGGTGTGGCATCAACGAAAGCATTCACAACCCAATTGGTTGCGCTATTCACCTTGGCAGCAACGCTCGCTAAGCAGCGCGGCCTGCTCAAGAAAGCACAAGAGCAGTCATACCTAAACGCACTCCGGCAGCTCGCGGTGAGCGTCCAGCACGCACTTAATCTTGAGCCACAAATCCGTGAGTGGGCGAAGGCTTTTGCGAATAAACACCACGCACTGTTCTTGGGTCGTGGTATCCATTACCCGATCGCCTTAGAGGGTGCGCTCAAGCTCAAGGAGATCAGTTACATCCACGCCGAGGCTTACCCTGCCGGGGAGCTTAAGCATGGCCCATTGGCGCTTGTGGACAGTGACATGCCTATCGTTGTGATTGCACCTAACGATGCCCTGCTCGAGAAGGTGAAATCAAATATGCAGGAAGTTGCCGCGCGCGGTGGTCAGCTGTTTGTGTTTGCAGATGCTGACAGCCACTTCGCGGAAAGTGAAGGTGTTCACGTGATTCGTACCCCACGTCATGTGGGCGTGCTCTCCCCAATCCTACACACGATCCCCGTGCAGATGCTTGCCTACCATGCGGCCCTGCTCAAGGGGACGGATGTCGACAAGCCACGTAACCTCGCTAAATCTGTGACCGTTGAGTAGCTCGTTGGCTGGGGTTTTAGAGTGCTAACGCGTATTCAGCAGATACATAATCGTCATCGCCATCAACTGCGTGCGCTGATTCGTTTTTTAACTTACCTTTTAGCGTTCTTTTTAACTGCCATCGCCTACTGGATCGCCGATAACTTTGGTGAGCCATCCCTAGAGCAGGTGCTCTACCATGCGCAGTTCGGGATGGATGGCTTGGTCGATACCGATACCGCGCTTATTAAGAGCTTCTTAAGCTATTGCGTTGCACTACCCGCTGGGCTTTCTGCACTCTTGGTGCTCATTGAATCCTCCATCGCCCTTTTCCTGACACACGGTTCCACCCACTGGCTGACGCGGCCGGCTCGCGCGGCTAACCTTCACGTGGTGAAGGTGTTCTACTGGTTCATCAACCACCGTGCACCGCTCTATGTCCTGATTGCATCTGCGACCTACTTCTGTGTACAGTTCTCGGTGACGGCTTTTGTGCATAACCAGTTCGGCAAGGACTATTTTGCTGCGCACTATGTTTATCCCGCTAAGGTAAGGGTCGAGGCGATTAAGCCCAAAAACTTAGTGTTAATTTACGTTGAGAGCTTAGAGGATACCTACAAGGACCCTAAGATGTTTGGCAAGGACCTGCTCACGAGCTTGTCGCATTTTAATGGGGTGAGCTTTGGGAGCTTTAAGCAGGCGCCGGGGACTGGGTGGACGATCGCCGGCATCACCTCAACGCAGTGTGGTTTGCCGTTAAAGAGCGTGAGCCTATATGACGGTAATGACCAGGGCGAGAACATTAAATCCTTCCTTCCCAACGCAATCTGCTTGGGTGACATTTTGCACAGTGCTGGTTATCACAACGTTTACATGGCGGGCGATGCGCTGGCGTTTTCAGGCAAGGGGAAATTCTTCCAGGACCATCACTACGATGAGGTCTATGGCCGTGAAGAGCTCAAGGGTAACCGTACCGATAAGGACATGAACTTCTGGGGACTCTACGATGATGACCTGTTCGTCTTGGTGAAGGAAAAGCTAATCGAGCTCCATGCCAAGAATCAGCCATTTAATCTCACCTTTAATACAATTGATACGCATGGTCCGGACGGCCACTTCTCCAAGTACTGTAAGTCGCACGGGATTAAAGACTTCAATGGGATCGTGGAGTGCACGTCTAATCAGGTGGCTGAGTTTGTGCAGTTCATGCGCCAGAACAAGATGCTAAAGGATACCAACGTGGTGATCGTGGGCGATCACCTGGCGATGGAGAACCCTGTCTACGATAAGCTCGAGACGGTTAAGGAGCGCCACGTGTTTAACTTGCTCATCTCAGCGAAGCCGGTCATTAAGAATCGTGAGGAGATTCTTCACTTTGATATGTTCCCCACCATCCTAGCGTTCATCGGGTTTAAGGTTGAGGGTGGTAAGTTGGGCTTGGGCTATACCGCGATCTCGAAGGAGGCCGATATGCCGCCAGCGAACGAGTTTGAAGAGATGAATGAGGACCTGCTCAATCAGTCAGATGAGTACTTAGCGCTTTGGAAAAAACGCCAAACTACCAACTAGAGCTTGGTGATTCTTTGGCTGGGTAGCTGCCATTTCAATTGAATCGCCAACACCCGCAAGATGGTTGTGAAGCTTGCGGATAAGAACAGAATAAGACCCTCTGGCAAATTCAGCGCCGTGAGCCCGATGAGTAACCAGCTCCCCAAAAATGCGAGTACCGCATAGGGTTGATGGTCGCTGAATGCCTTCGGGATCTCGTTACAGCAAATGTCCCTCAGCACCCCGCCAAACACCGCCGTCATCATCCCCATGAGCGCCGCAACGATTGCCGGCATCCCTAGTTCCAAAGCTATTTGTGTGCCGAGCGCTGTAAATAAGCCAAGGCCCAAGGCGTCCGGAATTTGAATGGCTTTTTCGGTGAGGCCGATGTGACGCTCACGCATAAAAAACATCGCAAAGAGGCAGGTCGCGATCACCCCCCATAACCAAAGTGAATGGCTGACCCAGAAGAATGGGCGCCTATCTAGCAACATATCTCTTAGCGTTCCCCCGCCAAAGGCAGACACCCCGCTCACAATACACAAGCCGACCACATCCATTCGCTTTCGGATCCCCGCGATGAGCCCTGAAAGCGCAAACGCAAATGTGGCAACGATCTCGATGGTGAACTGAATGGAGTGAATGGAGAGGTTAAGCATTAAAGCCAATCCCAGTTCGCATGAGCCTTACGCGGGGCGTGCTTCATGAGATAGTCCCAGAGCCATGGCGGTAAAAAGCGCATGACCCGAGCCACCCACCGCATCTGCCATGGGATCACGATAAAGCGTTTCTTATTAGCGATGGCTCGCGCGAATTTCTTGGCGGCAACATCAGGCGCCATTAAGAATGGCATGGCGTACGCGTTGATGTCAGTCATCGGCGTTTTGATATAGCCAGGGGCAATGGTGGTGACACTTATCCCATCTAGATTGAGTTCAACGCGTAGGCTCTCAAGATAGGCAATCACGGCTGCCTTGGAGGCGCTATAGGCGCCAGCACCTGGCAGTCCTCTAACCCCGGCCACGCTCGCAATGCCTACTAGGCTACCCTTACGTGCCTGCTTCATCGACGCAATGAATGGCTGAAAGGTGTAGACCATGCCCAGCAAATTAATGTCCACCACACCCTTGAAGGTGTTGAGGTCATCCTTGTTCTCGGTGAGGGTGCCCGCGCTCACGCCCGCATTGGCGATCACAATGTCAGGTGAACCAAATCGGGCGACAAAGTCATGAGCCGCCTTTTCCAAGGCGTCCGCATCCCTGACATCCAGTGGGTAGCTTACCGATTCGCTTGGTAGTGATTTTTGGAGCTTGTTGAGCAGGTCAGCGCGCCGCGCGGCTAACCCGATGATGGCGCCCTCCTTGGCATAGTGCTGGGCTAGTGCCTGCCCTATGCCACTGGAAGCGCCTGTGATAAATACTTTAAGTGGAGACACGGGCTTGTGTCTTTACTTATTTTTTAGCGGCTTTGTCTTTACGAATGTTTTCGATGATGTAGTTGGCAACGTTGAATACTTCTTGGTTGCCGCCAGCCATCGTTACTGACGTGATGTACTTGCCATCAATGATGAGTGTTGGTACACCAGTTGCACCAGATGCACGGAAGATTTGTGCCGCTTGGTTGAGCTTGGTGTTGAGTGAGAATGAGTTAAATTCAGTCTCCACCTTTTTACGATCTAAACCACTTTCTTTCGTGATCCACTCGATGGTCGCCTTTTCATCATTTGGTAAAAAGGCCTTTTGTTTATGAAGCGCTTCAAAAAGCTTGCTGTGTAGTTTTTCTGATAAGCCTAATGATTCCATCACATAGAACGCCTTAGCCATTGGTGCCCAATCAGGACGAGGTAGGCCAGGTACGCGTTTAAATGTGACGTCTTTTGGTAAGGCTTTCACCCAAGCTGCAAGCTGTGGCTCTAGCGCGTAACAATGTGGACAACCGTACCAAAACAACTCTGTTACCTCGATTTTTGAGGGGTTGTCAGTTGGAATGATTTGCGCTGTTTGGCTAAATTCAGTGCCGTTCTGCGGCGTGTCTGCCATCACGTTTGTTGAAACGATTAGCATCAGTGCGGTAAGAATTTTTTTCACGTTTTATCCTTAATTAATGTTGAAAACTTGTCTTTAGTTCTTTAATAACGCATTAAGTTTAAATTTGCTGACAAATGATTCTGTCTAAATTTTATTGTTGTGAGGTTGTATTTACTTTAATCAGGTCAGGTTTGAAACCATTTTCTACTAGATCACCTCTTGTCTTGGTGAGCTGTGATGGGTCAGCATAAGGGCCAACACGCACACGATGCAATACCCCGTGGTCAGGCGTCGTTGCTGTTTGAATGATTGCCTCTAAACCAAGGAGCGCTAACTTTGCCTTAACGTTGTCAGCTTCCTGCTCAGTTTTGAACGCGCCGACCTGAAGGAAGTACGCCTCTTTCGGCTGTGCGTCATTATTTAATTGCTTGATCTCCTGCTCGGTCACCTTAGACTCGTTGCCCGGTAGGATGTTGTAGTACTCAAAGCGGTCCTTAGTCGGCGCCTCATCCGCTTTGGCATCTTTCTTGGTGTCCACAGGGTTGCTTGATTCCACCGTCACAGCGGTTTCTGTTTTAGCACTAAAAGGGCTCTCGCCACCCTTGATGTAGATCGTGAACCCGACTGCAATCGCGACCCCAGAGAGCAATCCTACGATTAAGCCGTTTAGGAACGGATTAGGTTTTCTCTCAGGTTTTGGGGGTGCTGGTTTGTAGTCTCTGCTCATATTCATATCCAGTTAATGACTTCGTTTTAAATCAGGGTTGCTTACATCTTATTAGGTGCGCTTACACCTAATAACTGCAGGCCATTTTTTAGTACTTGCTGTGTCGCACTGACTAACGCCAAGCGTGCTAGTTTGGTTGTCTCATCCTCAACTAGGATTTTATGCTCATTGTAGAAGCTGTGTAAGTCACTCGCCAAGTCTTTTAGGTAGTTCGCAATCGTGTGCGGTGCGAGATCATTGGTGGCGTTCTCCACCACCTCTGGGAACTCGCTGAGGCGTTGCATCAGCGCTGCATCATGTGCGCTACTAAGTGAGCTTAAATCCACCTTCGGCAAGCCTGTAGGATCGCCGCCCCATTGAGCCAATACACTGCAGATGCGTGCATGAGCGTACTGGATGTAGTACACGGGATTATCGTTGGTTTGTGCGCGCGCTAAATCAATATCAAAAATGAGCTGTGAGTCGGCACGGCGTGCTGCTAAGAAATAGCGCGTTGCATCACAGCCAACCTCTTCAATCAAATCGCGTAACGTGACATAACTTCCGGCGCGTTTTGATAGTTTGACCTCTTCCCCACCGCGCATCACGGTGACCATTTGGTGCAGAACGTAATCAGGCCATCCTTGTGGAATGCCTACATTGAGTGCCTGCAAGCCAGCACGTACACGCGTGATGGTGCTGTGATGGTCGGCGCCCTGCTCGTTGATCACGCGATTAAAACCACGGTTCCACTTATCCACGTGGTAAGCCACGTCCGGTACGAAGTAGGTGTAGCCACCGTCTGTCTTTCGCATCACGCGGTCTTTGTCATCACCAAAGTCGGTGGTACGGAGCCAAAGGGCGTCGTCCTGCTCGTAGGTGTGGCCGCTAGCGATTAAGTTTTGTACGGCACTTTCGACTTTACCGTCTGTGTATAGCGCGGACTCAAGTGAGAATACATCAAATTTAATTTGGAAGGCTTTTAAGTCTAAATCTTGCTCATGGCGGAGGTAAGCCACAGAGAAAGCGCGAATAGACTCAACATTTTCAACATCACCACTTGCGGTCACTTGAATATCGTCAGCGACCACTGTTTCTTTGTTTAAATAAGCTTTCGCTACGTCAGCGATATAGTCGCCGCGGTAACCCGCTTCAGGCCAGTCCGCACTTTCAGGGCTCACACCCTTGCATCGAAGCTGAACGGAAAGCGTAAGATTATCGATCTGCACACCAGCGTCGTTGTAGTAAAATTCACGTGTGACAGCCCAGCCATTTGCATCGAGTAGGCGAGCTAAGCAGTCGC
Source organism: Pseudomonadota bacterium (assembly GCA_046047035.1). Taxonomy (GTDB): domain Bacteria; phylum Pseudomonadota; class Gammaproteobacteria; order Burkholderiales; family Methylophilaceae; genus Methylopumilus_A. The sequence continues at coordinate 84,757 of JBJOIS010000001.1, forward strand.
CGACCGCAGCACCGCGGCCATGACCAACGTGGAGTGGGCCAGTTGGGTTTGCTGAAACAAATTCGACCTGTACCTTACGACCCTGACCGACTTGGTTGTGACCGAATTTTTCGCCCTGCGCTGCAATTAAACCGATCACGGCTTGTTTGGCATTTGCACCAAGGTAGAAGTTAATAAAACCCGCGCCTGCGATTTCTACTTTTTCGACATAAGCCGAGGTTGGTAGTACTTGGATTAAGCTCTCAGCAATGGCGCGTGGGTTCTGACGAAGTGGTTTCGCAAGTAGCATGGCCAAGTTCGTTGAGAAGTCGCCGTGGTCTTTATTTTTTGGACGCTCAAGCTGAATCGCTAAGTTAGACGCATCAAAATCAGCGTTTTGCGTTAAGCTTTTTGCGGCTTGTGCTAGTAATTCGGTAAGATGTGCTTTCAAGGCAGAATATCTAAGAGGTATAAAAGGTGTATTTTAACTCATTGAGTGCTTGCGCTCATCCCCTATTCGATTTTATCTAGTGTTTACTTAGCGTTAATGCAAAAAAATATCCTGCAAATTGCCCTAGACGTTCCCCTAGACCGACTTTTCGATTATCTCGATGGTGGTTTTGACGTTCAAATCGGCCAGCGTGTCGTCGTCCCTTTCGGCAGTCGCAAGGTCGTTGGCGTGGTGACGGGCATTGCAGATACGAGTGAGTTTGCGATTGAAAAGCTCAAGTCCATTGTTCAGGTCTTTGATGGCGAACCGTTGATCGATGCGGATACTTTTGGCTTGTTAAGATTTTGTGCAGATTATTATCAATTTCCATTTGGTCAGGCTTTATTAGCAAGCTTACCGACAAGGCTTAGACAAATTGAGCCTGCTGTTTCACGAAAACAGTTTCTATATACCCTGACCCATGAGGGATTGCAGGCGAGCATTGATGAAATTCCTGCACGGCAAGCGGTGCAGCGTAAGATCTTTACTGTTCTGCAACAAGGTCCGCTCACGGAGTCGATGCTCAAGGATATTTCAGCGAGCTGGCGAGCTGCCATTGAGGTTTTCCGAGAAAAGGGCTGGGTGTTTGCTGAGCAGGTGTTAGCAGGTTTTAAATCGAGCAGTGAACCCGTCCCTCCACCGCAACTTAACGAGGAGCAAACCTTCTCGGTGGCTCAGGTGGTTGATAGTGCAAACACCTTCAAGCCGTTCCTCCTCCACGGGATTACTGGCAGCGGTAAGACAGAAGTTTATATGCAGATTCTGCAGCAAATCTTGAGCGACGAGCATGCCCAAGCCCTAGTGCTCGTCCCTGAAATTAATCTTACCCCACAGTTAGAGGCGCGCTTTAGGAATAGGCTACCTCATTTCCCCTTGGTCTCTCTGCACAGTAATTTGAGTGAGAGTGAGCGCTTGCAAAATTGGCGCTTGGCGCAGTCGGGTCAGGCCCGAATTATTATTGGAACGCGCCTTGCAGTCTTCACCCCTATCCCCCACCTTAAGGTTGTGCTGGTGGACGAAGAGCACGATGGTTCTTACAAGCAGCAAGACAGTATGCGCTACCATGCCCGTGACGTTGCGATGGTGCGTGCACAGCGCAATAAGGTGCCGATTCTGATGGGTAGCGCAACCCCAGCGCTTGAAACTTGGCAGAATGCGCAGACCAAAAAATATACCTTGCTCAGTCTAAACGCGCGCGCTGTTGCTCAGTCAACCTTGCCCAACATTCGGTGCATCGATACAACGAAGCAGGAGAGCACGAATGGGTTGACACCAGTGCTCGTGAACGCCATGCTTGAGCGTTTAGAAAAAGGTGAGCAAAGCCTATTGTTTATTAATCGTCGAGGCTACTCACCAGTATTGCTTTGTAGTGCCTGTCACTGGATTGCACCGTGTATGCGCTGTAGTAGTCGTCTAGTCGTGCACCTTAAACAGGGTCGATTACGCTGCCACCACTGTGGTCATGAGCAAAAGATGGTTCGTCAGTGCCCGAGTTGTGGCAATGCAGATTTGCATCCCACTGGTCAAGGAACGCAGCGCTTGGAGGAGACCCTCAATCAGCTATTTCCTAGCGCTAGAATTCAGCGGGTTGATCGTGACAGCACAAGTCGTAAGGGGGCGCTCAACGACATCTTGACGGCGGTACACGCCAACGAGGTGGACATCCTCATCGGTACGCAGATGTTAGCCAAGGGTCATGACTTTCCTAACCTCACCCTGGTCGGGGTCATTGACACCGACAGCGCATTATTTAGTCCAGATTTCAGAGCGGCTGAGCGTTTATTTGCCCAGCTGATGCAGGTCTCAGGAAGGGCCGGGCGTGCAGAAAAAGCAGGCGAAGTGCTAATACAAACTGCATTCCCAAGTCATCATTTGTTTCACGCACTGCGTAGCCAAGACTATCCAGCCTACGCACAAACCCTGTTGCAGGAACGTGAAATGGCGCAGTTCCCACCCTTCTGTTTCTTGGCTTTATTGCGAGCAGAGGCTAGCAATTATCGTGATGTGGAGGCTTTTCTAAACTTTGCCTTTGAGCTTGCGCGTAGCCTGAGTCAGCAGGTCTTGACCTATGACCCAATGCGCGCGCAAATGGAAAAGCTGAAGGGGATGGAACGCGGTCAGATCCTGATGCAAGCAACCAAGCGTGGCGCCCTGCAGAAGCTACTCGCTGCCCTAACGCCGCAATTACGGGCAAGTAAATTAGCGGCGAAAGTGCGATGGAGTGTGGACGTTGATCCGATGGAGTTTTAGATTTTAATCTAAGCTATGTGGTACTGTTTGCTGTGTTCGCGTACCGCTGACAAGAACGCAGCAGCATTCTCTGGGGGCGTCCACTGGGTAATGCCGTGACCAAGATTAAATACATGGCCATGACCTTTGCCATAGCTCGCTAAAATCGTTGCCACTTCTTTCTCAATCGCCTCAGGCGTGGAGAGTAGAATCGCTGGATCCATGTTACCTTGAAGTGCGACCTTATCCCCAACACGTTGACGTGCTTCCCCAATGCTTACCGCCCAATCTAGGCCAAGTGCATCTGCGCCAATATTGGCTTGCGCCTCAAGCCAGAGTGCGCCACCCTTTGTGAACACAATGCTTGGAACCTTCTTGCCCTCGGCGGTTTTGGTGAGGCCGTTCACGATTTTTTGCATGTAGTTGAGTGAGAACTCTTGGTAGGCGTTATGTGAAAGTGCGCCGCCCCATGAATCAAATATCATCACAGCTTCCGCACCTGCTGCGATCTGCGCATTGAGGTACAAGATTACGGTTTGCGCCGTGGTTTCTAAAATGTGATGGAGTAGGTCAGGACGTGCGTAGGCCATCTTCTTAATGGTTAAGAAATCCGTGCCGCCTTTGCCCTCAACCATATAGGTTGCTAATGTCCAAGGACTACCTGAGAAACCAATGAGTGGCACGCGACCATCCAAAGTTTTACGGATTTGGCTGACCGCATCAAACACATACTGAAGTTTTGCCATATCAGGCACTTCTAGTTTTTTGATGTCCGCCTCTTGTTGTAATGTGCGCTCAAACTTTGGACCTTCACCCTCTTCAAAGTAAAGCCCTAAACCCATCGCATCGGGTACCGTCAGAATGTCTGAAAACAAAATAGACGCATCGAGCAACGGATAGCGGTCTAGCGGCTGAATCGTGACCTCTGTTGCAAAGTCAGGGTTCTTGCAAAGCTGTAAGAAGCTACCAGCGGTTTTACGACTCTCACGATACTCCGGTAAGTAGCGGCCAGCTTGGCGCATCATCCAAACGGGGGTGTACTCCGTTGGCTCGCGCATCAGGGCTTTTAGGAAGGTATCGTTTTTTAATGTCGTCATTTTTCTATCTATATTCTTAAAGATTGCAGTGATGAAAAAAGGGTGCCTAGCACCCTTTTCTCTTACGCTAAATTAGCGAGGTAGATTAGAGGAACCCATCAAGAATTCATCAACAGCGCGGGCACATTGACGGCCTTCGCGTATCGCCCAAACCACGAGTGATTGACCGCGGCGCATGTCACCAGCGGCAAAGATTTTTGCTTTAGATGTTGTGTAGCAACCAACACCATCAGTTGTTGCTTTTGCATTGCCGCGCGCATCCTTCTCCACGCCAAACGCATCGAGTACCTTTTGCATCGGGCTTACAAAGCCCATTGCAAGCAATACCAAGTCAGCCTTAATCGTGAATTCAGAGCCTGGTACTTCGACCATCTTGCCGTCTTTCCACTCAACTTTTGCGCCCTTAAGTGCCGTCACCTTGCCGTTTTCACCAATTAGTTCCTTCGTGGTGATAGACCAGTCACGATCACAACCCTCTTCGTGAGAGCTTGAGGTGCGAAGTTTAAGTGGCCAGTTTGGCCATACGAGGTTTTTATTTTCTTTCTCTGGTGGCTGTGGCATCACCTCAAACTGGGTGATTGAAACAGCGCCATGACGGTTAGAGGTGCCCACACAGTCAGAGCCTGTGTCACCGCCACCGATCACCACGACATGCTTGTTGGTGGCCATGATTTGGTTAGGCACTGTGTCGCCCGCGACCACTTTATTTTGTGGGCGTAGGAAGTCCATCGCGAAATGCACACCATCAAGCTCGCGGCCTGTTACTGGCAAATCACGTGGGTTTTCAGCACCGCCAGCTAAGATGACAGCATCAAAGTCTTTGCTTAAATCTTCAGCGCTGACGTTTTCGCCAACGATATGATTGACGCGGAACTCAACACCTTCAGCTTCCATCTGGGCAACACGGCGGTCGATATGACTCTTTTCGAACTTGAAGTCAGGGATGCCATAGCGAAGTAAACCACCGACACGCGTTTCTTTCTCAAACACCACCACATTGTGACCAGCACGTGCTAGTTGTTGCGCTGCGGCCATGCCTGCAGGACCAGAGCCAACAATCGCGACCTTCTTACCAGTTTTTTGTGCTGGTGGTTGTGGCACAACCCAGTTGTTTTCCCACGCTTTATCAATGATCGCGTGCTCAATAGATTTAATGCCTACCGCATCTGCATTGATGTTGAGTGTACACGCTGCTTCACAAGGTGCTGGACAAATACGGCCAGTGAACTCTGGAAAGTTGTTTGTTGAATGCAACACATCAATCGCTGCGCGCCAATCTTGCTGATAAACCAAATCATTCCAATCAGGAATGATGTTGTTGACTGGGCAACCAGAGGTACAGAATGGGATGCCGCAATCCATGCATCGCGCACCTTGGATTTTAGCTTGCTCATCTGTTAAATGAAGTACGAACTCTTTGTAGTTCTTAACGCGATCAGTGACTGGTAGATTAGCCTCTGACAGACGCTGATATTCCATAAAGCCGGTAACTTTACCCATGATTATGCAGCCTCCTTCTTGGCAGCGGCGAGCTCTTTGAGCGCGCGTTTGTATTCATTTGGCATTACTTTTACAAATTTGCTTCTCGCATTTTCCCAGTCAGCGCGAAGTGCTTTAGCACGTTCACTGCCTGTGTATGCAATGTGCTTATCAATTAAAGCTAAGAGCGTTGTTTCGTCTGCTTGATTTAAGTGGTTGATGCTTTCGGCAGTAAACGTTGAAGCTGGTTCAACTTTTTCAATTGAAACCATCGCCATGTTGCAACGTTTGTTGAACATGCCATCTTCGTCATACACGTAAGCCACGCCACCAGACATACCAGCAGCAAAGTTAAGACCTGTTTGCCCAAGCACCACCACAGTACCGCCGGTCATGTACTCACAACCGTGGTTACCAACGCCTTCAACTACCGCGCTCGCACCTGAGTTACGCACACAGAAGCGCTCACCTGCTACGCCGCGGAAATAGCTTTCACCTGAGGTCGCACCAAACATCACGGTGTTACCAGCGATCACGTTTTCATGCGCGACGCCGCGGAATGCTACCGGTGGTTTGATGACGATGCGACCACCACATAAACCCTTGCCCACGTAGTCATTGCCTTCGCCCGTGAGCTCTACGCTAATACCGTGGGCTAAGAATGCCGCAAAACTTTGACCCGCTGTGCCCTTCAGCTTGATGCTGATGGTGTCATCAGGTAAGCCTGCGTTGCCGTAACGCGTAGCTACTTGGTTAGACAGCATGGTGCCGCAGGTACGGTTTGTATTGGTAATTGGCAAGTCGATTGAGACCATCTCGCCCTTCTCTAATGCTGGTTTTGCAAGTGCAATCAATTGATTATCAAGTGCATTCTTCAAGCCGTGGTCTTGAACGTCGTTGTTAAACAACGAAACAGACTGGTCCACTTTCGGTTGATGGAATACCTTGCTGAAATCAAGACCCACTAATTTCCAGTGGTCGATACCCTTTTGCATATCGAGCAAATCAGCGCGACCGATTAGATCGTTAAATTTACGGATACCCATACCCGCCATCAACTCACGCACCTCTTCAGCGATGAAGAAGAAGTAGTTCACAATATGCTCAGGCTGGCCGGTAAAGCGTTTACGTAATTCAGGATCCTGTGTTGCCACGCCGACTGGGCAGGTGTTGAGGTGGCATTTACGCATCATGATGCAGCCTTCAACGACTAGCGGTGCTGTCGCGAAGCCGAACTCATCAGCGCCTAATAATGCGCCAATCAGCACATCGCGCCCGGTTTTCATTTGACCGTCAACCTGCAGAATCACGCGACCCCGCAACTGGTTAAGTACCAATGTTTGCTGTGTTTCAGCCAGGCCAAGCTCCCATGGGGTGCCTGCATGCTTGATCGATGAAATTGGAGATGCGCCAGTGCCGCCGTCATGACCAGCGACCACGATGTGGTCTGATTTTGCTTTCGCAACACCCGCAGCGACGGTACCAATGCCTGTCTCAGAAACCAACTTCACAGAAATGTCCGCTTTTGGATTCGCGTTTTTCAAGTCGTGAATCAACTGCGCTAAGTCTTCAATAGAGTAGATGTCATGGTGCGGTGGTGGTGAAATAAGGCCCACGCCAGGCACTGAGAAACGTAGCTGCGCGATATAAGGACTTACCTTATGGCCAGGCAACTGACCGCCTTCACCAGGTTTTGCACCTTGTGCCATCTTGATTTGGATTTGGTCAGCGTTCGCTAAGTATTCAGCAGTTACACCGAAACGGCCAGAAGCAACCTGCTTAATTTTTGAGCGCATTGAATCGCCAGCTTGTAGCGGGATGTCTCTTTCAATCAAGCTTGCCCCAATGACTTCAGCCATTGAGCTCGCTTTAGCGACAGGGATGAAGCGTTTAGGATCTTCGCCGCCCTCGCCAGTGTTTGATTTGCCACCGATACGGTTCATGGCGATGGCCAACGTTGCATGTGCTTCCGTTGAAATAGAGCCCAAAGACATCGCGCCCGTTGCAAAGCGTTTCACGATCTCCTTGGCTGATTCAACTTCTTCTAGTGGCACAGGTGCGCCAGCAGATTTAATCTCGAATAAACTACGCAAGGTCATGTGACGACGACTTTGGTCGTTGATGAGTTTTGCGTATTCTTTGTATGTGCTTGCCTCACCAGTTCGCGTTGCGTGTTGCAGTTTCGCAATCGAATCAGGTGTCCACATGTGCTCTTCACCGCGAATGCGGTAGGCATATTCACCGCCAGCATCTAAGGCGTTAGCCAATACTGGGTCGTTACCGAAAGCAGCGGTGTGCAGGTTGAAACTCTCTGTTGAAACCTCTTCCAAGCCAATACCCTCGATGTGGGTTGCTGTGCCTGTGAAGTATTTTTCAATAAATGGGGTATTGAGGCCAATCGCTTCAAAGATTTGCGCGCCACAGTAAGATTGGTAAGTTGAGATACCCATCTTAGACATGACCTTATGCAAGCCCTTGCTGATTGCTTTGATGAAGTTTTTATTGGCTTCGTAAGTGTCGCCGCCCACCATATCCGCAATCGATTGGAATGCGAGCCAAGGACAGACAGCCTCAGCACCGTAACCGCCAAGCAATGCGAAGTGATGGACTTCTCGTGCAGAACCAGTATCAACGACTAGACCGGTGCTTGTTCTTAGGCCTGCCCGCACCAATGATTGATGGGTTGCTGAAGTAGCTAACAACGCTGGGATCGCTAAACGATCTTTGCCAATTGCACGGTCTGAAAGAATTAATAAGTTAATGCCATCGTGAACTGCTTTGCTTGCTGCAGCACAGAGTGCATCGATCGCAGTAGCCATACCAGCCTTGCCTTGTGCCAATGGATAGGTGATATCTAATGTTAAGGCGCGGTATTGGTTTTGCGTTAATTTATCGATGGATTTAAGTTGTTCCAATTCCTCTAGTGTGAGCACAGGCTGGCTAGCTTCTAAACGCATCGGTGGATTTGTTTCATCGATGCCAAGTAGATTCGGTTTTGGACCAATGAAAGTCACCAAAGACATCACCAACTCTTCACGAATTGGGTCAATTGGTGGGTTGGTCACTTGTGCGAACAATTGTTTGAAGTAGTGATAAAGTACTTTTGGCTTGTTAGATAGGACAGACAACGCGCTGTCGTTACCCATAGAGCCTGAGGCCTCTTCGCCGTTTGCAATCATTGGTTGCATCACAAACTTGATATCTTCTTGCGTATAGCCGAACGCTTGTTGTGTATCAAGCAAGCTTGCAACCATTGCTGGCTTCGCTTCTACTTTTGGTAAATCTGCTAATGAATAGCGTGATTTTTCAATCCAAGCCTTATATGGTTTTGCTGCAGCAAGGCTCTTCTTGATTTCAGCGTCATCAATGATGCGACCTTCTTCAAGATTAATGAGGAGCATCTTGCCAGGTTGCAAACGCCATTTTTTGATGATTTTCTCTTCAGGGAATGTTAGCACGCCCATTTCAGAGGCCATCATCACGTGGTCGTCATCCGTTAATAAATAACGTGCAGGACGGAGGCCGTTACGGTCTAATGTCGCACCAATGGTGGTGCCGTCTGTAAACGCAACCGCTGCTGGACCATCCCATGGTTCCATCAACGCGGCATGATATTCGTAGAAGGCGCGGCGGTCTGCATCCATCAACTTGTTTGCACTTTCGTTAGACCAAGCTTCTGGGATTAGCATCATCATCGCGTGTGGCAATGAATAGCCACCAGCAACTAACAACTCAAGTGCATTATCAAATGCGGCAGAGTCAGACTGACCTTCAACGATTAGTGGCCATAGTTTTTCTAAGTCTTCGCCCATCAGTGCTGAGCGCATTGACTCATGACGCGCTGCCATCCAGTTGATGTTGCCTTGCACAGTGTTAATTTCACCGTTGTGCGCAATCATACGGAATGGGTGAGCTAAATCCCATTTAGGGAAGGTGTTTGTTGAGAAGCGTTGGTGCACTAAAGCCAGTGCTGACACCATGTCTTCATCTTGCAAGTCTTTGTAATAAACCCCTACTTCATTGGCAAGCAACATGCCCTTGTAGATGATGGTTTTTGAGGACAAAGATGGGAAATAGAATTCTGCGGAATCTTCTAACTTAAGCGCACGTACTTCATGTTCGATGCGTTTGCGAATGACAAATAATTTACGCTCGAAAGTATTTTGATCTGCTACGTTTTCACCGCGACCAATAAACACTTGGCGCATCACAGGCTCAACGTCTTTCGCCGCTTGTGCAATGTTGCTGTTGTCTCGCGGCACATCGCGCCAGCCTAATAATTTTTGGGCTTCTTCGTGGATGATGCGTGCAACGATAGACTCGCAAGCTTCGCGACCATTTTTAGTTTGAGGTAGGAATGCAGTGCCGCAAGCATAGCTGCCAACTTCAGGAAGGTTAATGCCGAGCTTGGTTGCCTCTTTGCGCATAAACGCATCTGGCATTTGAATCAAAATGCCGGCGCCGTCACCTAATTTAGGATCGTAACCAGTCGCACCACGGTGGGTTAAGTTTGCGAGAATTTGCAAACCTTGTTGCACGATTTGATGGCTTTTTTTGCCTTTAATGTGCGCAACAAAACCAAGACCACAGGCATCACGCTCGTTAGATGGACTATATAAACCTTGCTGCTCTGGCATTCCGCTGCCCATTTCCTATCCCTCGTCAGTACTGATAAAAACGGACACCAAATCGAGGGTTTTGGTGTCCGCTAACCCCGTCATTACTGATTTTCTTCTTAAAAAAATCAGCACACGGGAAAATGTAAATTAACCGCTTTCTTACGATGCCATCTCAATTTGCACATATTGAAGCAATGTTGTTGACATATTTCGCGGTGAAACCTTGTAATTCTATATACATTAACGCTCTGCTTCAACCTCCATGTGCATGTAAGGCTTAGCTTTTGTCGATTATTTTGCGGTTTTCATCCCAACAAAAACTTTTTTAGCGGCAGCAATCGTGGCATCAATGTCTGCGTCAGTGTGTGCTGCAGAGACAAACCCTGCCTCAAACGCTGATGGCGCAAGGTAAAAGCCTTGATCTAGCATCGCGTGGAAGAAGTGGTTAAATGCATCCTTGTCAGACTTCATTACCTCCTCAAAGCTTGTGGGTGCCTTTTCGCTAAAGTACACGCCAAACATACCACCCACCGATTGTGCACTAAATGCGACCCCTGCCTCTTTTGCGGCGTTGCTTAATCCGTTCACTAAGCGCTTTGCACTAGCGGTCAGCTTTTCATGGAAGCCTGGTGCTTGAATGAGCGCCAAGGTTTTCATGCCCGCTGCAACGGCAACCGGATTGCCAGACAGTGTGCCCGCTTGATACACAGGGCCAACAGGGGCTAGGCATTGCATGATATCTGCTCGGCCACCGAAAGCGCCCACTGGCAAACCGCCACCAATGATTTTGCCAAGCGTGGTGAGATCCGGCTTGATGTTATAAAGCGCCTGCGCACCGCCAAGTGCGACACGGAAGCCGGTCATCACCTCATCAAATATTAATACCGCGCCGTGTTTAGTACATTGCGCACGAAGCGCCTCTAAGAAACCCTTACTTGGTACGATCAAATTCATATTGCCAGCAACTGGCTCCACAATCACACAAGCAATTTCGTTGCCAATCTCGTTGAAGAGCGTTTCAACCCCTGCAATGTCGTTATAGTTGAGCGTGAGCGTGTGTGCTGCCACTTCAGGCGGTACGCCCGCTGAGCTTGGTGTACCAAAAGTGAGCAAGCCTGAGCCTGCTTTCACTAAAAGCGCATCAGCGTGTCCGTGGTAGCAGCCCTCAAATTTCACAATTTTGCTACGGCCTGTAAACCCACGTGCAAGGCGAATTGCGCTCATGGTGGCTTCTGTGCCTGAGCTCACCAAACGCAGTTGCTCCATGCTTGGTACAATCTTACTCACCAACTCAGCCATGTCTAATTCGCGTGCGGTTGGGGCGCCAAATGAAAGGCTATTTTCCGCGACTTCTTGGACAGTTTTAATGACTTCAGGATGCGCGTGGCCCAGAATCATTGGGCCCCATGAGCCCACGTAATCCGTATACTCTCTACCATCTTCATCCCATAGTTTTGAGCCTAAACCGCGCTTAAAAAATACAGGGGTGCCGCCCACAGAGCGGAAAGCACGCACGGGCGAATTCACACCCCCAGGAATAAGTTTTTGTGATTTTTCGAAAAGTTGTTGATTGCGTGATGTCATGATGAATATGCCCAATGGCTTAAAAAAATGATGAAAATTGTTGTGCGCAAGGCGCGATGTCTTGAATATCTCTATTAAATAACTCGCCAATCACAGCCACGGCGTCCGCGCCTGCATTGACGACACTGCTCACATTTTCTAGTGTAATGCCGCCAATGGCAACAGATGGCACACTTAATGTTTTGGCCTGCGTAAATAAATTAAGTTTTGCCCGAGGTGCATTTGGTTTTGTGCTGGAAGGAAAGCATGCACCAAAAGCAATGTAATCCGCCCCAAGCTGGGTTGCCGTTTGGGCGCGAGCAAAATCCCCATAACAGGAAACGCCAAGAATCTTATCTGCGCCGATCAGTGCTTTTGTAGCGGCAATATCGCCATCGTCTCCGCCGATATGGACGCCATCTGCATCGAGCGCCAAACAAAGCGCGATGTGGTCGTTAATGATGAACGTCACTTGATGTTTGCGACAAATGGCTAATAAAGCGGTTGCTTGTGACTTAAGTAAGGGTTGTTGGGCGACTTTATTGCGGTATTGAATGACGCGCGCCCCTCCTAAAATGCTCGCTTCAACCATCTTACAGAGTTGATCGGTATTGTCTGAGTCGGGCGTAATGGCATACAGGCCATGAATCTTGGCGCTATTTAACATCGTGTTTGTGACTATTCTTCCTCGTCATCGCGTGCCCAGAACATGCGGTCAGGAATGTATTGCCCCATGCCAGGACGGAAGCCAGCTTTGAGGGTTTGCCAGGTGTACTCTTGGGCTTCAAGAACGGCTTCTTCCATGCTCAAGCCGTGAGCGATGCAAGCCGCAATTGCAGAAGTGAGTGTACAGCCAGAGCCGTGATAGCTGCCTGGTAAACGTTCCCAGTTATAAGCTTTGATAAGGCCGCTTTCCCCATATAGTGTGTTGACCACCTCGTGCGAGCGCTCATGCGTGCCTGTGACTAAAACGTACTCACAGCCAATGTCTAAAAGGCGCTGTGCGCTATCGTCCAAGGATGCATTTTCTGCTTCGTCAGAATCGTCATTGTAGAAAGCCAATCGACGAGCTTCAATGCTGTTAGGCGTAATCAAGGTGGCTTGCGGGAAAAGCAGATCAATCATGGCTGCTTGCACTTCATCATTGGCAAGTTCGTCACCACGTCCTGAAGATAGGACAGGGTCGATGAGTAATGGGGTGTCTGGGTAATCCGCCATAATTTCGGCAATCACCGCGACGTTTTCGACACTTCCCATCATGCCAATTTTGAAGGCCATGACCTGCATGTCTTCTAAAATGGTGCGGGCCTGCTCGTTGACCCATTCGGAATCAAAAACCATCACATTCTCAACGCCCACTGTATCTTGCACAGTGATACCGGTCACCACAGAAAGCGGGTGGCACCCAATGCTCGCAAAAGTCAGAATGTCTGCTTGCAAGCCAGCCCCGCTACTTGGGTCTGTGGCAGCAAAGGTCATTACTGATGGTGGCATGAGATTTTTCATGGTGTGTATGTTGGCGTGAAACGCACGTTAAAACTGAATACTGTATTCTAGCTTAAAAACCGAGGGGCAAATTGAGAAACAAGGATTTCCATTTAGATGAGAATTGGAGCGGGTGACGAGAATCGAACTCGCGTATCGAGCTTGGGAAGCTAGCGTTCTACCATTGAACTACACCCGCAATTGACAGCGCAGACTATTTTACCAATTTTGTGCCAAGATTGCCGTATTTATTGGGTTTGCCAAAAGGTGTGCAAACTACGTAAAATAGACCATTAATTTTGAAAACACGCGCCGCTTATTTTGGGCATTTTCTGATGAGTATCCAATTGATTCAAATCACCATTAACGGCAACCCTAGAACTTTTGATGCAGATGTCACCACAGTGGCTGCTTTGGTTGAAAAGCTCGGTTTGGTTGGCAAGCGTCTAGCGATTGAGCGAAATGGTGAAATCGTGCCTAAAAGTACATTTGCCCAAGTGCCATTGCAAACAGGGGATAAATTGGAAATCGTAGGTGCAGTTGGCGGCGGTTAAGGACAGTTTAGACAAATGAGCACGAACACATTGAATATTGCAGGTAAGTCATACAACTCACGTCTATTGGTGGGTACAGGTAAATATAAAGACTTTACTGAAACGCGTGCGGCCATCGATGCTAGCGGCGCTGAAATTGTGACCGTGGCAATTCGCCGGACCAATATTGGTCAAAATGCAGGTGAGCCTTCATTGCTCGATTATTTACCACCAGAAGAGTTTACATACTTACCGAACACCGCTGGTTGTTATTCAGCCGATGATGCGGTCCGCACTTTACGTTTAGCACGTGAGTTGTTGGATGGCCATAAGCTTGTCAAACTTGAGGTGCTTGGCGATCCAAACACGCTATATCCAAACGTGATTGAAACAATCAAGGCGGCTGAAGTGCTTGTGAAAGATGGTTTCGATGTGATGGTCTATACCTCTGACGATCCGATTATTGCAAAACAGTTAGAAGAGATTGGCTGTTGCGCAGTGATGCCACTCGCTTCGTTAATTGGCTCAGGTATGGGGATTTTGAATCCTTGGAATCTTCAAATTATTATCGAAAATGCAAAAGTGCCGGTCCTAGTGGATGCTGGCGTGGGGACTGCTTCAGATGCTGCGATTGCCATGGAGCTTGGCTGTGCAGGTATTTTGATGAATACGGCGATTGCCGGAGCTAACAATCCAATCTTAATGGCGTCTGCGATGAAGAAAGCAGTTGAAGCAGGTCGTGAAGCCTTCCTTGCGGGCCGAATGGCGAAAAAACTTTATTCAGCAACACCAAGCTCACCGACCTCTGGTCTGATTGCTTAGGTTTTGATGACAACTGATAAACGATATGAATGTTCGGTGACGGTAAGAACAGAGTTCTTGCCTGACCAGTCTGATCTTCAAGCGGGTCGTTACGCTTTTTCTTATCACATCACGATTACCAATACGGGTAGTGTCGCTGCACAACTAATTAGCCGCCATTGGGTGATTACCGATGCGGAACAAAAAATTCAAGAAGTCCGTGGTTTGGGCGTCGTAGGCGAGCAACCTTTATTACAGCCTACCGCCTCTTTTGAATATACAAGTGGCACCGTCTTGAATACTAACGTCGGTACGATGCATGGCACTTATCAATTCACTGCGGTTGATGGTACCCAGTTTGATGTTGCTATCCCTTCTTTTACTTTATCTATGCCTAGGGTTTTACATTAATGCGCTATACCAAATACGTGCGTTTTTCTTGTTTGCTTTTGAGTGTGCTAGCACTCAGTGCCTGCGAAAAACTACAAGTAAAACCTACGCCCGTAGAGGCGCCTGTCTGTGCATGTCCAGCTCAACCATCAGAGCCCGCAAAACCTGCTGAAGTGAAGCCAGAGGTACGGGTGCCTGATTACAGTTTGCTTAAGCCTGCTGATTGGCAAGAGCTCGATGCAATTACGAAGGATGATGTGACGAAAGCCTGGCCAGCTTGGCAGCTTGGTTGTTCATCATTAAAAGTCAAACCAGCGTGGCAGGCAGTGTGTAATGAAGCAGATAAGTTAAACAATCCTTCCAAATCGGCGATTGTTGATTACTTTAAAAACAACTTTGCGGTTTATCGTACGACCAATTTAGATGGTTCAAACACCGGCCTCATTACTGGTTATTACGAGCCAGTCATTAAAGGCAGCCGTAATAAAAACGATAAATTCCGCTTCCCGTTATATAGCCGTCCTGACGATTTAATTACTGTCGAATTAGCGAGCTTATTTCCCGAGCTTGCTAATAAGCGGGTACGTGGTCGTGTTGTCGGGACGAAGTTAATTCCTTATTACAACCGTGGGGAGATTGAGACTGAAAACTCACCACTCAAAGGGCGTGAATTTGTTTGGGTGGATGATCAAATCGATTTATTCTTTTTACAGATTCAAGGCTCTGGCATGGTCCACCTTGATAACGGGGAGAAGATGCATGTGGGTTACGCGGATCAAAATGGACAGGCGTATCAATCAATTGGTCGTTTATTGATTGATAAAGGTGAGCTGACGGCTGATAAAGCTTCTATGCAAGGCATTAAAGATTGGGGCCGTAACAACCCAAATAAACTTCGTGATCTTTTAAATGCGAATCCTAGTTATGTCTTTTTCCGTGAGTTGCCAGCAGGTTTGCCAGGCCCTATCGGTGCATTGGGTGCGCCAATATTAGCTGAGCGTGTTGTTGCGATTGATCCTCGATTTGTACCGTTGGGCGCACCGATTTTCTTGTCGACTAACTTGCCTAATTCGAACAAGCCATTAAATCGTTTGATGATGGCGCAAGATACCGGCGGCGCCATTAAAGGTGGCGTGCGTGCTGACTTCTTCTGGGGCGCTGGTGATGCAGCTGGTAAGTCTGCGGGCTCGATGAAACAGCAAGGGAAGATCTGGGTGTTGTTACCGAAAGATTTTCCGCTCCCTAAATAAGTAAAGTACAGAAATGGCAGGCATAAAAAAAGGAGCTATAAAGCTCCTTTTTTACAATCTTTGAAAAATTACTTGTTCATTACGTACATAGTAACTTCAAAGCCAAAACGCATTTCAGTAGCAGCTGGTTTAGTCCACATAGTAATTCTCCTAATGTTGTTTAAATCGCTTCGTCATGAGTGACTCAGCGCGTGAATGAATATTACGCTCCTCACAAAACATAGCACTACCCGTACTCATTAAAGATGCCTAATGAAAATCATTAGACATCGATCACTATTCTTCGATATTGAGCTCTTGGATCTTGCGTGTCAGCGTATTTCGCCCCATCCCAAGCTGGGTAGCTGCTTCAATGCGGCGTCCGCCTGTATGTTGTAGAGCTTTAGTAATAAGAATCTTCTCAAATTCATTCGCACGCGTTTCAAGAATATTTTGCTCGCCACGATTAAGTGCACTCATCACTTCAGCGGCAAGGGCTTCTTGCCATGAAGAGGCGGTCAGCGGTTTTGCTGCGTCATCTTTGAGTTCAGGCGGTAAGTCAGCGATATCAATATTTTGACCAGGCGCCATCACGGTGAGCCAATGACACACGTTCTCAAGTTGGCGGACGTTGCCGCTCCAGCTCATGCTGCTCAAATATTTGAGCGCTGCTGGTGTCGGCTGTTTAGGATCAACACCCAATTCATTCGCACTATGTAGTAAGAAATGTTTCACTAACAACGGCACATCTTCTGGACGCTCTCGTAATGCAGGTAAGCGAAGACGAATCACATTGAGGCGATGGAATAAATCCTCACGAAATAGACCCTGTTTAACGCGCTCCTCTAAATCCTGATGAGTTGCGGCAATAATCCGCACGTTCACTTTAACCGGTTGATGGCCACCAACGCGATAGAACTGACCATCGCAAAGTACCCTTAATAGGCGCGTTTGGAGGTCTGATGGCATATCGCCAATCTCATCCAAAAACAAAGTGCCGCCATCCGCTTGTTCAAATCGGCCACGTCTTGTTGCCTGTGCACCTGTAAAGGCGCCACGTTCATGACCAAATAACTCTGATTCTAATAAGTCCTTTGGAATAGCTGCGGTATTAATCGCAATAAATGGTTTATCTGCCCGCGGGCTGTGTCGATGGAGTGCGCTCGCTACTAACTCTTTACCCGTCCCTGATTCACCATTAATGAGTACGGTTGCATGGGAACGACTTAAACGACCAATCGCACGAAACACCTCTTGCATTGCTGGGGCTTGCCCGATAATTTCTGGCGTTTCTTCAGCTGCGGGAACTTCAGGCGCTTGGTGCTGACTTTCATCTACCGCGCGGCGGATTACTTCAATTGCTTGGTCTACATCAAACGGTTTTGCTAAATATTCAAATGCGCCACCTTGAAAAGCCGCAACGGCACTTTCTAGGTCCGAATAGGCGGTCATGATGATGACTGGCACATCAGGTAGCCTTTGTTTGACGACTTGTAAGAAGTCTAAGCCAGAGCCGTTTGGCATGCGAATGTCACTGACGATGACTTGGGGTGTTTCATCATCCAAGGCATTTAAAGCCTCGGGCGTTGATGAGAACGTTTTAAATTCCATTTCCGTGCGCGCCAATGCTTTTTCAAACACCCAGCGGATAGATTTGTCGTCGTCGATAATCCAAATTGGTTTCATGCTGTACTTTCAGTAGTATTTAATTTATTGCTTAATGACATGGCCGACCATCACTGAGCTTTCAATCGGAAGCAAAATCGTAAAGCAGGTTTGACCTGGTACGCTTTCGCATTCAATCATGCCGTGATGTTGGGTAATAAAGGTTTGTGCGAGCGTGAGGCCTAAGCCTGAACCACCTTCTCTGCCAGACACTAATGGGAAAAAGATGCGCTCACGGATGTCACTAGGAATGCCCGGACCGTTATCGATTATTTGTAATTTAATCGCCACGCGATAACGCTTTTTAACTAGAGTCACTTGGCGCTCAGCACGCGTGCGTAGAGTAATTTTCCCGTCTTTTTGGCCACTGGCTTGCATCGCTTGTACGGCATTCCGTGCAATGTTGAGCACTGCTTGAATCAACTTTTCTCGGTCACCGATAATTTCAGGCAAGCTCGTGTCGTAATCGCGCTGCACGGTAATTTTGAATGCGTCTTTGGAGAGGCCTGAAGGTGACTCTGCAAGTAATAAACTTCTCACACGTTCCAACACTTCATGAATATTAGTGGGTTCGTATTTTGGGACCCGATGAGGTACGAGCAATCTATCCATCAAGAGTTGAAGTCTATCGGCTTCTTTGATGATCACTTGGGTATACTCACGCAGACTTGCTTGTGGCAGTTCATGTTCAAGCAATTGCGCCGCGCCACGTAATCCACCTAGCGGATTGCGAATCTCGTGCGCTAAATTACGCAGTAACTCTGCATTGGCTTGTTGTTGCACCAGCATGCGTTCTTCGCGTGCCATACGCAATTGTTGATCCATTTGTTGGAACTCAAGCACCACTGAAACATTGGTCTGCTCAACAGGAGTGACCGTGCAAGTCACGGCCAAAGCGTGTTGTCTCAAAGTGGTGATGGCAAACTCGTGTTCGCGGAAAGGACTGTTGGTACTAAAGGCGTTTTCAACAGCAGAGTGCAAAATTTCGCAGCCAGGAAATACTTGAGTGATTGGCAAGCCACTAATTTGCTTTGCGCTTAACGCAAACAGCACTTCGGCGCCTGGGTTGGCGTAAACAACGTGGCGTGCATCGTTAAGCAAAATCACCGCGGTGGCGAGATGCTCAAGTCCTGTAAATGATGAGGGTATTTTTTGTTCCATGGTTTAGCTATAAGCAACCTATATGCCAACAAAAGATGTTTTGCTCAACAGCCACCCACTTGCTGCTTAAGCGTCAAGTTGGCTGGCTTGGGACATCATTTGGTAAGTGAATAGCTTATTCTATACCGAATAATAGCCAATGCACTATTTCAGTGCATTAACTTCTTTTTGCAGGAGTTGGATATTTTTTTGGTGCATCTCAATGTCTGACTTTGCGCTTTGGTTTTTTGCAGTTTCAAGTGCTTTTTGTTCGGTGTCGAGTTCAGACAATAGAATTTCTTTACGTTTATCATCGCGCAGATGTTGGGTTTGTTTATCTACTTTTGGGAAGTTACTGGGCTTTGCGGTTGTCTGCTTGCTAGATGCTGATTGTGTCGTATTATCTCGTATGATGAGCTGACAGTTTTTGTAATTTGCTTTGGTGTTGCCATCGACAAAAGTGGGTGCGCCTCCATCGCCTGTGCATTTGTAAATGTCTGCAAATGCATGAGCTGTGAACATCAAGGCATAGAGACATAATGCAACAATCAAATTTTTTTCATGAAGACTTTGTACGGAATATTTGAACGAAAAGTGTACGTTCTAAGCGCGGGCTAATCAATGAAGTTTGGCCAATCCGAATCTAAAGTGACATATTTTGCGGGCATGAAAAAGGCGGGTTTCCCCGCCTTTTTGACTTGCTAAAGTAAAGCTAATTAGCAGCTATAGTACAAACCAAACTCAGCTGGGTGTGGTGTCATTCGTAACTTGTTCACTTCTTCCATTTTCAATGCAATGTAAGCATCGATCCAGTCATCAGAGAACACACCGCCACGCGTTAAGAACTCGCGGTCTTTGTCCAAGTTAGCCAATGCTTCTTCTAATGAAGCACAAACTGTTGGGATCAAAGCATCTTCTTCTGGTGGAAGATGGTACAAGTCTTTAGTTGCTGGCTCACCTGGGTGAATCTTGTTTTGAACGCCATCAAGACCGGCCATCATCAATGCACTAAATGCCAAGTATGGGTTAGCGATTGGATCTGGGAAGCGAGCCTCAACACGACGTGCTTTGTCTGAGTGAACGAATGGAATACGGATTGAAGCAGAACGGTTTTTAGCTGAGTAAGCTAATTTAACTGGCGCTTCAAAGTGTGGAACCAAGCGTTTGTATGAGTTAGTACCTGGGTTAGTAATCGCGTTCAATGCTTTAGCGTGCTTGATAATGCCGCCGATGTAGTAAAGCGCGAAATCGCTCAAACCTGCATAGCCGTTACCAGCGAACAAGTTTTTGCCATCTTTCCAGATTGATTGGTGAACGTGCATACCGGAACCGTTATCGCCAGCGAAAGGCTTAGGCATAAATGTTGCAGTTTTACCGTATGCGTGTGCAGTGTTCAACACCACGTATTTAGTGATTTGTGTCCAGTCAGCGCGTTCTGTCAATGTGCTGAATTTAGTACCGATCTCACATTGACCAGCAGTTGCCACTTCGTGGTGATGCACTTCAACAGGCACGCCCATCTCTTCAAGTGCGATACACATTGCAGAACGAACGTCTTGCAATGAATCGACTGGTGGTACTGGGAAATAACCGCCTTTAACGCCAGGACGGTGACCAGTGTTACCACCTTCGAATTTGTCGTTTGAAGCCCAAGCGCCTTCTTCAGAGTTGATACGCACTGAGCTACCGCTCATGCTGACATCCCATTGGATTGAATCAAAAATGAAGAATTCTGGTTCTGGACCAAAGTAAGCTGTATCACCAATACCGCTTGATTTTAAGTAAGCTTCAGCACGTTTTGCTAAGCTACGTGGGCAACGGTCGTAACCTTTACCATCTGTAGGGTCAACTACATCACACGTTAAAATTAATGTTGGCTCGTCCATGAATGGATCGATGTTGGCTGTATCTGGATCAGGCATCAATTGCATGTCTGATGCTTGAATGCCTTTCCAACCAGAGATTGAAGAACCGTCAAATGCATGGCCTTCTGTGAATTTTTCTTCGTTAAATGCTGAAACAGGCACAGTAACGTGTTGTTCTTTACCACGAGTGTCGGTGAAGCGGAAATCAACAAACTTGATGTCGTTGTCCTTCACCATCTTCATTACGTCGGCGATAGCCATCTGATTCTCCTAAATTACGCTTATAAATAAACAAAAACTTGACATGATTTACTAGCATGAACCATGCCAATCGAGTATTTGGATACTCGCTTATTTTTACACAGATATTTATAAAAGAGAATAAAAACAACTCGCCTTTTGTTTGTGCATGCCATTAATTAGCGCACCAATATGGTGCAAATGTGCGTGTGGGTTTAAATACGGCTATACTTTAATGATATTGCCAAGAACAATAGATTAAGGAAAATAAAATGGAAACACTTTCACCAATTTTAGAAAAAGCGAAACAACGCGCTGCGGATCTAAACCTTCCTTATGCTGGTGCATTAACGCCTCAAGAGGCTTACCAAGTATTGCAATTGACTCAAAATGCTAAGTTGGTTGATGTGCGCACCCGTGCAGAATTAGAACTTGTCGGTCGTGTGCCACAAGCAACACACATTGAGTGGGCATTTTATCCAGGCATGGTCGCCAATCCTGACTTTGCTGCGCAAATCAAAACTCAGCTTGATCCAGAAGCACTCACCATTTTTATGTGTCGCACAGGTGGTCGTTCACATAACGCAGCCGTATTAGCCGCGCAGCTAGGTTTTACAGAAGCCTACAATATGCTTGAAGGGTTTGAAGGTGAAGCAACGCCGGATCATAAGCAACGTTGCAAATTAAACGGTTGGAAAGTCGCTGATTTGCCTTGGACTAATGCTTAATTTAGACCTGACTTTTCATGACTGATTTTTACGCCGTTATTGGAAACCCGATAGAGCACAGCAAATCGCCTGTGATTCATCATGCGTTTGCGCAATTAACCCATCAAGATATTCAATATGAGCGTGTACTCGCCCCGCTGGATGGGTTTGCCCAAACTGTCCATGGCTTGATATCGCATGGCTTTAAAGGCGCAAATGTCACCGTCCCTTTTAAGCTCGAAGCATTTGCCATGGCGAATCGTTTAACTGAACGTGCACAAGATGCGGGTGCGGTGAATACGTTAATCTTTGATGCAGAAGGCATCATTGGCGATAACACCGATGGTGTCGGTTTGGTGCGTGATATTACGCAAAATATCGGGGTTTCATTTGCGGGCAAGCGTGTGTTGTTGATTGGTGCTGGCGGTGCTTCTGAAGGGGTGTTGCATCCCATTTTGGCAGCGCATCCTGACTTGCTCGTTATCACCAACCGGACTTTGGATAAGGCACTCAACATGGTCAAACGTGTTGAAGCACGCGATGAGATGGTGTTCGTGTCCGTCAACGCTTATGCGTTTAATGATTTAGATGGTCAGCAATTTGATATTGTCATCAATGCAACTTCGGCTGGATTGAGTGACAGCCAACTACCACTGCCAAGTGGTATTTTTGCACCTCACGCATTAGCTTACGACATGATGTATGGGCGTATCACTCCTTTCATGGCATTTGCGCATCAGCATGGTGCAACGGTTTTTGATGGACTTGGGATGCTCATTGAACAAGCGGCAGAGGCTTTTTCAGTATGGCGTGGCATCCGTCCTCCAACTGTGCCCGTCATCGAAATGTTCCAACAACAGGCCAAAGCTTAGCGCATGACTTTCCCCCCTGTTTTTTGGCGCGGCTTGAAGTGGTTTGGCATCTCTATCTTGGTGTATCAGCTTTGGATTTTTATGCATATTTGCTGGTGGGTAAATCACAATCCCGCGACTAGCGCCTTCATGGAGGATCGCTTAGAAGTCTTGCAAGAAGATAATCCTGATGCTGTCCTCAAACATCGTTGGGTAGACTACAAAAAAATTTCCCCGAATCTAAAACGTGCACTCATCGCAGCCGAAGATGCGAAATTTGTGGATCATGAAGGATTTGATTGGGAAGGCATCCAGAAAGCCTACGAGAAAAATCTTAAAAAAGGTAAAGTGGTCGCGGGCGGTTCTACCATCAGTCAGCAGCTTGCGAAGAATTTGTTTTTGTCGACAAAACGCACTCCATGGCGCAAGGCTGAGGAAGCGATGATTACTGTGATGCTCGAAGCCACCATGAGCAAGCGTCGTATTTTTGAGATTTATTTAAATGTGATTGAATGGGGTAATGGCATATTTGGCGCAGAAGCGGCTGCCAAATATTACTACCATACTAGCGCTAAAAACTTGAGCGCAGCGCAAGCCGCAACCCTTGCTGCAATGGTGCCAAATCCCAGGTATTACGATAAGCATCGTCAAGCCAAAGGCTTGATGCGTAAAACAGGCATCATCGAAGCGCGTATGAATAGCGCTGAAATCCCTTAAGTTATTTCAGCATCGTTTTAAGGTATTTGCCGGTATAACTTTCGGCGCACTGGGCAACTTTTTCAGGTGGGCCTTCAACCAGAATTGTACCGCCACCATCACCACCCTCTGGACCCATATCAATAAGCCAGTCGGCTGTTTTAATCACATCCAAATTGTGCTCAATAATCACCATAGTATTGCCTGCATCACGAAGTCGATGAATCACATCTAACAGCAGTTGAATATCCGCAAAGTGAAGGCCAGTTGTTGGCTCATCCAAAATGTAGAGTGTGCGACCAGTATCACGCTTAGAAAGCTCAAGTGCGAGTTTCACACGTTGTGCTTCACCGCCAGATAAGGTCGTTGCTGATTGGCCAAGCGTAATATAGCCCAAGCCAACATCGAGCAAGGTTTTGAGTTTGCGTTGCACCACCGGCACCACGCTAAAGAACTCATGGGCTTGCTCAACTGTCATCTCTAATACTTCACGGATGTTTTTGCCCTTATAGTTAATTTCCAAGGTTTCACGGTTATAGCGCTGACCTTTACATACATCACAAGGCACATATACATCTGGTAAGAAGTGCATTTCTACACGTAATACACCATCGCCTTGGCAAGCCTCACATCGTCCACCTTTGACGTTAAATGAATAGCGACCCGGGCCATAACCACGTGCGCGACTTTCAGGCACGCCAGCGAATAAATCTCGAATCGGTGTAAATAAGCCCGTATAAGTTGCCGGGTTTGAACGTGGTGTTCTGCCAATGGGGCTTTGGTCGACATCCACGACTTTGTCGAAAAACTCTAAACCTTCAATGCCGTCAAAAGGTGCTGGCTCGGTAGAGCTGCCATATAAATGTTGCGCTACCACACGGTAAAGTGTGTCATTAACCAGTGTAGATTTACCTGAGCCTGAAACCCCTGTCACGCAGGTGAGTAAGCCCACTGGTAATTTAAGCGATACGTCTTTTAAGTTATTCCCAGTTGCGTGAGAAAGGGATAACCAGCGCGCTGGATCTGGCGTATGGCGTTTATGGTTATAAGTGATTTGTTTTTTGCCGCTGAGGTATTGGCCAGTCAATGAATTTGCATTACCTTGGATTTCAGCAGGGGTACCTTCAGCAACAATTTGGCCGCCATGTTCGCCAGCGCCTGGGCCAATGTCGACCACATAGTCAGCTGCCATAATTGCATCTTGATCATGCTCAACAACAATCACACTATTGCCGATATCGCGCAAACGCATTAAGGTTTCAAGTAGTCTGTCATTGTCGCGTTGATGTAAACCAATGGAAGGCTCATCCAGCACATACATCACGCCAGTTAAACCAGAGCCAATTTGTGATGCCAAACGAATACGTTGCGCTTCACCACCTGATAGCGTTTCAGCAGAACGAGAGAGCGACAAATACTCCAAACCAACATTGGTTAAGAATTTCAATC
Source organism: Pseudomonadota bacterium (assembly GCA_046047035.1). Classification (GTDB taxonomy): domain Bacteria; phylum Pseudomonadota; class Gammaproteobacteria; order Burkholderiales; family Methylophilaceae; genus Methylopumilus_A. Next base: position 109,264 of record JBJOIS010000001.1, read on the forward strand.
GACTACTAATCTCTTTAACAATCTTGTCGGCAATGGCGAGCTTCTGGCCATGTAGCTCAATGGTTTCAAAGAATGTTAGTGCTTGCTTCAAAGGCACTTCACACACTTCGTGAATGTTCTTGTTACCCACTTTCACATGGCGCGCTTCAGTGCGTAAACGGGTGCCTGCACAGCAGGGGCAAGTTTGTGAATTGAGATATTTTGCTAACTCTTCACGCACCGTCGTTGAGTCGGTTTCGTGATATCTACGTTGAAGATTGTTCAAAATGCCTTCAAAGCTGTGGCGCTTTTCAAAGAACGAACCACGCTCATTGAGATACTTAAATGCAATCTCTTCTTTGCCACTACCGTGAAGAAGAATTTGTTGCGTTTCTTCAGGTAGCTCTTCAAACGCTGTTTCTAAATCAAAGCCGTAATGTGCAGCAAGACTACTTAATAATTGGAAGTAGAATTGGTTGCGTTTATCCCAGCCTTTAATTGCACCGGCAGCGAGTGATAAATGTGGAAATGCTACGACGCGTTTAGGATCAAAAAAGCTCATTTGTCCTAAACCATCACATTTTGGACAAGCGCCCATCGGGTTGTTAAACGAGAATAATCTTGGTTCAAGTTCAGCTAATGAGTAATCACAAGATGGGCATGAAAACTTGGCAGAAAACAAATGCTCTTTGCCATTATCCATTTCCATGGCGACTGCTTTACCTTCCGCTAAACGGAGTGCAGTTTCGAATGACTCAGCAATGCGCTGCTTCATGTCAGGGCGGACTTTTAATCTATCCACAACAACATCAATAGAATGTTTAGTGGTCTTGGTGAGTGAAGGAGGTGCATCAAGCTCATAAATCTCACCGTCTACACGCACGCGTACAAAACCTTGTGCTTTTAACTCATCAAATAAATCGAGTTGTTCGCCTTTGCGTTCGCGGACCACTGGCGCCAAAATCATCAGCTTGGTTTCTTCAGGCAAGCTTAAAACACTATCTACCATTTGAGAGACCGTTTGGGCCTCAAGTTTAATATGATGTTCTGGACATTCTGGGTCCCCAGCGCGCGCATAAAGCAAACGCAAGTAATCGTGAATTTCAGTCACTGTCCCCACTGTTGAGCGTGGGTTATGCGATGTGGATTTTTGTTCGATAGATATGGCTGGCGATAAACCTTCGATTAAATCGACATCGGGTTTATCCATGCGCGCCAAGAATTGGCGTGCATAAGCAGAAAGAGATTCAACATAGCGGCGCTGACCTTCGGCATAAAGCGTGTCAAAAGCGAGTGAAGATTTACCAGAGCCAGAGAGCCCGGTAATCACAATCATTTTATTGCGTGGTAAATCCAGCGAAACGTTTTTAAGATTGTGCGTGCGAGCGCCGCGAATACGTATGTAATCCATCAATTTATGGTGAGCCTAAAAATAATTCATTAAAACAAAAAGTTGTTAAAAGCTTATGCATAGGAACTACGATATCTAAAAACAAGTCTTTTTCAGTGCCCCATCAAATAAAGCGGGCAACCTGTTAATATACGCAAGTTAAAAGATAAAGTTAAATAATTTCATGTCATCTACACCATCAATAGACAAAATGAATTCCGCAGAGTTGCGCGCAAGCGCAAGTTTGGCATCCATTTATGGTTTGCGTATGCTTGGCATGTTCCTTATTTTGCCGATTTTTGCGATTTACGCGGAAACACTCCCTAGTGGCAAAAGCCATTTGATGATCGGTCTTGCACTTGGAGCTTATGGCCTGACGCAAGCAATTTTCCAACTGCCATTTGGCATCGCTTCAGATCGATTTGGTCGCAAGCGCGTCATTTATGTTGGCTTAGTTTTATTTGTTATTGGTAGTTTAGTGGCGGGTCTCGCCCACGATTTACCTATGATTATTTTAGGGCGCAGCATTCAAGGCGCTGGTGCTGTTTCTGCAGCGGTGACGGCTTTAGTTGCCGACCTGACCCGAGAAGAGCATCGTACTAAAGCGATGGCAATGATAGGTGGCACCATCGGTATTACATTTGCCATGTCTTTAATTTTAGGTCCTGTGCTTAATAAGCTTATTGGCGTGTCGGGTATTTTCTTGATGACAGCTGTTTTGGCCGCCGCCGCAATTTTAGTGGTGAAATTTGTGGTGCCAGATCCTGTGGTGAGTAGCTTCCACTCAGACGCACAAGCCAAAACGGGCAAGCTAAAAGAGGTGCTGAAAGATAGACAATTATTGCGTCTTAACTACGGCATTTTTGCATTACATGCGGCGCAGATGGCGATGTTCGTTGTTGTGCCATTCGCCATTAAGAAAACCAGCGGCATGGACGCAAACGACCATTGGCTGATTTATCTCCCAGTGTTGGTGAGCTCATTTGTATTAATGGTGCCAGCCATTATTTATGGTGAGAAAAAAGCGAAACTCAAGCATGTGTTCGTCGCCGCTATTGCGACCATGCTTGTTGCGCAGCTGGCGTTTGCTTTTTCAATTGATTATTTCTGGGGCATTGTCTTCTCCCTCGGGGCTTATTTTGTGGCGTTTAATGTGCTCGAGGCATCTTTGCCATCCATCATCACTAAGATTGCTCCTGCAGCCTCTAAAGGGACTGCGATTGGCGTTTACAACACCACACAATCATTAGGTGTGTTTGTCGGAGGTACGGTTGGTGGATACTTATCGCATTATTACGGCTATGCATCAGTATTTGTTTTTTGTAGTGTTTTAATGGCATTATGGTTGCTATTCGGCTTGAGCATGAAAGCGCCGCCAGCAGTAAAAAGTAAGATGTACCATCTTAAAGAAATCAGTGCAACTAAAGCCAAAACATTGGCAACAAAGCTAGCTGCTTTGCAAGGTGTTCGTGAGACAGTGGTATTAGCAGACGAAGGTATGGTGATACTGAAAGTGGATATGCAGCAGGGTTGGGATGAAGCTGCTGTAGTGCGATTAATAGGAGAGTAAAACATGGCATCAGTAAATAAAGTGATTTTGGTGGGTAACTTGGGTCGCGACCCAGAAATGCGCTTCATGCCGAATGGTGAAGCGGTATGTAATTTCAGTATTGCAACCACTGATAGCTGGAAAGATAAAAGCGGTCAAAAACAAGAGCGCACCGAATGGCACAACATTGTGATTTATCGCAAGCTTGCTGAGATTGCTGGTGAGTACCTCAAAAAGGGTCGCCCTGTTTATATTGAAGGTCGTTTACAAACACGTAAATGGCAAACTAAAGAAGGTCAGGATCGTTACACCACAGAAATTATTGCAGATCAAATGCAAATGTTAGGTGGTCGTGAAGGCGGCGGCGCAAGCAGCTCTTATGATTCTATGGATGAAGACCAATCACGTCCACAACAAGCCTCACGTCCAGCACAATCAGTGCCAGCGCAGCAACCTGCAAGCGGTGGTGATTTTGATGCATTTGAGGATGACATTCCTTTTTGACGCATACCTAAGTAATTATTGTTAATAAAAAGCCCGCTTAATGCGGGCTTTTTATTGAACTTATGGAATAAAGTCGTAATCAACAATTAACGGGGCATGGTCGCTAAAGCGTTCGGCTTTGTAAATCTGACATTGATTGGCACTATTGCCAATCCCTGGCGTCGTGACTTGATAATCAATTCGCCATCCAACATTTTTATCCCAAGCTGCACCGCGGTTGCTCCACCATGTATAACATTCCTCGGTGGTCTCTGGGTGTACTTTTCGATAAGCATCAATCCACCCGAGCTTGCTGAATATGTCTGTCATCCAAGCGCGTTCTTCGGGTAAAAATCCTGAGTTCTTTTTATTGCCTTTCCAGTTTTTAAGATCAGCTTCTTTGTGAGCAATGTTCCAATCTCCACAGACCACGACTTCGCGTCCGCTTGCCTTGAGAGCTTCAAGGTGAGGATAGAAGCGCTCCATCACACTGAATTTTACTTGTTGCCTATCTTCGCCACTAGAGCCAGATGGGAGATAGAGCGAAACGATGCTCACTTTCTTGCCCTCTAAATTTTCAAACTGCAATTCGATATAACGACCTTCTGAATCAATGTCTGCATGGCCTAATCCAATAATGACATTGTCAGGTTCGTGTTTGGTATAGATGCCAACACCGCTATAGCCTTTTTTCTCGGCATAGTGAAAATAGCCTTTGTATCCATTGGGGGCATCCATTTCTGGCGTCATATCAGCTTCTTGCGCTTTGAGTTCTTGTAGGCAAATGAAGTCGGCATTTTGTTTTTGCATCCAAGGTAAGAAACCTTTATTCACTGCAGAGCGGATGCCGTTGAGATTTGCGGATATAATTCTAAGCAAGATAATTCCTTAAAGTTTTTAGAAGATTCTAGATGACGACAAAGACAGATTTTACCGCGCAGTTTATCGATTTTGCCATTAAAAAACAGGTGTTGCGCTTTGGTGAGTTTAAAACAAAAGCCGGTCGCTTAAGTCCTTATTTTTTTAATGCCGGTTTGTTTAATGACGGTGAAAGCCTCATGAAGTTAGGCGAATTTTATGCGGCCGCTATATTAAAATCGGGCGTGCAATTTGACATGCTCTTTGGACCCGCCTATAAAGGCATTACATTAGCTGCAAGTATTTCGATTGCGTTAGCACGACAAGGTCATAACTTTCCTTATGCCTATAACCGTAAGGAAGCAAAAGATCATGGTGAGGGTGGCACGATTGTCGGCGCATCATTGCAGGGTAGAGTATTGATTGTGGATGACGTGATCTCTGCAGGTACCTCGGTTCGCGAATCTGTTGAAATGATTAAAGTGGCAGGCGCAATTCCAGCAGGCGTTGCGATTGCGATTGACCGCCAAGAACGTGGTTTAGGTTCGCTATCCGCAGTGCAAGAAGTTGAGAAAGACAGTGGCATCCCGGTGATTAAAATTGCGACATTAGCCGACTTGATTCAGTTTTTAGATGGGGCTGCCGATTTAGTCGAATTCAAGCCTGCGGTGCAGGCATATAGAAATGAATATGGTGTTTAACCGGTTCTAGCAATAAAAAAGGGCGATTTTAAATCGCCCTTTTTTATTCACAGCATTAATTAAGCGCCAAGTTTCTTCTTCAGAACCTCGTTCACTTGCGCAGGGTTTGCCTTGCCTTTTGAGGCTTTCATTGCTTGGCCGACAAGGGCATTAAATGCCTTTTCTTTCCCCGCTTTGAATTCCTCAACCATCGCAGCATTCGCAGCAAGTACTTCATCGACAATCGCTTCAATTGCGCCACTATCAGAGACTTGTTTCAAGCCTTTGCTCTCAATAATGCTGTCAGCACTGCCCTCGCCTGCCCACATCGCTTCAAACACTTGTTTGGCCGCATTGTTAGAAATCGTACCATCTTGAATACGTTTGATGAGGCTTGCTAAATTGCTTGGGGAAATTGGAGATGCTGAGATCTCTTTATCTTCAGCATTGAGTTTTGCTGAAACGCTACCCATCACCCAGTTAGCAGCGAGTTTCGCGTCGCTACCCGCATTCACTGTTGCCACAAAATAGTCAGCTGTCGCACGTGAACTAGTGAGCGCATTTGCATCGTAATGCGCCAAGCCATACTCCGCTTCAAAACGTGCTTTCATGGCTTCCGGTAACTCAGGCATGTCAGCTTTGACGTTGCTGATATCGCTTTCTGAAATCGCTAATGGCAGTAAATCAGGGTCTGGGAAGTAGCGATAATCGTTCGCCTCTTCTTTGCTACGCATGGCGCGTGTTTCACCCGTGTCCGGATTAAATAGTACGGTGGCTTGTTGGATAGTGCCGCCATCTTCTAGCGTTTCTATTTGCCAGTTTGTTTCATACTCAATCGCTTGTTGCATAAACTTGAATGAGTTTAAGTTTTTAATTTCGCGGCGTGTGCCAAGCTTTTCTGTGCCTTTAGGGCGCACTGAAACGTTGACGTCACAGCGAAAGCTGCCTTCTTGCATATTGCCATCGCAAATGCCGATCCATTGCACTAGATCATGCAGTTTTTTAGCATAGGCAACCGCTTCAGCAGCTGAACGCATATCTGGTTCTGTCACGATTTCAAGAAGTGGTGTACCAGCACGATTTAAGTCGATACCTGACATGCCTTCTTGAGCGCCATGCACAGATTTTCCAGCATCTTCTTCTAAGTGGGCGCGAGTAATATTGATGACCTTTTCGTAAGCTTTGTCGCCAGAACCTACTTGAATTGTCATGCTGCCTTTGCCCACCACTGGAAGCTCGTATTGGCTTATTTGGTAGCCTTTAGGTAAGTCTGGATAGAAGTAATTTTTACGTGCAAACACAGAACGCGGAGCGATTTCAGCGTTGACTGCGAGGCCAAATTTAATGGCACATTTCACGGCTTCTCTATTCAGCACTGGCAACACACCAGGCAGGGCTAAACTCACCACACAGGCTTGCGTGTTTGGCTCTGAACCGAAGGCGGTAGAGGCGCCACTAAAAATCTTCGTTTTGGTTTGTAGCTGGGTGTGTGTTTCCAGCCCGATAACGACTTCCCATTCCATTATTCAATTCCCTCTGGCATTTGCGTGTGCCAATCTGTGACTTGTTGATAAGCGTGCCCTGCATTGAGCATGCGTGCCTCATCAAAATAATTACCAATAATTTGCAAGCCAACCGGCAAGCGTTTGCCATCTTCGCTTGGTGCAAAGCCAGCAGGTATGCTCATGCCTGGCAAGCCAGCTAAGTTAACCGCAATGGTATAAATGTCTTGTAAGTACATCGCGACTGGATCGTCTGCTTTTTCACCTGCTTTAAATGCAGTCGATGGCGCAGTTGGTCCCATGATGATGTCGCATTGTTTAAATGCGTTTTCAAAATCCTGAGCAATGAGACGGCGAATTTGTTGTGCTTTTAAATAATAGGCATCGTAGTAGCCGGCGCTCAACACGTAAGTGCCAATGAGGATGCGACGCTTCACTTCTGCACCGAAACCTTCCGCACGGCTCTTGCAATACATGTCCATCAAATCACCATACTCTTTAGCGCGATGGCCATAGCGCACCCCGTCAAAGCGAGATAAGTTGCTTGAAGCTTCAGCTGGCGCAAGTACGTAGTAAACAGGAATAGAAAGTTGCGTGTTTGGTAGGCTGATATCAACGATTTCAGCGCCTAGTTTTTTATACTCGGCAATTGCTTCATTCACTACTTTAGCCACATCGGCGCCTAGGCCTTCTGCGAAATACTCTTTTGGCAAACCAACTTTTAAGCCAGTAAGTGGCTTGTTAAGGTCGCGCGTGTAATCTTCTTTTTCACGATTTAAGCTCGTCGAATCACGTTTATCGAACCCTGTAATGACGTTCATCATCAGTGCCATGTCTTCACATGATTTTGCCATTGGGCCTGATTGATCTAATGATGATGCAAAAGCAATCATGCCGAAACGTGAAGCTAAGCCGTAGGTTGGTTTTAAGCCTGATAGACCACAGAGTGAGGCAGGTTGGCGAATAGAGCCGCCAGTGTCAGTGCCGGTCGCTGCTGCACACAAACGAGCCGCAACAGCTGCAGCGCTACCACCTGAACTGCCGCCTGGAACGCGACTTCTATCCCAAGGATTTTGCACTTTACCGAAATAGCTAGTCTCGTTTGATGAGCCCATCGCAAATTCGTCCATATTGGTTTTACCCAAATTGACCGCGCCAACGCCATCAAAGCGTTCGATAATGTCTGCATCGTAAGGGCCGATAAATGTTTCGAGCATTTTTGAGCCGCAAGTCGTGCGCCATCCTTTGGCGACAAAAATATCTTTTTGGCCAATCGGCAAGCCGGTTAAGGCAGTGCCTTTTCCTGCAGCTAAAAGGCTATCCGCATGTTTTGCTTGGGCAAGCGATTTATCTTTGTCTAATGTGATGAAAGCATTGATTTCAGGGTTTAATCTGTCAATACGGTTCAAAAATTCTTGGGTCAATTCGACGCTAGAGATTTCTTTACCTTGGAGCATTGCGCCAAGTTGTTTTAGGCTTTTATTAATCATGTTTGTTTACTTGGTTTGCTTTTTATTCAATCACTTTAGGAACAAGATATAGACCACCTTCAACCGCTGGTGCGATAGATTGGAATAATTCACGTTGGTTGGTTTCAGTCACCACATCGTCTCGAAGGCGCTGTGTAACATCTTGTGAATGTGACATTGGAACGATGCCTTTTGTATCGACTGCTTGCATCTGCTCAATGAGGCCAAGAATGCCTGTGAGCTTGGTTAACGTAGCTTCTGCTTCAGTGTCGCTCACTTCAATGCGCGCTAAATGCGCGATACGTTTAATATCTGCACTATTAAGTGACATTTCTACTCTCAAATCTTAAATTTTTGTTAGATATAAGGTATTATAACTTGATTTCATACATAACTTCAGCCGCGGAGTGTTTCGTAACAATACCGCTGCTAATTTTAGCAGCTCGCTAAGGATATAAAGACAATGTTCGGTTTTCTAAGTAGTTATTTCTCAAATGATATTGCCATCGACTTGGGTACAGCTAACACGCTGATTTATGTGCGTGGCAAAGGCGTGGTCCTTGATGAGCCTTCAGTGGTTGCGATTCGTCAAGAAGGCGGCCCAACTGGTAAAAAAACATTGTTAGCGGTTGGTGCAGAAGCTAAGCGTATGCTCGGTCGTTCACCAGCAAACATTAGCGCAATTCGCCCAATGAAAGATGGCGTGATTGCTGATTTTACGATTACTGAGCAAATGCTTAAGTATTTCATTCGTCGTATCCATGAGTCACGTTTGTTCTCACCAAATCCACGCATCATCATCTGTGTGCCAGTTGGTTCAACACAAGTTGAACGTCGTGCGATTCGTGAATCTGCGATTGGTGCGGGTGCGCGTCGCGTGTATTTAATTGAAGAGCCAATGGCTGCTGCGATTGGTGCCAATATGCCCGTGGCAGAAGCAACAGGTTCTATGGTGGTGGATATCGGTGGTGGTACGACAGAAGTTGGTGTGATTTCACTTGGCGGTATCGTGTATGCAAAATCAGAACGTGTTGGTGGTGATAAGTTTGACCAAGCGATTATTGATTACATCCGCCGTAACTACGGTATGCAAATTTCAGAGCCAACAGCAGAGTTAATTAAGAAGCAAATCGGCTCAGCATTCCCAGGTAGTGAAGTTAAGGAAATGGAAGTCACAGGCCGTAACTTGGCTGAAGGCTTACCACGTAAATTTACAATTTCTAGCAATGAAATTTTAGAGGCGCTCACTGAGCCATTGAATGCGATTGTTGGTGCGGTGAAATCTGCACTTGAACAAACGCCCCCGGAGCTAGGTGCTGACATTGCTGAAAAAGGCATGGTGCTTACTGGCGGTGGTGCATTGCTACACAATTTAGATCGTTTGATTATGGAGGAAACAGGCTTGCCTGTTGTCGTTGCTGAAGATCCATTGACTTGTGTTGCGCGTGGATGTGGTCGAGCGCTAGAAGAGATTGATCGTTTAGGCGATATTTTTGCATACGAGTAATCTGGTGTAACTTTTTGAAGGCTGCACTGTGCAGCCTTCTTTGTTTTAGTCAGTAGTTTTATCTGCCCCTTTAAATTTTGGGTTACATACATAGTTCTTAATGGATCAACAACAAGCCCCTCGTTTTTTTATACATGGTCCTAGCCCCTTTACGCGGCTGATTGTATTTTCTACGCTATCACTTGCGTTGATGGCGTCCGATTCAAAATTTAGTTATCTCACTCCTGTCAGAGAAGCTTTAACAGTAGCCCTTCAGCCACTGCAAGTTGTCGCGAATAGCCCATTTGTTTTGTATAACAATATCGGCAATTATTTCACCTCTCAGCAAGCGCTTCGTCAGCAGGTTGAGGTGTTGAAGAAGCAGGCTATTTTCCAAGGCGTGCAACTGCAGGCACTTGCATCATTGAAAGATGAAAATGTGCATTTGCGCACATTGATGGAGGCTGCAAAGGTCAGCAGTCAGCCAGCGCGTTTGGCTGAAATTATGTATACCGGCCGCGATCCATTTACGCACAAAGTGATAGTGAATATGGGTGAAGCGAATCAGGTGTTGGCAGGCCAAGCAGTGGTAGATGCCTCTGGTGTGGTAGGACAGATTACTCGTGTGTTTCCTTATACTAGTGAAGTGACGTTACTCACTGATAAAGAGCTTTCAATTCCAATCCAAGTGGAGCGGAATGCTTTGCGTGCCATCTCTTTTGGACATGGCCGGGATAACACGGTTAACTTGCCTTATTTGCCAGCGAATGTGGATATCAAAAAAGGCGATAAGCTGGTGACTTCAGGGATTGATGGTATCTATCCTGCAGGACTTGGCGTGGCTGTTGTGAGTAGTGTTAAAACGAATGTGAGTTCGCCATTCGCTCAAATCGTGGCGACCCCTATTGCCGGTATTCAAAACCATCGACAAGTGCTGATTCTTTCTAGCGATACGTCTAATTTGGTTGCGAAAGATATTCAACAGGTGTTGAGCGCAGATGCGAAAAATAAATTAGATAAAAAAGAGAAAACGTCGCGGAGAAGTGATGCCAAACCTTAGTCGACGTCGTGTGTACTTTACCTTGTTCGCTGCTCTGCTTTTGCAGCTACTTCCATTTTCTGGTTGGCTATTACAGATTAAGCCAGATTTTCTTTTACTTGCACTGCTTTTTTGGTTGTTACGCGCACCGAATATTTGCAATATTGGCATCGCTTGGATGGCTGGCATTTTGATGGATTTAATTAGCGGTGATTTGTTTGGTCAAAATGCGCTTGCTTATGCCTTAACCGCATTCTTGGCAGTGATGTATCAGCGCAGGCTTATTTTGTTTACGGTATTACAGCAATCAGCTTATGTGTTCTTATTATTGTTCGTGAACCAAATAATCTTGCTCATGCTGAAGTCTTTCTCAGGGAGTGAGTATTTTGGATGGACTTATTTTGTGCCTTCCTTCACAGGCATTATGTTGTGGTACGCCCTACTACATTCTCGCATCTCCACTAATATCATGACGCGTCAGCAATAACTTTTATGCGTTTGCGTTTCGAAGTCAAAAATCACTCACTTGAACAATACCAATACAGCTTGCGACTCAGTGTCGCAACTGGCTTTATCTTGCTATGTTTCGTGGTATTGCTAGGTCGTTTTTTCTATTTGCAACTTTGGAAATATGACTACTTCCAAACACTAGCGGAAAACAATCGTGTTTCTTTGGTGCCAATCGTACCAAATCGTGGGTTAATCCTTGATAGAAATGGCGTGACCTTGGCGCACAATTTCTTTGTCTACACCTTGGAAATTACACCTTCAAAAGCAGGAGATGTTGAAGAGATCATTAATAAAATTAGCCAGTTTATTGAAGTGAGCGCGGAAGACCGTAAGCGTTTTAAAAAGCTCCGTCAAGAAAGCCATAGCTTTGAAAGTGTGCCTATCAGAACGCATTTGAATGAAGGGGAAGCCGCTAAATTTGCAGCAAATCGATATCAATTCCCTGGTGTTGAAATTCGTTCTCGTCTCTTTAGGCATTACCCTTTGGGCAATCTAGGTGTGCACATGATTGGCTATATTGGGCGTATCAATGAGGCTGATGTCAAAGCTTTAGAAAAGTCTGAAGACATTTCGAATTACAAAGGCTCTGACCATATTGGCAAGGGTGGTATTGAGCAATATTACGAGCGTGAATTACACGGTATCACAGGCTTTCAGCAGGTTGAAATAGATGCAGATGGCCAGGCCGTAAGAGTGTTATCTAGTACACCGCCTGTCCCAGGCGATAATTTGGTGTTATCCATTGATTCTAAGATGCAAGATATTGCTGAAAAGGCATTCGAGAATCATCGCGGTGCCATGGTGGCGATTAATCCAAAAAATGGTGAGATTTTGTCTTATGTAAGTATGCCAACATTCGACCCCAACTTATTTGTGGATGGCATTGATGCAGACACTTGGAAAGCGCTCAATGGTTCTTTAGATAAGCCGCTCATTAATCGCCCTATTCGCGGCATCTATCCACCGGGATCTACTTTTAAACCTTTTGTTGCGATGGCTGGCTTGCAAGATGGCAGACGTCATCCACCTTTTAGTATTGGCGACCCAGGGTTTTATACATTAGCGGGTAGCGCCCATCAATATCGCGATTGGAAACCGGGCGGTCATGGTCAGGTGGATATGCAAAGAGCGATTACCGTTTCTTGCGATACCTTTTTTTATGGCTTAGCTTTAGAGATGGGGATTGATAAATTAACCTCTTTTGTCAGTCACTTCGGATTCGGTAAAAAAACGGGTGTGGATTTGGTTGGCGAAATTGGTGGTTTATTGCCAACGCCAGAATGGAAATGGCGACGCTGGAAACAAAGATGGTATCCGGGTGAAACCGTGATTGTGGGAATTGGTCAAGGCTATACCTTGGTGACGCCCATGCAGCTTGCACAAGCAACAGCGGTGTTGGCAAACAATGGCGTCGCGATGCAACCGCATTTGGTGAGTCGCATTCAGAAACAGAATGGCGCTGAAAATCATTTGATGCCGATTACAAAATTAGACGAAATGCCTTTGGACCAAAGAAGTATCGATATTGTGAGAGCGGGCATGGTGGATGTGACTAAGCCTGGTGGCACAGCAGCGAGTGTGGGGGCTGGTGCTAGCTACAACATCGCCGCGAAAACAGGAACTGCCCAAGTGGTTGGAATTAAGCAGGGTGCAAAATACAATGCAGGGAGTATTGATGAGCGACATCGCGACCATGCCTTGTTTATTGCTTATGCGCCAGCCGAAGACCCCAAAATAGCAGTCGCTGTGATTGTAGAGAATGGTGGACATGGCGGCTCTGCGGCTGGCCCAATTGCACGAAAAGTCATGGATTATTACTTGTTAGGTAAAGAGCCTGGCGCAACCACTGATACAAGCAAAAAGGCTGAGCCGCCGATTCCTGAGGATGCGCCACATGATTAGTACAATACTTGAGCGGTTAAAAACCCATATCGATCCATTTTTAATGGGATGCATTTCTTTTAGCTGCATCGTGGGATTGTTCGTTTTATATAGTGCTTCTGGTGGTAGTTTTGATCGTGTGCTTTCTCAGTTTCTCAATATTTCGGCTGCCTTAACGATTATGTGGCTTGCCGCCAATACGTCCCCGCATTATTTAGAGCGTATTGCTTTACCTCTCTTTGTTCTAGGTTTGCTATTACTATTGGGCGTGGCTTTATTTGGCGAAATTAGTCACGGCGCACGCCGCTGGCTGAATCTTGGCGTAGGCAGAATTCAGCCTTCTGAGTTAATGAAAATTGCGGTACCGATGATGCTCGCTTGGTATTTTGCGAAGCGTGAACAAAGTTTGCGCTGGATCGATTATGCATTCGCCGCGTTGTTATTGGTTTTGCCAGTTGGTTTGATTATGAAACAGCCTGACTTGGGTACAGCGCTGATTATTACGGCCGCAGGTTTTTATGTTTTATTTCTAGCTGGCCTTAGTTGGAAAATCTTAGTTGGCGGCGCAGTTTCTGCTGCGGTGATGGCGCCTATTTTTTGGTCTTTGTTGCATGACTATCAGCGTAAAAGAATCGAGATTTTATTTGACCCATACCAAGACCCACTAGGCGCTGGTTACCATACTATTCAGGCAAGCATTGCTTTAGGTTCAGGCGGCTTTGCCGGCAAAGGTTGGATGGAGGGTACCCAGTCACAGTTGGATTTCTTGCCTGAACGCACCACCGACTTTATTTTTGCGGTGTTTGGTGAAGAGTTTGGATTTTTGGGCAACGTCTTATTATTGATTTTGTTTATGCTTTTGATTGGTCGCGGATTGGTGATTGCATCTCAAGCACAAAATACATTTACGCGCTTATTAGCAGGTAGCATTACCCTGACATTCTTCACCTATGTATTCGTGAATATGGGGATGGTGAGCGGTGTTTTACCAGTGGTAGGTGTGCCCTTGCCGTTTGTCAGTTATGGTGGCACATCATTAGTCACGATATTATTGGGATTTGGTATTTTGATGAGTATTCATACCCATAAAACATTGATGTCGACCTCATGAAAACAAAACATATTCTTATTCCAGTTTTATTTAGCTTGGTTCTGGTGGCTTGTGGAGAACTGCCTTCAATAAAGTCAGGTGAGCCGGCAAAGTCAACGGAGCTGGGTAAAACTAAAAGATCTGGTGGGTATTATTTAGATGATGGTCCTGGCGATAATCCGCCAGCCAATATTGATGCGATTCCTGATGCGGTACCACGCATTGAGCCTTTGCTTGCTCGCGCCAATAAACCTTATATTGCCCTTGGTAATAGCTACACTCCGATGACGGAATTTCAGCCGTACAAAAAACGCGGTATCGCATCTTGGTACGGTAAGCGATATCACGGTCAAAAAACATCTGCAGGCGAAGTTTATGACATGTATGGCATGACCGGCGCGCATACTATTTTGCCGATTCCAAGCTATGTGCGCGTGACGAATCCTGAAAATCAAAAAACAGTCATTGTGCGTATCAATGATCGTGGGCCTTTTCATAGCGATCGATTAATCGATTTATCTTATGCAGCTTCTTATAAACTAGGCTTGGCGGGTAAGGGTAGTGGTATTGTGGATGTTGAGACGATTGATGCAAGAAAGTTTGTACAAAATCCATCGCCAGCTTCTGCGCAAAAGGTCGCTGCTTCAAACGAGTCGGGCGTGATTGTTGAGCCCTTAAAATCAGCAGACATCCCTGCGCCTACCGTAGTTGAGAACCGCCCAGCAACAACACAAGAAAAAGTAAATGCGCCGCCAGGATCGGGCACGTTTGTTCAAGTGGGGGCATTCAAGTCTTCAGACAATGCGGGTGTGTTATCTAAAAAAATCATGGGACAAAATTTAGTTGAAAATACCCCTGTGAATAGCTGGTACAATCAGGGCGTATACCGCGTCCGTATTGGGCCGTACGCAAATCGCGCTGAAGCTGAAGTGGCTGCTGCAAAAGTCAAAAAAGCCTTGGGCGTGAATACTTATATTATTGACCAACCTTAAACTTAACTCAGAAAATTGCATAAAAAACCATGACTTACTTCACCTCATTTTTCGTATTAATTTTCAGTTTATTTATGGGTAACGCTTACGCTGAAGTTGCGCCACCACCAGAATTGGCAGTGAAAGCCTACTTGTTAAAAGACTTTAATAGCAATCGCGTGCTTGCTGAACAACAAAGTCAAAATCGCGTTGAGCCAGCCTCACTCACTAAATTGATGACGGCTTATTTATCATTCAAAGCACTTAAAGCTAGTCAGTTGCAGCTAGATCAAACACTCCCAATTTCTGAAAAAGCGTGGCGTGTTGAAGGCTCTAAAATGTTTGTTGATACCACCATGACAGTCACGGTAGATGAGCTTCTGCATGGCATGATTATTCAGTCGGGTAATGATGCATCTATTGCATTGGCTGAGGGTATTGGCGGGACTGAAGATGCTTTTGCAGCAAAGATGAATAAAGAGGCAGCGCGTTTAGGTATGAAAAATACGCATTTTATGAATGCGACAGGTTTGCCAGACGCGCAGCATTACACCACGGCTTATGATCTTTCATTGTTAGCGACCGCATTAATTACAGACTTCCCTGACCAATATAAACGTCTCTATTCAGTTAAAGAATATACCTACAACAAAATTACGCAGCCAAACCGTAATCGTTTGTTATGGTTAGATCCAAATGTAGATGGCATGAAAACCGGTCATACCGATTCAGCAGGGTTTTGTTTAATTTCATCAGCAAAGCGTGGTGAACATCGATTGATTTCTGTTGTCCTAGGTGCTGCTAACGACAATGCGCGTGCAACCGAAAGCCAAAAGCTTTTGAATTATGGTTACCAGTTCTTTGATACTCATTTGGTCTATAAAGCAGGCACGGCAATTGCGATGCAAAAGATTTGGAAGGGCAGCGATAGCAAGGTCGCAGCAACGACCTTTCATGATCTTTATGTGACCTTGCCTAAAGGCGATTATGCACGAGCAAAAGCTAAAGTCATTGGCAAACCATCGTTGGTCGCGCCAATTGCAGAAGGTCAGGAAATTGGCACGATTCAATTTACGATTGATGGCAAAGTAGTGGATGAACAAAAATTACTTGCTGCTAAAGAAGTTAAGGTCGCTGGTATTTTTGGTCGCCTATGGGATAGCCTCATGATGATGTTTGCGTAAACGCGGATAAATAAAATGACAGACCAAAAGCAAGAAGTGGATAAAGTCGAGGAAACGCTCGTTGAGTTTCCCTGTGATTTTTTAATTAAAGTCATGGGCGAAACTAATGATGATTTTGCTAATACGATGGTTAAAGTGATTCAAGCGCATGAACCAAAGTTCGATGCTTCAAAAGTGGATATGCGTGCGAGCAGTGGCGGACGATTTATCAGTTTGACTTGTAATGTGCATGTCACTTCCAAAACCCAATTAGATAGCATTTACCGCGCACTTTCAGAACATCCACTTGTAAAGTACGTGCTGTAATTTGAGTGAGCAGCATTGAGTCAAATCCCCGTTATCCGTCATTTAGGGCGCACCGAGTTCGAAACTACTTGGCGCGCCATGCAAGATTTCACTACAAACCGAACTGCTGAAACGCTAGATGAAATCTGGCTGACGGAGCACAATCCCGTTTACACCCTAGGCCTTAATCGTAAAGATGTGCGCATGCCATCCCGTGATGACATCCCCGTTGTGAATACAGACAGGGGTGGAAAAATCACCTATCACGGCCCCGGTCAAACCATCATTTACCTGATGATTGATTTGAAACGCAAAGGCATTAACGTGCGTCAATTGGTCAGTAGCATGGAAAATGCGGTGGTGGCATTGCTGGCCGAGGCCAATATTCATGCTTTTGCTCGAGCAGATGCGCCGGGCGTTTATGTGCCAGATGGGAATAATGGAAAAGATAAAAAAATTGCATCGGTTGGTTTGCGCTTAAAAAAAGAATCTTGTTACCACGGCATATCGCTCAATGTGGATATGGATTTAGCGCCTTTTAGTGCCATTGATCCGTGTGGCTACCGTGGCTTGGAAGTGACCCAATTGCGCGATTTAGGCATCTATTTAAGCCAAGCAGGTGCGGCCGAAAAACTGCTAAAATACTTGACTAAAGAATTAGGCTATTCAGATTAAAAATGACCGAACAAGCAAACAAACCTATTGAAGTAAAACGTCCGAGCAAAGTAGCGGGCGTTAAAGAAAGCAGCCAAGAAAAAACTGCGCGTATTCCAATCAAAATTGTGCCGCAAGCACCGATGCGCAAGCCGGAATGGATAAGAATGAAAGTGCCGGATAGCGCGCGCTTTCAAGAAATCAAACAAGTGCTACGTGAAAACAATCTCCATACGGTTTGTGAAGAAGCCTCTTGTCCGAATATTGGCGAATGTTTTAGTGGGGGTACTGCGACGTTTATGATTTTGGGTGACATTTGTACTCGCCGTTGTCCATTCTGTGATGTGTCACATGGCAAACCATTGCCACCAGATGAGAATGAGCCCAGCAACTTAGCTCGGACAATCGCCCAGATGCATTTGCGTTATGTAGTGATTACCAGTGTAGATCGAGACGACTTAATGGATGGTGGTGCACAGCATTTTGTTGACTGCATTCAAGCCACGCGTGCCGAATCACCAAATATTAAAATCGAAGTATTGGTTCCTGATTTCCGGGGGCGTTTAGAAACGGCAGTTGAGATTCTTAAGATCGCTCCTCCAGATGTGATGAACCACAATTTGGAAACGGTACCACGTCTTTATAAACAAGCGCGTCCAGGTGCTGATTATCAAAACTCACTTAATTTACTCAAAGTATTTGGTGAGCTTCATCCCAATGTCCCAACGAAGTCAGGACTCATGTTGGGCTTGGGTGAAACGGATGATGAAATTTTAGAGGTGATGCAAGACTTGCGAAACCATGGTGTGACTATGCTTACGCTTGGACAGTATTTACAGCCTAGTCAGCATCACTTGCCTGTTGTTCGTTTTGTGACGCCTGAGCGTTTTGCTGAGTTTGAGCAGCAAGCATTAGCGATGGGATTTACGCAAGCGGCTTGTGGTCCAATGGTGCGTAGCTCGTACCATGCAGATACGCAGGCACATGCTGCCGGTGTTTAAATAAAGGGATCGTGATGAGCAAATTACGTTGGGGAATTTTAGGCGCGGCGCGGGTTAATGAGCGTTTGTTGCCGGCAATTGTTGAAGCTAAAAATGCTGAATTGGTTGCGATTGCTAGCCGTCGAGCCGGAGCTGCAGCAGAAACTTTAGCGAAATATGCGCCAGTAGCGCAGGGCGTCAAAACTTACGATGGGCTTGATGCTTTGCTTAGCGACACCAACGTGCAGGCTGTTTATATTCCTTTAGCCAATCATGAGCATGCTAAGTGGGCTTTAAAGGCGATTGCCGCTGGAAAGCATGTGCTGATTGAAAAGCCAATGGCCATTAAAGTAGAGGATATTGAGGCCATTGAAGCAGCGACTTTGAAGCATCAGGTTAAAGCCATGGAAGGCTTTATGTATCGCTTTCATCCACAGCATCAGCGTGTCAAAGAACTTGTGCAGTCTGGCATTATTGGCGACGTGATGTTTGCCAAGGCGAGCTACTCGTTCATGATGCGCCCCGCGCGTATGTATCGATTAGCTAACGATACTGCCAATGGGGGTGGTGCGATGTGGGACATAGGCCCTTACGCGATTCACACCTTAAGGCATTGTTTTGACGCTGATCCGATTAGTGTCATGGCCATGGCTAAATATGCAGAAAGTGGCGCTGATATTGCAACGAGTGGTGTGATTGATTTTGGTCACGGCAAGCGTGGCCATTTTGATACGAGTTTCGAATGTAGCCGTCAGTCTGAATATACCTTGGTTGGCACTAAGGGCGGCATTAAATGCCACACCGTTTGGCAATTGCCAGGCACGAACGATGTGCCTGTGATTAGCTGGTGGTGTGAGGATGGCCGTAAAGGTGAGGAAATTTATCCAGCCAGCAACCATTTTAACCTTGAGATTGAGCATTTCAGTGACTGCGTGCTGAATGATAAAACACCACTGCTTAATTTTGCGGACGCTAAAAAGAATTGTGCGGCGATTGTCGCAACCTTGGAATCGGCAGCAACAGGTAAACTGATAACGCTATGATGAATAATGGCTGTGTTTTTTGTAATTCAGTGGGTGGCGAGTTGCTTTGGCAAAACGATTTGTGCCGTATTGTCCTAGTAGAAGATGCAAATTACGTTGGTTTCTGCCGTGTGATTTTGAATAAGCATGTGAAAGAAATGACGGATTTAACGGAAGCTGAACGCGTGAATGTCATGCACATTACCTTCACCGTTGAGCAAGTCTTACGTGATGTTTTACAGCCGACCAAAATCAATTTGGCCAGCCTTGGCAATAAAACCCCGCACATTCATTGGCACGTTATTCCTCGATTTGAAACAGATGTGCATTTCCCAGAAACGATTTGGAGTACAGAGGTCCGACTAAGCCATAAGCCAACGATTGATGGATTGTTCGATACCCTCAAAGCAAAGTTTTTAGACGTGTTGCGCTAGTTAGATCACTTGTAAACGCTCGACTAATTTACCATTTTCTAAATGTGAGCTGATGATTTCGTCGATATCCTCTAAGTCGACAAAGGTGTACCAAACCGCTTCTGGATAAACCACCATCAAAGGGCCTTCGCCACACCTATCCAAACAGCCCGCACGGTTGATTCTTGTTTTGCCCTTACCATTCAGGTTGAGCTTTTTTACTTGTGCTTTCATATGGTCAAAAGCCGCTTCTGCGCCGTGATCGGTGCAGCACGCTGAACCATCTTCGCGCGTATTCAAACAGAAAAAAACGTGGTGTTGGTAATGATTGTCCATATCAGCCCTAATGTTATTTTATTCGGATGCTTTAGTTGCCAAGCTATCTTCTTTGGTAAATATCCAAGTTCTTGTGATATCTAGAATGTCGACTTCTTTACGCAAATCTTCTGGGAAAGCAGCATAAGGAGAACCCATTTCTACGATGTGTTTTGCTGCATTGTCTAACACTGGATAGCCTGAACTGCGCCTAATTTCTACTTTCTCTACTTCACCATTGGATTTGATATAAACCGTCAGCTGTAATTGACCATATATTTTTTGATCTCTTGCGGCTTCTGGATAATTTAAATTGCCAATGCGCTCTATTTTTTGGCGCCAAGATTCAACATACGCTGCAAAACGATACTCTTGCGCGCGGGCACCAATCGACTTACGTTTTGGCCGCTTTTGATAGTCATCTTGTTGTTTGTTAATTTGTGCTTCCAATCTTGCCATTTCTAAACTCGTACTCATTAACTCAGTCGTATTGAGTGCCTTTGTGGTTGAGTCTAGCGTGCCTGTTTCAGGATTGGTTGGTCGTGTTTTCTGCGTCGGGTTTGTTTCGATCGCATGCGCTGCTTGAAGCTGGCTCATTAATGCTTTTGCTTGTCTATCGAGTTCAGCAAGTCGCTCTGCTTTGCGATTAGCTTCTGCTTCAGCTTGCGCTAAACTTTTCTCAAGCGCCTTGGAGCGATGTTCAACAGTCGCATCCGTTGGTTTGTTCTTTTGCCAAGGTAGCGCCGATTTTAGTGCGCGGTTCTCTGATGTATTTCCGCCACCGTCTAGATTTGATTGCGCTAGTGCATGGGCTTTCTTGGGTCTTTTATGATGTTTGCTGTTGACCAAGACCACGTCTAGTGCTGACATTTGGTCTTTGAAAAATTGTAGTGCAGGGGGCTGAAATTTGACGAAAACGATGATGAGGACATGTAGTATGGCTGAAACCAATAAAGCTAGGGTAAAGAAGTCTAGCTTTTTCAGTCTACCTAACAACATGCTTGTTTTTTTTTGATCGTGCTTACTGTGCAAGCTGTGTGAGTAGCTTTTGATGAATGCCACCAAACCCACCATTGCTCATCACTAAAATCTGATCGCCACTTTTTGCTTCCGAAGCAATGGCTGTAACTAGTGTATCCAGGTTGTCAAAAACCTTGGCTTTGCTCCCCATTGGGGAAAGTGCTTCGCTCGCATCCCAGCCTAGATTTGCACCATAGCAAAATACTAAATCTGCATCGACTAAGCTCGCTGGTAGTGCTTGTTTCATCACGCCAAGTTTCATGGTGTTAGAGCGCGGCTCCAAGACAGCAAGAATACGTGCTTTGCCTACTTTTGCTCGCAAGCCAGCCACCGTTGTAGTAATGGCTGTTGGGTGATGTGCAAAGTCGTCATAGACACTTACGCCTTTCTCAATTCCCCGCAGTTCCATGCGACGTTTTACATTCTGGAATAGGCCAAGTGCGGCAATTCCGACTTCTATAGAAACACCAACGTGACGAGCAGCTGAAAGGGCTGCAAGTGCATTCATGCGATTGTGTTCACCAAGTAACTCCCATTCCACGCGACCAACAACCTTGCCATTTAACATGACGTCGAAGCTGCCGTCAGGATCTGCTTCCCCACCTTGCCAGCCATCGTTTGAGCCAAAATGTTCTACGGGTGTCCAGCAACCGCGGTCAATAACGCGCTTTAAGCTTTCTTCTTTGCCATTAGCAACGACTAAGCCTTGTTGTGGAACAGTTCTGACTAAATGATGGAACTGGGTTTCGATTGCATGTAAATCAGTGAATATATCGGCATGGTCAAATTCAAGATTATTCAGAATGGCTGTTCGAGGGCCGTAGTGAACAAATTTTGAACGCTTATCAAAGAACGCTGTGTCGTATTCATCAGCTTCAATTACAAAAAACGGCGATGTGCTTTTAGCATCTTGTTTTGGTGTTTGTGGTAAACGTGCTGATACTGAAAAGTTTTGTGGTACGCCCCCAATCAAGAATCCTGGCGCTAAGCCTGCATGCTCTAAAATCCAGGCGAGCATGGATGAAGTGGTGGTTTTTCCATGCGTGCCAGCAACGGCTAATACCCATTTACTTGGCTCACCTTGTGGGTGCAGAATGTTTTCCGCTAACCATTGTGGGCCGGAAATATAAGGCAGTCCTTTGTTTAGGATTTCTTCCATGAGTGGGTTGCCACGAGAGACGACATTCCCGATGACGTAGATGTCTGGATTCAGTGCGGTTTGGCTTGGGTCGAAACCCTCAATGAGTTTGATGCCTTGGGCTTCAAGCTGCGTGCTCATTGGCGGGTAAACGTTGGCGTCGCAACCTGTCACGGTATGACCAGCATCTTTTGCCAGTACAGCAATGCCGCCCATAAAAGTACCGCAAATACCAAGAATATGAATATGCATTTTGCGCTTTCTTTATTAAGCCAAATTTGGCGCTAACCAGCGCGCTAGTTCTTCTTTGTTCATGCCACGTCTATTTGCCAATTCGATCAGTTGATCTTCGCCAATTTTGTCCACGCTAAAGTACTTTGCATCAGGGTGTGCAAAATAATAACCAGAAACCGCCGCCGCTGGGCTCATCGCATAAGAGTCCGTGAGTGACATGCCAATTTCGGTTGCTTGCATTATTCTAAACATATCGGATTTGACGGTATGGTCAGGGCAGGCTGGATAGCCGGGTGCTGGTCTAATTCCTTGATACTCTTCTTTGATTAGAGCCTCATTGCTGAGTTTCTCTTGCGACGCATAACCCCACAAGTCGGTGCGAACCCGTTCATGTAGATATTCTGCGAAAGCTTCTGCTAAACGGTCAGCTAATGATTTCAGCATGATGCTATTGAAGTCATCGTGCGCATCCTCGAATCGTTTGAGATGTTTTTCAATGCCGAGGCCCGCCGTCACCGCAAACATGCCGATGTAGTCGACAACACCGGAGTCTTTCGGGGCAACAAAGTCTGAGAGACATTGATTCGGCCGAGGTACACCATCAATCACTGGTTTTTCAGTTTGTTGGCGCATACCGTAATAAGTGAATGCAATTTCTTTACGCGTTTCATCCGTATAAATTTCGATGTCATCATCATTGACACTGTTTGCAGGCAGAAGTGAAACAACGCCGTTGGCGGTTAACCATCGTCCTTCGATTATTTTCTTGAGTAGCGCTTGGCCATCGGCAAATAATTTTGTCGCAGTTTCACCGACAACAGGGTCTGTGAGTATGGCAGGGTAAGCACCAGCCAAGTCCCAAGTTTGGAAGAAAGGACCCCAGTCGATGTATTGTGCAATCGTCGCTAAATCGATATTTTCCAATACACGGCGACCAATAAACTTAGGTTTCACCGGTGCGTGTTTCCCAGTGAATGAGAGCTTGGCTTTATTCCTACGTGCGTCTTCAATTGACAGCATAGGCACGCCTTTTTTATTGGCGTGTTGGTTGCGAGCGCGTTCATAGTCTGCGTTTAATTCAGTGATGTAAGCATCACGTTGTTCAGGTGATACAAGTGATTGCATCACAGCAACTGAACGTGAAGCATCTGGCACATAAACCACTGGGCCATCATAGTGTGGTGCAATTTTTACCGCGGTATGGGCGCGCGATGTTGTCGCTCCACCGATGAGAAGTGGTGTTTTAAGACCGCGGAAATAAGGGTCGCGTTGCATTTCGCGTGCAACGTGTGCCATTTCCTCAAGTGATGGGGTAATCAATCCAGATAAACCAATGATGTCGGCATTTTCAGCTTTGGCCAGCGCCAAGATTTCTGAGCAGGGCACCATCACGCCCATGTTGACGACTTCAAAGTTGTTACATTGCAAGACGACTGAAACGATATTCTTGCCGATGTCATGCACGTCACCTTTAACGGTTGCAATGACCATTTTTCCTTTTGGTTTTGCGGCGACGCCAGTGCGCTTCTCTTCCAGCAGTTTCTCCTCTTCAATAAAAGGAATCAGGTGCGCCACAGCTTGCTTCATGACACGTGCTGATTTCACTACTTGCGGCAGAAACATTTTGCCTTGCCCGAACAAATCCCCCACGATGTTCATGCCATCCATGAGCGGGCCTTCAATCACATGAATTGGTCTCCCGCCATTTTGTAACGCTTCAACACGAGCCTCTTCTGTATCTTCATTAATGAACTCAGTGATCCCATGAACGAGTGCATGGGCAAGACGCTTTTGAACGCTGACAGGATTCTCTGCTGTGCCACGCCATTCAAGTGTCGCGGCCTCTTTTTTGCCACCAGCTGTCAGTGTGCCGGCCATTTCAATCATGCGTTCTGTTGCATCAGTGCGGCGGTTCAGCACGACGTCTTCTACGCATTCGCGCAATGCTTCCGGTAGATCGTCGTAAATGCCTATCATGCCCGCATTGACGATACCCATCGTCATGCCGGCTTTAATCGCATGGTATAGAAACACGGTATGAATTGCTTCGCGCGCCGGTTCGTTGCCACGGAAGCTGAAGCTTACATTAGATACCCCGCCAGAAATTTTGGCATGCGGTAGGTTTTCTTTAATCCAGCGCGTGGCATTGATGAAATCGACAGCGTAGTTGTTGTGTTCTTCGATGCCTGTTGCAATCGCAAAAATATTTGGGTCGAAAATAATGTCTTCAGCAGGGAAGCCAACTTTTTCGACGAGTAAGTCATAAGCGCGCTTACAAATCTCGATTTTTCTCTCGAATGTATCCGCTTGGCCTTTTTCATCAAACGCCATGACAATAACCGCAGCGCCATAGCGCATGCATAGTTTTGCTTGGCGTAGGAATTCATCCTCTCCTTCTTTCATGGAGATTGAGTTAACAATTGCTTTGCCTTGCACACATTTAAGACCTGCTTCGATCACGTCCCATTTTGAGGAGTCAATCATAATTGGCACGCGTGCAATATCAGGTTCTGACGCGACCAAGTTCAAGAAGTGAGACATGGCTTTGATGGCATCAAGCATGCCCTCATCCATGTTGATGTCGATGATTTGAGCACCGTTTTCAACTTGTTGGCGTGCTACATGAAGCGCTTCTTCAAACTGCTCATTAAGGATCATGCGTGCAAACGCTTTTGACCCTGTCACGTTAGTACGCTCACCTACGTTCACAAAGAGTGAGGCATCGTCGATGACAAATGGCTCTAGACCAGAAAGCTTGGTTGTCTTTTCAACCACAGGGATTTGGCGAGGAGCGATTGTTTTCAGTGCGTCAGCGATGGCTTTAATGTGTGGCGGTGTTGTCCCGCAGCAACCGCCCGCGATATTGATGAAACCACTTTCTGCAAACTCTTTTACTAAAGCTGAAGTGTCTGCTGGCTTTTCATCAAATCCAGTATCAGACATTGGATTAGGTAATCCAGCATTCGGATAGATACAGACAAATGTATCGGCGATTTTTGAAAGTTCTTGCGCATATGGACGCATCAATGCGGCACCTAGCGCACAGTTTAAGCCAATGGTTAGTGGTTTCGCATGGCGAACAGAGTGCCAAAAAGCGGGGACCGTTTGGCCAGACAAAATGCGGCCAGAGGCATCAGTCACTGTTCCTGAAATCATTAGAGGCCAACGTTTGCCGCTTTCCTCAAAGAAAGCATCAATGGCAAATAATGCAGCTTTACAGTTGAGAGTATCGAAAATGGTTTCTACCATCAAAATGTCGACACCGCCTTCAACCAATGCACGGGTTTGCTCAAGATAGGCTGCAACGAGTTGGTCAAAGGTCACATTACGGGCAGCCGGATCATTGACGTCTGGGGAAATGGAGGCTGTTTTGGGTGTTGGACCTAATGCGCCTGCAACGAAGCGTGGTTTGTCAGGCGAGCTGTATTTGTCACAGGCTGCACGGGCCAATTGTGCTGAAGCTAAGTTCATCTCATAAACGAGATGTGCCATGTGGTAATCATCTTGCGCTACGCTCGTCGCACCAAAAGTATTGGTTTCAACAATATCCGCACCGGCTGCTAGATACTGCTCGTGAATTTCTTGAATAACGTGCGGCTGCGTCAGGCTTAGTAGTTCGTTGTTGCCTTTTACAAATAACTCGCGCGTGGTTTCAGCGGGGGCTGGGTTGTGATTTGCGCCGCAGCCGCAGCTGTTACCTTTGTTACAGAACTCTGCCCCAGCTGGACCTTTAAAGTCTTTGAAACGACCATTTTCCCCACCGCGATAATCCGCTTCTGTGAGCTTATATTGCTGAATCATCGTGCCCATCGCGCCGTCCAAAATAAGGATGCGTTTGGCTAACAAATCTCGCAAGATTTTTTCGGTTGGAGAAAAAGGTGTCATGTAGGTATTCTCAAATGCTTGTTTTAGCTTGCTTGGTAGCCTCCCATTATAAAGCAGGCTGGGGATTTCACTAAACTTTACACGCTTATAATTGGCTGATTTTTACAATCCAATTAAGCAGGTTTTAAATCGAACGAATGAACAGTATTAGCCTTATTTTCTATCGATTGTTTCAAGTGTGCTTAACTGCCTCTCTAGTGCATCAAGCTTTTCGCGTGTTTGTCTTAAGACTTCTGTTTGCACGTCGAACTCTTCTCTGGAAACGAGCGCCAATTTGGTGAATGCGCTCTGTAATAGTGCATGAATATTCTTTTCTAAATCCCCTGCTGGCGATCTGGAAAGTGTCTCACGTAATTTTGCTGAGAGATCCTCAACGAATTGTATATTCATTTTTTATGGCCTTTTCAATCAGATTATAAATTTTAGCATTTTTTTAATAATTCGATTAAAAATAAATAGAATCATTAAGTTAACAGTCACGCGATTTGCTTTGATGTTGAAGTTCGTCAGTTCTTACTTTCCACTTATGTGCGCTTCCTCTTGGGTGTTTTTTGTTATTTGGCATGGCAGTTGCTTAAGTATTACTGAAATTCATTTTCGTAATACTTTATTTAAGGAGTCTTGCCATGTTCTCTGTTAATCGTCATAGCTTTAAAAAAGCAGTTGTAGGGATTTCTTTGCCAATCGCATTAATGCTTTCGAGTATTGGCCATACAGCGCCATTAAAGGTTGGTTATAGCGATTGGCCGGGTTGGGTTGCTTGGCAAGTTGCGATTGAAAAGGGCTGGTTTAAAGAAGCGGGAGTTGATGTGAAGTTTGATTGGTTTGATTACTCGGCCTCTATGGACGCTTTTACCGCTGGCAAGATTGATGGCGTGACGGTCACAAACGGTGATGCGCTAGTAACAGGTGCAAGTGGTGCTAAAAATGTCATGATTTTGTTGACGGACTATTCAAATGGTAACGACATGATTGTTGCCAAGCCGGGCATCAAAAGTTTGAAAGATTTAAAGGGTAAAAAAATTGGTTTGGAAACTGGTTTTGTTGAACATTTATTGTTGCTAAATGGCTTAGAAAAAGCTGGCTTGAAAGAGTCTGACGTCACCATTGTGAACACAAAAACAAATGAAACACCTCAAGCATTGGCATCAGGCGATTTAGCTGCCATTGGTGCTTGGCAACCTAACTCGGGTGAAGCGATGAAACGTGTTCCAGGCGCGAAGCCAATTTATACCTCTGCGGATGAGCCTGGCTTGGTTTACGACGTATTAACAGTGAGTCCAGCAAGTTTGGCTGCACGTCATGCGGATTGGGAAAAGGTCATCAAAGTTTGGGGTCGTGTTGTGACTTACATCAACGATCCAAAAACACAACCAGATGCGGTCAAGATTATGTCTGCACGTGTTGGTCTTAAGCCAGAAGCTTATTTGCCTTTGTTAAAAGGAACGCATTTATTGAGCTTAGAAGAAGGCAAAAAGGTCTTTGTAAAAGCAGATGGATTTAGGTCGCTTTATGGTTCTAGCAAAATTGCAGATGACTTCAATGTGAAGTATGCGGTTTATAAAAAGCCAACTGATTTGAGTAAAGCGATTGATCCATCTCTTGAAAAATAATTAAGTATCAATCATTGAGTATTAAGGAATAACAGTATGAGTCTATCTTCTTGGTTTGCGGTGCGTAGGGAGCTGTCGCCACGTAAGCGTTCACTCTTGGGGATGGGCTCATTCCTGTTGCCTCTATTGATTTGGAGTGTAGTTAGTTATGTCCCTGCTGTTTGGCATCCTATGGTGCTGATTAGTCAGCCGGGGGATGTCGATTATTTCCAAGTGGATATGCTGGTGGACAAGCAATTGTTCAATCAAGAGTTACTGGATGCATCATCTGCAAATAAGACGCTGCCCGTTGGTGAACCAGCGAATCCAGTTTACTTACCTGCGCCACATGAGGTGGTGAAGGCGCTTTATACAAGTTTTATTACACCGCCTGCTCAACACGATGGTTTATGGTTACATCAAAGCTTGTGGCAAAGCATACAAGTGATTTTTTGGGGCTTTTTGATTTCATCCTTAATTGGCCTGCCATTGGGAATCTTGTGTGGTACCTACAGTGCGATTTCCAGATTGTTCGAGCCGTTCATCGAGTTCTTTCGCTACTTACCTGCGCCTGCTTTTGGCGCACTGGCTGTCGCAATTTTAGGTATTTATGGCGGCCCTAAGATTGCAGTGATTGTGATTGGTACGCTATTCCAACAAGTCTTAATCATTGCGAATACAACGCGTAAATTAGATTACGCATTAATTGAAGCTGCCATGACTTTAGGCACGAATAAGTGGAAGTTATTACGGCATGTCATTTTGCCAGGCGTACTGCCTGAGCTATATCGCGATCAACGTATTTTATTGGGCTGGGCTTGGACCTATTTGATTGTCGCAGAGTTGATTGGTACGTCTTCTGGCATTACTTGGTTTATTACTCAGCAGGCACGTTATGAACATTTCGAAAACGTATATGCCGCGATCATGATTATCGGATTTATCGGCTTAGGCAGTGACTTGTTTTTTGCTTGGTTGGGTAAACGTTTATTCCCTTGGGATAAGTCAGCAAATAAGGCTTAAAGGAAAAATATGGAAAATAAAACAAACAAATTGCCTAGTTATTTAAGCCAGTCGCCTGAGGTCAAAGCGCGTTTTGAGAAGTTAAAACAGCGTGAAGTTATTCTAGAAGTTAAGGGTCTGGGTAAGGTTTATAAAACAGCAAAGGGTGGAGTAACTGCGCTCCAAGACGTTAATTTCAAAACGCATCGTCGTGAGTTTGTATGTGTCATTGGCCCTTCTGGATGTGGTAAATCATCACTAATTCGTATTTTGGCTGGGCTAGAATCATACACTTCAGGGGATGTGTTGCTTGATGGCAAGCCAGTCACCGGGCCAGGCCGAGACCGCGGCATGGTGTTCCAAGGCTATACGTTATTCCCATGGTTAAGCGTTAAAAAAAATGTGATGTTCGGTTTGGAGATGAACAATATCACTGGTGAAGAGGCCTCTAATGAAGCAGAGCTATGGTTGGAGTTAGTGGGCTTAGAGAAGTTTGCCAATGCTTATCCGCATGAACTTTCTGGTGGGATGAAACAGCGTGTAGCCATTGCGCGCGCCTTGGTGAATCAGCCACGTATTTTGTTGATGGATGAGCCGTTTGGTGCTCTAGATGCACAGTCTCGCGCCAAGATGCAGGCACACTTATTAGATATCTGGCGCAACATCGACATTACTATTTTGTTTATCACGCATGACTTAGATGAAGCAATTTATCTTGCAGATCGTATTTTAGTGCTTAAGGCTAACCCTGGTGGTGTTCAAGAGCTCATCGAAGTGCCTGTTCCGCGGCCACGAAGCCCTGAGCAATTTAGCAGCCCAGAATTCCTTGCAACAAAGGCCCGCCTAGAGGCTTTGATTCATCCGCCTGAGCCTGTTGTGGAAGTCGATCCATTAGAAGCCCATGTTGAGCCACGCATGATCCGTTTTGTGAACGTAGCAGATAGTGTGGAATAAATCATGCAACCCTCAAGACAAATATCTTTAGTGAAGCCACTTCGTCATCCAGTGAATCGCATCAGCATTTCCTTGCCTGATGAGTTACAAGTGGCTTTGGATGGCATGGTAAACGAGCGTGGTTATGAAAGTCGTTCGCAAGCAATCAATGACATGTTGAGACAACAGCTGATTGAGCATAAACGACAAACCAGTGATGAGGTGTTGGTTGGAACTATCACGATTTTGTATGACAACGGCGCACGAGGATTACAAGAAAAAATAGCGGATTTGCAATATCACTATTTAGATGAAGTGATTAGCTCTTTGCATGTCAATTTAGTGGGCAAACAAACAATGGAAGTGATGTTGGTACAAGGTCCTGCAGCCAAAGTACAAACAATTGCGGATGAAGTGATTACGCTCAGGGGGGTTATCACAGGTAAGTTGCAGTTATTGGCCGCATTAATGCCTCCAATTCATAGTTAGTTAATAGGAATATTTATCATGAAATCTCTTAAATCTGACCAAATTTTATGGGAAGAAAAAGTACCAGGTGGTTGCCATTGGTCTGGATTAATGCGCAGAGGTAGCGCTTTACGCTTTACCGATTTAGAAGGCGGTGCAAACGTCGCGTTGTTGATGTTTAACGCTGAAGACAAGCTTGAGCGCTACAACATGTCTGACACCTTAAAAGCGCAGCACACGGCTTTTTTCACCACCGGCAATGTCTGCTATTCAGACATGGGCCGAGTCATGGCGTCGGTGATTGCAGATGGCGTAGGTTGGCATGATGCAATGTGTGGCCTTTCCGATGCTTCATTAATCGAGCAACAGTACGGTAAAACCCATTACCAGGAGCAGCGTAATGACATGTACCGCAACGCCAAAGATGGCGTATTAGTGGAAATGGGTAAGCATGGCTTGGGCAAGCGTGATTTGATGCCCAACTTGAATTTATTCAGCAAAGTGACCGCAGATGATGAAGGTGTATTGAAGTATGAAGTTTCACACAGCAAAGCTGGAGATGCTGTTGATATTCGTTTTGATATGAATGTGTTGGTTGTCCTTTCGACAGCGCCGCATCCTTTAGATCCTGCAACCAAATATGCGCCAGCGGATGTATTGCTCACAGCATGGCATGCGGGGATTGCTGCAGAAGATGATGTTTGTCGTCAGCACTGCGAACAAAACCAACGTGGCTTTATTAACAACACTCGTTATTACGCGAACTAAGGAACCATCATGTCAGCGCTAGTTGAAAGTAAATTAAATCCAGATTTGGCCGTTTTGAATGAAACCTGCAAAGCGGGGGACCCCTGGTCAGGAATTGTAAAAAAGGGCCAGATTTTTCGCATCTTAGATTTGGAGGGCAATCAAGCGGTCGACACCTTGTTTTACAACGCAGACAATCCTGAAGAGCGTTATAGCACCTCAGATACTTTGCAAAGACAAGGAAAGGTCTATTTGTCTACAGGCTCTGTGCTTTATTCCAATGAAGGGCGCGCAATGATGACCATCATTGCCGATACTTGTGGTCGTCATGACACATTGGGTGGTGCTTGCTCTGCTGAAAGCAATACAGTGCGTTATGACTTGGCTAAGCGACCGATGCACAGTTGCCGTGATAGTTTTATGCATGCCATTCAACACTCCCCTTGTGTACATGACCGTGACATGAGTAAGCGTGACATTACTGCAAATATTAATTTCTTTATGAATGTACCCGTGTCTGAAAACGGCGCACTGACTTTTGCTGATGGCATTTCAGGGCCGGGTAAATATGTAGAAATGCGTGCGGAGATGGATATTTTGGTGCTGATTTCTAACTGTCCGCAGCTCAATAATCCTTGTAATGGATATAACCCAACGCCAGTGCAATTGCTCATCTGGAATTCAAACTAGTCAGCAGGACGACCTGTTGATCAATCTAATAAGCGAGACGACTCGCAGCTTGAGAGTTAAATATGTTTACTAAGGTTTTAATTGCAAACCGAGGCGAAATCGCCTGCCGTGTGATTCGTACCCTCAAAAAAATGGGCATTCAGTCCGTGGCTATTTATTCAGAAGCAGATGTAAATGCACGTCATGTTCTAGACGCGGATGAGGCTTATTGTGTGGGTCCAGCACCTGCGGCTGAAAGCTATTTGAATGTCGATAAGATTTTAGAAATCGCCCAAAAAACAGGCGCGCAGGGCATTCATCCTGGCTATGGATTTTTGTCAGAAAACGCTAGTTTTGCAGTGCGTTGTGAATCTTTAGGGATTGCTTTCATTGGTCCAAGCCCTAGTCAAATGCGAGATTTTGGCTTGAAACATACTGCACGTGCTTTGGCTGAAAAAAATGGCGTGCCGCTGTTGCCTGGCACAGGCTTATTGGCTGGTGTTGATGAAGCTAAATCACAGGCTGAAAAGATCGGTTACCCAGTGATGTTAAAAAGTACCGCAGGTGGTGGCGGCATTGGTATGCAGTTAATTTGGGGTGCCGATGAGTTAGAAAGTGCATTTGCTTCTGTGCAACGACTTTCTAGTGCCAACTTTAAAGATACGGGCATTTATTTAGAAAAGTATGTGCAAGCTGCTCGCCATATTGAAGTGCAGATTTTTGGTAATGGACTCGGAGATGTGATTGCATTAGGTGAGCGAGACTGTTCCGTGCAACGCAGAAATCAGAAGGTGATTGAAGAAACGCCAGCACCCAATATTACGCAAGAAGTAAGAGATGCGCTTGCAGCAACGGCGGTGAAACTAGGACAGGCAATTCATTATCGCTCAGCAGGAACGGTAGAGTTTGTCTATGACAAAAGCACCGGAAAATTTTACTTCTTAGAAGTCAATACGCGTTTGCAAGTAGAGCATGGCGTAACAGAGTTGGTAAATGATGTTGATTTGGTTGAATGGATGATTCGTATTGCTGCTGGTGAAACTGACGCTTTTGCTAAGTACCAACATCAGCCAAGCGGTCATGCAATTCAAGTGCGTTTGTATGCGGAAGATGCCAATAAAAACTTTCAGCCGTCTAGTGGCGTGCTCACCGAAGTGAAGTTTTCTCCTAATGCGCGTGTTGATACATGGGTAGAAACGGGTAGTGATGTTTCGCCATTTTATGATCCTTTAGTGGCAAAGGTTTTGGTCCATGCCAAAGATAGAAGCGCTGCAGTAGCGTCAATGAAGTCAGTATTAGATGAAACGCGTATTAGCGGTATTGAGACCAATTTAGAGTATTTACGCCAAGTGCTTGCTGATGATGTGTTCCCAGCAGGTGAACAAATTACGCGCTACCTCAATACGTTCAATTATCAGCCGCATACCTTGGACGTCCTCGATGGCGGTGTCATGACGACCATACAAGATTATCCAGGCCGCATGGGTTATTGGGCTGTGGGCGTTCCGCCCTCTGGCCCAATGGATCATTTGGCATTTCGTTTCGGCAATAAGCTTGTGGGGAATATTGAAGGCGAAGCGGGTTTAGAAATTACCCTGATTGGCCCTAAGCTTAAGTTTAATAAAGCAGCGGTGATTGCGATTACTGGCGCACCGATTGATGCAACCTTGGATGGTGCGCCGATTGCATTGTGGCAATCCCATCATGTTCAAGCAGGAAGTGTGCTGAAATTAGGTAAAGTCGAAGCGCATGGTTGCCGCACTTATCTATCTATTCATGGCGGCTTTGATGTACCTAATTATTTGGGCAGCAAATCAACGTTCACCTTAGGACAATTTGGTGGTCATGGTGGACGCGCTATTCGTGTCGGCGATGTGCTGCCTTTGTCTAAAGAAACAGCAAAATTTATTGCTAAAACATTACCTGTTGAAATGCGTCCGGTTTACACGAGTCAATGGGAAATCGGTGTGTTATATGGCCCACATGGCGCGCCAGATTTCTTTACCGATGATGACATCGCCATGTTCTTCTCAACCGATTGGGAAGTGCATTATAACTCTAATACCACAGGGATTCGCTTGATTGGCCCTAAGCCTACATGGGCGCGTAAAGATGGTGGTGAGGCTGGCCTGCACCCATCAAATATTCACGACAATGCCTATGCAATTGGCACGGTGGACTTTACTGGGGACATGCCTGTGATTTTAGGTCCTGATGGTCCAAGTTTAGGCGGCTTTGTTTGTCCCGCTACGATTGTTCAAGCTGAACTTTGGAAAATGGGGCAGTTAAAAGCGGGCGATAAAATTCGTTTTAAACGATTGACGCAGGATGAGGCAAGGCAGTTAGAGCTTGCTCAAAATGCTGAAATTACCTCATTAACGCCTGAATCTAGTGTTGCCATTAAAGCCACAACAGCACAAAGTTTCACGCCAATATTGGGCGAAATCACCGAAACTGAAAACCAAGTAAAAGTGGTTTATCGTCAGGCAGGGGATAAGTATTTATTAGTTGAATACGGCCCACTGGTTTTGGATTTGACATTACGCTTCCGGATTCATGCCTTGATGCAGTGGCTAGAAAAAGAAAATGTGCAGGGCATTCTTAATCTCACGCCAGGCATTCGCTCATTGCAAGTGCATTACGATAGTTTGGCGCTCCCTGTTGAAAAATTGCTGACTTTGCTCAAATCTGCTGAGGCTTTATTGCCAGCCGTTGAGGAAATGGAAGTGCCAACACGTATTGTGCATTTGCCATTGTCATGGGATGACGCAGCGACCAAGTTGGCGATTGAAAAGTACATGCAATCGGTCCGTAAAGATGCACCTTGGTGTCCAAGCAATATTGAATTTATTCGCCGGATTAACGGACTCGGTAGTATTGAAGATGTGAAACAAATCGTTTTTGGCGCGAGCTACTTAACGCTCGGTCTTGGCGATGTGTATTTGGGTGCCCCGGTGGCAACGCCGGTCGACCCTCGCCATCGTTTGGTCACCACTAAATACAATCCAGCAAGGACATGGACACCTGAAAATGCAGTCGGCATTGGTGGTGCTTATATGTGCGTTTATGGCATGGAAGGCCCTGGGGGCTATCAGTTTGTTGGCCGAACGATTCAAATGTGGAATCGCTGGAATCAAACCAAAGACTTCAAAGATGGCAAGCCTTGGCTACTTCGCTTCTTTGACCAAATCCGTTTTTATCCTGTGTCAGAAGCAGAGCTCTTGCAAATGCGTGAAGATTTCCCTCGCGGAAAATTCCAGCTCAAGATCGAAGAGCAAACTTTTAAGCTTAAAGACTATACGGCTTTCTTGGATAAAGAGGCCGAATCAATTGCGACATTTAAAGGTAAGCAACAAGCTTCTTTTGATGCCGAGCGTGAGCGTTGGATTGCCTCTGGACAGGCGAATTACAGCAATGAAAACGAAGCCGGAAATGATGTTGCAGAGACGCTTGAGCTTGCTGATGGTAGCAGTGTGGTGAGCTCTCATGTGGCGGGTAACTTATGGCAAATCAAAGTGAATGTGGGCGATGAAGTCTCTGAAGGTGACGTCGTGGTCGTGGTTGAGTCGATGAAGATGGAAATCTCTGTCACCGCATCGTGCTCAGGCACAGTCAGCCATGTGCTTTGCCAAGAAGGCTCCGCAGTCGCGGCTGGCCAGCAACTTTTAGTCATCGCAGAAAAATAAGGGGCATCAAATGAATTTAGAAATTGCACATTTAAAAGGCCTTTATTTAGCTGGTGAGTTAAGTCCCGCTGATTTAGTTAAACAGCTAGATGCTGAAATTGGCAACCTAGACCCAAGAAATATTTGGATACGCCGTTTAAGCCTTGATGAGATGATGGTGTATGCCAATCAATTGGCGCAAAAGAATCCAGCAGATTTACCTTTGTATGGGATTCCTTTTGCGATTAAAGACAATATTGATTTGGCGGGTATTCCAACCACTGCGGGCTGTGCTGAATATGCTTATACCCCAGAAAAAAGCGCATTTGTTGTTCAACAGCTGATTGATGCCGGCGCTATTCCTGTCGGCAAAACCAATCTAGATCAATTTGCCACAGGTCTCGTCGGCACTCGCTCTCCTTATGGCGCCTGCCAAAATAGTTTTGACACTGCATATATTTCTGGAGGGTCTAGTTCAGGTTCCGCCGTTTCTGTTGCGCTAGGGATGGCGAGTTTTAGTTTAGGGACAGATACTGCTGGCTCTGGCCGTGTGCCAGCCGCGTTTAATAACTTGGTTGGATTAAAACCAAGCTGTGGCTTGTTAAGTACCTCGGGGGTCGTTCCAGCCTGTAGAACATTGGACTGCGTTTCTATTTTTGCGCTGACTGCAAAAGATGCAGAAACGGTTTTATCAAGCGCACAAGGGTTTGATGATGCAGATGCTTACTCAAGGAAGGCCTTGCCTGCTGAGGCTAAATTCAAACCAGCATTTACTTTTGGCGTACCTAAAGCTGAGCAATTAGCTTTTTTTGAAAATCCAGAATCGCCGAATCTATTCCAAGATGCAATTGCGCAATTAAAAGCCTTAGGTGGCAAAGCGGTTGAAATTGATTTTGAGCCGTTTTTGGCAACAGCAAGATTGTTATATGAAGGCCCTTGGGTCGCAGAGCGTTATGCGGCGATTCAAGATTTCTTTGAAGCGAATGCTGAGGCTATTTTTCCTGTCACACGTCAGATTATTGGCGGTGCGGTGAAGTTTTCAGCGGCTGATACCTATCGTGCGATGTATAAGCTTAAAGCCATGCAGCGCAAATGTGCAGGTGTTTGGAATGACGTGGACATCATTGTCACACCGACGGCAGGCACGATCTATAAAATTGACGAAGTTAATGCAGATCCAGTGCGCTGCAATTCTAATTTGGGCTACTACACCAATTTTATGAACTTGCTCGATTTGTCAGCCGTTGCAATTCCTACAGGTTTCCAAAAGAATGGTTTGCCTGTTGGTATCACCGTTTGTGCGCCAGCTTTTAGTGATGTGAAATTGCTAGACTTAGCAAACCAGGTACAGCAAAAAACAGCTAAAACATTAGGCGCAACACAACTTCCATTTACTCAACATTAAGACATCAATATGACACAAGACAATGCAATGATAGAAGTGGCCGTTTGTGGTGCACATATGAGTGGACTGCCCCTTAATGCGCAATTAACAAATCTAGGCGGTGAGTTTGTTAAAAAGGCAAAAACAGCCAAGCAATATAAGCTGTTCAAATTAAACGGTTTTGTTCCAGCACGTCCAGGTTTGCTTAGAGTGCAGGCTGATGGCACAGCGATTGCTTTAGAAGTATGGCGTTTGCCGCTTAATCATTATGGGGCATTTGTTGCAGGCGTGCCTGCCCCACTTGGCTTTGGCACATTGGTGCTTGAAGATGAAACAACAGTACAAGGATTTTTGTGCGAAGCGTATGCTACGGAAGATGCAGTTGATATTTCTGCATTAGGTGGTTGGCGTGAATTTTTAGCTGGTGATTCCACTTAAAGTTTTATAGTAGTTTTTAGTTAGATGTCACATTACAAGGAGCAGTCATGAGTTCGTCATTAAAAGCAACGTTAAATGGATGGCATCTGTGGGGGTTGGCCGTAGGGTTGGTGATCTCAGGTGAGTATTTTGGTTGGAGTTATGGTTGGGATAAAGCAGGGACTTTAGGTTTCTTGGTGACATCCGTTTTAATCGCGGTGATGTACACCACGTTTATTTTTAGTTTTACTGAATTAACGACTTCAATCCCGCATGCAGGTGGTCCATTTGCTTATGCAAGGCGCGCCTTTGGTGCAAAAACAGCCTATGTCGCTGGCTTCTCGACTTTGGTGGAGTTTGTGTTTGCACCACCTGCGATTGCCATGGCGATTGGTGCTTATCTGAACGTTCAGTTCCCAACCGTTGATCCTAAAACCTTTGCGATGAGTGCTTATGTAGTGTTTGTGGCGCTCAATATTATTGGTGTGCGTATAGCGGCGACTTTTGAATTATTCGTCACTATTTTGGCGATTGCAGAATTGCTGGTATTTATGGGCGTTGTTTCACCAGGCTTCTCGATGTCTAATTTTGTGGCACATGGCTGGTCGGGTGCAGACACTTTTAGTGTGGCTTCTATTTCAGGCATTGTTGCTGCGATTCCTTTCGCGATTTGGTTCTTCTTGGCCATTGAAGGCGTAGCGATGGCGGCGGAAGAAGCTGAAAATCCACGCAAAACGATTCCTAAAGCCTATATTTCAGGCATCCTAACCTTAGTGGTATTGGCCATTGGTGTGATGGTATTTGCGGGTGGCGCGGGTGATTGGAAAGCGCTTTCAAATATTAACGACCCATTACCGCAAGCCATGAAAATGATTGTGGGTGAGAACAGCGGTTGGTTGCATATGTTGGTGTGGATTGGCTTGTTCGGTTTGATTGCATCGTTCCACGGCATTATTTTAGGATATTCACGTCAGATTTTTGCGCTTTCTCGTGCGGGTTATATGCCTAAGTTTTTTGGTACTGTGAACGAGAAGTTCAAAACACCCCATCGTGCAATTATCGCTGGTGCTGTGGTTGGTGTGCTTGCCATTGCAGGTGATGAGTTTCAGTTTGCTGGCATGACATTGACGGCCAATTTGATCACCATGTCAGTGTTTGGCGCGATTGTGATGTACATCGTTTCAATGCTGAGCTTGTTTAAACTGCGTCAAAAAGAGCCGAATTTAGACCGTCCTTTTAAAGCCATTGCTTATCCGTTATTCCCAGCAATTGCATTGATTTTGGCGGGGATTAGTTTGATGACGATGATTTACTTTAACCAACAATTAAGCTTGATCTTCTTTGGTTTGATGGCACTTGGTTTTGTATATTTCAGTATGACGCAGCATCACCGTGATGCTTCATCAGACAATCATTAGCGTTTCATGTTGTAATTTGAACAACCGCGTCAATTTTTTGGCGCGGTTTTATTCATTAAGGTGCTTATGATTTACCGTTACACAATCGATAGCCATACCTATCAGTTCGAAGACTTGAAAGCCGTGCTGGCTAAAGCCACGCCGGCAAGGTCTGGCGACTATTTGGCGGGTGTTGCAGCAGAGACTTATGCCGAGCGAATGGCCGCACGCATGTGTTTGGCTGAGATTCCGTTGAAAACTTTTTTAGAGGATTTGATTATTCCTTACGAGTCCGATGAGATCACACGGCTCATTGTCGATACACACAACCAGCAAGCGTTTGCAGAAATTAGTCATCTCACAGTAGGGGATTTTCGAGATTGGCTACTGACCGATGAAGTGGATACGGCAACGCTCACTCGGGTTGCGCCTGGCATCACGCCAGAAATGGCTGCCGCTGTCAGTAAACTGATGCGTAATCAAGATTTAATTTTGGTCGCTAAAAAATGCAAAGTCATTACGGCTTTTAGAGACACCATTGGTTTGCCAGGCCACATCTCCACTCGCTTACAGCCAAATCATCCAACGGATGATCCGCGCGGGATTGCCGCTTCTATTGTGGATGGTTTGCTCTATGGTTCGGGTGATGCCGTGATTGGGATTAACCCTGCAACGGATAGCATTCCTGCTTTGATGGATTTGTACTATTTAGTCGATGAAATCATCAATCAATACCAAATCCCCACGCAGTCATGCATCCTGACCCACGTGACCAATCAAATTCAGGTGATTGAAAAAGGTGCACCTGTGGACTTGGTGTTTCAGTCGATTGCAGGTACTGAAAAGGCAAATAAAAGCTTTGGGATTGATTTGGCGGTGCTTGCAGAAGCACAATCCGCGGCACTTTCGCTTAATCGCGGTACGGTGGGCAATAACGTCATGTATTTTGAAACTGGCCAAGGCTCAGTGCTTTCTGCAAATGCAAATTTCGGGGTGGATCAGCAGACTTGCGAGGCTAGGGCTTATGCGGTGGCCAGACATTTTTCACCGCTTTTATCCAATACTGTTGTCGGCTTTATCGGCCCAGAATATTTATACGATGGTAAGCAAATTATCCGCGCAGGTTTGGAAGATCACTTTTGCGGAAAATTGTTAGGCGTGCCGCTGGGTTGTGATGTTTGTTACACCAATCATGCGGAAGCTGACCAAGATGATATGGACACCTTGATGACCTTACTCGCCAACGCTGGTTTGACTTTTATCATGGGCATTCCAGGTGCCGATGACATTATGCTCAATTACCAAACGACATCGTTTCACGATGCTTTGTACTTGAGAAAAGTATTAGGTTTGCGTGCGGCGCCTGAGTTTGAACAATGGCTTAAGCAAATGAGCATTATGGATGAAAAAGGCAATGTCCAGCCCATCACGCAAGCGCATCGGATGTTGCAAAACATGCCTAAACATTTGCTGAGTGCGAGTTAATAAAATGAGCAAAGAAATTCAACCAGCATTAAAAACTTCAGCCAGCACAGTGCAAGATCCTTGGGGTGATCTTAAGCAATTCACCCGCGCTCGTATCGCTTTGGGGCGTGTTGGAAGTAGCTTGCCGACAAAAGAAATTTTGAATTTTGGTATGTCGCATGCGATGGCGCGCGACGCGGTTCACTTGGCTTTGGATGTCGATGCGCTCGAAATGCAAATTAAAAGCTTGGGCTGTGATGTACTAAAACTCCATAGCCGTGCGCCAGATAGAGCAAGTTATTTGCTGAGGCCTGATTGGGGGCGCCGATTAAACGACGAAAGTGCACAGCTAATCAAAGCCCTTCCGCAAGAAAAAATAGATGTCAGCATTGTGATTGGTGATGGTCTCTCGTCGCTTGCCGTGCAAAAGCATGCCGTACCCATGTTGCAATCGATGTTGCAAGCCATTCAACAAGCCATACCTAGCGAGTGGAAGTTAGGTCCAGTAGCGATTGCCAGCCAAGCCCGCGTTGCTTTAGCGGATGAAGTGGGCGAATTGATTAATGCGCGCATGGTGATTTTATTAATTGGTGAGCGCCCGGGCTTGAGTTCGCCTGATAGTTTGGGGCTTTATTTAACGTACCAGCCCAAAGTAGGTTGCAGCGATGCTGACCGTAATTGCATTTCAAATGTCCGGCCCGAGGGTTTGAATTATGAGGCTGCCGCTAAAAAGTTAATGTGGCTAGCTAAGGAATCTATGCGACTCAAAGTTTCAGGCGTGGCACTCAAAGACGAAAGTGATGTGCACCAAATTGATAAGGATGCGCAACAGTTGCTGACATAAGGCTGAGCCATATTAGCCCTAAAAGCCGTTGAATATCACACTAGGGCTTTTGCACTTGATTGGTGCGATATGTGTGCTTTGTCAGTTAATGGTGCATTTTTAGCGGCATTGCACTTTGTTCGCGGGATGGTGCTTTTTTACATTGTCCGTCTAACTAACAAGGCCCTTGCCTGCCAAGCCTGTTAGCGATATTCCCTCATCCAGCCCTTAACTTATTAATTTTTAATGAGATTAATAATGACGATTTAAAACATGAAGTTGGATATTTTATGTGATGCGCTGCTTCAAATGCTCATTTTTAGACATTTCAAAAGTTGGCACGGTGATTGCTTTATACAATCCGTAAAACTTTGTTTTTATTTTTTTGCACTTCATATTAAAAGGAAAAATTATGCGTAAATCATTATTACTTGTAGCGGTACTTGGTACATTGGCTACATCACAAGCTGTCATGGCTGAAGAAGCTGCGGCGCCTGCTGCTGCGACACCAACTTGGACATTCCCAGCCAGTGCTACTTTAGTTAGCGACTATATCTGGCACGGTCAATCACAAACATGGGGTAACCCAGCTGCGCAATTCGGTATTGAGGCGGATCACGTTTCTGGTGCTTATGCTGGTGTTTGGGCATCAAACGTATCTGATAAGTGGTTGCCAAATGCTAACGTGGAAATGGATTTTTCAGCTGGTTTCCGCAACACATTTGCAACAGACTTCAAATATGACCTAGGTGCAACTTATATCTATTACCCAGATGGCGACTTTTCAAAATCAACAGCTTCGCAAGTTTATAACTATCGCAAATCAAAACTTAATACTGTAGAAATCTACGGTAGTTTGGGTTGGAAGTGGTTCACTGTTAAAGGTGGTGTAAACCCAACACAATTCTATGGTTGGAATGACAATAACTCTCTTGAGGGAGCTGGTAACTTTGGTACTGGTAATACAAATGCTGGTGTTAAATTAGGCGGTAGTACTCGCTGGTCTGGTTATGTAGTTGCTAGTGCTAGCTATGACGTGCCTGCTGTTGCTGGCTTGAACGTTTCTGGTGAAATTGGTCGTCAAATGATTACTGATAGTACTGGTTTAGATTGGACATGGTACAAAATTGGCGCGACTAAAACATTCGCTGATACATGGGCTGTAAATGCTTTTTACACAGGCACCTCAGGTTCTAGTGCATATGAAGGCTTTGCATCATTCAACACACCTAATGCACCAATTGATAGATCAAATGTTGATACAAGCAAGTTCGTTGTTGGCATCACAAAGAGCTTCTAATCTAAAAGCGTTTTATTTTTAAAGCTATTTGAGGGTATGTA
This sequence comes from Pseudomonadota bacterium, assembly GCA_046047035.1. Lineage (GTDB taxonomy): Bacteria > Pseudomonadota > Gammaproteobacteria > Burkholderiales > Methylophilaceae > Methylopumilus_A. The sequence goes on from JBJOIS010000001.1 coordinate 151,183, forward strand.
GGCAATATCGCTTTCGTACCCTCAATCATAGTGAGGAGACATAACATGAAATTTGTATCAGCGATTATTAAGCCATTTAAGCTTGACGAAGTGCGTGAAGCGCTTTCAGCGATTGGTGTTCAAGGCATCACTGTGACTGAAGTTAAAGGCTTCGGTCGTCAAAAAGGTCATACAGAGCTCTATCGTGGTGCTGAGTATGTGGTGGACTTTTTGCCTAAAGTAAAATTAGAAGTGGCGATTTCAGATGAAATGCTTGATCAAGTGATTGAAGTGATTGAGAAGTCTGCAACCACTGGCAAAATCGGTGACGGCAAGATTTTTGTCTTCAATCTGGAGCAAGTTTATCGCATCCGTACCGGTGAAACCGGTCCTGAAGCGCTATAAGGAGACATAACATGAAAAAATTACTATCTACTCTCGCGCTAGTTAGTGCATTAGGTTTGGGTGTATTTGGCCTAGCGAATGTGAGCTATGCGGATGATACAAAAGCAGTTGCAACAGCAACTGAAGCAGCACCAGCTGCTGATGCAGCTGCGCCAGCAGCAACCCCTGCAACTGATGAAGCTGCGCCAGCTGCTGCTGCGCCAGTTGCTGACAAAGGCGACATTGCTTGGATGATCGTGGCCACAGTGTTAGTCACATTAATGGTGATTCCAGGTTTAGGTTTGTTCTACGGTGGTTTGGTGCGCAGTAAAAATATGCTTTCAGTCCTGATGCAAACGTTTGTGATTTTCTCACTCATCGGTGTGCTATGGGCTTTGTATGGTTATAGCGTAGCGTTCACTGATGGCAATGCCTTTTTTGGCGGATTATCTAAAGCATTCTTACAAGGCGTCACACCAGATTCAGTTGTTGGTACCTTTAGTAAGGGTGTTGTGATTCCTGAATACATTTACGTTGCTTTCCAAATGACGTTTGCTGCAATTACGCCAGCGCTTATCGTGGGTGCATTTGCTGAGCGTATGAAGTTTTCAGCGGTCTTGTTATTTGTGGTGCTTTGGTTCACGTTCTCTTACTTGCCAATTGCTCACATGGTTTGGTTCTGGGCAGGTCCTGATGCTTATACATCACAAGCTGCTGCAGATGCTGCCACGGCTGGTGCAGGTTTCTTGTTCCAAAAAGGTGCCTTAGATTTCGCTGGCGGCACTGTTGTTCATATCAATGCAGGTATTGCTGGTTTGGTTGGTGCAATCTTGCTTGGCAAACGTCTAGGCTACGGTAGAGAAGCGATGACTCCTCACAGCTTAACAATGACGATGATTGGTGCGTCTTTGTTGTGGGTGGGTTGGTTTGGTTTCAACGTAGGCTCAAACTTAGAAGCAACCGGTTTCGCTGCTTTGGTATTCGTCAATACACTATTGGCAACTTGTGCAGCAACGCTTTCATGGACTTTGGTTGAGTGGTTTGCAAAAGGTAAGCCATCTATGTTGGGTGGTGCTTCTGGTGCTGTCGCTGGTTTGGTGGCAATTACGCCAGCTTGTGGTTTCGCAGGTCCGATGGGCGCTATTATCTTGGGCTTAATCGTTTCACCGGTGTGCTTCTTGTTTGTATCAAAAGTGAAGAGCGCCTTTGGCTACGATGACTCACTCGATGTATTTGGTGTGCACGGTGTAGGCGGTATCATCGGTGCAATTGGTACTGGTGTGGTAGTTAGCCCTGCTTTAGGCGGTACAGGTGTTTATGACTATGTTGCAAATAAGGTTGGTAGTTATGATATGTTGACTCAAGTGACTAGCCAAGCATGGGGTGTTGGCTTGACGGTTGTATGGTCAGCAGTTGTAGCTTTTGTTGCTTACAAAATTGTAGATCTAGTTGTTGGTTTGCGTGTAAGCGAAGAAGTGGAACGTGAAGGCTTAGATACTGCTGAGCATGGTGAGCGTGCTTACCATATTTAATTCGGTAGTTTCATAGCTGAAAAGAAAAAGCGGACAGAAATGTCCGCTTTTTTTATGTGGCTTTATCCTGTCAACATAATGCGCTAGAGGATACATAACTGCGTTAAAATTAACGCATTGCTTAACTGTTTGGATACGCTAATTAATGATTCCACATCTCACCACTGCGCTTAAAGGCCCATTGCTTGCCCTCGAGAAAAACATACTCGAGAACATGCCTAAGATTGAGCATTGGTTTCGTGTGCAGTGGTTAGAGCATGGATCTCCTTTTTACGCTTCGGTTGATTTGCGTAATGCTGGTTTTAAATTAGCTCCTGTGGATACCAATTTATTCCCAGGAGGATTCAATAATCTTAATCCTGCTTTCTTATCTTTGTGTGTGCAAGCAGCGACAGTGGCCGTTGAAAAGATTTGTCCCGAAGCGCATCGTTTATTACTGATCCCCGAAAACCACACGCGCAATACATTCTATTTGCGTAACGTCGCAGCGCTTGCGCATATCTTGCGCCAAGCGGGTTTGGATGTGCGAATTGGTAGTATTAACCCTGAAATTACAGAGCCCACTCAAATTGAAATTGAGCCAGGCCAAACTATTTTGCTTGAGCCAGTAAAGCGTGTTAAAAATCGCCTTACTTTAGATGGCTTTGATAGCTGCGCAGTGCTACTTAATAATGATTTATCAGGTGGTGTACCTGATATTCTGAAAGGGGTAGAACAAAATCTAATTCCGCCTTTACACGCTGGCTGGGCAACGCGTCGTAAGTCAGAACACTTTTCAGCCTACAATCAAGTGGCTAAAGAATTTGCTGAGTTTTTAGGCATTGATGAATGGTTGATTAATCCTTATTTTGATACTGCCACTGGTGTTGATTTTCAGGCGCGTGTGGGCGAGGATGAAATGGCGGCAAAGGTGGAAACCTTGCTCGCTAAAATCAAACAAAAATATCAAGAATACGGCGTAGCACAAGAACCATTCCTGATTGTTAAGGCCGATGCTGGCACTTATGGTATGGGTATTATGACTGTAAAAAGCCCTGATGACGTACGCGACCTAAATCGCAAACAGCGCAACAAAATGGCGGTGGTGAAAGAGGGCATGGAAGTGAATGAGGTCATCATTCAAGAGGGGGTTTATACCTTTGAGACAATTAATGATGCGGTGGCGGAGCCTGTGGTTTATATGATGGATCATTTTGTGGTGGGCGGTTTTTACCGCGTACATACTGGCCGTGCCGTGGATGAAAATCTCAATGCGCCAGGCATGCATTTTGTGCCATTAGCCTTTGACAATCCTTGTTCAACGCCAGACTGTGCGGATGCGCCAGACTCAGCCAAAAACAGATTCTATGCTTATAGTGTTGTGGCGCGTTTAGCGTTGCTCGCCGCCTCGATAGAGTTAGAAGAAAGTGATCCGGAGCGTTTGTAATGCGTATTGCCGTCATACTCGATCCGCTTGATAGCCTCAAGCCTTACAAGGACACTAGTCTTGCCATCATGCGTGAGGCGGCTAGCCGTGGGCATCAGTTATTTGTCGCATTACAAAGTGATTTGTTTTTACGCCAAGAGCAAGTGCGCTTACGCGTGCAGCCTTTTGTATTTAGTGAGGGTGAAAGCTGGTATCAATTAGGTGATGCCATTGAGCAATCGCCTAAGGATTTTGATGCTGTTTTGATGCGTAAAGATCCGCCGTTTGATAACGAGTTTTTATACAGTACGTATTTGCTTGATTTAGCGGTTAGTCAAGGTGCTTTAGTACTCAACAATCCCGCCTCAGTTCGTGATTGGAATGAAAAACTTTCTGTCGCTAATTTTCCACAGTTTGCGCCTGAGTTTTTAGTGACACGCGATAACGCGCTAATCCGTGAATTTTTGAGGGCGCACGATGATATTGTTGTGAAGCCTTTAGATGGCATGGGTGGCAGCAGCATTTTCAGACTTACTCAATTAGACCCTAATATCAGTGTGATTCTTGAAACAATTACCGATTATGGCAAACGAACAGTGATGGCACAGCGCTATTTGCCACAAATCACCCAAGGCGACAAACGTATTATTGTGATTAATGGCGAACCGCTACCTTATGCTTTGGCGCGCATTCCGATGGCAGGTGAAACCCGAGGCAATTTGGCGGCAGGCGGCACGGGGGTGGCTCAGCCATTGACTGAGCGTGATTTTGAAATTGCTAGCACAGTGGGCAAAGTGCTTAAACAAAAAGGCTTGTTCTTGGTTGGTTTGGACGTGATTGGTGAACATCTCACGGAAATCAATGTGACTAGCCCAACAGGCATGATGGAAATAGCCGCACAAACACCATGTAATCCGGCATCTGTTTTTATGGATGCCTTAGAAACCCTATAGTGCAATGAGATAGCGCAATGAGATTTCTGGTCTTATTTTTTGCATTGATATTAAGTGCATGTGGCAAAGAGCCTTTGGTGCAAACCAAGTCTTATGTGTTTGGTACGCTGGTGGACATTAGTATTTACGGCGAATCCAATGAAAAAGCGCATGCAGTCACCAGCCATATTCTTCAAGATTTTCAGCGGCTACATCATCAATATCACGCTTGGCAGTCTGACAGCGAATTAAGCAAACTTAATCAAACTTTCGCCGCGGGGAACAAGCCTGTCGAAATTAGCCCAGAGCTCTCCCAAATGCTCGTGCAAGCGCAAATGCTATCCAAGCAATCTCAAGGTCTATTTAATCCTGCCATTGGTGGCTTGATAAGCGCTTGGGGCTTTCAGCGCGATGAATTTACGCCTGTCGAAATCAATGATTTAGCCATTAAAAAGCTAGTGCTAGCGAATCCGCAAATGTCGGATATCGTGATTAAAGACAACACTGCTTTTAGCACAAACCCCGCCGTTAAGCTTGATTTGGGAGGTTATGCAAAGGGCTATGCTTTAGATCTCGCGCTGGCTGAACTGCAAAAGCAGGGTGTTAAAAATGCATTGGTGAATATTGGTGGCAACATCATCGCGCTTGGTAAGCACGGTGATAAGCCTTGGCGAGTTGGCATTCAGCATCCGCGTCAGGCTAAGCCGATGGCAACAATTGAATTGCCGCACGGATGGGCAATTGGCACTTCGGGCGATTATCAGCGTTATTTTGAGCAAGATGGAAAGCGTTATTGTCATATTATTGATCCACGCAGTGGCTATCCAGCGCAAAGCACACAAGCCGTGACAGTCTTAATTCCGCCAAGTCCTCAAGCTGGTGTGCTGTCGGATGTAGCATCTAAACCAATCTTTTTGAGTGCGCCAGGAGAGCGTGCGAATGCCGCAAAAATGATGGGTGTCGATCACTATTTGGTGGTTGATGCAGAGGGTAAAGTGACGCTTAGTGCATCTATGAATCAGCGCATACATTGGCTTGCTAAGCCTGAAAAGATTACGGTTCAATAATGAAGGACGCATTTAAATTGGGTAAGCCCTTATTGGGTGACGTCTTAGTCATTCTAGTAGGGCTGATTTTTGTCGCTTATTTGTTCAAAAGCTTATGGCACCATGAGCAGGCCGCAAAATTGCAAATCCGACTCGGGGATAAAATTTATGCGACTTATAGTCTCGCGCAAAATCGTGCCATTGATCTTCAAGGGCCAATTGGCATCACACGCATTGTGATTGCCGATGGAAAAGCACGTTTTGAGCGTTCGCCCTGCCCCAATCAATATTGCGTGCATCAAGGTTGGCTCAGCCACAAAGGGCAAGCGGCGATTTGCTTGCCAAATCAAGTGAGCTTGGAATTGCTCGGCGGTGAAAAACCATTTGATAGTTTGAATTATTAATGACACAGCCTCAAAAGAATAAGCG
>JBJOIS010000002.1:0-148572 GCA_046047035.1 Pseudomonadota bacterium
ACTGTTTCGCTGTGCAGGAGCCTTTTAATCCAAAAGGAGTTTACATGCGGCATTATGAAGTAGTATTTATCGTCCATCCGGACCAAAGTGAGCAAGTACCTGCGATGATCGAGCGTTATCGCGCACTTGTGACTTCAAACGGTGGTGCTATGCATCGCCTTGAAGATTGGGGCCGTCGTCAATTGGCTTACCCAATTCAAAAAATCCACAAAGCGCATTACGTGCTAATGAATATTGAATGTAATCAATTCGTTTTAGACGAACTTGAACACGCATTCAAATTTAATGATGCAGTGTTGCGCCATTTAACAATGGCAACTAAAGAAGCTGTGATTGCACCATCTCCAATGATGAAAGAAGAGAAATCTAAATCAGTATTGGGTAAGGAAGAGGGCGCTGCAGCAACTGAGGAAGCTTCAGCTTAAGTGAGTTGCAACCGCTGGTGACTAATCAATTAGTGATAAGCGGCGAAGTGGTTCAAATTGAAACGCTACGCTATACACCAGCAGGAATACCGTTGTTAAGTTTTGTTTTACGTCATCTGTCTGAGCAAGTTGAGGCAGGAATGCAACGTAGAGTGGAATGTGAAATTAATGCCATGCTCATGGGTGAGTTGGCGGAAAAATCACAACACATTAAAGTTGGTACACATTTAAACGTGACAGGCTTTATTGCAAAACGTAGCTTAAAGAGCGCACAGCTGGTATTGCACATTAATACATTAAATTATTGATAAGGATTACTAACATGGCACGTGATATGTTCAAACGCCGCCGCTACTGCCGTTTTTCAGCAGAGGGCATTAAAGAAGTAGATTACAAAGACGTAGATCTATTAAAAGATTTCATTACAGAAAACGGCAAGATTATTCCTGCACGTATTACTGGTACAAAAGCAAAATACCAACGTCAGTTGACATCAGCTGTGAAACGCGCACGTTTCCTAGCCTTGTTGCCATACACTGATAAGCACTAAGGGGAAAACCATGCAAATTATCTTATTAGAAAAAGTAGTGAACTTGGGCAACCTTGGCGATATCGTTAAAGTTAAAGATGGTTACGGTCGTAACTTTTTAATCCCACAAGGCAAAGCAAAACGTGCAACAGAAGCTAACAAAGCTGAATTTGCTGAGCGTCGTGCGATTCTTGAAAAACAACAAGCCGATTTATTGGCTGCAGCTGCTAAACGTGGCGAAAAACTTGCTGGTTACTTGCTACAAGTGACACAAAAAGCTGGTGTTGATGGCCGTCTATTCGGTTCAGTTGGTAATGGCGATATCGCTGAAGCGTTGACTGCTGCTGGTTTTGAAGTAGCTAAATCAGAAGTGCGTTTGCCAGTTGGCCCATTGAAGGCTGTTGGTGACCACGCTGTAAGTATTGCATTGCACCATGACGTAGTGGTTGATATCACTGTTTCAGTATTGGGTGAGGCATAGGCAACAGGTTAAGCTAACTGCTTAATCTAAAAAGGCTACTTCGGTAGCCTTTTTTATTGCCCGTTTTTTGTTTTTCTAGCCGTCTTAAGGATCCATGTTTCAGTTTATAATGTTGGCATGGCTGAAGACTCTTTAGAATCATTAAAACTCCCTCCTAACTCGGTAGAAGCAGAGCAATCCGTGCTCGGTGGCTTGCTACTTGAGAATGAGGCGCTTGATAGAATTGCAGATATTCTTAATCAATCTGATTTTTATCGTCACGACCATCGTTTAATTTACACTCACATCGCTAAGTTGATTGAACAAAACCGTCCAGCAGATATTGTGACAGTGGCGGAATCATTAGAAAACTCTGCAGAGCTTTCAAGTGTGGGCGGTATTGCTTATCTTGGCGCCTTGGCGCAGAACACCCCAACCGCGGCGAACATTCGCCGTTATGCTGAAATCGTGCGTGAACGTTCGATTATGCGTAAGTTGGTTGAAGTGGGTTCGGGAATCGCGGAAAGCGCTTACAATCCACAAGGCCGGGATGCGCAGCAATTGTTAGATGAAGCCGAAGCTAAGATTTTCCAAATCGCCGAAAGCGGTAATCGCGGATCACAAGGCTTTGTGAATATTCAAACATTACTCCCGCAAGTGGCTGACCGTATTGATTACCTATATCAACGAGAAAATCAAGGTAGCGTAACGGGTATTCCAACAGGCTTTGATGACCTAGATGAGCGTACATCAGGCTTCCAGCCAGGTGATTTGATTATTGTGGCAGGCCGTCCTTCTATGGGTAAAACAGCTTTCTCACTCAATATTGCTGAAAACGTTGCCTTAGACACGAAAAAAGCAGTCGCTGTATTCTCTATGGAAATGGGTGCAACCCAGCTTGCTACGCGTATGATTGGTTCAGTAGGGCGCTTGGATCAGCATCGTATGCGTAATGGTAATTTGGAGGATGAAGATTGGGCGCGTTTAACGACTGCGCTTGGCAAACTTAATGATGCTCCTATCTTTATTGATGAAGGCGCAGGCTTAAGTTCATTTGATGTCCGTGCTCGAGCGCGTCGTTTGCATCGGCAAACAGGTGGGCTAGGCTTAATCGTCGTCGATTACTTGCAATTGATGTCAGGCACCTCAGGGCGAGCAAGTGAGAACCGCGCCACAGAGATTTCTGAAATCTCGCGTTCACTAAAGTCGCTTGCCAAAGAATTAGACGTGCCGGTAGTGGCTTTGTCACAGTTAAATCGAAGTGTGGAGCAACGTCCTGACAAGCGGCCTGTTATGTCTGATTTGCGTGAGTCTGGCGCGATTGAGCAAGATGCCGACTTAATCTTATTTATCTATCGTGATGAGGTGTATAACCCGGACTCTGAAGATAAAGGCACTGCGGAAATTATTATCGCTAAACAACGTAACGGCCCAATTGGCCGCGTTCGCTTGACGTTCTTGGGTCAACATACTCGCTTTGAGAACTTCTCATCTGGTAACGCACATATGGGTGACGATTACTAATCTCTGCTATGCGTCCGATACAAGCTACCATTAGCCTTAGTGCTTTAGAACACAACTTAGCAGTCGCTAAATCAAAAGCGCCAAACTCTAAAGTGATGGCAGTAGTAAAAGCTAATGGCTATGGACATGGCTTGCTCAATGCAGCTAAAGGCTTAAGGGCTGCTGATGGCTTTGCTATTCTTGGCTTAGACGAAGCCTTAACTTTAAGAACGGCAGGCTACAAGCAAACCATTTTGATGCTTGAAGGTTTTTTCTCTGCGGATGAGCTACCAGCCATTGCTGAACAATCCATTAGTATCGTTGTGCATTCCCATAAGCAAGTGGAAATGCTCGAAAATGCAAACCTCACTGCACCCATTTCTATCCATCTTAAAATGAATACAGGCATGAACCGCCTTGGTTTTAAGCCACAAGATTTTGAGCTTGTATTAGCAAGACTTCAAGCCTGTCAAAACGTTGCCGACATTACTTTGATGGAACATTTTGCGACCGCAGATGAATCGCTGGGAATCGCAAAGCCATTGGCAGTCTTTAAGCAGGCAACGCAAGTACATCAAAACCCGCAATCGCTAGCTAATTCAGCGGCTTTATTACGCTTCCCTGAAGCGCATGCTGATTGGGTGCGTGCAGGGATTATGCTTTATGGCACATCTCCTATCGCTGAGGATTCGGCTGCTAAATTTAATTTAAAACCAGTGATGCAATTTACTAGCGATATTATCTCTGTGCAGACGCTAGAGGCCGGTGAAAGCTTGGGTTACGGTCATCGCTTCACAGCATCTCAAAAAACGCGGATAGGGGTTGTTGCATGCGGCTATGCGGATGGATATCCACGTCATGCACCTAACGGTACACCAATCGCCGTTGCTGGAAAGATGACGCAAACTTTAGGTCGTGTTTCTATGGATATGCTATTTGTGGATATTACCGCTATTCCAGAAGCTGAAATTGGTGCTTATGTTGAAATGTGGGGCAATCAAGTTTCTGTGGATGATGTAGCCCATTCTGCCGAGACAATTAGTTATGAGTTGCTTTGTGCTGTTGCGCCACGTGTGCCGCTTAAGGTGGTTGCATAATGGCTAAAGCAAAAACCGTTTATAGCTGTACCGAGTGTGGCGGTCAGTCCTCCAAGTGGCAAGGTCAATGTCCAAGTTGTATGGCTTGGAATACGCTAGTTGAATCCATCGCTGAAACTTCAAGCGCAAGCCGTTTCGCACCTTTAGCCGCGGCAAGTACTATTCAAAAGCTACAAGAAGTTGAAGCGGCTGAAACCCCGCGCCAAGCCACAGGCATTGCTGAGTTTGACCGTGTATTAGGCGGAGGCTTAGTGCCGGGTGGTGTAGTGCTTATTGGTGGTGACCCGGGCATCGGTAAATCAACCTTGTTGCTTCAAACGCTTTGTCATTTAGGCAATAAAAGTAAAACGCTTTATATCAGTGGTGAAGAGTCGGCTCAGCAAATCGCCATGCGTGCGAAGCGTTTGGGTTTGGATGCTTCGCCCTTAGATTTACTCGCTGAAATTAATCTAGAAAAAATTGTTGCGACACTGCAAGCTCATAAGCCTGATGTTGCTGTGATTGATTCGATTCAAACCGTTTATTCAGAAGCCTTGCAGTCGGCCCCGGGCTCGGTAGCGCAAGTGCGTGAATGTTCGGCGCAATTGACGCGTGCTGCTAAGCAGCTTGGCATTAGCGTGATATTAGTTGGGCATGTCACCAAAGAAGGTTCCTTGGCTGGTCCGCGTGTGCTTGAGCATATTGTGGATACCGTACTTTATTTTGAGGGCGACCCTAACTCTAGCTTCCGTTTGATTCGTGCGTTCAAAAACCGTTTTGGTGCCGTGAATGAGCTTGGCGTGTTTGCGATGACCGAAAAAGGTTTGCGTGAAGTCAGTAATCCATCGGCGCTGTTCTTGTCGCATCACGCCGAAGAAGTCGCTGGCTCTTGCATTACGGTGACGCAAGAGGGTACAAGGCCTTTGTTAGTTGAAGTGCAAGCTTTAGTCGATGAAGCCCATGCACCGAATCCTAAACGCTTGTGCGTTGGCTTAGAACAAAATCGCTTGGCAATGTTATTGGCGGTTTTGCATAGGCATGCAGGCGTCGCTTGTTTTGACCAAGACGTGTTTGTGAATGCCGTGGGTGGCGTTAAAATCAGCGAGCCAGCGGTGGATTTGGCTGTGCTTTTATCTATCGTTTCTTCATTAAAAAACAAAGCACTAAACAATAAACTGATTGTTTTTGGTGAGGTTGGCTTGGCTGGAGAGGTGCGCCCTGTGCAACGTGGTCAAGAGAGATTGAAAGAAGCCGCTAAGCTAGGATTTACCCATGCGATTGTGCCGAAAGCCAATGCGCCAAAACAGCCGATTAAAGGCATGCAGGTCTTTGGTGTGGATCGTTTAGAGCAAGCGCTAAATAAGGTGCGCGAGCTTTAAATTAAAATAGCATGTCTGGCGTGTATCTCAAGCCAAAAGAAATCCATTTCAATTCTGAATCTCCATTGATTTGCTGACCGTAGGTACTGTCTATCTGAAAAAGGTTGGGAATCACAGAATAGCGAAATCCGACTTGTAGATATGGGTTGCTTCTATTGTCGCCATAAACCTCAGCAATGCCTAGTAAATTGGGCTTTACCTTAATCTCGCTGCCTAAGCCCCAAGTGATATTGTTTTTCTTACTTTCCTTATCGTGAAGTAAGCCGATGTTTGTATGCAGAATAACTTGGTCATCCATAAGCGACAACGAGGCTGGAATATATCCATAGGTATTTCCGTATTGGTTGGGGCCAGCGCTGAGGTCCTCATGGCTTATTTTGCCAAGTGCTAGGCCTATGCCCCAGTCGTTGGTTTTTAGCGCTCTGAACAGTGTTTTTGCTTGAATGGCTGAATCTAGAGTAGCATTTTGACCGTCTACTTTAGCGAAAGAACCTCCAAGCGTTAGTTCGAAGTTCCCCCAAGGATTGCAGGCAGGTAAAGCCCATAACTCGTGGCTATGTTGATATACACGTGTCCATGCTTCTATCTGACAACTTCCAGCATTTGTAAGTCGCGCATCATCGGTAACAAAAGGCCTAGCCGCAAAAGCTTGATGTGAGATGAATAGCAATAGGAAAAGTAGAACTTTTTTCATGGTGCGCATGATATATCTAAAACATGACAAACGTATGACGTTTATAGCTGTTGAATCGTGCTTGTAACGCCGACGCTGTCATCGCCCATGAGGTACAAATAAAGCGACATAGCACTTTCCATTGTTGGAAGGCTGGCTTGAACCTCACCTGGGTGCGTTTTTTTGCGCTGAGGGCTTTGTAATGCGCCTGGCACAATGCTATTAAAGCGGATGTTGGGACGGTTTTCTAATTCTTGCGCCCACATTTGCATCATAAAGTCTGTTGCCGCTTTGCTGATGCCGTGGCTACCCCAATAAGCCTTTGGTGATTGCGCTGAGCTGTTGGAGGTGAAAATCACGGAAGCGTGAGTTGCACGCGCTAACAGCGGCAAGCATGCTTTTGTGAGCGCGAATGGTGCAATCACATTCACACGAAACATTTCTTCAAACTGTTCTGCTGTCTGAATTTCTAGCGGACTCAGATTGTTAAAGTCTGTTGCATTATGCAAGATGCCATCCAATCGACCTAACTGCTTGTAGATGCCTTCTGCCATTGCTTTGAAGTCATCCTCAGTGGCTTTGTTTAAGTCCATTGGGAAAATCAGCGCCTCTGGTAAGCCTTGGGCTTGAATTGCATCGTAGGTGGCTTCTAATTTAGCCTGAGTCCGTCCAACTAAGATCACTGTGGCACCTTGTTTGGCGAACGCAATGGCAGCAGTTTGACCAATGCCTTGGCCTGCGCCTGTGACAATAATCACGCGATCTTTAAGGTGTTGTCTTGGGGCTTGGTAGTTTTTCATGATGCAAGTTCAATAGCTGATATCAAAATTGGGTGAGATTGTCTCACGATTGCAGGATTAATTGGGCGGCGGATAGCCCGCTTCTAATGGCGCCTTCTATGGTGGCAGGATAATCGCCTTTGGTATAGTCGCCAGCAAGGTAGAGATTTTTAATTTTTGTTTGTTGGGTAGGGCGTTTTAAGCCCGCCGTACAAGCAAAGGTTGCACGTTTTTCGGCGATGACTTTATGCCATTCAGGTGCTGGTAAGTAAGGAAAAGCGACTTTAAGTTCTGCTGTAATTGTTTCGCCAAGCGCTTGCTGGCTGAGCTTTTGATGCGCACCTTCCGCGCTAATAATTACCGCAACCAAACCATATTGCCCACAAAGCTGACCTCTATCAAATGCCCATTGGGCAATGCCTTGGGTAAAGCCTGTCATGATGTTTGGCAACTTTATGTGGCTTGGATATTGAATGTAAACGGTATAAATCGGCTGATAGTTTAATGCTGCGCTATCTGAGGCGATATCAAGCTTAGGGGAAATTGCTTGCAAGTGATGCGGTGAACAGGCAAGTAATACATGGCTAAACTCAAGAACCTGCTTGCTAGTAATCTTTAGGCTAAAGCCATGTGCTGTTTGCTCCACATTAGAAACGGAAGTGTTGAGCGCTATCTTTCCGCCGTGTTTTTTAATGTGTGCAGCTATTGGCTCAGAAAGAAGTGTTGATAAATCTACTTTAGGCAAAAGCAGGTCGCTATCGGTTTTGCTTTGGTTAAAGCTATCTCGAAGCACGTTCAAGTAAGTTTGCGCGCTGGCTGTTGTGATTGGTGTATTAAGCGCAGCCAAGCAGAGTGGCTCCCAAAGCCATTTAATCAATCTTTCTGGCTGATGCTTGCGGCTTAATAATGATAATAAAGGCTCATCTTTTGTAAGCTTGAAGCGTGTTGCTTTAAGCCAAATAAAAAAACGAATGGCGGCAAAGCGTTCATGCCAACTTAGGCCTTTTGCAGAAAGTAAGCCAAACAATAAATGGAGTGGGGCGGGGAGGTTTTTGGTTTTTAAAGTAAATGCGCTGTGCATATTAAGTGCAAGCGGCAATCTCAATAAAACATGGTTTTCATTAACGCCAATCGAGGCCATCAGCCCAAGCGTTTGCTGATATGCACCTAGAAGAATGTGCTGGCCATTATCAAGGCGTTTTCCTTTCCAAACAATAGCACGGGCACGTCCGCCTAACTGTTGTGCAGCTTCAAATAGTGTGACATCAATGCCAGCCTTAGTCAGCTTGCTGGCAGCGCTCAACCCAGCTAAGCCGCCGCCAACAATGGCAACTTTTTTTAGTGGAACATCCATGTTGACCAAGCTAAATAAAGCTTCCTGAGCGGGGTGAGGGATATGCGTGAATTAAGTACTTGTTGAGAACCGCTGGCTTTTATTTCGCGAAGTAGAGTGCGGTAAATAGCCGTCATGATTAGGCCTGTGCGTTGTTGCTTTTTGTCTTCTGGCGGCAGTGCCTTTAAAGCGCGATCGTAAAAGCTTTCCGCACGCTCAATTTGAAAGTCTAAAAGCTTCTGTAGTTTTTCGGATAAATGCATATGCAGAATATCAGATTCTTTGACACCGAATTTTTTGAGTTCGTCTTGAGGCAAGTAAATACGATTGCGGCGGGCGTCTTCACCGACGTCACGAATGATATTGGTGAGTTGAAACGCCATGCCTAAGTCGTGCGCATATTTAAGGGTTTTGCGATTGCTAAACCCAAAAATTTGCGCTGACAACAACCCCACCACGCTCGCCACGCGGTAGCAATAGAGCTGAAGTTGCTTAAAGTCGGCGTAACGATTTTGGTCTAAGTCCATTTCCATACCATCAATAATCTCAATGAAATGTTCTTGGTCTAAATGGAAGGTGTGGATGATATCAGCTAAAGCCTTGGTGACAGGATGTTGCGGCTTGCCATCATATAAGCCATGAATCTCGGTGCGCCACCAAGCAAGCTTAATTCTGGCAACGGAAGCCTCTTTGCATTCGTCGACGACATCATCCACTTCACGGCAAAAGGCGTAAAGCGCGGTAATCGCTTCGCGCTTCGCTTTTGGTAAAAACAAGAAGCTGTAATAAAAACTAGAGCCGCTTTTGGCGGCTTTGTCCTGGCAGTATTCTTTTGGTGTCATTTGGCTATCTCAAGTCAGTCTTTTATTTCTTACTAAAAGCGCGATAGGCAATATATAGCCAATCTTTTTTGCCTAATTGTGGTCTAAATTCAAACACATTGCCATGCGCTTGGTGTAGTTTTTTTAAGATACGCTCACCGCCAGCAATAATCATGCGCATCTCAAAGCCTATACGGCCAGGCAAAGCCAAACCAAGCGGGGCACCTGATTGTAATAACTTGCGCGCACGATTGATCTGAAATTCCATCATCAATCCCCATGTGCCGCTTGCATCGCCGCGTAAGATTTGCGCCTCGGTGATTTTATATTTTTCTAAATCAGCTTGAGGCAGATAAATACGATCTTTTTGAATGTCGATGGCAATGTCTTGCAGAAAGTTAATCAGCTGCAAAGCACTACAAATGGCATCTGCCATGCCGATGTTCTGTGGTGTGTCTGCTTGATACAAACTCAACATCACTCTGCCAACAGGATTGGCGGAGCGTCTGCAATAATTCATCACCTCCCCAAAGTCTTGATAGCGGGTTTTGATGACATCTTGGCTAAAAGCATCAAGTAGATCGTAAAAAGGCTGGATAGGGAGCTGATGTTTATTGATTGCCGCTTGTAAGGCGATAAATAGCTCGTTGTTTGGTTGGGTATTCTGCTGAATGCGGTCCAGTTCTTGTTTAAAGTCATCTAACAAGGCGAGCCTTTGCTCTGGCAACAAATCGCCTTCATCAGCAAAGTCATCTGCTTGGCGTGCAAAGGCGTAAATTAATGCAACGGGTTCACGCAGTCTTTTGGGGAGCAGAATTGAAGCGACAGGGAAGTTTTCGTAATGCGTTCGAGCAAGCTTGATGCTTGCTTGGATAGAGGCTTGTGTATTCATGGTTGGCTTGAAGTATGCCACAAAAAGAGGGGCTATAAAATTGATAAATGACCGCAGTGTTTGCGCTACAATTAAAGCTATTCTTTTAATAAGTCAGGTTACCTATGTTAGGAATTATTGGCGGCACAGGGTTGGCAGTATTGGCTGACTTGCAAGTAGGCCGTCGTCAGATTGTCCGTACCCCTTATGGTGAACCTTCGGGGCCTTTAACCTTTGGTGAAATTGCGGGTAAGCCTGTGGTGTTTTTACCAAGACATGGTAATGGTCATACTATAGCGCCGCATATGATTAATTACCGCGCCAATCTCTGGGCTTTGCATGCGCAAGGCGTTCAAGACATTGTCGCAATTGCAACTGTAGGCGGTATTGCGCCCGAGCTTGGCCCTGGCACGATTGCTGTCCCTAATCAGTTGATTGATTACACGCACAGCAGAAAGAGCACCTACTTTGATGGCTTGAGTGAAAATGGCTTTAAGCAAGTGAAACATATCGACTTTACTGTGCCTTACGACCAATCTTTGCGCGCTTTATGTTTAAAAGCGGCTGGCTTGGTAGGTGAGAAATTAATTGATGGTGGGGTCTATGCTGCGGCGCAAGGCCCAAGGTTGGAAACGGCCGCTGAAATTAATCGTTTTGACCGTGATGGTGCTACGATGGTGGGCATGACGGGTATGCCAGAGGCAGCTTTGGCGCGTGAGCTAGAGATGCGTTATGCGGCGATTTGTCCTGTGGCGAATCATGCTGCTGGGCGTGGCGACAGTTTGCATGAAATTAAATACGAAGAGATGAGCGATATTCTTCATGTGACGATGGGGCGTGTGCGTGGCATTATTCAGCAGGTGGTGACTTTGTATGGCAATTAAGCCTGTCTTGCGTATGGGCGAGCCTTTGTTATTTGCAAAGGCTGTTCCTGTTGCTAGGTTTGATACCCCTGAGTTGCATGCTTTAATTCAAGATATGCACGACACCATGGCGCAGATGAATGGCGCGGGTATTGCTGCGCCACAAATTGGCGTGAGCTTGCGTGTGGTGATATTTGGCGTGGGGAGCAATCCGCGCTACCCAGATGCCGAGCAAGTGCCTTATACCATCCTCATTAACCCCGTGCTTAGCCCGGTGGGGAATGCCATGGACGATGGTTGGGAAGGGTGCTTGTCTGTGCCGGGTATGCGCGGTGTGGTGCCACGTTATACGCGATTACATTACACGGGCTTTGATCAGTTTGGACAGCCTATTGATAGACTCGTTAGTGGCTTCCATGCGCGTGTTGTTCAGCATGAATGTGACCATTTAGACGGCATTTTATACCCAATGAGAATTCAAGATCTTACGAATTTTGGTTACACGGACGTACTTTTTCCTGATTCAGATATAGCGGACGACTAAAAACTGGTGTTATAATGCGCGCCTTGGTTGCATCTTAGCGACTGATAAAGACGGAAGAGTGGCAGAGCGGTTTAATGCTACAGTCTTGAAAACTGTCGTGGGTTCACGCCCACCGTGAGTTCGAATCTCACCTCTTCCGCCAAGAATTCTTAAAGCTGCAAATATAATGTTTGCGGCTTTATTTTTGTAACGTTTTATATTTAGGATCACAAATGAGCCAAATTATTATTGACCACAATCCTTCTCAAGAAAAACTGCAAGAGTTGGGCGTTTCTTCATGGAGCATCTGGGATTGCGCACCATCAAAATTCCCACTTGATTTCGGTATGACTGAAAAAGCATACGTGTTAGAAGGTGAGTTTACAGTAACTCCACAAGGTGGCGAGACTGTAACAATCAAAGCTGGTGATTATGTTGAGTTCCCAAAAGGTTTGAAAACACAATGGGAAGTAATTAAGCAATTGAAAAAACATTACAAGCACTTCTAAGAAGTATTCGCTTGTAGCGTTAAAAAAGCCCGAGACTCTCGGGCTTTTTTATTCTTTATTGTTTGCTGAACCCTATATCACGCCACGGCGTTCCATCATGGCTTGCGCAAGCGTTCCCGCATCAACGTGTTCAATTTCACCACCCATCGGCATCCCACGTGCAATACGTGTGATTTGTACGCCATGTTTATTGAGTAGCTCACTAACATAGTGTGCTGTGGCTTCGCCTTCCACCGTATAGTTGGTTGCAAGTATCACTTCTTTTACCAATCCATCTTGTGCGCGCTTGAGTAGTTTTTCTAAATGGATTTCTTTAGGGCCAATTCCGTCTAATGGCGATAGGCGACCCATGAGCACGAAGTACATGCCTTGGTAAGCATGCGTTTGCTCCATCATTATCATGTCGGTGGGCATTTCAACCACGCAAAGCGTGCTGCTATCTCGTGAACCTGAAGCGCACATTGGGCAGGTAGGTTGCTCGCTAAAGGTATTACACAGCTGGCAGTGGCCAACGACTTGTAAGGCTGTATCTAGCGCTGATGCGAGAGTGTTTGCACCTTTTCTATCGCGCTGCAATAGGTGGTAGGCCATGCGTGTAGCGGATTTAGGGCCTACGCCAGGTAAGCAGCGTAAGGCCTCAATAAGTTGATCTAAGCTTGCAGGGGTTTGCACGAGGCTTATAGATATCTAAAAAGGCATCTTCATGCCGGCTGGCATAAGTCCGCTCATGCGGGCTTCTGAAGTCTTTTCTGCTTTACTGACCGCATCTTTAATTGCAATCAGCACTAAGTCCTCTAGTGTTTCTTTGTCGTCCATCACGCTGTCATCTATGCTGACGCGTTTTACTTCATTGCGGCAAGTCATGACAACTTTCACTAAACCATTACTTGCCGCGCCTTCAACTTCAACGTTTGCGAGTTCAGCTTGTGCGCGTTTCATGTTCTCTTGCATCATTTGGGCTTGTTTCATTAAATTGCCCATGCCGCCTTTATTAAACATCTTTATTTCCTTTTTAATTAGTAGCTTGTATTGATATTTGATTAAACTGGTTTAATGCTAGAAGGGATGATGTTTGCCCCAAAGTCTTTCATTAACGCCTGCACAAAATCATCTTGCTGAATGGCTGATTCAGCTTCGGATTGCACAGCGGCTTTCTCTTCAAAAATCTGCTTGGCTGGCGTGTTGCCTGTGCCGCCAACTTTTAGGCTGAGCTTAATTTTTCTGCCGAAATGCTGATTAATTGCTGCGCTGAGTTTCTCTTGATAATTAGGGTCTAGTAAGTGCTTTTGTAAATCAGGTACGGTTAAGTTGATGTTGTTTTCATCAAAGCTTTCTAACTCGCAGTTTTGTGCCAAAGTCCTTGCCAAGCCAAGCTTTAATGCATCAACTAAACCACGCCAGTTGCCATTAAATTGAATGGTGCTTTTTTCAGTGTTTTGATCTTGCGATAAAGAAGGTTCGTTGAAGTCTTCACGGTTAAAAATTTGAACATTTCTAGACTCGTCTGAATAATCATTACGTTGCGATGCTAATGGTGCTTGTATGGCATCAGTGAGTGTTGGGGACACTTCTGGCTCGCTTACAGCGATAGTCGCAATTTGCGGTGCAACTTCAACGGCTTTTAATGCAGCACTTGCTGAAGGCCTTGCTGCTGAGGTTGAGGCTGCATTTGAACTCTGGCTTGAAACAGGGTTGCTTGCTTTGATTGCAGCCGGTGCCGTATCGCTTTGGTTGAAAGCCAGCATGCGTAGTAATGACATGGTGAAGCCAGCATACTCATCAGGCGCAAGGCCAATGTCACGACGACCAAGTAGAGCGATTTGATAATAAAGCTGTACTTTTTCTGCGCTGATTTGTTGCGCCAACTCAAGCAAAGCTGGGCGCTCTGGTAAATCCAAGGCGATGCTGTTTGGCACAACCTGTGTCATCGCAACTTGCTGTAAAAGATTAGCGAGGTCACCTAGTGCCGCGTCAAAAGCAATGCTGCGCTCTGACATTGCTTTGGCTTGACTCATTAAAGCTTCACCATCGTTTTGAATGAGTGCTTTTAAGAGCTCGATTAAATAGCTTTGGTCGATTGCGCCTAGCATGGTGCGCACTTCTTTTTCCTGCACGCTCTGGCTGCCATAAGCAATCGCTTGGTCTAGCAATGAAAGCGCATCTCGCATACTGCCAGAAGCTGCCTTGGCAATGAGTTGCAGAGCAGGCACTTCAAAAGGAATATTTTCGGTTTTTAAAATAGCTTGGCAATGTTCAGTAATTGACGTGCTCGCCATTTGACGCAAATTAAACTGCAAACAACGTGATAGCACGGTCACAGGCATTTTTTGTGGATCAGTTGTCGCAAGAATAAACTTAACATGTGCTGGAGGTTCCTCCAGTGTTTTAAGCATGGCGTTAAACGAGCTACGGCTGAGCATGTGTACTTCGTCGATAATGTACACCTTAAAGCGTCCAGCAGTGGGCGCGTATTGGGCGTTATCCAATAAGTCGCGCATATTGTCGACTTGGGTGTTGGATGCTGCATCTACCTCAATCAAATCGATAAAGCGGCCTTTGTCTATATCGACACAAGCAGAACAAACTCCGCAAGGGTGTGCTGTGATACCTGTTTCACAGTTGAGTGATTTGGCGAGGATGCGAGCGATGGTGGTTTTTCCAACACCACGTGTACCGGTGAGAAGGTAAGCATGATGCAGGCGTTGTTGCTCAAGCGCATTGGTTAAAGCGCGTACGACGTGCTCTTGGCCGATTAATGTTTCAAATGACTTTGGGCGCCATTTGCGCGCGAGAACTTGGTAACTCATCGAATATCTAGCTTAATAAATAAGGCATTAACTTTAGCTTAATTTGTCACAAAATGGCTAAAAAATTACGCTGAAAACGTCAAATAAAAATAGCTGTTTGATCTGGATGGATTTTTGTAAAACGATAGGAGGCGAGCCAAACCCCCGGCACTTGCTTAATAGTTGTGGCTGCTTCCTTCCGGACCTGACCAGGTTGGCTATCTTACAATGCGGGGAGGCCCGCCAAACGCTATTTTACATCAAGACGACATTCTGAGGCGAACTGAAAATGAATTTATAAGCGGCTATAGTTGCGCTATAATCCGCCACCCACGGAGAGATGGATGAGTGGTTTAAGTCACCACCCTGGAAAGGTGGCACAGGGTTATCCCTGTCGCGAGTTCGAATCTCGCTCTCTCCGCCAGGGCTTTTGTTACACAAATCTACGCATAGAACCTGTTACCACGCCGACAATCGCAATTCGTTCAGCATCAGCAAAATTAATCGCTTGGCAGTTTGTGTTGCCTGGTAGTAATTGTTGTTGGCCTAAGTACTTCACAGTAAATTCACCATCTACCTCTGCTAGTACAATATGACCGATGCTAGGCTCTAATGATCGGTCCACAACAACAACGTCACCATCTACAATGCCAGCATTAAGCATTGAGTCGCCTTTAACTTTAACGAAGTAGGTCGCCATTGGATTTTTCACTAGCAAGTCATCGGCGCTAAGCCTTGCTTCGATGTGCATGGGGCTGAAAACGCCTGCTGAAGCGACTTGGTTGTAAAGTGGAATGTACGCGCTTTTATTAGATGTGCGTGTATAAATCTCCGCGACGTTGTTCGTATGTTTGCGGTTGTAGCTGCTAATGAAATTTAATGGATTCATGTTTTCACCCTTTATCGTCTTTGTTGTACGTTCGTACAGTTGAGTGAATATTACGGATTTGAAGTAGCTTTGTCTATCTCTTTTGTAATGAAAATTTAAATGAGTTGCGAGAATCTGCTGAAGATGCCTTGCTTTATAGGGTTGTGGCCCCATATAACAATATAGAAAAAAGTTTGATGATGTGCTGTGTTGATGCGTTTGGTGCCAAAAAAAGACTCGAACCTTCACACCCGAAGGCACATGGACCTGAACCATGCGCGTCTACCAATTTCGCCATTTGGGCTATACTACGACAAGTAGATTTTAACGTAAGAGAATCAAGAATTAATCTAAGAAGTAATCTAATAGGAACAATAAGCTTTGGCTCATAAAAAAACACCGCGAAACTCAAAAAGACACGCGGATCCGCACGCTCAACGAGAGTCTGCAAACTACGAAAATCCCTTGCCTAGTCGCGAGTTTATTCTGCAAATGATGGCAGACCAAGGCGTGCCTTTGCACGTTGAAGACCTATATGATCTGCTCGAGATTGGTGAGGATGAAAAAGAAATATTTAACCGTCGCCTCAATGCGATGGAGCGGGAAGGACAGATCATGCGTAACCGCAAAAATGTCCTTTGTATTGCAGAGAAACTACATTTAATCGCAGGCAAGATTCAAGGCCACGCTGATGGCTTTGGCTTTTTAATTCCTGATAATGGTGGAGATGACTTATTTTTGTCGCCTCGTGAAATGGCGCAAGTCATGCACGGTGACCGCGCCATGGTGCGTCAGTCTGGCTTCGACCGGAAAGGTCGTCCAGAGGGTAAGATTGTTGAGGTTCTTGAGCGCGCAACTAAGAAGTTAGTCGGCCGTTTGATTCGTGAGCAAGGCGTCACCTTAGTTGCGGCTGAGGACAAACGTATCAATCAAGATATTTTAGTGCCACCCGGTCAAGATATGCAGGCGAAAGCTGGGCAGGTGGTGATGGTTGAGTTGATTGAGCAGCCGTCCGCTTATGCTAAGCCGATTGGTAAGGTTGTAGAGGTTCTTGGTAATTATGCGGACTCTGGCATGGAGATTGAGATTGCGCTGCGTAAGCATCAATTGCCACACGAGTTTAATCCTGCCTCGGTAAAGCAAGCTGAAGGCTATCCTCGATTGGTTCAACCACAGGATTACAAGGGACGTATTGATTTGCGTGAGATGCCATTGATTACGATTGATGGTGAAACTGCGCGTGACTTCGATGATGCGGTATTTTGTGAGCCACAAGGCAAGGGTTGGCGCGTTGTAGTGGCGATTGCTGATGTGAGCTTTTATGTGAAGCCTGGCGATGCATTAGATAAAGATGCTTACGACAGAGGAAATTCTGTTTATTTTCCACGTCGCGTGATTCCAATGTTGCCAGAGGCTTTGTCTAATGGCCTTTGCTCGCTTAATCCAGATGTTGAGCGTTTATGTATGGTCTGCGATATGCAGGTGGATGGCACTGGTGTCGTAAAACGTTATCAATTCTATCCTTCTGTCATGCGCTCAAAAGCCCGCATGACGTACACCAAAGTACATGAAATTTTGACGCAGCCTGATGGTGAGTTGGCAAAAGAATACGCTTGGTTAGTGCCCCATTTAGAGAACTTAAATAGCTTCTATAAGCTGTCATTGGCTGTGCGTGAAAAGCGCGGCGCCATTGAGTTTGACAGCCAAGAAACGCTGATGGTATTTAACGAAAATGGCAAGATTGATCGTATTGAGCCCACTTCGCGTAATGATGCTCATCGTTTAATTGAAGAGTGTATGTTGGCGGCAAATGTTTGCGCAGCTGATTTCTTAAAGACACATGAGCATCCAGCGCTTTACCGTATTCACGAAGGCCCAACCCCTGAAAAACTAGAAGCTTTGCGCACCTTTATGGGCGAATTTGGCTTTGGTGTGGGTGGCGGTGATACGCCACACGCAAAGGACTACGGTAAGCTCTTGGCGCGCATTAAAGGCCGCCCTGATGAGCAGTTGCTGCAAACCGTCTTGCTACGCTCTATGCAGCAAGCTGTTTACAGCCCAGATAATGTCGGTCACTTTGGCTTAGCCTATGAGGCTTATGCCCACTTTACTTCGCCCATTCGTCGTTACCCAGATTTGATTATTCATCGTGCGATTAAAGCCGTACTTAAAGGTGAGCGTTATCAAGGAGGGGACTTTCATCAACTAGGTCAACATTGCTCAATGACGGAGCGTCGTGCCGATGATGCAACTCGTGATGTGCAAGCTTGGCTCAAATGCTTTTACATGCAAGATAAGATTGGCGAAGAATACGATGGTACTGTGGCTGGCGTAACCAGCTTTGGTTTATTTGTAGCGCTAGATGGTGTTTATGTGGAAGGCTTGCTGCATGTCACGGAGTTAGGCAACGACTACTTTAACTTTGATAAAGCGCGTCATGAAATGGCGGGCGAGCGAACAGGCGTTAAATATCGTTTAGGTGATCGATTGCGCGTGAAGGTAAGTCGCGTAGACTTGGAGACATCGCGTATAGACTTTGTTTTAGCCGATACTAATAAACTCACGCCGATTAGCGAGGAAGACTCAATCTTGCCTGAGCGTTACCGTAGCAAAGGTAGCGATAAAAAAGCTACGTCAAAAGTTGAAGTTAAACAGACTGAAAGAAAAACCTTAAAGGTATCTGCGCCTTGGGATAAAAACAGCGCGCCAAAGTCTAGTCGTGCTAAAAAGGCAAATGCTAATAAAAGTCGCAGTCACAAGACTGGTGGCGCTTCATCCAAGCCTAATGCAGGCTCAAAAGCACGCCCTGCAAAGTCAGCACCAAGAAAAAAGTAATCGGCCAAATTAAGTTAAGTTAAAAAGAATATTAAAAGCAAAGGTTTTAAGTAATGAGTGATGCAAGAATTTTATTTGGTTTCCATGCCGTTTTAAGCCGTCTTCGTCAGCATGGCGCAAGCGTGCAAGAGATTTTGATTGACCGCGACCGCATTGATGCGCGCATGAAGGATTTGTTGAGCCTTGCAGAACAAGCCAACGTTCGCACGATGGAAGTGGATAGGGCGCGCTTGGATGGATTGGCTGGTATGAATGGTCGCCACCAAGGGGTGATTGCACGTGTTGTGGATACCCCAATTCCATACAAAGACATTTACGACATTTTGGAATCTGGCCTTAAAGAGCCACCATTCTTTTTAATCTTAGATGGTGTCGAAGATCCGCATAATCTAGGGGCGTGTTTGCGTGTGGCAGATGCAATGGGTGTCCATGCGGTCATCGCGCCTAAAGACAGGGCAGTGGGCCTAAACGCCACCGTTCGTAAAGTAGCTTGTGGTGCGGCTGAAACGGTTCCATTTTTGGCGGTGACTAACTTAGCTCGCACGATACGCGAGCTTCAAGAGGCTGGCGTGTTTGTATTTGGGGCTTCAGCAGAGGCTGAGCATGATTTGCTCGCTACAAAATTCGATGGCCCTGTGGCACTGGTATTGGGTGCTGAAGGCACAGGTTTGCGTCGATTAACTGAAGAAACATGCGATGCTTTAGTCAGTATTCCAATGTTTGGCAGTGTGGAAAGCTTGAATGTTTCTGTGGCGAGTGGGATTTGCCTATATGAAGTGCGTCGCCAACGAAGCTTGAAGTAACTTAATCTTGCTGTTTTAGCTTTATTAAAGGCCGTTAAAATGTTATTTTAGCGGTCTTTATGCTTTATAGATTTGCAACCCATTTTTCTTTCTAAATCGCGGTTGGATTTAGAGTTTTTTTGTTGTTTTGTAATGTTATTTTATTGGAGTAATTATGGCTTTAGAACGTACTTTATCTATCATCAAACCTGACGCAGTTGCTAAAAACGTGATTGGTCAAATCTACACACGTTTTGAAAACGCTGGTTTGAAAATCGTTGCAGCTAAAATGGCGCAATTATCACAAGCTGAAGCTGAAGGTTTCTACGCTGTTCACAAAGAGCGTCCTTTCTTTGCTGATTTAGTTAAATTTATGATTTCAGGCCCAGTAATGATTCAAGCGCTTGAAGGCGAAGGCGCTGTATTGAAAAACCGTGATTTGATGGGTGCAACTAATCCTAAAGAAGCGGCTGCGGGCACTATTCGTGCTGACTTCGCTGAAAGCATTGATGCTAACGCTGTTCACGGTTCTGACTCTGCTGAAAACGCAGCAATCGAAATCGCTTACTTCTTCGGTAAGTAATTGTAGTTCATGATTAATCTGCTCGATTTTAACCAAGCGCAACTTGCTGAATACTTTGTAAGTTTGGGCGAGAAGCCTTTTCGCGCTAAACAATTGATGCGCTGGATGCATCACTTTGGTGTGAATGATTTTGAGCAGATGACTGATATTGCTAAATCTCTTCGTGAGAAATTAGCTGCCACGACCACCATCACCCCTCCCAACGTGCAACTTGAGCAGATTTCTAATGATGGAACGCGCAAGTGGTTGGTGGGTGCTGGTACTGGCAATGGTGTAGAAACCGTGTTTATTCCAGAAGACGATAGAGGTACGTTGTGTATTTCATCGCAAGTCGGCTGTGCCCTTGAATGTACGTTTTGTTCGACGGGTCGCCAAGGATTTAACCGTAATCTAAGCGTTTCTGAGATTATTGGGCAATTATGGTTGGCCAACCATTCGCTCAGACAAGATCCCGATTACGGCATGCTCCCAATGAGTGAGCGCATTATCAGCAATGTCGTGATGATGGGGATGGGTGAGCCACTCACCAATTACGACAATGTTGTGACTGCGATGCAAATTATGTTGGACGACTCTGCTTATGGTTTGAGTCGCCGTCGTGTCACGCTTTCAACGAGTGGCATAGTGCCGGCCATGGATAGATTGAAAGAGGACTGCCCTGTGGCATTGGCGGTTTCATTACATGCTCCGAATGATGCGCTGCGTGATGTGATTGTGCCGATTAATAAGAAATATCCGCTTAAAGAGTTGATGGCTGCTTGCCAACGCTATTTGGTGAAAGCCCCGCGCGATTTTGTAACGTTTGAATATGTGATGCTTGATGCCGTAAACGACAGCTTTGACCATGCCAAAGAGTTATTGAACTTAGTTAAAGATGTACCGTGTAAATTCAACCTAATTCCGTTCAACCCATTCCCTAACAGTGGCTACGAAACATCGCGCCCAGATAACATTCGTCGTTTTAGAGATGTTTTGATGCAGGCTGGGTATGTCGTGACAACACGCAAAACGCGTGGTGACGATATTGATGCGGCTTGTGGTCAATTGGCTGGACAAGTCCAAGATAAAACTAAAAGAACAGCGCGCCCAATTATTTTGGAAAGAGCGTTATGAGTCGCTATATAGCATTGTTTGTGTTGTTTCTGAGTGCTTGTGCTACGCAACAAGGTTCTCGTGCTGGGTCTGCTGAGTCAAACAAACATGAAAGTGCACGCATTCATGCTGAGTTAGGGGCTGGTTATTATCAGCAAAACGAGATGGCCCTGGCGCTTGAAGAGTTTACTAAATCGATTGAATTTGACCCTGGTTATTCATCAGGTTTTAATGGCTTGGCAATGACTTATGCTGCAATCAAAGAGGATGCTAATGCTGAAGCAAACTTCAAAAAATCAATTGCTTTAGATGCGAAAAACTCTGAAGCGCATAACAATTACGGTTCATTCCTTTGCTCTAGAAATCGGATTGATGATTCTATTGTGCAATTTCAGGAAGCCGCAAATAATCCACTTTATGTGACGCCCTTTATCGCATACACAAATGCTGGATATTGTTCACTTAAAAAATCAGACATCAACAGTGCCGAGCATTTTTTTAGTTTGGCCGTGCAGTATCAGCCATTGCTTCACAATACTGCATATCAGTTAGCTAAGATTTATTTCGATAAAAAACAGTACGAACTTGCTCAGCAAACGATGCGTAATGCATTGGCATACAATCCCTCGCCTGAAATGTTATGGTTGGGGGTGAGAATAGAGCGTCA
The DNA here is from genome assembly GCA_046047035.1 of Pseudomonadota bacterium. GTDB lineage: Bacteria > Pseudomonadota > Gammaproteobacteria > Burkholderiales > Methylophilaceae > Methylopumilus_A. Next base: position 21,358 of record JBJOIS010000002.1, read on the forward strand.
ATTAGGCAATAAAGATGCGGAATCAAGCTATACGCTTGAGCTAAAGAGAAACTATCCTGATGCGCCGCAAACACAATCCTTATTATCTGGGAGTTGATGATGGATCAAGAGGTGATGAGCAACCCATCAGTTGGGCTAGTTTTGCGTTCTGCCAGAGAAGCGCAAAAGTTAAGTATTGAAGAGCTGGCTTCTCGTTTGCGTTTGAGTGAAAAGCAAATTAATGCATTAGAAGCTGATGATTTCAGTATTTTTGGGAGTGCAATATTTGCTCGAGGATTTATCAGAGCTTATGCGAATTTTTTAACGCTTGATCCTCAGCCTTTGCTTGATGAGCACCTTAGAATGTTTCCGCAAGATCAGTCGCAATCTATTACCTATAAAACTGATGATATCGTTAAATCAGGAAATTTTAATTTTCTTAAGTTTACAGGCTTAGCTTTAGGTGCTTTGTGTATTTTTGCTGTTGTTATTTGGGTGGCTTATAAGATTTGGGCTTATCAAGGCAACACAAATCCAGCGGATAATGTAACTCCGGCGGTCGGCATTGAGCAGAACTCAAAATCAGAGCCTTTGCCGGAAGCTGCTTTACCAGCAGCAGAGCGTAAAGCTTCAGTGAATGATGGGACAATAGTCACTGAGATTGCATTGCCTAAAACTGCTGATATTGTAGATGCTGCACCAAAATCCGAGCTTAAAGCGCCTGCGGACAAGACTAAAGAACCGGCTACATCCATTGAATCCACAAAATCTGAAGCAGTTAAACCTCAAGCTGTTGCCCCTGGCTCTGTCAGAGTAAAGCTTGTGTTGACTGGATCATCATGGATAGGTGTTCAAGACAAAAATGGTAAAACGGTGTTTAGTAAGTTAGCTAAAGCGGGTGCTGAAGAGTATGTCGAGGGTTTGCCACCACTTAAATTCCATATTGGTAATGCGAGTGCCACCCAAGTGATTTTTAATGGTGAAACAATCGATTTGGCTCCGAACACCTATAACAATATGGCGCGTATTACAGTGGGTGACCATTAATGAGTGTTTCAAAATCATTGATCGTTAGACGATTATGTCAGCAAGTGTTGGTAGGTAATGTTGCTGTTGGTGGAGGTGCCTCCGTTGTTGTGCAGTCTATGACTAACACAGATACAGCCGATGCAGCATCCACTGTGAATCAAATTATTGAGCTTTGGCAAGCAGGCTCTGAAATTGTGCGTATTACCGTTAACTCTCCAGAAGCTGCAGCGCAAGTAGCTAACATCCGCCAGCAATTAGATGCACAAGGTTGTTCAGTACCTTTGGTTGGCGACTTTCACTACAACGGTCATAAATTACTCAATACATATCCAGAATGCGCTAAGGCTTTAGCAAAATACCGTATCAATCCTGGTAACGTGGGTAAAGGTTCTAAGCGTGACGACCAGTTCTCTGCCATGATTGAAACCGCGATTCAATACGATAAACCTGTGCGTATTGGCGTGAATTGGGGCAGTTTAGACCAAGAGAAAATGGCCAAGATGATGGATGAAAATGCTAAATCAGCTAATCCATTGTCATCAGATGCTTTGATGCGTGAAGCATTAATTCAATCAGCCCTTGAAAGCGCTGAGCAAGCCGAGGCAATTGGCTTGGCGCACGATAAAATCATCATTTCCTGCAAAGTGAGTGACGTGCAAGACTTAGTGCTTGTGTATCGTGATTTAGCCAAGCGTTGCGATTATCCATTGCATCTAGGCCTGACCGAGGCGGGGATGGGTTCTAAAGGCATCGTCGCTTCTACGGCTGCACTTTCATTGCTTTTGCAAGAAGGTATCGGCGATACCATACGTGTCAGTTTAACGCCTGAGCCGGGTGAATCTCGCACTAAAGAGGTTGTAGTGGCGCAAGAGATTTTGCAGACCATGGGAATACGCTCATTTACGCCTTTGGTGACGGCTTGTCCAGGTTGTGGACGCACTACATCAACCTATTTCCAAGAGTTAGCACAAGATATTCAGCGCTACTTACGTGAGCAAATGCCTGTATGGCGTAAGCAGTATCCTGGCGTTGAGTCGATGAGCGTAGCGGTGATGGGGTGTGTGGTTAATGGCCCTGGTGAATCTAAATTAGCTAATATTGGCATCAGCTTGCCGGGCACAGGTGAAGTGCCAGTCGCGCCTGTATTTGTGGATGGCGAAAAGACAGTCACGCTTAAAGGTGATGCCATTGCGCAAGAGTTTCAATCTATCGTTGAGCATTATGTTGCACAAAACTACGCCGAAGGTGGCAAGCTTCGAAGTCAGTCTAAAACAATTCCGATTCAATCAATTTAATCATTCGCCTAAGTATTTATGACGCAACAAACTAAAAACACTAAATTCCAAAGCATTAAGGGCTTTTACGACATCCTGCCTGAGATGACACCGCTATGGCAAAAGCTAGAAGACACGGCTCGTCTAGTTCTTAGCCAATATGGTTACCGCAATATTCGTATGCCTATCGTAGAGCCTACGGACTTATTCATTCGTAGTGTGGGAGAGCATACTGATATCGTCGAAAAAGAAATGTACTCATGGGAAGACGCACTGAATGGCGATAAGCTGACATTGCGCCCAGAGGGGACTGCTGGATGTGTGCGGGCGGTGGTGGAGCATAGTCTCACCTACAATGGCCCGCAACGCCTTTGGTACACAGGGCCAATGTTTAGACATGAAAACGTCCAAAAAGGACGCCAACGTCAATTCCATCAAATCGGGGTTGAAGCCTTTGGCTTTGATGGCCCTGATGTGGATGCTGAACAAATTATTTTACTAGCACGCTTATGGAAAGCCCTTGGTATTGCTGACGTTGAACTGCAACTAAACAGCATAGGCGATGCGGATGAGCGTGCGGAATTTAGAAAGTCGCTGATTACCTATTTTGAGCAACATACTGAATTGCTTGATGAAGATGCGAAACGTCGCTTACACAGCAATCCGCTGCGTATTTTGGATAGTAAAAACCCACGTATGCAAGACATGATAGAAGGCGCACCAAAACTTATTGACCATTTGGGAGATGAAACTCGTGCGCATTTTGTTGGTCTGTGTAATAGATTGGATGCGGTAGGCATTGCTTACAAGCTCAATCCAAGACTGGTGCGCGGTTTAGATTATTACAATCGCACCGTGTTTGAGTGGGTGACGACGAAGCTTGGTAGTCAAGGCACTATTGCAGGTGGCGGACGTTATGACAGCTTAGTGGCGCGGCTTGGCGGTGACGCAACGCCTGCTTGTGGTTTTGGTATTGGCTTAGAACGCGTATTTTTGTTGATGCAAGAGTATGGCGTCACTGCTGAATCTAACCCTGATGCTTATTTAGTGAACGTCGGTGAGTTGGCAGAAGCCGCTTCAGCGAAGCTTGCAGAGACGTTACGCGACGCAGGTTTGTCTGTCGTTACTCACGCTGGTGGCGGTAGCTTTAAGTCGCAAATGAAAAAAGCCGATAGAAGCGGTGCGCGATTTGCGCTGATTTTGGGTGATGATGAAGTGCAAGCGAATCAAATTGCAGTAAAACCGATGTTAGGTGCTGGTGAGCAAGTCAAAGTTGACTTGGCACAAGCAATTACTTTACTAAAAACGAATTAAATAGGTGCTATGGCCGAACTCCTCAAAATTGAAGATCTGACGATTTGCCCAGCTAGTGCGCCGAGTCGCAAGCTGGTGAGTAACGTGTCGTTTTCAATTGAACCCGCTAAGACTACCTGTGTGGTTGGGGAATCGGGGAGTGGTAAGAGTTTAACAGCGCTTTCAGTCATGGGATTATTATCCAAGCAATTAGTACGAACCCATGGCCGTGTTTTATTTCAAGGTCAAGATTTGGCGGATTTAAGTACTGAAGAAATGCGCAAAATTCGTGGTCGTCAAATCGGCATGATTTTCCAAGAACCAATGACCTCACTCAACCCTGTGTTGACGATAGGTTTTCAAATAGGCGAGCCGCTCACTGTCCATCTTGGTCTTAAGGGTGATGTATTAAAAGCAAAAGTGGCTGCATTGCTAGAACAGGTCGGCATTCCAGCTCATCGTGCAAATAGCTATCCAGATGAGTTGTCGGGTGGTCAAAGACAGCGTGTGATGATTGCGATGAGTATCGCTTGCGAGCCACTCATGTTGATTGCGGACGAGCCAACAACAGCTTTAGATGTCACGGTTCAAGCGCAGATTTTAAGTTTGTTAGATAACCTAAAAACTAGTATGAATATGGGTATGTTGCTCATTACACATGATTTTGGCGTGGTGGCGGATGTGGCCGATGATGTCGTCGTGATGTTCCGCGGCGAAGTAGTAGAAGCGGGCTCAGTGGCACAGGTATTAAATAAGCCTAAACATCCATACACAAAAGCATTGTTGGCTTGTGTGCCAGATGCGGAAGGTAAAAAACCACTTAAGCCCATTGATTACGCATGGCTTAAAAATGAACAGGTGCCAGCATGAGCGAGTTTATTTTAAAAGCGCGAGATCTCAATAAATTTTACACGCAGCGTTCGGGCCGCTTTGGTTTTGGTACGACACAAGTGAAAGCTCTGGATAATGTCAGCTTGGAATTGCGTCATGCCAGCACTTTGGCTGTGGTAGGAGAATCTGGCAGTGGCAAATCCACGTTGGCGAGATGTCTGTTACAATTGCAACCCTTGGATGGCGGTTCTGTATTTTTCCAAGGCCGCGACTTGGCTGATTTGTCTGCAAGTGAGTTAAGACGTCAGCGTCGTCATTTGCAAATGATTTTCCAAGACCCTTTTGCATCACTTAACCCTCGAATGAAGGTGGGTGAGATTGTAGAGGAGGGCTTGTTAATTCATGGTTTAGGCACAAAAGACGAGCGTTTTGAAAAAGCATTAAAAATGCTGAAACGTGTTGGTCTAGCAGAATCAGATATGAGCAAATACCCACATGAGTTTTCAGGTGGGCAGCGTCAGCGAATTGGAATCGCACGTGCTTTGGTGCTTGAGCCTAAAGTAGTGGTCTGCGATGAGCCGGTTTCTGCTCTAGATGTGTCGATACAAGCCCAGATTTTGTTGTTGTTAAAAGAACTGCAACAAGAGATGTCTTTAAGCTACATCTTTATCAGCCATGATTTGCGCGTAGTGCGTCATATTGCGGATGAAATAGCAGTGATGCATCAAGGTAAAATTGTTGAAAAGGGAAATATTCAAGAAGTTTATGAGTCACCTAAACAACAATATACCCAGAATTTACTAAAAGCGATTCCGGGTCAAAAAAGACAAGTTGCTTGAATATTTGGTATTTGATTTAAGTGTTTGATTAATAATGGTGTTTTAGGGAATTAGCATGGCATACGATTTAGAAGAACAAGAGCAGTTAGACGAGTTTAAGGCTTGGTGGAAATTGCATGGTCAAAAAGTGGTGACATTAGTGACCGTTTTGGTGGTTGCTTACTTGGGATATCAAGGTTGGCACTACTATCAAACACAACAGTCATTAAAAGCTTCAACGCAATATGAGAACTTGGTAAAACTTGATATAACAGACGCTAAAAACCTAAAGGCGATTCAAACACTTTCAGGTGAGTTGATGGATAAATACTCAAGCACACCATATGCTGGCCGAGCAGCTCTCACAGCAGCCAAAGCCAATTTTCAAGCGAAAGAATTTAAAAGCGCCAAATCACAATTAGAGTGGGCGGCAGACCATGCTAAGGAAGATGCTATTCAAGCGATGGCGTTGCTTGAGTTAGCTTCATTGCAAGTGGAAGAAAAAGATTACGCTGGCGCGCTTAAAACATTGGCTGAAAAGCATACAACAGGCTTTGATGGTCTATTTGCTGACTTAAAAGGTGATGTGTTAGTTGCGCAAGGTAAACCTACAGAAGCTAAAGTGGCTTATAAAGAAGCGCTTGAAAAGCTTGACCCGCAAGGTCATCTATTAAAATTCACACAACATAAATTAGAAGCGCTGGGGAACTAGTGTTGAGACTGCTTAAAATAGCGTTGCTATTAAGCGCTTTTGCGCTAAGTGCATGTTCATCAATGACGGATCTGAAAGATGATTTGTCGGAGCGTTTGTTCGGTCGTGAAAGCAATGAAACGCCTTCTGAACTAAACGATATAAAAACCACAGCGCAAGTGAAGGTGCTTTGGAGTGCCCATTTAGGCGATAGCTTTGACGCTGACTTTACAACTGTTTCAGACAATGGCTTTGTCTATGCTGCAAGTGCAAACGGTGAGCTCGCTAAATTAAGTGTTGCCGATGGCAAGCAAGCTTGGCGTATTAACACGGGTGAGCCTATTTCTGGCGGTGTTGGCCTGGGTGCTAATTTGTTGTTGTTAGGCACATCTAAAGGTTATGTTTTGGCTTACGATTTGTCAGGAAAATTGCTCTGGAAATCTAAGGTAAGCAGTCAAGTATTGAGTGCGCCAAAAGTTGGTTATGATGTCGTCGTCGTGCGTTGCGGTGATAGCCGCATATACGGATTAAATGTTGCTGACGGAGCTAGAAAGTGGGTTTATGAGCGTGCAACACCTGCTTTGTCATTGAGAAGTAGCGCTGGAGTGGCTGTTGATGGTGGCGCAGCTTACGCTGGGTTTGCTGGCGGGAAACTCATCGCATTGCGTGTTGAAGACGGCAAAGTGATTTGGGAAGTATCAGTGGCACAACCTAAAGGCACAACAGAAATTGAGCGTATTGCTGATATTACAAGTTTGCCTGTGGTAGACGGTAGCTTAGTTTATGCGGTTGCTTATCAAGGGAAAATTGCTGCAATTGACCGCGCTACAGGTCGTGTGGCGTGGGCTCGTGATATTTCAAGTTATACCGGCTTGGGCGCGGAAGATGCCAAAGTATTTGTTTCTCATTCTGGTAGCGCGATCTACTCATTGGATTACAGCACAGGTAAAACTTTCTGGCGTCAGGGTGATTTGAAACAACGTCGCGTCACAGCGCCATTGCCAATGGGCAGTTTAATCGCTGTAGGTGATGTTGAAGGCTATGTACACTTTTTAAGTCGCGAAGATGGTAGCTTCTCCGCAAGACTTCAGACCGAAAATGCGGCGATTATGCCGCAAATGCTAGCTGTAGGCTCTAGCACGCTCATTGCACAAACCCGTAAAGGTGGCATTTACGCCATCTCAATTAAGTAGTTATGTTACCCACCATTGTTCTCGTAGGTCGACCAAACGTCGGCAAATCAACCCTTTTTAATCGACTCACCAAAAGCCGTGATGCGCTAGTGGCGGACCTCCCGGGTCTGACACGTGACCGTCATTATGGCCGTGGTGTGGGTGGTGATAAGCCTTATCTAGTAGTTGATACAGGCGGCTTCGAACCCACTGCAGAATCAGGCATCATGAAAGAAATGGCTCGCCAAACGTTGCTTGCCATTGATGAAGCGGACGTCATTATTTTTGTGGTGGATGGCCGTCAAGGGGTTAGTCCACAAGATAAAGTTATTGCTAATCGGTTACGCAAGAGTCAGCGCCCAGTCTTGCTTGCCGTGAATAAAACAGAAGGCATGCAGCGCGCTGTAGTCAGTGCGGAGTTCCATGAATTGGGCTTGGGTGATCCATTATCTATTTCATCAGCACACGGTGAAGGGGTGCGTGACCTTGTTGAATTGGCGCTTGAGCCTTTTGCTGAGCCAGATGATGCGCTGCCATTTAATGAAGAAGACGCCCCTAAAGTCGCAATTGTTGGACGTCCGAATGTAGGTAAATCAACACTTGTGAATGCTTTGCTTGGTGAAGAACGTGTGATTGCGTTTGACCAACCAGGCACAACGCGTGATTCAATCTATATTGATTTAGAGAAAAACGGCAAGCATTACACGATTATTGACACCGCTGGTGTGCGCAAGCGCGGCAAAGTATTTGAAGCGATTGAGAAGTTCTCAGTCATCAAGACGATTCAAGCGATTGAAGAGGCGAACGTCGCTATTTTGGTGGTAGATGCCCAAGAAGGCATTACAGAACAAGATGCGCACGTTGCAGCATATATCCTTGAAACAGGCCGTGCTTTGGTGGTCGCCATCAATAAATGGGATGGCTTGAAAGAAGATGAGCGCGACTGGATTAAGCGAGAAATCGACCGCAAGCTTCAATTTTTAGACTTCGCAAAATTCCATTACATTTCAGCATTGCGCAAAAAAGGCTTGCCAGAACTATTCACCTCAGTAGATGGCGCTTACAAGGCGGCAATGGCTAAGCTTTCAACACCCCAATTGACGCGTGTTTTAATTGATGCGATTGCGCAACATCAACCTCCAATTAGCAAAGGCATTCGTCCTAAGCTACGTTATGCTCATCAAGGCGGAAGTAATCCGCCGATTGTCGTGATTCATGGTAATCACGTGGATGGTGTTAAAGATACTTACAAGCGTTTTTTAGAGGGCGTATTCCGCAAGACATTCCAGCTAACAGGTACACCTTTGAGAGTGCAGTTTAATCAGGGTGACAATCCATTTGCTGAGCCAGATAAGCGTGTTCAGGGTGAAGGTATTGTGAGTATGCGTAGACGTAAGACTGCTCAACGTGCTGAATTAAATGCACGTAAGAATGATGAAGTTAAGCAAGGAAGGCACAAAGCTTCTGGGCTTGAGATTGCCAAGAGAGCGCCAAAGAAAAAGCGGCCTTAGGCTAAGGTAGTGACAATAAAAAAGCACCGCCAATATCGCGGTGCTTAATTTTTTATACTACTTAGATTTAGTTAATCTTTTATAAACTATCCCAGAATTTCCACCATACACGTTCATCTTCAGGAACGCCTTTACCAAGCATTTTGCTCTCTGGGTAGTTGGTTTTAAGAACGCGCATCGTGTCTTCCTTTAAATCTTGCATATTAAGGAAATCATAAGCGCTCACCATGATGACAAGTGCTTCTTCTAAGCTTGTTGATTGTGGGTAGTTCTCAAGGACAAATTTGCAACGATTAACAGAGGCGAGATAAGCTTGGCGCTTCATGTAGTAACGAGCAACGTGAAGCTCGTGTGCGGCTAGTGCGTTAACAAGATAGGTCATGCGTAAAGCACTATCTTTTGCATAACGGCTATCTGGGTAGCGAGTAATAAGCTCCTTAAATGCTAAGAATGATGCATTCATCGCTTTAGGATCGCGGTCATTAATTTCTTGGCTAGTGAGTTTATCAACAACGCCACGCTCAGTGAAGCTGGCTAGGCCACGCATGTAGTAAGCGTAGTCAACGTTAGGATGGTTAGGATGGAGCTTGATAAAGCGCTCCGCCGCAGCAGTACATGAAACAGGGTCTGACTTTTTGTAGTAAGCGTAAGCTGTTTCTAACTGAGCTTGAGCAGCATATTTGCCGTGAGGGTAACGAGACTCTAAGATTTTGAAATACTTAATGGCTTTTTCGTAGTCGCGGTCACGCATTTTAGTGTCAGCTTCTTGGTAGATACGTTCGGCTTGCCAGTTTTTGGTTTCGTCAAGTTCCGTTGGTGCACCAAAAATACTACAACCTGTGAGCCATATTGCTACAAAAAACGCTAAACTGTATTTCATTTATTTGAATACCTAAAAAATTTGATTGATTTAACTTTTAACTGATTATAACTGATGACACAAAACACACCTATTGCTCTTATTATCCCACAAGATTTGGGAGGATTGCGCTTGGATCAAGCATTACAACGCATTTTGCCAGAGCATTCACGATCACGACTTCAATCTTGGATTAAAGAAGGTTTGGTGACCTTAAATGGCGAGGCTAGTACCTCTAAAAGCAAAGTGTGGGGTGGTGAAAAGGTATTGGTGCACGCCAAAGAAAAGCCAGAGGCAAGTGCATTTATTGCGCAAGATATTCCGCTCAATGTTGTGTATGAAGACGACGATATTTTAGTGATTAACAAACCCGCTGGTATGGTTGTGCATCCTGCCGCAGGTAATTGGGATGGCACTTTGCTTAATGCCATTTTGCATCATGTTCCACATGCTAAAGATTTGCCTCGGGCAGGGATTGTGCATCGATTAGACAAGGATACAAGCGGCTTGCTGGTGGTTGCGAAAACATTAGCTGCGCAAACCAGCCTTGTGCGTCAGTTGCAGGCTCGCACCGTAAAACGTGAATATCGCACTATTGTTTGGGGGCAGGTATGGCGTAACGGCAAGATAGATCAGCCCATTGGTCGCCACTCCCATTCTCGTACCAAAATGGCGATTAACAAGATGGGTAAGCCAGCCGTGACACGCTATGAAGTGTTGGAACGGTTCGCTGTGCATACGTATATGCGTTGTAATTTGGAGACGGGCCGCACGCATCAAATTCGCGTTCACATGCAATTTTTAAAAGCGCCTATTGTTGGTGACTCTGTTTATGGCTACAAAGGGATAATTCCGCTAAGAGCCATGACGCAAACGCTCAAAGACTTTGTTCAGGGCTTTGATAGACAAGCACTACATGCCATTAAATTGGGCTTAGTTCATCCCGCCTCTAACGAGCCGATGGAATGGCAAATTGATTTGGCTGACGATATGAAAGCTTTATTAGAAGCCATGCGTCATGAAGACGCACCGCTTGAAGAACCGTTTGAGTTTAGTGAAGATCCTTATTTGTCAGATGAAGATTACGAAGATGACGACTTTGACGACGAGGCTGATTTGGAGCCGCTTGAAGAAGGTGAAGAGGATATTGAGTAAGGCTGACTTTATCATTCCTGATTGGCCAGCACCTGCCAATGTAAAAGCGATCCAAACGACTCGGCTTGGTGGATATAGCGCTGAGCCTTATGACAGCTTTAATCTTGGCTCGCATGTGCAAGATGATGTATTGGTGGTTGCTAAAAATCGTCAATTGTTAAGTGACTATTTGCCTTCTGAACCTGTATGGCTTAATCAAGTGCATGGTGTTGATGTAATTGATGCCGCCAATAGCTCGTGCGTTCAAGATGCGGATGCGTCGTTTACTAAAAATAAAAATGTCGTCTGTGTGACCATGACTGCTGATTGTTTGCCTGTTTTGCTATGCAATCAGCAAGGTACTGCGGTTGCCTCTATTCATGCAGGTTGGCGCAGCTTGTGTGATGGCGTGATTGAAGCGACCATTAAATCTATGGGGCATGAGCCAGAACACTTAATCGCATGGCTGGGCCCTGCGATTGGTCCTGATGTTTTTGAAGTCGGTGGTGAAGTGCGCAAGGCTTTTATTGCAAAAGATAATCAAGCTGAGCATGCTTTCATAGCCTCTGGCGATAAATGGCTAGGAAATTTATACCTCCTTGCAAAACAGCGTTTGAATAAGCAGGGTGTTGTTGAAATATATGGTGGTGGCGAATGCACATACAGCAATGCATCTCGGTACTTTTCATTTAGACGCGACGGTGTTACAGGACGTATGGCGACGATGATTTGGTTTGAATGAGCAAGGCTTGACACCTCGTTTATAATATCGGCTTAGCACAAAGATAATTCAAATAAAGAAACCAAAAAATAAATGTTTAATGCACATATACCAACCTTAACTTGGATTGTTTCCGCGAGCTTGCTTGGCGGCGCACTTAGTGTGATGTGCGCTGGCTTTGTAGCACTCAACGCCCGTACGCAATGGATTCCAATGCTGATCAGCTATGCGATTGGTGCTATGTTGGGGGCAGTATTTCTTGAAATATTGCCGCATGCTTTCCACGAGGCGAGCAGTGTTGAGAATATGGCAGCGACAGTGTTATTTGGGATTTTATTATTCTTTGTGCTGGAAAAATTAGTGTTGTGGCGTCACTGTCACGGCGAGCACTGTGAAGCTCATGCCATGCATACAGAAGATGATTGTCCTGCACATGAGGGCCAGCATCATGCAGACGCTCAAACCACGAAATTTAAAGCGGTGACAGATAAAGCGCCCTCTATCGTTAAGCCACACTCACATGGTCATCACCATGATTCAGGCCGCAGTGGCATGATGATTATGGTGGGTGATACCTTCCATAACTTTGTGGATGGTATTTTAATCGCGGCCGCTTTTATGATTGATATTAGACTTGGCGCAGTCACTGCTATGGCGATTATCGCCCATGAAATCCCGCAAGAAGTTGGGGATTTCTTAATTCTGCTTCACTCAGGCTACAGCAAGAAACAAGCTTTGTTGTTTAATTTATTTTCAAGCTTAGCGACAGTGGTTGGTGGCGTATTGGCTTATTTTGCCTTACAAACAGTACAAAATTGGATTGCAACAATTTTAGGCTTGGCAGCGGCGAGCATGCTCTATGTGGCGGTTGCTGATTTAATTCCAGGTTTGCATAAACGTACTGAGCTTAAAGCAACCATTGCGCAAGTGGGTTTAATCGGCTTGGGAATCGGTTCTATCTGGCTGACTAAGTTCTTCCTCGAATAGGGCTTTTTTCCGTTTGCGTTGCGGTGTACCTAGTATCCAAAGTAGCAGTCCGCAGGGCATTAAGCCGTAGAAGAAAAAGGTTAAGATGCCCGCCGTAAAACTAGGCTCAGTGGCTGCCATTAAAAAAGTGACGTAAAGCCAAGCAATTGCAATGATGTACATTTTTAATATTTAAGTAGGTTAATTTTCATGAGTTCAAACAACACACCTAAAGTTGGCTTCGTTTCACTTGGTTGCCCTAAAGCTGGCTCTGATGCAGAGCGTATTCTCACCCAATTGCGTGCAGAAGGCTATGAAATATCGGGCACTTATGAAGACGCTGATTTGGTGGTGGTGAACACTTGTGGGTTTATTGATAGTGCCGTTGAAGAGTCGCTTGATGCCATTGGTGAGGCTATCAACAAAAATGGCAAAGTGATTGTCACAGGCTGTTTAGGAGCCAAAAGCGGTGTTGTTCAAACAGCGCATCCTAGCGTGCTTGCCGTCACTGGACCGCATGCACTTGAAGAAGTAATGACAGCCGTTCATGCTAATTTGCCTAAACCGCACGATCCATACGTCGATTTAGTGCCGCCACAAGGTGTACGATTAACGCCTAGCCATTATGCTTATTTAAAGATTTCTGAAGGCTGTAACCACCGTTGTAGCTTCTGCATTATTCCTAGTATGCGTGGCGATTTAGTGAGCCGTCCTGTGGGTGAGGTGTTGAATGAAGCTGAAAATCTTGTGAATGCAGGCGTTTCTGAAATTTTAGTCATTTCTCAAGACACTTCTGCATATGGTGTAGATATGAAGTACAGAAGTGGATTCTGGAATGGTCGTCCAGTAAAGACGCGTATGACTGAGCTCACAAAATCATTAAGTGAATTAGGGGTTTGGGTGCGATTGCACTATGTTTATCCATACCCGCATGTAGATGAAGTGATTCCTTTAATGGCGGATGGTTTGATTTTGCCTTATTTGGATGTGCCATTTCAGCACGCCAGCCCGCGTATTCTGAAAGCAATGAAACGCCCTGCAAGTAGTGAAAACAACTTGGCTCGTATCAAGGCATGGCGTGACATCTGTCCAGACATAACGGTGCGCAGTACCTTTATTGCTGGCTTCCCAGGTGAGACGGAAGATGACTTCCAAATGCTGCTCGACTTCTTAGAAGAAGCTCAGTTGGATAGGGTGGGTTGTTTTACCTATTCTGCGGTCGATGGCGCTTCAGCCAATGCGCTCCCAGACCAAGTGCCTGAAGAGGTTAAACAAGAACGTTTAGCGCGCTTTATGGAGGTTCAGGAGCGCATCAGTGCCGCTAAGCTGCAATCTAAAATTGGCACCATGCAAACAGTGCTTGTTGATGAGATTGTGGAAGACGAAGAGGGCAACATTGAAGCGATTGGCCGCACTAAGGCTGATGCGCCAGAGATTGATGGTGTGGTGTATTTGGCGGATGCTGAAGGTTTAACGCCAGGGGATTTCGTTGAAGTGCAAATCTATGATGCTGACGGTCATGATTTATGGGGTGGTCCACCTCAAGATTGAGCTGTAAACAAGTCCGGCATGATAGGTGAGGGGCGTTCGCTGTCTGCTCTGTCTTCTAAAAAATCAAAAGTAAGAGGGCAGCGTGAAGGTTTTTTTGCAGCCTTGCGACGCTTAGTTGTTGATGCATCTAAATCGATATAGGGCGTTTGACTGATGCGGATATAACCTGATGCGCTCAGTTTGTCTGCGGATGTTTCAAATAGGCTCAATGGGTTGTCGATATTTTGCAAAGTAATGACACTCTTACTCACCTTGAGCACGTTGTACATCACAAACTTCCCTGTGGTCTGTTTGCCATATATCTCGCCAACATGAATATCCACAACGCACCTCTTTTCAATCGATGGCTGAATATTAGCGCCTAGCACGTTTATCTACAAGCCTTGTCCTTGCTTTTTTCATGAACCATTCAGCTTATCCTTAGTCAGACAAATAACTAATTTAGTTTGAATGTGAAGGAGTAAAGGTATGTTAAAGATTTGTTTGGGAGCTTTAATGATGGCCTTGTCTAGCGCTAGCTTTGCTGCTTGTCCTGATTTATATAATCACCAATTTTCAACATTGCAGGGCGGGAAGATTAATCTATGTGATTATCAAGACAAGCCTATTCTTGTTGTGAATACTGCCAGCAAATGTGGCTTTACGCCGCAGTTTGAAACGCTGGAGGCTTTGTATAAACGCTATCAATCAAAAGGTTTGTTGGTGGTTGGCTTTCCTTCTAATGACTTTAGGCAGGAGCTGGCGACTGATAAAGAGGTTGGTGATTTCTGTATCAATACTTACGCAGTTAAATTCCCTATGATTACTAAAACTTCGGTGACTGGCCCTAATGTTAACCCGCTTCATAAACAATTAATTGCTATCACTAAGCAAGCGCCTATGTGGAATTTCTACAAATACGTGATATTGCCTGGCGGTAAGCAGGTATATGCCTATAGTAGTGATGTCGACCCAGCATCTGACGAAATTATGGGTAAGATTAAACCATTCCTAAAGTAAGCTTCATTACGTTGTAAAATGCCGGATGGCTCAAACTACCATCCCGTTTTCTAATCTTTCCCCAGACCTTATTCTTGATGCAATTGACAGTGTAGGCATCACCACTGATGGACGTTTGCTTGCACTCAATAGTTACGAGAACCGGGTTTATCAAGCGGGTGTTGAAGATGCTTCGCCTATTGTGGCTAAGTTTTATCGCCCACATCGCTGGGATGATGTCGCAATTCTCGAAGAGCATGCTTTCGTGCAAAGTTTGGCGGATGCGGAAATTCCAGCAGTTGCCCCAAGTTCAATTGACGGTAAGACTTTATTTACTTACCAAGACTTCCGATTCTCTATTTTCCCTAAGCACGGTGGTCGTGCGCCTGAGTTAGACCAAGAGGGCGTGCTTGAATGGATAGGTCGTTTTATCGGACGTATTCATAGTGTAGGCGCCCTAAGTGATTTTAAACATCGCCCGACCTTAAACATCGAGACTTTTGGCGAAGAACCAAGCGCATATTTGCTAAACGAAGGCATGATGCCTAAAGAACTTGAATTGGTTTATCGTGGCGTTGTGGCGCAGGCTTTAGATGGCGTTAGGCGTTGTTACGATAGAGCTGGGGATGTGGCGATGCTAAGACTGCATGGCGATTGCCACATGGGAAATTTGCTATGGACAGATGCTGGCCCGCACTTTGTGGATTTTGATGATAGTCGTATGGGTCCCGCCATCCAAGATTTATGGATGATGCTCTCTGGCGATCAAGATGAAATGCAAAAGCAATTCAATGAAATACTTGTGGGTTATGAAGATTTCTACGACTTCAACCCGCGTGAACTACATTTAATTGAAGCCTTAAGAACTTTACGCCTTATTCATTACTCAGCATGGCTCGCAAGGCGTTGGGATGACCCAGCGTTTAAAGTCGCATTTACTTGGTTTAATACTCAGCGGTATTGGCAGGACAGGATATTAGAACTACGTGAACAAATTGCTTTGATGGATGAGCCGCCATTAATTGCTGGCATTTCAGGGAATTTCTAGAAGCTAAGTTTTAGTCAGCTTTATTTTTGTTGAATACCAAGTCGTTGCAAGATGATTGCAGAAAGCTCTTCGATAGAACGGCTGGTTGAGTCAGCCCAAGTAATGCCAGCGTTTCTCATCAAACCTTCAGCTGTAGCAATTTCCTGTTTGCAGTTTTCAAGCGATGCGTATTTGCTATCTGGTCTTCTTTCGCTGCGAACTGAGTGCAAACGCTCAGGCTTAATCGTTAAGCCAAATATCTTGTGTATATGATTTCTTAGGGCTGCTGGCAAACTACCTCGTTCAAAGTCTTCTGGAATCAGTGGATAGTTAGCCGCTTTGATGCCAAATTGCATCGCCAAATAAATGCTGGTTGGGGTTTTTCCGCAGCGAGAGACGCCCACCAAAATCACTTGTGCTTCTTCTAAACCACTATTGGTCATGCCATCGTCATGGTTAAGCGTAAAGTTAATGGCTTCCATACGGTCAGCGTAGTTGCTTCCCATCGCGCCGTGCGCAATCCCAGAACCAGTTAAAGGCTGCTCTCCAAGCTCTACGCCTAGTGGGTCAATAAACGTATTGAAGAGGTCGATGTAGTAAGCATCAACCTGTTTAAGTGATGTGCGTAGCTCAGAGTTGCCGAGCGACATAATAACGACAGGGCGAACGCCATCTTGCTCTGTTGCTTTTGCTATTGCAGCTTTAGCAACATCAATTTTTTCCGGGGTATCGGTAAAAGGGAGGCGAACTTGGGTAAATTCAGTATGCGGAAAATGCTCAAGCAACTTCCCTAATGCACTGGCAGTCATGCCAGTGCTGTCGGAAATAAATAATGCTGAGCGTTTCACGAGGTTTGACGCTTATTTTTGCGTCAATTTTTGCCAAGTGGCAACCACAGTATCAGGATTTAGTGATACCGATTGAATACCTTCATCTACTAACCATTGAGCAAAGTCAGGGTGATCTGATGGGCCTTGGCCGCAGATGCCGACATATTTTCCTAAACGGTTTGCAGTACTAATCGCCATGCGCAACAACACTTTAACCGCATCGTTACGCTCATCAAAGCCATCAGCCAAGATGCCAGAGTCACGGTCCATACCAAGTGTTAATTGGGTTAAATCGTTAGAGCCGATAGAGAAACCATCGAAGTATTCTAAGAACTGTTCAGCAAGCAATGCGTTAGAAGGGATTTCGCACATCATAATGAGGCGTAGGCTATTTTCACCACGTTTTAAGCCATTAGCGGCTAAGATTTCAGTCACAGCTTTAGCTTCATCCAAGGTGCGTACAAATGGAATCATGATTTCAACGTTGACCAAGCCCATTTCATCACGTACTTTCTTCATTGCCTTGCACTCCATCGCAAAGCACTCTTTGAAATCTTCTGCCATGTAACGTGCAGCGCCGCGGAAGCCAATCATTGGATTTTCTTCATCTGGCTCGTAAATGTCGCCACCAACCAATTTTTTGTACTCATTAGACTTAAAGTCAGAAGTACGCACAATCACTGGCTTTGGATAGAAAGCAGCAGCTATGGTTGCAACACCTTCAGCGACTTTATCAATGTAGAAGTCAGTTGGGCTAGTATAGCCACGTGCACGGTTTCTAATGATCGTTTGCATAGGAGCTGGCATTGCATCGACATTCAAAATTGCTTTTGGATGGATGCCAACCATGTTGTTAATCACAAACTCTAAACGCGCAAGGCCAACACCATCGTTAGGTGTTTTAGCAAAGCCAAACGCCATATCTGGGTTGCCCACGTTCATCATGATTTTGCATGGTGGTTTGCTGAGTGCAGCAGTGGCTTGTGTGTTTACTGAGAATGGAAGGGCGCCGTGATACACGAAACCTGATTCGCCTTCAGCACATGAAACAGTGACGATTTCGCCTTCGCGTAAAATGTCAGTTGCGTTCACAGAGCCAACAATCGCTGGAATGCCTAACTCACGTGCAATAATCGCAGCGTGGCAAGTACGGCCACCACGGTTGGTGACCAAAGCGCTAGCACGTTTCATGACTGGTTCCCAGTTAGGGTCGGTCATATCAGCGACCAATACGTCACCTGGTTGCACCAAGTGCATATCAGCAGGGTCAAGCACGATACGTACAGGGCCTGTGCCAATTTTTTGAGTTACAGCGCGGCCAACCACCATTGGTTTGGCAGCGTGCTTTTCTAATGTGAATGTTTCGGTGACGTTGTTATTTGCTTCTTGCGATTTCACAGTCTCAGGACGTGCTTGCAAGATATATAGTTTGTTATCAACGCCGTTTTTGCCCCATTCGATATCCATTGGGCAGCCATAATGCGATTCAATAATCATCGCATAACGTGCTAATTCTAAGATGTCTTCATTGGTGAGTGAGTAGCGGTCGCTATCGGCAGCATCAACTTCAACAGTGTGTGTACTTTTGCCAGCTTGAGTTGCATCACTAAACACCATTTTGATGAGTTTGGAACCCATAGTGCGACGAACAATTGCTGGTTTGCCTTGCGCCAATAATGGCTTGTGTACGTAGAATTCGTCAGGGTTTACAGCGCCTTGAACCACGGTCTCGCCTAAACCGTAAGATGAAGTGATAAACACAACATCTTGGAAGCCTGATTCAGTGTCGATAGTGAACATTACGCCAGCACAACCGATATCACTGCGCACCATTTGTTGCACGCCAGCAGATAAAGCAACATCCGCATGCACAAAACCTTTGTGAACACGATAAGAAATCGCGCGGTCGTTGTATAAAGAAGCAAATACCTCTTTAATCGCGTGGAGGATATTATCCAAGCCTTGAATGTTTAAGAAAGACTCTTGTTGTCCAGCAAATGAAGCATCTGGTAAATCTTCGGCTGTTGCAGAAGAGCGCACAGCGAATGTTGCGCCGTTGCCTGATTTAGCTGTCAATGTTGCATAGTTCTCTGCAATTGCTTTTTCAAGCGCAGCAGGGAAGGGTGCCGCCATAATCCATTCACGAATTTGCTTGCCGCAACTAGCTAGCGCAATCGTGTCATCCACGTTAAGTGATTCGAGTGCCGCAACGATTTTGGCATCTAAACCATTTTGTGCCAAAAACTCACGGTATGCATCGGCAGTGGTCGCGAAGCCAGTAGGAACGCGAACGCCTTTTGCAGAAAGCTGCGAAATCATTTCCCCTAGTGATGCATTCTTACCGCCTACTGAAGGCACATCAACGTTACGCAGGTTTTCGAAAGGAATTACATGGGCTGACATAAAAAATCTCTCCATCTATCTACGTTATTTCAGTTTCCACCATTAAAAAATACGTAAATATTTTTGTTTTCAGAGTGTTAGGCTTTGTGTGATTATTTTTGGCTTTATCACTTAAAAGCTAAATTGGTAAAGGTAGTATTTTGCCTAATAAGCGGGCTTGTGTCACGCTGATTAGCGTCTTTGTGACTAAGAATGTTTGATTATTTTTGGTGTTGAATTTAATGCTAGAACTATTTTGATGGCTTGAGGCTCAAAAAAAAGATAGAGTTTGGTAAGTTTAATTAAAAGCGAAAGCAAGATAAAACATGAATCAACAATCAGAAAATAGCCAGTCATCATTGAGTCTTTTGGAAGAAACCATGGCTAAAACCTGTTTCTGTAAACTTCGCGAGACCTGCCCCGATAAAACAAGCCATGAATGCTTAAAAGAGCGCAATATCTACAAAGAGTTTATGGAAAAGCAGTCTTAATTAAAGGTTTTCAATGTCGCAGGAAGAAGCGTAAAGCTTCCTGCATCGTGCGTCACTAGCATTTCGTCATCTTGAATTGTGCAGCTAATATTCATGTTTCTCGTTGCTGCACCAGTTAGCTCTTCTGTGCATGGTAAGTTAATCACAGTTAAATTATCGAGTTTGAGCAGCGCCTTGCTGTTCTGATCCCACCACATATCTGCAGTACGACCGCCATACAGCACTAAGGCTACTTGGTTTGAGCGGCCACAAGCTTTGCGGAGAACACGTTCATCAGGCAAGCCAACTTCTACCCAAAGCTCAATTGCGCCTGTTAAATCTTTTTGCCATAAATCAGGCTCTTCATCATCACTTAAGCCTTTACCAAATGCCAGTGACTCGTCTGCAAACAATGCAAAAGCAATCAATCTGACCATTAAGCGTTCTTCTGTCTCAGAAGGGTGTCTCGCAAGCGTTAAGCTATGAGCAGCATAGTAGTTGCTGTCCATGTTAGACACTTGCAGGTCGGCTTTGTAGATGGTGGATTTTAGTGCCATGGTGATTTTTTCTCTGCATCCAAGCCTGTTTTTTTTGTGCTAGTTTTCTTTGCAGATTTTGTGCCTGTTGGCTTAATGCCCGCGCCACTACGGCGGTTTGGTTGGCCTTTGCCACGCACTTTAGGGGCTTTGACTTTAGGTGGCTTGATTTCAGCATTGGGGTCTATGCTGATTAATATGCGCTTACCTTCGCACTCGATGATTTGGCCCGGCTTAATCTTTGCTGTTTTACGTAATTCTAGCTCGCCATCTACTTTAACTAAGCCCTCAGCTACCATGGCTTTGCCTCGTCCACCGCTGTCGGCAAGGTCCACAAGCTTAAGCAAATTGCATAGTTCAACGTATTCAGTATTTATTATAAATTCAATATCTTGCATTATATTTTCTTAAGTAGTAGATGAGGTTTTTTTGTTGTGTTGATGGCTATTTATTCTTGCTGTTTTTTCTTAATGACTTTACCAATGTGCGCCTCGCCACGTTTTTTTGCTAGCGCTATTTGTTTTTGGCGCTCAGTTACGCTGATACGTTTCTCTTCGGTGAGTTTGTCAAAGCAATGTGGGCATGAGATACCAGCGACATATTGTTCGCTTTGCATTTCGGCAGGAGAGAGTGGATGGCGGCAAGCGTGGCACTGATCGTAATCGCCAATCTCTAGGCCGTGTTTCACCGAAACGCGTTGGTCAAACACAAAGCATTCACCTTCCCATAGGCTTTCTTCTTTTGGGACCTCTTCAAGATACTTGAGGATGCCGCCTTGTAAGTGATAAACCTCATCAAAGCCTTGCTCCATCATATAGGAGCTGGCTTTTTCACAACGGATACCACCTGTGCAAAACATTGCGACTTTTTTATGTTGCTTGGTGTCTAGGTTTTTGCTGACGTAATCAGGAAACTCACGGAATGTTGTGGTTTTGGGATCAATGGCGCCCTTGAATGTGCCAATGTCATATTCGTAATCATTGCGGGTATCAATCAGTATCACATCAGGGTCGGAAATGAGTGCGTTCCAATCTTGAGGTTTTACATAGGTGCCCACCTTGTAATTGGGGTCTATGCCTTTCACGCCTAAAGTCACAATCTCTTTTTTAAGGCGTACTTTCATGCGGTAAAACGGCATCTTATCGGCGTGCGATTCTTTATGCTCCAAGTCAGCTAGGCGTGGATCTTGTTTAAGGTGGTGAATAAGCGCATCAATGTCAGCGCGACTGCCAGCGACCGTGCCATTGATGCCTTCTTCAGCAAGTAACAGCGTGCCTTTGATGTTGTGCGCAACACAAAAATCCAGCAGGCTGGGTTGAATCGATTGATAATCAGTTAGTTTGGCAAACTTATAAAGTGCGGCGACAATAAAATTGGGCACAAGATTCTTTCTTGGGTTGCTACATAAACAAGGTCGCTATGATAAGCCATGCCGGGCTTATTTTCTACGCAAATTGATGTGGTTGCTAATTAAGTCTGCGGCTTGAGCGCGATAGTGTTTATTATCTAAGTCTTTGACCCATAAATGAATGAGTCCGCTAAAAAACAAATGCGTGTCCATTGCAAGGATGGCAGGGGAGTCGGTATGCTTTAGCTGGCCTTTGGTTTTTGCGCGCTCGTAAAGTTGTTCGATTTTTTTAGCAATGCGCTCGCAGTTACATAATGTTTGCTCGAGCACAGCTGATAGCTCTTCTACGTATTCACATTTCACCATCATTATTTCGAAGGTTTGACGTGTATCAGACGACTCATTGAGTGCATCAATGGTGCCGCTAAGAAACATGCCGATTTGACCTAGCGGGTCATCGTTACTTTCAACCAGAAGACTTTCATCCATTCTGTCTATGAGCGGAAGAAGAACTTGTTCTCGTAGGGCGCTAAAAAGCGCTGTCTTGTTGCTAAAGTGCCAATAGATAGCGCCTCTTGTAACCCCAGCCTGTGCGGCGATCTGCTCCATGCTCGTTCTGCTTACTCCGCGCGATAAAAATACCTCGCGCGCCGCATCAATAATGCGCTGCCTTGTTATTTCTGCATTTTCTTTGGTTTGTCTAACCACAGCTTGTCGTTTCCAATTTAAGAGCCATATTTTTTAATATTAACCCTTTGTAAATCATGGTGTTTTAATCGCTTAAAACACGTTTACATACGGGCTTGTTTCTATATAATATACATACAACTTTGTATGTAAACAAGCATTATCTGAATTAATCCTTTAAAAGACATGGAGTTAACAATGCCAACCTTATTTCTAAAAGACAGCGCTAAATCAAGTGTTTCGCATTTCCTCATGATTTGCGTAGTAGCAAGCTTGGGATTGGTTGCCTGTGGCAAAAAAGAAGAGGCCGCGCCGCAGGGTGCCGGCATGGTTATGCCTGTGAGTGTGATTTCAGTAAAATCAACTAGCGTGCCGATTACCGCTGAAGCTGTGGCGCAAACGGAAGGCGCAAAAGAAGTAGAAATTCGCCCGCGTGTTGGCGGTATTTTATTAAAGCGTATGTATGAGGAAGGTGCTTCAGTAAAAGCAGGTCAAACCATGTTTTTGATTGATCCAGCGCCATACCAAATTGCTTTGCAACAAGCTAAAGCTGCTTATTCAGCTCAACAAGCAAGAGTTGAGCAAACAGCGCGTGAGGAATCGCGTTTGCGCGGTTTGTTGACGAGCCAATCAATCAGTCAGCGCGAATACGACAACGCCACCAGTGATAAGGCAACTTCAGTCGCCAATCTTCAACAAGCATTAGCAAACGTGAGAGAGGCGGAGCTCAACCTTTCATACACTAATGTGACTTCGCCATTAACAGGCGTTTCTGGTCGTTTCCAATTTTCCGAGGGTGCATTGGTTGCGCCTAATACAAGCTTATTAACAACGGTTTCTCAAATTTCTCCGATTTGGGTGCGCTTTAGTTTGTCTGACAGTGAAATTAAAGCGCTAGGCGGCCATTTAACAGAGAAAAATGTAAAAGAGGTTGCGCTAATTTTGCCTGATGGCACTGAATACAAACAAAAAGGTAAGCTTAACTTTTCGGCTAGCCAAATCGATCCTAAATTAGGCACGCAACAATTGAGAGCGACCTTCGAGAATGGTGACCATCAATTATTGCCGGGTCAATTTGTTAGGGCGCGCATTAAAACGGGTGTTCGTAATGGTGTATTTCTTATTCCGCAAACCTCTGTATTAACAGGCGATCAAGGCAGGTTTGTATTCGTAGCGGATAAAGATAAAGACGGTAAAGTTGTTGCTGCTGTTCGCCCAATTAAAGAGGGTGGTTGGCTCGGTAATGATTGGGTAGTGCTTGAGGGGCTAAAGGAAGGCGACCAAGTAATTGCGGATAACTTAATTAAAGTACGTCCTGGTGCGCCTGTGAATCCCCATCCATTTGGCACTGCACCAGCAATGCCTGCAGCTAATCCTACTAAAGCTAAGTAATCGAATATGAAAAACTTCACACGATTTTTTATTACGAGGCCAATTTTTGCCTCGGTGTTATCTATCATAATTGTGCTGTCTGGCTTAGCCGCCGCATTTAAACTGCCAATTGCACAATATCCACAAATCGCACCGCCAACGGTGACGATTACTGCGGTTTACCCTGGCGCAAGTGCTGATACATTATCTAAGACCGTTGCTGCGCCTATTGAGGAGCAGTTAAGCGGCGTTGATAACTTGCTTTATTTTAACTCTAGCGCTGACTCCAGCGGTACCTTGGTCATTACAGCCACTTTTGAGATTGGCACCAACGTTGACCAAGCAACATTTAACGTTAGCAACCGCGTCAATATTGCAACGCCTCGTTTACCTGATGAAGTGCGTCGTAACGGCTTAATCGTTCAAAAGAAATCGAATGATATTTTGCTAGTAGTGATGCTCACCTCGAAAAATAAAGAACACAACCGTTTATTCTTAAGTAACTACGCGACGCTGAATGTTATGGATGAAATGAAGCGCGTTAAAGGCGTCGGTGATGCAGCAATCTTCGGTGGGCAAGATTACTCTATGCGTGTTTGGCTTCGTCCAGATCGCATGGCGCAACTTGGTGTGAGTACAACAGACATATCCAATGCGATTACTGCGCAAAATAATCAATATGCGGCAGGTAAGATAGGCCAAGAGCCAGCGACATCTTCTCAGCAGTTGGTTTATACCGTCACAGCAAAAGGCCGTTTGATTGACCCCGAACAGTTTGGCAATGTGATTATCAAGGCTGATGGACCTAATGGTGTTCTATATCTTAAAGACGTTGCACGTATTGAGCTAGGCGCTCAAAACTACAACGTAGCTTCAACGCTTGATGGCACACCAGGTGTTGCGATCCCTATCTTTTTACAAACAGGTGCCAATGCGCTTGATACCGCTAAAAACATCAAGATAAAGATGGAAGAACTCAAGGCTGAATTCCCAGCGGGCATGCAATACAGCATTCCTTACGATACGAGTGACTTTGTGAAGGCGACCATTAGTGAGGTGTTCCATACTTTTGCTGAAGCTTTGATATTGGTGGTGTTGGTGGTGTTCTTGTTCTTGCAAAGCTGGCGTGCCACGCTTATTCCTATTATTGCAGTGCCTATTTCTTTAATCGGAACTTTTGCTGGACTTTATCTGTTTGGCTTCTCGATTAATTTGCTGACCTTATTTGCGATGATTTTGGCGATTGGTATCGTGGTCGATGATGCGATTGTTGTGCTCGAGAATACCGAACGCTTGATGACAGAAGAGAATATGGCGCCATTGCCCGCTGCTATTAAATCGATTAGTCAGGTGTCTGCGGCAGTTGTGGCGATTGTGCTCGTGCTTTGCGCCGTGTTTGTGCCAGTTGCATTCCAAGGTGGTATTGCTGGCGAGCTATATAGACAATTCGCGGTAACAGTAGCGATTGCTGTGGTTATTTCAGGCATTGTTGCGCTGACACTTACACCAGCACTTTGCGCCATGATTTTGAAGAAATCAAATACTGAAAATGCTTTTTTTAGAAAATTCAATCATGGCTTCGGTCGCATGACTAATTTCTACACTGGCACCGTAAGCAAAACGCTTAAGCATAAAGTGGTTGGTGGTTTGGTTTTCGCTGTGATTGTGGCAATCGTTGCTGTGTTGTTTAGACAGGTACCAGGTAGCTTTGTACCTGCTGAAGATCAAGGCTATGTGGTGACTGTCGTTATCATGCCTGATGGCGCGACATTAAGTCGCACATCTAAAACAACAGAAGCTATTAGATCTGCGATAGCGCACGATCCAGCAGTGGCGCATGAGTTTGCGGTGAATGGTTTTGAATTGCTCACAGGTGCAAATAAAACGAACTCTGCGACTATGTTTGTGCGCCTCAAGGATTGGAAAGAGCGCGAAACAAGTGCGACTGATATTGTGGGTAAGTTGTTCGGCATTGGCATGAGTCAGCCAGATGGTTTGGCGATAGCCGTTAATCCACCCGCGATTCGCGGTTTAGGCTCTGCTGGCGGATTTGAAGTGTATGTGCAAAGTCAGCGCGATACTGACCCGATCAAGCTTGCAGCTGTTATGAATGGCTTTATTGATGCAATGCGTGCTGAGCCAACATTAACAGGCTTAAATTCATTCTTTCGTCCCACAGTTCCACAGCTTTTAATTGAAGTGGACGAGGCGAAAGCGCTTTCACAAGGTGTTCGTATTGCGGATATTTATGCAACCTTACAAAGTACGATGGGCGCTTTTTATGTGAACGACTTTAACCGCAATGGCCGTACATACAGGGTTCAATTGCAAGCAGAGCCTGAGTTCCGTATGAATCCCGAAGACTTGGGTAAGGTATATGTGCGTAGTCAAGGCGGCAATATGATTCCACTTTCAGCTTTGAGCAAGGTTAGCAATATTGTTGGTGCAGAGCAGTTGGAGCGATATAACGGCTTGCTCTCTGCCAAAGTGTTTGGCAGTGGTGCGCCAGGCGTGAGTTCTGGCGATGCGATTAAAACAGTTGAGCGGATCGCTAAGGAAAACTTACCAGATGGCTACAAAATCGCTTGGACAGGCCAGGCCTACCAAGAGAAGCGCACTGGTTCTGCAGCACTGTTTGCTTTTGGCTTCGCTATTATTATGGTGTTCTTGATTTTGGCAGCACAGTTCGAAACATGGGCTTTACCTTTGGCAGTAATTATGGCAGTGCCGTTTGCGCTTGCAGGTGCGCTGTTAGCGGTTCTTCTGCGCGGTATGCCGAATGACATTTACTTCCAAATCGGTTTAATTACCTTGATCGGCTTGGCGGCGAAAAATGCGATTCTGATTGTGGAATTTGCTGAGCAAAAAATGGAAGAGGGGATGCCGGTTGCACAAGCTGCGCTAGAAGCTGCTAGATTGCGTTTTAGACCGATTGTGATGACTTCGATGGCTTTTGTACTTGGTATCTTGCCATTGGTTGTTGCGACAGGTGCTGGTGCTGCAGCGCGCCGTTCTATGGGAACGGGCGTATTTGGCGGCATGATACTAGCCACTTTTATTGCCACTATTTTTATTCCTCTGTTCTTTACATGGCTAAGCGGCAAACACGTTAGACAGCATGGCCATGTTGGTAACGAAGAATCTCAAGAGAAAGAAGTCCAATGAAATTAAAACAGTTAATTAGATTGTCTGTCGCACTACCAGCATTGAGCTTGGTTGCTTGTCAGATGCTAGGCCCTGATTATTTTAGACCTAAGCAAGCTTTGCCTGCTAGCTATCAAGAAGCACAAGCGACTGATGCTGCAGCGACAATTAGCAATCAATGGTGGACGCTTTATAACGACGAAGTGCTTAATGACTTGATTTCAAAAGCCAGCAAAAACAATACCGACCTCAAAATTGCGGTGGCACGTATTGAAGAGGCTGATGGCTATATGCGTGAGGTTGGCGCAGCCTTATTTCCTCAAGTGAATGTGGACTCAAGCGCAAGTCGCTATAAAGTCACCGAGTTAGGTGCAACCCCCTTGTTTAACGGCATGAGCCCAACAAGAAGTAACTACAACGTAAAATTAAGCACGACATTTGAATTGGATTTTTGGGGCAAATTGCGCCGTGCGCAAGAGTCAGCCAAAGCACAAGCTTTAGCGTCAAGGTTCGCTAAAGATACGGTTGATTTGTCGCTTAAAAGCTTAGTGACTGGGGACTATTTGTTGCTACGCAGTTTGGAAGCGCAAATTGAGATCTCTAAAGCGAACATGAAAAGTCGTGAAGATAGCCTTGCATTAACTCAGCGTCGCTTAGAAGGTGGTGTATCTTCAGCACTAGATGTGCATCAGGCTGAAGTGGCTTACAACAACCTTAAAGCACAGTTGGCTGATTTAACACGCCAGCGGGCCATTATTGCGCATCAGTTGGCCGTGCTCACAGGTGATTTAGATTTAAAGATTGCGGCAGGAGACATTAAGTCTTTACCTGTCCCGCCTGTGCCACCCGTTGGCTTGCCTTCAACACTATTGGAGGCGCGTCCTGATGTGCGCCAAGCGGAGCAGAACTTAATCGCCGCTAATGCCAAAATCGGGGTGGCTAAAGCCGCTTTATTCCCAACCATTTCGCTTACCGCTGGTTTTGGTGGTGAAAGCAAAGATTTGGGTGACGTATTGAAATCTGCTGCTAGAATTTGGAATGGCGGCTTGAGTTTAAATCTTCCGGTGTTCGATTCTGGTCGTTTAAGTTCAAAGGTGGATCAAGCGTCGGCAGCGCAAAAGCAATTGCTGGGGAGTTATGAGCGTGCGGTGCAAAATGCATTTACTGAAGTGAATGATGCTTTGGTGAATGTACGCCAAAACACAGAGCGTGAAACAGCGCTTAACGCAAGTCAGTCATCTGCTAGCAAAGCTCTGGAAATTGCAAACAATCGATATAAATCAGGCTACACAGGCTATTTGGAAGTGCTTGATGCGCAGCGCGTTTTTAACGATGCTTCATTAGCTTATGTGCAAAGTCGCCAAGCAAGGCTGACTTCAACAGTTGAGTTGTTTAAAGCGCTCGGCGGCGGTTGGGTCGCAGTAGCGGTAAAATAATTACTTCTTGAGTATTTGCTGAATTTTTAGTGCGAGTACGATGGCTGAAAGGACTAAAGTAATAGCGTTGGCGATAATCACAGGCATGCTATGGATAGTTAATCCATAAAAGAACCAAAGCGCTACGCCTGTGTTGAAAAGGCTATACATCGGCAATGAGATGCCTTCAAGGTTGCGCGTTTTCCATGATTGATAAGCTTGTGGCGCAAAAGCAATGGTTGTGAGGAAGGCAGCGCTGTAGCCGAGGATGTTGCTTAAGTCTTGAGGCATATTGTTCTTACACTGTTTTAAATGAGCACAGATTAAATCATGAGTCGTTAAATCACGGCTAGACTTTTTTGGCCAAACAACTTGTCTTTGCTTCATCCTCCAAGGCTGGCATGATAAAATCTGCAATAAATCTTAATCATTGAATTTAAGCAAAGATAATTAAAATAATGACTGTTCGTACCCGATTTGCCCCTAGTCCTACCGGTTTCTTACATATTGGCGGCGCACGTACCGCCTTATTCTCTTGGGCTTACGCCCGCAAACACAAAGGTCAGTTCATTCTTCGTATCGAAGATACCGATGTGGCACGCTCAACCCCTGAAGCAGTACAAGCGATTTTAGATGGTATGTCATGGTTAGGTTTGGAGTGGGATGAGGGTCCTTTCTATCAAATGCAGCGCATGGATAGGTACAAAGAAATCATCCAAAAAATGCTAACTGAAGGTCATGCTTACCTTTGTTACTCAAGCAAAGAAGAGTTAGATGCTTTGCGTGAGCGTCAGATGCAAGAGGGCGTAAAGCCTCGCTACGATGGTCGCTGGAGACCTGAAGAGGGTAAGGCGCTTCCAGAAGTGCCTGCTGGAGTGAGCCCTGTTGTGCGCTTTAAAAACCCCAAAACAGGCTTGGTCGAATGGAATGATATGGTGAAAGGCCATATTGCCATTTCAAACGAAGAGCTAGATGATTTGATTATTGCTCGCGGTGACGGCACGCCCACTTACAACTTTTGTGTGGTGGTCGATGACTGGGAGATGGGCATTACCCAAGTGATTCGTGGTGATGACCATGTGAATAACACACCTCGCCAAATCAATATGCTTAAAGCGCTAGGTGCGACCATTCCTCAGTATGCCCACTTGTCCATGATTTTGGGTGACGATGGTCAAAAGCTATCTAAACGACACGGCGCTGTAAGTGTGATGCAATATGACGAAGACGGCTACTTACCTGAAGCTGTATTGAATTATCTTGCTCGCTTGGGCTGGTCTCATGGCGATGATGAAATTTTTAGCATGGAACAATTCTGCGAGTGGTTCGATTTGGACCATATTACGCCATCAGCAGCGCAATTTAACACTGAAAAATTAAACTGGATTAATGCCCATTACATTAAGCAAGCGGACTTAGTAGTATTAGCTACTGACATTCAAAAACGTCTTTTAGCCAAAGGCATCAAAACTGAAGGCGGTCCAGATTTGAATGGTGTGATTGCGCTTTATCGTGATCGTGCAAATACCCTAAACGATTTAGCTGCAAGCATTGAATACTTCTACAGCCAGCCAGCTCTAGATGCAGCAGCGGCAGAAAAGCACTTAACAGCAGACATTATGCCGATCATGAAAGCGATGCTTGCTGAATTGGCTGATGCTGAGTGGACAATTGAAGCGATTCATTATGTGGTTGAGCAAACAGTCGTCAAAAATGAATTGAAGTTCCCTAAAGTTGCAATGCCACTTCGTGTAATGATCACAGGTGGCGGTCAATCCCCAAGTGTTGATGCGGTGATGCATTTGTTAGGCAAGGAAGAAACGCTGAAGCGCATATCGGCATTTTGTGCTTAAACATATTTGAATGTAATGAGAACGAACGGCATATACTGATAGTCATAGTAATACGGCTTTATTTATTATTAATTTAATTACCAAGAAAAAGGTGAAACCATGAATCCTAAAGGGCAGTTGTTACAAGACCCATTTTTAAATGCTTTGCGCAAGGAACATGTGCCAGTCTCAATTTATCTCGTGAATGGCATCAAGTTACAAGGGCAAGTTGATTCATTTGACCAATATGTCATCTTGTTGAAAAACACTGTGACACAAATGGTCTATAAACACGCAATTTCTACGATTGTTCCAGGCCGTGCAGTGACTATCCCACATGGGGCAGATGAAGAATAATCTAGGTGTTTAAAGTTTTTGTATTAATGATCATTTCTTTGAAGATGTTGTCTTGTAATGCTTGATCGTCCAGAGGGTAGTAGTGACGCCATTTTGGTGAGCTTGGATTTTGGCGATACAGGCTACGAAGAAAGCCTAGAAGAGCTTAAGCAGCTCGCGATTAGTGCTGGTATTTCAATACGCGGTGTCGTAGAAGGCAAGCGTGACAAGCCCGATGCTAAATACTTTGTCGGTTCCGGCAAAGCAGAAGAGCTCGCCGACGTGGTGAAAGCTACCGAATCACGCGCAGTGGTTTTTAATCATGACCTCAGTCCATCCCAGCAGCGCAATTTAGAGCGTTTGCTTGAGTGCCGTGTTGCGGACAGAACTGGTCTAATTCTCGATATTTTCGCCCAGCGCGCTAAAAGCCACGAAGGTAAGCTTCAGGTTGAACTTGCACAGCTAGAACATTTGTCAACACGATTGGTTCGTGGCTGGACCCATTTGGAACGTCAAAAGGGTGGTATTGGCGTGCGTGGCGGCCCTGGTGAAACACAGCTTGAGCTTGATAGACGGATGTTACGTATTCGTGTGAAACAACTCCGTGAAAAGCTCGACAAGCTTAAGCAGCAGCGTGGCATGCAACGTCGATCACGCAAGCGCTCTCAAGTCATGTCTGTGTCATTGGTAGGCTATACCAATGCAGGTAAATCCACATTATTTAATCGCCTAACCCAATCTAAAGTACTTGCGGCCGACCAGTTATTCGCAACCTTAGATACCACTTCACGTAAGCTTTACATCCCTGATGCTGGCCCTATGGTTATGTCTGATACCGTCGGTTTTATTAAGCATTTGCCACATGCCTTGGTTGAAGCCTTTGGCGCAACGCTTGAAGAAGCAGTGCAAGCGGATTTGTTACTTCATATAGTGGATACGGCAAGTACAAACCGAGACGAACAAATCGCTGAGGTTAACAAAGTCTTAGGTGAAATCGGTGCGCAAGATGTTTCGCAGATATTGGTCATGAATCAAATTGATCGGGCAGGGTTGGAAGCGGGATTGGAGCGTGATGAATATGGTAGAATTTGCAAAATACTAATTTCAGCTAAAACTGGTGATGGTTTGCAGTATTTGGAGCAAGCTTTAAAAGAGCATCAAGAGCGACTTTATGAATATCGCACTTCTGAAGCGGCTTATATTTAATTAATTGATTTGTCGGAGTTTTTAATGGCTAATGATCCTGGTTGGGGCAATCGCAACAATGAAGGCCCGCCTGATTTGGATGAGGTGATGCGCCAATTTAGTCGCAAAATTAAGGCCTTGTTTGGTAAAAAAACCGATTCTAATGGTTCGCCAGATGACAAGCCGAGTATTGCCATCCTGCCTGTTTTTGGACTAATTCTATTAGTGTGGATTGCGACCGGTTTTTACATTGTCGACCAAGGTTCACGAGGTGTTGTGTTGCGCTTTGGTAAACATGTTGAAACAACGATGCCGGGACCAAGATGGCACATGCCTTTTCCTGTTGAGTCGGTAACAGTGGTTAATATGGAGCAGGTGCGGACGATTGAGATTGGTTATCGTTCCGCAGAAGGCGGCTCTGGTCGTAGTAAAGAGTTGCACGAGTCTTTGATGTTGACGGACGATGAAAACATTATTGATTTGCAGTTTGCGGTTCAATATAACCTTAAAAACGTTGAGGACACATTATTCAATAATAGAAGTGTAGATGAAGCTGTTCGTGGTATTGCTGAAACGGCTATTCGTGAAGTAGTGGGCAAAAGTAAGTTGGATTTTGCGCTTTACGAAGGTCGTGATGAAGTTGCAGTGAATACCAAAAAATTAATGCAAGAAATCCTAGATCGTTATAAGACAGGTGTTAACGTAGTGAGTGTCACTATGCAAAACGCTCAACCCCCTGAGCAAGTACAAGCTGCTTTTGAAGATGCGGTTAAAGCGAAGCAAGATTTGGAACGCCAAAAGAATGAAGGTCAGGCTTATGCTAATGACGTGATTCCTAAGGCTCGTGGAACGGCCTCTCGATTACTACAAGAAGCTGCTGGCTATAAATTGCGGGTTGAAAATGAGGCGCAAGGTAATGTGAGTCGCTTCAATCAAATTCTGGCGCAATATCAACATGCACCAGAGGTGACACGTTCTCGGATGTATTTGGATGCGCAAGAGCAGATTATGTCTAGCGTAAGCAAAGTAATCGTTGACCAAAAAAATGGTAGCAATTTGCTTTACTTGCCTTTAGACAAGCTGATGGCAACGACAGGTGCAAATGTTCCAGCGGCGCCTGCGGTTACGCCACCTGCACAGCCTAACGCGACCACAACAGTTGCGCCAAATAGTTACACGGATAACAGGGCGCGTGACGACTCACGAAGCCGTGACCGTGATAGCCGATAAAAGTGAGAGGTAAGATGAAAAATTTAGGTGTAGTGCTTATCGGTTTCTTGTTAGCGATTATTTTAATTAGCGCTTCGATGTTTACGGTTGACCAGCGAGAATATGCCTTGGTTAAACGCTTGGGTGAAGTGGTGGCGATTGAAAAAACACCAGGGTTGTATTTAAAAGCGCCATTTGTCGATAATGTTGTGTATTTTGACAATCGCATCTTGACGCTTAACTGGGAAGAGCCTGACCGCTTTATTACTAGCGAAAAGAAAAACGTGCTGGTGGATTCTTTCGTTAAATGGCGAATCATCGACCCGCAAAAATATTACGTTTCTGTTCATGGGGATGAGGTTCAAGCCGAGCGTCGATTGTCTCAAACTGTGAATGACGGCTTGCGTGCTGAGTTTGGTAAACGCACCATTCATGATGTGGTATCCGGTGAACGCAGTCAAATTATGGAAATCCTTCGTCAGCGCGCTGACCGCGACTCACGCCAAATAGGTATTCAAGTACTGGATGTCCGCATTAAACGCGTTGATTTGCCTGAGAATGTGAGCAACTCAGTTTATGACCGTATGGAAGCTGAGCGTAAAGGCGTTGCTAATCAGTTACGCTCTGAAGGCTCTGCAGCAGCTGAAAAAATTCGTGCCGATGCCGACAGGCAGCGTGAAGTCATTGTTGCTGAGGCTTTTAAAGAAGCGCAGCGAATTAAGGGTGAAGGTGACGCAACCGCGGCCGGCATTTACTCTGCGGCGTATGGCAAAAGTCCAGAGTTTTATGCGTTTTACCGTAGTCTAGAAGCTTACCGTAACAGCTTTAAGAGTAAGAGTGATGTCATGGTACTTGAGCCTAGTTCGGACTTTTTGAAATATATGCGCAATTCTGGCGCTAAAAAATAATTGATTTGAGTGTTTATGCGTAATTGGTTACTTCCTGAATATATTGAAGACGTATTGCCTGCTGAAGCAGCGCAAATTGAGTCTTTACGTAGGTCATTGCTGGACCTTTTGGATGTGCATGGCTATCAACTCGTTATGCCGCCAATGTTGGAGTATTTAGAGTCTCTCATTACAGGCGTGGGCCATGATTTAGACTTAGCGACTTTTAAAGTAGTGGATCAGCTAACAGGTCGTCTGATGGGTGTTCGGGCGGATATTACGCCACAAGCAGCTCGCATCGATGCGCACATGCTGAATAATCAAGGCGTGACGCGCCTTTGTTACGCTGGAAGCGTATTAAGAACAAGTCCTGATGGATTGGCACAGACGCGTCAACCGATGCAGTTAGGGGCTGAACTGTTTGGACATGCTGGTATAGAAGCTGATATTGAGATTCAGCGTTTGATGGTTAAAACGCTCCAGGCTGCTGGTGTTAATGCTTTGCAAATAGATTTTAGTCATGTGGGTATCTTTGATAGCTTAATGAGTAAAGTCAAGGCAAGTGACGCACTTAAACAGTCTATTTATCAAGCACTACAAAGCAAAGATCAAACAGAAGTAAAAGCGCTTAGTCAAGATTTTGATGCAGAAACGCGAGAAGCCTTGTGCCGTTTGACCGAGCTAAATGGCGATGCGAACATTTTGACTGTTGCCGCTAAGGATTTACCAAAAACACCTGAAATTACGCGTGCTTTAAATGATTTAACGCAAGTCGCTAAAGATTTAGCCGATTTAGGTGTTGGTTTAAGTTTTGATTTAGCCGAGCTCCGTGGCTATCACTATCATAGTGGGATGGTTTTCGCAGCTTATGCACAAGGTTGCTCAGGTCCATTGGCGTTTGGTGGTCGGTATGATGAGGTAGGGCAAGCTTTTGGTCGTGCTCGTGCAGCGACCGGCTTTAGCTTAGATTTGCGAGGATTGGTAAAAGCACTTCCGGCATTAAAAGTGAAAAAAGGAATTTTGGCGCCTTACGGTAATGAAGCGTCTTTAATAAGTAAAATTAATTCATTAAGAGCATCTGGTGAGAAGGTGGTTCAAGAGCTGCCAGGCCATGATGCTTATATTGCAGAACTGAACTGCGATAGAAAATTAGTTAACCAAGCAGGGCAATGGCAAGTGGTTTCTGCGTAAGCATTAAATAGAAAATAGCAGTACAAAATTATAAAAAGCACTTAAATATTACTAGGTAGATTATGGCTAAAAATGTTGTTGTTATCGGCACGCAATGGGGCGATGAAGGTAAGGGGAAAATCGTTGATTGGTTGACTGACCATGCACAAGGCGTAGTGCGCTTTCAAGGTGGTCATAATGCGGGTCACACATTGGTTGTAGGGCAGGGCGATGCACAACGTGTTTACAAGCTTAACTTAGTGCCATCAGGCATTGTTCGTACTGGTGTGAATTGCTATATCGGTAATGGCGTTGTTTTAGATGCTGGTCATTTACTTAAGGAAATTAAAGAGCTTGAAGATGGTGGCTTGGAAGTTAGAAACCGTCTAAAAGTGAGTCCGGGTTGCCCATTGATTTTGGATTATCACGTTCGTCTTGATGTGGCGCGTGAACTAAAGCGTGGCGCCGATAAGAAAATTGGTACAACAGGCAAGGGTATAGGCCCAACTTACGAAGATAAAGTCGCCAGACGTGCGCTACGCCTTTACGACTTATTCTACCCTGAGCAGTTTGGTGAAAAGTTACGTGACGTTTTGGATTACCACAATTTTGTCCTGAAAAATTATCTCGGCGCCGAAGCTGTTGATTTCAATCAGCAACTTGATTCCGCCTTAGCTAAAGCTGAGCACATCAAGCCTATGGTGGCGGATATTTCTGCAGCCTTGTACGAAGCAAATAAAGCAGGTCAAAATCTCTTGTTTGAAGGTGCACAAGGCACATTGTTAGATGTTGATCATGGCACATATCCTTACGTGACATCGAGTAACTGCGTATCAGGCCAAGCCTCAGCTGGCACTGGCGTTGGTCCAAGTATGTTGCATTATGTATTAGGTATTACCAAAGCTTACACAACGCGCGTTGGTGGTGGGCCGTTCCCAAGTGAATTGGATATTGATTCTGAAGGTGCTCCAGGCACACAAATGTCTGTAAAAGGTCAAGAGATTGGCACCGTGACTAAACGTAAACGTCGCTGTGGTTGGTTTGACGCGGCTGCACTGCGTCGCTCTGCACGTATTAATGGTTTGTCAGGCTTGTGTATCACTAAGTTAGATGTGCTTGATGGCATTTCAGAGTTACGTATTTGTACTGGTTATACGCTAGATGGTAAAACCGTTGATATGTTGCCAGTCGGTGCGGATGATGTTGCACGTTGCCAACCAATTTATGAAACATTACCAGGTTGGACTGAAAACACTTTTGGCGTTAACAGATGGGAAGATTTACCAGTAAACGCACGCAACTACCTAAAACGTCTAGAAACGCTATGTGAAGTGCCAGTTGATATTGTTTCAACCGGACCTGAGCGCGATGAAACGATCGTTTTGCGCCATCCATTTGGGTTGTAATGAAACCTGTTGAAAAGCAGCGTATGGCTTGGGCTTTAACAGGCTCAGGCCATTATTTACGTGAATGTATCGCTATTTTTAATGACTTAGAAGATGTTGATTTGTTTCTAAGTAAAGCAGCCGCTGAAATTCTCCAGCAATATGGCTACCAGCATAATGCAGGTAAAGTCTACCAAGATAAAACCGCAAGTTCAGTCCCGGTTGAGCTGTTTTATCATGGGGCTTACCACACAGTAATCATTGCACCGACGACTTCAAACACCGTTGCTAAAATGGTTTGCGGAATTTCAGATAACTTAGTAACAAATATCTTTGCGCAAGCCGGAAAATGCCGCGTTCCAAGCATTGTGTTTGCATGTGATACTGAAGCTGAGCTTGAATCCGAAGCGCCACGTGACAATATGGTGAAGGTCTATCCGCGCCGTATCGATTTGGAAAACACCGCCAAACTCAAAACATTTGAAGAAGTAACAGTGGTCGACAATATGCAGCAACTCGACACTGCCATTCAGGCAAGATTAGCATGTCTGAAAGCCTCCTCTTTTTAACAGGAAAGTTGGCCGAAAAGAGCTTGCACCAAGTATTAGCAAGCATGCAGCCAGCACCTTTCAAATATCGGATTACCCAAATTGGCGTATCCGTTGCAGCACTGATGACCCCTGAACTTATTGCAAGACGTGTGCCTGATGTTGGCGACGCGAGCAGGGTGATTGTGCCTGGATTGTGTTGTGGCGACTTAACGATGCTTGAAGATAAATACGGCGTCCCTGTAGCACGCGGCCCTGTGGACTTGAAAGATTTGCCGCAATACTTTGGTCGCGGAGGGAAAACGCCTGACTTATCCAAATATGATGTGAATATCTTTGCAGAAATCGTCGATGCCCCACAATTAAGCGTTGAATCAATATTGGCACGTGCACAATACTTTAAGTCTCAAGGAGCTAATGTCATTGATTTGGGCTGTTTGCCGAATACCCCGTTCCCACATTTAGCTGATGCAATTCAAACGCTCAAAGCGGCTGGCTTTAGGGTGAGTGTTGATTCTTTAAACGCAGACGATCTATTGCTTGCAGGCAAATCAGGCGCGGATTACCTACTAAGCCTGACTGAACATACTGTGTGGATTGCGGAGCAAGTAAATGCTGTCCCAGTGTTAATTCCAGCAAAATCAGGCAGCTTGCCGTCCTTATATCGCGCCATAGAAGGTATGCGTAAACTCGGCAAGCCATTTATTGCTGATGCCATTCTTGACCCTATCCCCTTTGGCTTTACAGAATCGATCGTTCGTTACCAAAAGCTACGCAAACGCTACCCCGACATTCAAATCATGATGGGCGTGGGTAACATCACTGAGCTTACTGATGCGGATACCACGGGTATTAATGCCATATTGTTTGGCATTATTAGTGAGCTCAATATCAATGCAGTATTAGCGACATCCGTGAGTCCCCACGCGATTAATGCGGTTGCAGAGGCTGATGTAGCAAGACGCATGATGTTTGCCGCGCGTGAAGAAAATCGATTGCCTCGAGATTACACCGCAGGCTTATTGGGTATGCATGACCGTAGACCTTTTACATATACGCTAGATGAAATCGTAGCATTCGCAGCGCAAATTAAAGACCCTAGTTTTAGGATTCAAGTAAGCAAAGAGGGCATGCACATCTACAACCGTGATGGCTTATTTAGTGACATTGATCCATTCAAGCTGTATCCACATTTGAAGGTTGAGGATGACGCTTCACATGCCTTCTATTTAGGGGTTGAGCTTGCAAGGGCGCAAATCGCATGGCAACTCAAGAAGCGCTATACCCAAGATGAAGAGCTCGCATGGGGCGTT
This sequence comes from Pseudomonadota bacterium, assembly GCA_046047035.1. GTDB lineage: Bacteria > Pseudomonadota > Gammaproteobacteria > Burkholderiales > Methylophilaceae > Methylopumilus_A. Next base: position 59,240 of record JBJOIS010000002.1, read on the forward strand.
AATACCTATGAAAGCAGCCAAGAAGGCAAGACCGCTCATCGTGAAGCCTCGATGAAAGAGAAGAAGCAAAAGCCATGAGCGCCGTTAATAAGACTCCAGAAAAAATCAACGAAATCATTCTCATCACGGAATGTGAAGATGGATCACCACATATTGCGCCATTTGGCATTCGTCAGCGTGATGGCTTGATTTTAATTGCACCGTTTAGGCCATCAGCTAGCTTGGATAATTTACTGAGTGGACGGCGTGCAACGATTAATACAACAGACGATGTACGCGTTTTTGCAGGGACTTTAACTGGAAGACGCACTTGGCTTGTGGAGGATAGAGCTGGTGCTTTAGTACTTCAATCTACGCTTGCATATAAATCATTGAAACTAGAAAAAGTTGAAGATGATATTCAGCGCCCTAAGCTTTACTTTAGTGTGCTTAAAGAAGAAATGCTCAAGCCCTTTCAAGGTTACAACCGGGCACAAGCTGCAGTGGTTGAGTTGTGTGTACTTGTAAGCCGTTTGCATATGTTACCCATAGAAAAAATTACCTCCGAAATGGAGTATCTGCGTATCGCCATAGAAAAAACAGCCGGGGATATAGAGCTGGAAGCTTGGGGTTGGCTGGTTGAGGCAATAGAAAACCATCAGGCTCAAGTGCTAGGAGATGATCTTGCTTAAGGCTCAACCGAATATCAAGATGTTAGCAAGTGTTACAAGCGTCGATGAGGCGTTAATTGTACTTGATGCTGGTGTTGATATGATAGACCTCAAAAATCCAAGCACAGGTGCATTGGGGGCGCTTGACCATGCTTTGGTAAAAGACATTGTGGATGCGGTTAATCACCGCACCACAGTTAGTGCAACGATAGGTGACTTACCTATGCAGCCTAGCCTGATTGTTGATGCAACAAAAATAATGGTAGAAACAGGCGTTGATATCGTAAAAATTGGTTTCTTCGGGCAGTTGAATCATGCTAAATGTCTAGACGCTTTAAAATTTCAAGCAAGCCAAACTAAACTGATTGCAGTGTTGCTTGCTGATGAACAACCAGACTTTAGTTGGTTGAAAAATATCGCTGAAGCCGGCTTTTATGGTGTGATGCTAGATACTGCGAACAAAAGTAAGGGGCATTTATTAAGCCATTTACCGCTTAGTCGACTGATGGAGTTTGTCAGTAGCGCCTCACTACTTGGGCTAGAAACTGGTTTGGCTGGCTCTGTTAATGTTGGGCATATTAAAGATCTCTGTGATTTAAAGCCTTCCTACTTAGGTTTTCGCGGAGCTTTGTGTGAGAAAAATCAACGAGCTTTAGGCTTGGATGCCACTAAAGTTCGAAGTATTAAAAAAATGCTTCATTAAGACACTCTTTAAATCGGCTAAAAAGCACTTTAGTATGCTTTAATTCAAGTCGCTACAAGAGGCGGCTTATTATGTGAGAAATATGACTGAACCTAGCAAAAAAATCGTGGACAAAATGAATGTAGACTTAATGATTGAAGCCAGATGGCTTGTACCAGTCATTCCACGCAATCAAGTTTTAGATTATCACGCTGTTGTTATTCATCAAGGTTGCATTGTTGATATTGCAGCAATCGATGCTGCAAGGGAACAATACACCGCGACAAAAACTGTTGCGCTCAATGAGCACGTGTTAATTCCAGGTTTGATCAATTTGCATGCTCATGCTGGGATGACGCTCATGCGTGGCTTGGCTGACGATATACCTTTGATGCCTTGGCTACAAAATCACATTTGGCCTGCTGAACAACAAATCGTTTCTGAAAAGTTTGTGCGTGATAGCACCTTATTCGGCTGTGCTGAAATGCTTGCTGGTGGGGTGACTTGTTTTAATGATATGTATTTTTATCCTCAAGCAAGCGCAGAAGCTGTTTTGCAAGCTGGAATGCGAGCGCAGCTTGGTTTAGTGGTTTTAGAGTTCCCTACCAACTACGCCAATAATGCAGATGACTATATTGAAAAAGGCCTGTTAACTCGCGATTCTTGGCGTGGCAATGCATTGCTTTCGGCAAGTTTGGCGCCTCACGCGCCTTATACTGTTTCGGACACCACTTTTCAAAAAGTCATTACCTATGCGGAGCAATTAGGGTTAGGTGTTCATACACACCTGCATGAAACAAGGGCAGAAATCGCTGAGAGCATTGAAAGGTTTGGTGTTCGTCCCATTAAGCGCATGGCGAATTTAGGGCTTTTAGGCCCTAATCTTACCGCCGCACATTGCGTGCAAATCAATGATGAGGACTTGGATTTATTAAGTGAACATGGTACTCATGTCGCCCATTGTCCAAGCTCTAACGCAAAGCTAGCAAGTGGCATTGCGCCAATTGCTAACTTGTTAAATACTGGCATTAATGTCGGTTTGGGGACAGATGGTGCTGCAAGTAATAATCGACAAGATATGTTTACTGAGATGCGTCTAGCTGCTCTATTGGCTAAAGCGACTACCGAAGATGCAACCAGCATACCAGGGGCTCAAGCATTGGAGATGGCGACCATTAATGGTGCTAAAGCGTTGGGTTTGGATCATCAAATCGGTTCCATCGAGGTTGGTAAGCTAGCTGATTTAAGTGCTTTACGAATTACAGATGTTGAAACTTTGCCATGCTTCGACCCTCTATCTCATGTGATATATGCTTGTGGTCGTGAGCATATCAGTCATGTTTGGGTGTCCGGCGATTTGCGTTTTGAACGCTCAAGCCAACAAGCTGGCTTATATGCCAATATTGAACCTAATGAATTAAAGGAAATTGCATTGCTATGGCAATCGAAATTGAATCAACACAAAGCGTAAACGTCGATCCAGCCGAGCTGAAAAAGTTTGCAAGCCTCGCGCATCGTTGGTGGGATAAAAGCAGTGAATTTAAACCCTTGCATGCGATTAATCCGCTGCGCTTAAACTTTATTGATGGCTTAGTTGGTTTGCAAGGTAAGCGTGTATTAGATGTAGGCTGTGGCGGTGGTATTTTGTCTGAATCTATGGATGAAAAGGGCGCGAATGTCACAGGAATCGATTTAGGTGATAAAGCACTTAAAGTGGCTAGATTGCATCAATTGGAATCGGGCTCAAAGGTTGACTACCATTTGGTATCGGTTGAGGATTTAGCCAAAGAACAGCCATCCAGCTTTGATGTGGTGACATGTATGGAAATGCTAGAACATGTGCCAGACCCTGAAGCGATCATTCGCGCTTGCGCTCAATTGGTGAAGCCGGGTGGCTCCGTCTTTTTTTCAACCATCAATCGAAACCCTAAAGCTTACCTGTTTGCTGTGATTGGCGCTGAATATGTGCTTAACATGCTGCCAAAAGGCACGCATGAGTATCAAAAATTCATCAAGCCATCAGAGCTATCTTCTTGGGCTCGTTATGCAGGATTAGATATCGCACAACTCAAAGGTATGGGTTACAACCCATTAACCGACCATTACTCATTGGGTGATGATGTTTCGGTCAATTACCTCATTCATACAATTAAGTCTTAATATGATTTTATTTGATCTCGATGGTACGCTTGTTGATACCGCGCCAGACCTCGGTTATGCGCTCAATTTGCAACGTGAGCGTCATGGATTAGACCATTTGCCTATGGAGGCAATTCGTCCCTTCGCCTCGCATGGCTCAAAGGGACTGCTAAGCATTGGTTTTGATTTGACGCCCGAAGATAAAGCTTTTGAAACGATGCGGGTTGAGTATTTGGATTTGTATGACCAAGTATTTACTCGTTCGCCAGTGCTTTTTGATGGCGTGGGGGAGTTGCTTACAAATCTCCATCAGAACGATATCAAATGGGGGGTTGTCACAAATAAGCCAAGACGTTTTGCTGCGCCATTAATTGAGTCTATGCAATTAAGCACCCCTATGGCTTGTCTGGTCTGTGGTGATGATGCTGCGCTACCTAAGCCAGCGCCAGACACTTTGTTTATGGCTTGTGAGCAGTCTTTGGTAAAGCCTGAGCGTTGTTTTTATGTGGGTGATGCAGAGCGAGATATTGAGGCGGGTAATGCTGCGGGAATGAAGACTGTGGTAGCTTTGTGGGGTTACATTGACGTTACGGATAAGCCAAAAACATGGGGTGCTGATTTCGCTATCAACCGCCCATCGGAACTCATTGAATTATTGGTTTGAAGCTTTTAATTAAAGCTTTCTGTAATGCTTTTTACTAGGGCATCAATTGCGCTATCGGTCAACTTAACGCCCTTTTTACCTGAAATTAAAAACACATCCTCAGCACGCTTGCCTAGTGTATTGATTTTCGCAGTTTGAATTTGCACTTGATTTGTTAGAAACGCATTCGCAATTATTGAAAGCAGTCCTGGGCGGTCTCCTGCAATAATTTCTAATTTATGATTGTTGCTTTCAGCCATGCTCTCTACAATCACATTTGATTTAATTGGCATGTGTTTAACTTGCCTGCTTATTCTGCCTTTGGCAGGTGCTGTTGGCGATATATTGCTACGTAAACTATCGCTTAACTCATACTCGATGTAGTTTAACAAATCGCGATAGCTTACCGATTTATCGCTCTGATCTAAAACTAAAAAACTATCCAGTGCGTAAGCGTTTTTAGAGGTATGGATCTTGGCTTCCAAGATGGTGTAGCCGATACGCTCAAAGAAGCCACAAATGCAGGCAAACAAATCATCGCGGTCTGGCGTGTAAATCATCACTTGAATACCATCACCTGCAGGGCTTAAGCGAGCTCTGACGATAGGTTCCTTTGTATCAATATGCCTCAATAGGAGGCGGCTATGCCATGAAATTTCTTGGCTGGTATGCCTAAGAAAGTACTGCTCGCCTAAATTGTTCCATAGTGGCAAATAAGAGCGTTCCAAAATGCTGTAATGTCTAAGCGTTGCTTGAGCCTCAGCCTTTCTGGTTGCAATTTCATCTAACAGTCCGCCCGCATCGCCAGTTAAGAGGCGTTGTGCGCTTAAAAACAAAGTTTCCAGGAGTTTCGCTTTCCAAGCATTCCAAACCTTTGGGCTTGTGCCGCGGATATCTGCAACGGTTAGCAAGTAAAGCGCTGTTAAATGGCGTTCATCTTTCATCAACAATGAAAAGCCTTCAATCACTTGGGGGTCTGATAAGTCTGACTTTTGAGCAGTGCTTGACATAGTGAGGTGCAAGGCCACCATCCAAGCGACTAAATGACCATCTTGCTTGCTGAGACCGTGTTGTTGACAAAAACGCCTGGCATCCGATGTGCCAAGTTGTGAGTGGTCTCCACCACGTCCCTTAGCAATGTCGTGAAACAAGGCACCTAAGTAAAGCAAATAGGGCGCATCAAAAGATGCAAAAAGTTTGCTACATAGCGGAAATTCATGGCTAAACGTTTTAATTGAGAAGCGCTCTAAATTACCCAGCACATGCAGGATATGTTCATCAACTGTGTAAACATGAAATAAATCATGTTGCATCTGACCAATAATGCGACCAAACGCAGGAATGTAATTACCTAATATGCCATAACGATTCATGCGCTTGAGTGTTTCGGTCACGCCATTGGGCTGCTTAAGCATCTCGATAAATAATGCTTTGTTTTTAGGGTCTTGCCTAAAGTCACGGTTCACCAAATTTTTTACGCGTTGTAGTGTGCGTAGCAGTGTTGCACTAATGCCTGTTAATTCCGGATGTTGCTGTAGCAGCAAGAACATCTCAAAAATACATGATGGATTGCGCTGAAGAAGAGTGTTAGATTTAGCGCTCAGCAGACCGTTGTATGATTCAAATCTAGCGTTAATCGGCTTGATTTGAATGACTTCTGGCAGGGCTAGCTCTTTGAGTAGTTTGAGTAATATTTCATTAAACAAACCAACTGCTTTTGCGCTTTTGTAGTAGTCGCGCATTAACTGTTCGCTGGCGCGGTAACGCTTGGTATTACTAAATCCTAAGTCATCAGCCAGCGTGTTTTGCAAATCGAAAATGAGTCTATCTTCTCGACGTTTAGCCATGTAATGCAGGCGAATACGCAACATTTGCAAGTGTTGCTCATGTTTAGCAATTCGTCTGAGCTCGGACTGGCTGATAAGACCGCGCTTAACTAGTGCTTTCCAATCATCACCAAGATTCAGGCTACGTAAAATCCAAAGCACAACCTGTAAATCACGCAAGCCGCCCGGGCTCTCTTTGATATTGGGCTCAAGGTTGTAGGCGGTGTCATCAAAGCGGGCGTAGCGCTGCTCTTGTTCATAAAGTTTGGCTTTAAAAAACGCGCCAACATCCATCGCGCTGGACGTTTGCGCTTGAAAGCTGGCAAATAAAGCTGGGTTGCCAATAATCAATCTAGATTCGAGCAGGTTGGTTTGAACCGTTACATCTTTTTTTGCTTCAGTAATGCACTCATCTAGATTTCTAACGCTATGTCCAACAGCTAAACCAATGTCCCAAAACAAGCCAATTACACGCTCAATTCTTTCATTTAGGCTGGCGTCAGGGTTGTTGGGCAATAAAATAAGCAAATCAACATCAGAGTAGGGGAATAGCTCACCTCTACCGTAACCGCCCACCGCCACCAGGCTTACAAAGCTGCTTAATTCAAACTGAACCCAAATCTGCTGAAGCACATCATCAACAAGCTTGGATTGTTGTTTGAGGAGCTTGCGTGTATTTTTGTGCCGAAAAAAATCATCATGAAGCAGAGCCTGATTCTGCTTTAGACTTTCACGCCATGCTTTAGCGTGATTTTCTTCTAGGCTCTGTGTTTGATTGAGCTGCATCGAGCGATTTTAGTTGTTGATAAAACTAGGGGCTGGTGGTGCACCTTCGGATACCGTCAGCACTTCGTAACCGGTTTCTGTGACTAAAATGGTGTGCTCAAACTGCGCTGAAAGACTATGGTCTTTTGTGACTATCGTCCACCCATCACCTAATTGCTTAATAAAGCGCTTACCAGCGTTAATCATCGGTTCAATCGTAAATATCATACCGGCTTGTAGTTTAAGCCCAGTGCCAGCTTTGCCATAGTGAAGCACTTGCGGGTCTTCGTGGAATTTTTTGCCAATACCATGACCACAAAACTCTTGCACCACACTAAAACCATTCTTTTCTGCGTAGGTTTGAATTGCATAGCCAATATCACCAAGCGTTGCGCCCGGCTTTACTTTTGCAATACCTAGCCACATACAATCATATGTGACTTCACATAAACGTTTAGCCTGAATGGATGGCTCGCCCACATAAAACATACGGCTGGTATCGCCGTGATATCCGTCTTTAATAACTGTAATGTCAAGATTCACCACGTCGCCATTTTTTAGCACTTTTTCACTAGGCACGCCATGGCAAATCTGATGGTTCACTGAAGTGCAAATGGATTTAGGATAGGGCACATGTCCAGGAGGAGCGTAGTTAAGTGGCGCGGGAATGGTCTTCTGCACGTTCACCATATAATCGTGGCATAACTTGTCTAGCTCACCCGTTGTTACGCCTGGTTTTACATAAGGAGTGATAAAATCCAGCACTTCAGAAGCAAGCTTGCCTGCGATGCGCATTTTTTCAATGTCTTGTTCGTTTTTAATCGTAATTGCCATAGTTCAAACTTAAAGCCATTCAGGCTAAGGTTTTCCTTGAGTTTCGAGATGTGCTTATGGTAGCATAATGCACCCGTTTAGCTGGTAAGCAATCAGCAATGCGGTGATGATTAAACTCTTGGTGAGTTTTAGGGTTTAATCAATTTTATTAATTACTTAGCTTGATTAATTAATTTTTGCAATTTTTGCATCAATAATTTTTTAAATACATCATGTTCCTCGTACAGGGTGTTCGCTTAGGCGAATGTTGTTGGGAGCATGTGAGCTATAACCCTTACTGGAGACTTTTATGTCCGTTACTATGCGCGAAATGTTGGAAGCTGGAGTTCACTTCGGCCATCAAACCCGTTACTGGAACCCAAAAATGGCACCATTCATTTTTGGCGATCGCAACAAAATCCATATCGTTAACTTAGAAAAAACATTGCCTTTGTTTGAAGATGCATTGAAATATGTGCGTCAACTTTCAGCAAACAAGGGTCGCATTTTGTTCGTTGGTACAAAACGCCAAGCACGTGACATCATGCAAGAAGAAGCGATTCGTTCAAACTGTGCATACGTTAACCATCGCTGGTTGGGCGGTATGTTGACTAACTTCAAAACAGTTAAACAATCAATCAAACGTTTAACCGACTACGAAACAATGCTACAAGACGGTAGCTTGGAAAAGTTCGGTAAAAAAGAAGCTTTAGGCTACAAGCGCGAAGTTGAAAAACTTTCACGCTCTATCGGTGGCATTAAAGAAATGGGCGGTTTGCCTGATGCGATTTTCATCGTTGACGTTGGTCACGAAAGTGGCGCTGTGACAGAAGCAGCTAAGCTTGGTATTCCAGTAATCGGTGTTGTTGATACAAACAATTCACCTGATGGCGTTACTTACGTTATTCCTGGTAACGATGACTCAAGCCGTGCGATTCGCTTGTACGCTCGTGGTATTGCTGATGCTGTGTTAGAAGGTCGTAACCAATTCATCGCTGAGATTGTTAAATCTGCAGACGAAGAACCAGTTGTAGAAGCTGCGGCAGAGTAATACCCCATCAAAAAGGGGCTCAGGCCCCTTTTTTTGTATCTAATACTTTTGAATGAATGGGCTTTTAAGTGAGTTCACCCTTAAGCCAAGATTATATTTAAGGAGTTTTAAATGGCTGAAATTACCGCATCAATGGTAAAAGAATTACGTGAGCGTACTGATGCTCCGATGATGGATTGTAAAAAAGCGTTGTCAGAAGCTGACGGCGATATGGATCGTGCTGAAGAGATTCTACGTGTTCGTTTTGGTAACAAAGCAAGCAAAGCAGCTGGACGTGTTGCTGCTGAAGGTACAGTTGGCGTTAGCATTAGTGCTGATGGCAAAACTGGCGCAATGATTGAAGTTAACTCTGAAACAGATTTCTGTGCAAAGAATGATGATTTCTTAGCTTATGTACGTGAATTGGCTGTCGTTGTTGAGAAAAGCAATCCAGCCAATATCGAATCTGTTGCGGCACTACCTATGAATGGCAGCACTGCAGAAGATGTTCGTACACAATTGGTTGGTAAAATTGGTGAAAACATTACACCACGTCGTTTTGTTCGTTTAGCTGCGCAAGGCAAATTGGCTTCTTACGTTCACGGTAGCAAAATCGGCGTCATCGTTGATGTTGTTGGCGGTGACGACACACTTGGTAAAGATATCGCTATGCATATCGCAGCTGCAAAACCAAAATCATTGGATGCAAGCGGTGTTGACGCATCATTGATTGAAGCTGAGCGTCGCGTTGCAATCGAAAAAGCAAAAGAAGCTGGTAAGCCAGATGCAATGCTTGAAAAAATCGCTGACGGTACTGTGCAAAAATTCTTAAAAGAAGTGACTTTGTTAAGCCAAAACTTCGTTAAAGATGACAAAGTAACGATTGAACAGTTATTGAAATCTAAAGGCGCTTCAGTTGCTTCATTCACTATGTATACTGTGGGTGAGGGCATCGAGAAAGTGGTCACTGATTTCGCTGCTGAAGTAGCTGCTGCTGCTAAGTTGTAAAAAATAATTGCGCAGCGAATTTTTAGCTGCACAATGTTGTAAACTCGCAAAACGATGATATCCAAGGAGAGCTTGGCGTCATCGTTTTGCACAATAGAACAGGAGTTTTATACCGTGTCTGCACAAACGCCAAAATACAAACGCATATTATTAAAACTTTCTGGCGAGGCCCTCATGGGTGATGATGCTTACGGCATCAATCGCGCCACCATCAATCGTATTGTTGGTGAAGTTAAAGAAGTCGTTGATTTAGGTGTGCAAGTCGCGGTTGTGATTGGCGGCGGTAATATTTTCCGTGGCGTTGCCCCAGCAGCCGAAGGTATGGATAGAGCAACTGCCGATTACATGGGTATGCTCGCTACTGTAATGAATGCCTTAGCGCTTCAAGACGCGATGAAACACATTGGCTTAGTCAGCCGTGTTCAATCAGCACTCAATATTGAACAAGTCGCAGAGCCTTATATTCGTGGCAAAGCCATTCGCTACTTGGAAGAAGGCCGTGTAGTGATTTTCGGGGCAGGCACTGGCAATCCATTCTTCACAACAGATACAGCAGCAGCATTACGTGGACTTGAAATTAGCGCTGAGATTGTGATTAAGGCAACTAAAGTGGACGGCATCTATACGGATGATCCTAAAACCAATCCTGATGCTATGCGCTACAACACAGTTTCATTTGATGAAGCTATCGGTAAAAATCTAAAAGTCATGGACGCAACAGCCTTAACACTTTGTCGCGACCAAAACCTCCCAATTTCAGTATTCAGTATATTCAAGCAAGGCGCATTGAAGCGCGTTGTGATGGGTGAAGATGAAGGTACTAAAGTTTTAGCTTAAGTCTATAAGCAATCTTTAGTCGTCATCCAATAGATATTAGCAAGGAGAAATAAATGTTAGCTGAAATCAGATCTAATGCAGAACAAAAGATGCAGAAGTCGCTAGAAGCACTTAAAAATGATTTAGGTAAAGTGCGCACAGGTCGTGCTCACACAGGTCTTTTAGACCACGTCATGGTTGAATATTACGGCTCTATGGTGGCAGTTAACCAAGTTGCTAACGTTACGCTAGGTGATGCACGCACTATCAACGTACAGCCTTATGAAAAACCAATGATTAGCAAAGTTGAAAAAGCCATTCGCGATGCCGATTTGGGCTTAAATCCAGCTACAAATGGTGATTTGATTCGCGTGCCTATGCCAATGCTGACTGAAGAGCGTCGCAGGGACTTGATTAAAGTTGTGCGCACAGAAGGCGAAAATGCAAAAGTTGCTGTACGCAACATCCGCCGTGACGCGAATGATGCTTTGAAGAAGCTCATTAAAGATAAAGAAATCAGTGAGGATGATGAACGTCGCTCACAAGATGAAATTCAAAAAATCACTGATAAAAACGTGGCTGAAATCGACAAGATGTTACAAGCCAAAGAAACAGATTTGATGGCTGTTTAAGCATCTTTTAATGCTTATTTTTTTATTCAATAAGGAGTTCTAATTGGGCATATTTTCTAGCTCAACGAGCTCCATTCCAGAAGTGCTTGAAGTTCCGCGCCACATTGCGGTTATTATGGACGGCAATGGTCGCTGGGCGAAAAAGCGCTTTCTGCCTCGTGTTGCCGGTCACAAGGTTGGTGTTGAAACCGTGCGTAGCATGATTAAACGCTGCGTTGATATTGGGGTTGAATACCTAACTTTATTTGCATTTAGTAGCGAGAATTGGCGCAGACCTCCTGACGAAGTCAGCTTCTTGATGGGCTTGTTTATGGAAGCCCTAAAAAAAGAAGTGGTTAAGTTGCACAAAAACAATGTGCGCTTTGTGATGATTGGTGACCGCGCTCGCTTTAATGAGGCCTTGTGTGCTGAAATCACCGCTGCCGAGCAGTTAACAGCGAGCAATACAGGTTTAACACTCACCATTGCTGCCAATTACGGTGGTCGCTGGGATGTGCTACAAGCGGTTAATGCAATGCAAAAAGCAAATCCAAGCTTGCTTGGAAGTTACACCGAAGAGCATTTAAGTCCTTATTTGTCGATGCATTACGCGCCTGAGCCAGACTTATTTATTCGCACGGGCGGTGAAAAACGCATTAGTAATTTCTTGCTTTGGCAATTAGCTTATTCAGAGCTTTATTTCACAGATACGCTTTGGCCTGACTTTGATGACGATGCTTTCAAACTCGCCATTCAATCCTATCAACAACGGGAGCGTCGCTTTGGGCGCACCAGTGAACAATTGGCAAACCTATAAATGCTTAAAACTCGCCTGATTACCTCATTAGTCCTCTTTTTAACGATTGGTTCGGCTTTTGTTTACTTGCCGCCATTGTATTGGGGGCTATTGGTAATAGCGGTTACTGCAATTGGTGCGTGGGAATGGGCTGGAATGTCCAAGTTTAATAAGGCTTTCAGCTTTATTTACAGCAGCTTGTTTTTGCTTTTAGGGTTGTTTGTAATCCTTTACGCACCACAATCAATGCAATTAGTGATTGTATGGGGCGTACTGGTTGCAGCGATATTCTGGCTGCTAATTGCTCCATTCCTGTTAGCTTTTACCCCAAGAATTAACAATCGTTTCTTAATGGCGATACTTGGCTTAATCACGATTATCCCTTTTGGCTTAACTCTAATTGCTTTGCGTGAAATCAATCCACTTTTATTAGTTGTTTTTGCAATGACGGTTTGGATTGCAGATAGCGCTGCTTACTTTGCAGGCAAGCGCTTTGGTAAGCACAAGTTAGCATCAACGATTAGCCCAGGTAAAACTTGGGAGGGTGTACTTGGTGCATTCGTTGCAGTCACAATCTACGCAGTTATACTTTCCTATTTAACGCATCAAAGCTATTGGTTTGTACTTGTATTCTGGGGCGTGATGATACTAAGCATCATGGGGGATTTGTTTGAGTCTCTAATTAAGCGCCAAGCTGATGTCAAAGATAGCAGCAATCTGCTGCCTGGGCACGGCGGTGTCTTAGATCGAATTGACGGACTAACTTCAAGCCTGCCATTGGTAATGTTCTTGCTAACATTGCCCATCTATTACAATTTATATTTGTATATTAAAGCAGTTGTATTTCATGCCTAAGTTGCAACAAGTCACTATCCTCGGTGCAACAGGCACCATAGGCGTTAATACTTTAGACGTTATTTCACAGCATCCTCATCGCTTTGAAGTTTTTGCATTAACCGCTAATCAAAACGTTGATGTCTTATTTAATCAATGTCAGAAATTCAATCCTCGCTACGCTGTTATGCTCGAAGAGCAAGCTGCTGATCAATTGTCTGCAAAACTAAAACAGGCAGCAAGCGCAACGGAAGTGCTGAGTGGCATGACAGCATTAGAGTTTGTTTCAGCACACGAAAAAGTGGACGCTGTGATGGCCGCAATTGTTGGTTCTGCAGGCCTTAAACCAGCAATTGCAGCGGCAAAAGCAGGTAAGCGTATTTTGTTAGCGAACAAAGAAACGCTAGTGATGGCTGGCAGTATTTTCATGCAAGCCGTTGAAGAGGGTGGAGCGACATTGTTGCCGATTGATAGCGAGCATAACGCGATATTCCAAGTGATGCCGCACGAGAAACGTGCAAGCCTTAATGATGGCGGGGTCAAAAAGATTCTGCTTACGGCATCTGGAGGGCCATTCCGCAAATCAAGCGCAGAAGAACTTAAACGTGTCACTGTAAAACAGGCATTAAATCATCCTAACTGGGTGATGGGGCCAAAGATTACGATTGATTCTGCAACACTTATGAATAAGGGATTGGAGGTTATCGAAGCGCACTGGCTATTTAACGCATCAGCAGAGCAAATTGAAGTGGTAGTGCATCCACAAAGTGTTATTCACTCTATGGTTGAGTACGTTGATGGCTCCGTGCTTGCTCAGTTAGGCAACCCTGATATGCGCACACCAATTGCTTATGCGCTGGGTTACCCAGAGCGCCTAGAAAGTGGTGTTAACTCGCTTGATTTATTCAAAATTTCGCGTCTGGACTTTGAAGCACCAGACACACAAAAATTCCCATGTTTACGGTTAGCATTTGATGCTTTAATAGTTGGTGGTAATGCGGCGGCAATCATGAACGCCGCAAACGAAGTAGCGGTTGAAGCATTCATCAAACAAAAAATCGGTTTTACGGATATCCCTGCGCTCATTGAATCAGTCATGGAAAGCAGCAAAATTAAAGCAGTTAGTGATTTAGAAATGCTCATTGTGTCTGATCAAGAGGCCCGAATTGCTGCTGAAGAATGGGTTAAACGCGCCGCATGATTACCTTGCTCGCATTTGTTTTCACCTTAGCCGTTTTAATTGCCATTCATGAATATGGTCACTTTCAAGTGGCCAAATGGTGTGGGGTTAAAGTGCTTAAGTTCTCATTAGGTTTTGGCAGACCGATTTACTCAAAAAAGTTTGGTACAGACCAAACTGAATTTCTTATCTCTGCCTTACCATTTGGTGGCTTTGTAAAGATGCTGGATGAGCGAGAACTTTCAGAAGAAGAAAAAGCAAACATCAACCCAAGCGATCTAAGCCGCGCATTTAATCGTCAAAATGTGTTTAAACGCATCATGATTGTTGCTGCAGGACCAAGTGCTAACCTCCTGCTTGCTGTTGTTTTATATTGGGTCTTAATGCTGCAAGGCACGACCGGCATTAAACCCGTTTTAGCTGATGTGAAAGATGGTTCACCAGCTGCAATAGCGCAATTACATCAAGGCGATGTTGTTGTAAAAGTCGCTGGTGAAAACGTTAAGTTATGGCAAGAAGTGCAATGGATACTTATTCGGCATGTTTTTAAACAGTCGTCGGTTGAAGTTGAAACGGTAGATGCCAATCTACAAAAACACACCCATACTTTAGATTTAACCGGCATTACAGAAGCTGATTTAAATAACGATTTTTTAGCCAAGCTAGGTCTTAAGCCCAATCATCCTAAAGTAGCGGCCGTGATTGGCTCAGTGCTGAATGGTAGTGCTGCTGAGAAGGGAGGGCTGAAAACAGGGGATAAGGTTTTAGATGTTGATGGGCTGGCAATAGATGATTGGGAAGCGCTAGTTAAGCTTGTGCAAACAAACCCTAATAAGACGCTTAAGTTCCGCATTGAACGTAGCAATCAAAAACAATCCATCGATATTACACCTCATGGGGTCAATAAAGACGGGGTAGCATCTGGCCAAATCGGCGCTGCAGTATTGCTAAATGAAAACCTCATGAAAGACTATTTAGTCACACTTCATAGCTCGCCGTCAGAAGCGCTTGTTCGGGCACTACAAAAAACCTATCAAACCGCAACATTTAGCCTCAAAATGCTGGGAAATATGCTGACAGGTAGCATCTCAATTAAGTCCATTAGCGGTCCCGTCACAATTGCGACATATGCTGGGCAAAGTGCTCATTTAGGCATCAATGCATTTATTGCCTTTTTGGCGGTTATTAGTATTAGTCTCGGTGTGTTAAATCTCCTGCCAATACCTGTGTTGGATGGGGGGCATTTGTTGTATTATATGGTTGAATTGATAAAGGGAAGTCCAGTTTCCGAACAGACGATGCAAATTGGACAGCGCATTGGTTTAGCGATTCTTGGATTGCTGATGGCATGTGCCTTATATAATGACATTAATAGATTAATAGTGGGCTAAGCCTAATGATTTTTAAAGAAAAATTACTCGCTAAATTGAAGCAATTACCCCTCGCGGTGATTGGCATTTATGCTTCAAGTGCGTTTGCGATGGATCCTTTTATTGTGAAAGATATTCGCGTAGAAGGCATTCAGCGTACAGAAGCAGGTACAGTATTTAGTTACCTGCCTGTAAAAGTTGGCGAAACCATGGACGACGAAAAGGCAACGCAAGCAATTAAATCACTTTATGGCACAGGCTTTTTCAAAGATGTCCGTATTGAGGCAGATCAAGACGTTTTGGTCGTCACGGTTCAAGAGCGTTCTGCAATCGCACAAATCACTTTCAATGGCAATAAATCATTCCCAACAGACAAAATGAAAGAAGGGCTCAAGCAAATCGGCCTTTCTGAAGGACTTATTTTTGATAAGTCTATGCTGGAACGTGCAGAGCAAGAAATTAAGCGTCAGTACTTGTCACAAGGTAAGTATGGCGCAAGTGTTAAAGCATCAGTGAGTCCGTTGGAGCGTAATCGTGTTGGTCT
This sequence comes from Pseudomonadota bacterium, assembly GCA_046047035.1. Classification (GTDB taxonomy): domain Bacteria; phylum Pseudomonadota; class Gammaproteobacteria; order Burkholderiales; family Methylophilaceae; genus Methylopumilus_A. The sequence goes on from JBJOIS010000002.1 coordinate 74,947, forward strand.
TCGTTTCGAAATTGAAGAGGGCGCGGTTTCAAAAATTAGAAGCATTAACATCGTTGGCAATCAAGCGTTTACTGAGGATGAATTGCATGAGCAATTTAAGCTTACAACACCAGATTGGATGACTTGGTGGAACAAGAACGATCAATATTCAAAACAAAAGCTCACTGCAGACTTGGAAGCTTTGCGTTCTTTTTACATGAATCAAGGTTATTTGGAATTTAATATTGACTCAACCCAAGTTTCTATTTCGCCAGATAAAAGAGATATTTACATTACAGCGAATATTACTGAAGGTGAAAAATACACAGTTACGGGCATTAAAGTTGCTGGCGATACCATTATTGCAGAGGATGAACTTCGTAAACTGATTGGATTAAATGCTGGCGATACCTTCAACCGTCAAAAAGTCACAACATCTACAAAGGCGATGAGTGACAGATTAGGTAACGAAGGCTATGCATTTGCCAATGTAAATGCTGTGCCTGAGGTAGACAAAGAAAATCATACCGTTGCGTTTACTTTTATGGTTGATCCAGGCCGCCGCGTTTATGTGCGTCGTATTAACCTAACTGGCAATACCAGAACGCGCGATGAAGTGATTAGACGTGAAATGCGTCAAATGGAATCCTCATGGTATGGCGCCGATAAAATTACCCGATCTAAACAACGTCTAGACCGTTTGCAATATTTCTCTGATGTGAATCTTGAGACTCCAGCGGTTCCTGGCACATCTGACCAAGTTGATGTCAACGTGAGCTTGACTGAAAAATCCACAGGCAGCATTATGTTTGGTGCTGGTTTATCAAGCTATGAAGGCATTGTGCTGGGCGTTACCGTTAACCAAAACAACTTCTTAGGTACAGGTAACCGAGTTGCGGCGCAGGTTAACACGGGTAAAGTAAATACCGTCTATTCACTTTCATACACAGATCCATATTTCACTCCAGACGGAATTAGTCGAACATTCAATATTTATCGGCGCGATATTGATACTACAAGTTTAGGGACGGGCACTTATCAAACATCATCATACGGTGGTGGAGTGTCATTTGGCATGCCGCTAAATGAGCGAGACTCGGTTAGTGCTGGATTGTCATTCGATTACACGGACGTAACGCTTGCGGAAAATAGCCCTAGACGATACAAGTTATATTGCGGTGCTGAAGCTAGCCTCGGGTGTGCCAATTACTCATATATGCTTAATTTAGGTTGGGCTCACGACACTCGAGATAATACGCTTTATCCAAGAGAGGGTGTTTACCAAAGAATATCGGCAGAAGTTGGTTTACCTGGATTAGATTTGGAGTACTACAAACTTGACTACAAACACACATGGTATCAACCAATCAACAAATTCATGACGTTTTCGCTTAACGGAGAGTTGGGATACGGCGACACCTACGGATCTAAAGATTTCCCTTACTTCAAAAACTATTATGTTGGTGGCGTGAATTCCGTGCGTGGTTACGACACCAGTGCTATCGGTAAATATGAGCCAGCAGATGGCGTGAATGCTGGTTTCTTTACCGGAGGTACAAAACGTGTTGTCGGTAATGCGGAAATTTACTTCCCGGTACCTGGTATGAAAGACTCTAGTCAGCTTCGTTTAAGTACATTTATTGATGCTGGCAACGTATATACGGCGGAACAGAGTGTTAGCTTGGGTGATCTAAGATATTCAGCGGGTGCTGGTATTAGTTGGTATTCACCATTTGGCCCGATTAAGCTTGTAATCGCAAAGGCGCTAAATCCTCAAACTACTGACAGAACACAAATGATCCAATTCCAAATGGGTTCACAATTTTAATTAGCAATTTAGATACTAGGAGATTTTAATTGAGTAAATTATTAAGTCGTTTATTAGTAGCAGGTTTATTTGCTTTCGCAGTCAACACAAATGCAGCTGAGCTTAAAATTGGTTATGTGCAAGTTGATAAAATCTTGCAAGAAGCCCCTCAAACAGCAGAAAGCGGCAAAAAGCTAGAGAAGGAGTTTAGCCCGCGCACACAAGAGTTAGAGCGTTTGCAAAAGCAAATTAAAGACATTGAAACCTCTTTAGATAAAGATGCTTTAACAATGTCGGAAGCAGACAGGAAGAATAAAGAGCGTGATGCAGCCAACCTTAAAATTGATTTTCAACGTAAACAACGTGAGTTACGTGAAGACGTAAATCTTCGTAAAAATGAAGAGTTAGGATCATTGCAAGACCGCATTAATAAGGCTGTAACATCTGTTTCAGAAGCTGAAGGCTACGATTTAGTAGTTTACGGCGGCGTTGCTTACGCAAACAAAAAAATTGATATTACGGATAAAGTGCTTAAATCATTAGGCAAGAAATAATCGACCGCTGTTAAGGTTGGTTTTAACTTATGAGCATCACGCTAAAAGTGTTAGTTAAAACGTTAGGTGGCGAGCTAATAGGTGATGATGTCGAAGTTAGTCGCGTAGCTTCCATTACAAATGCTTCAACGGGCAGCATCACTTTCATCACTGATGCAAAGTATCGCAAAAGCCTTGCTGATACGAAAGCTAGTGCAGTGATCTTGGCGAAAGAGAATATAGCTTTTATCGATCTGCCAAGAATAGTGACAGACAATCCTTACGCTTATTTTGCAAAAGTTTCGGCTTTGTTAAATCCTAAAAGCACAGCTGTTGAAGGCGTTCATTCAAGCGCAGTAGTCGGTGCTAATTCAGAAATATCAGCAACATGCGCCATCGGGCCAAACGCTGTGATTGGTCATAATGCTAGCTTGGCGGATGGTGTTGTAATCGATGCAGGATGTGTCATTGGTGACAATGTAGTCATAGGGAAAAATACCCAGTTACAGGCTAATGTCACGGTTTATGCAGATTGTGTAATAGGTACTAATTGCAATATTGCCGCAGGTGCGGTGATTGGCGCTGATGGTTTTGGTTATGCCAATCAAGAAGGCGCTTGGGTAAAAATTCCGCAAGTCGGACGTGTGGTAATTGCTGACAATGTAGATGTTGGCGCGAATACAACCATTGATCGCGGAGCGCTGGATGATACAGTGATTGAGCAGGGCGTTAAGCTCGACAACCTCATTCAGATTGGACATAACTGCGTTATTGGTGAGCATACGGTAATTGCTGGCTGTGTGGGGATTGCAGGCAGTGCAAAAATAGGGAAGCGTTGCCGTATTGGCGGTGCGGCGATGATCTTAGGTCATTTAGAAATTGCTGATGATGTGACAGTATCACCAGGCAGCATGATAACAAGATCGCTGAAAAAAGCAGATACTTATACAGCATTGATGCCATTCCAATCACATGAAGAATGGTTAAAAACAGCAGCAAGCTTACGTCATTTAACAGAACTAAATGAAAAATTAAAAAAGCTAGAAAATCAACTGGCTGAATTAAAGCAAACAGATTAAAACATAAAATTAATATTTAAAGATAAGGCAGAAGCATGAGTGATAACCTAGATACAAGTATGGACATCCACCAAATATTGGATCATTTGCCTCATCGTTATCCATTTGTGTTGGTTGACCGTGTGTTGTCATTGGAAGTGGGCAAGGAGATTGTTGCTGTTAAAAACGTCAGCATCAATGAGCCATTTTTCCCAGGTCATTTCCCATACCATCCTGTGATGCCGGGAGTGTTAATTGTAGAGGCAATGGCGCAAGCGGCAGCGATACTTTCATTTAAGACTATGGGCGTTAAGCCAACGGATGATGCTGTTTATTACTTTGCTGGCATTGATAATGCTCGCTTCAAAAAGCCAGTTTCACCTGGCGACCAAATTGTATTAAAAGTAAGCATTGACCGCATACTTCGTGGTATATGGAAGTACAAAGGCGTTGCTTTGGTTGACGATGCAATCGTTGCTGAAGCGGAAATGATGTGTATTCTTAAAGAAATCGAATAAGCATTTCAAACATGGCATGTACAAACATTCATCCAACCGCAATTGTCGACCCTAAAGCTGAACTTGGGAATGACGTTACAGTTGGGCCTTATTCCCTAATTGGGCCAGATGTAAAAATCGACAACGGCACCAGCATTGGTTCGCATGTCGTAATTACCGGTCACACAAGCATCGGCAAACACAATCAAATTTTCCAGTTCTCATCATTAGGTGAAGCTCCTCAAGATAAGAAATATCAAGGCGAGCCGACCAAGCTAGAAATTGGCGACCACAACACCATACGTGAGTTTTGCACCTTCAATCGCGGAACTAGCCAAGACAAGGGCGTCACAAAAATTGGCAATCACAATTGGATTATGGCTTATGTCCACATCGCTCACGATTGCCATGTTCACAACAATACAATCCTCGCAAACAACTCATCCTTGGCAGGTCATGTGGATATGTATGATTACGCGATTCTTGGCGGCTTTACCTTGGTTCACCAGTTCTGCAAAATCGGCCAGCATGTCATTACAGCTGTTGGTTCTGTTGTATTCAAAGATATTCCACCATTCGTCACAGCCTCAGGCTACGACGCTAATCCTCATGGCATCAATGCTGAAGGTCTTAAGCGAAGAGGCTTCTCAGCTGAAAGCATCACTAATATCAAGCGTGCCTATAAAACGCTGTATCGCCAAAGCCTAACTTTGGATGAGGCAAAAGTTAAACTTACAAACCAAGCCTTAACAGCGCCAGAATTAAGTTTGCTTGTGGAGTTTCTAAATGAATCTACACGCGGCATCATTCGCTAATTAGGTTTTTGGTATGGCGCTAACTGTTGGTATCGTTGCAGGTGAGGCTTCTGGAGATTTGCTTGGAAGTCGCTTAATTCGCGCATTAAAAAAACATAGGCCAGACATTGAGTTTGTAGGTATTGCAGGTCCCAAAATGATCTCGGAAGGCGCAAAGTCTTTGTACCCTATGGACAAGCTATCTTTGCATGGTTATGGTTTTGATGTTTTAAAACAGATTCCCAGTTTACTCAGAATGCGGCGGAAGCTTGGTAATCACTTCATCGCAAATCCACCACAAGTATTTATCGCCATTGATGCACCTGATTTTAATTTCTCATTGGAAAAAAGACTGAAAAAAAAGGGTATTAGTACTATCCATTATGTCAGCCCGTCAATCTGGGCTTGGCGAAAAGGGCGCATGGGAAAGATCAAACGCGCTGTTAGCCACATGTTGACCTTGTTTCCATTCGAGCCTGTACTTTATAAAGACAAAGGTGTTAAGGCAACCTTCGTTGGCCATCCATTAGCGGATGAAATCCCGCTAAATCCTAATGTTCAAGAAGCTAGGGATTCACTAAAGCTCACTAAAGCCCCATTGATTATTGCGATGTTACCTGGGAGTCGTGTAGGCGAAGTAAAACAGCTCGCAGAGTTATTTGTAGAAACCGCAAAAAAAATCAGCATGGTTCAGCCTGAAGCATTGTTTCTAGTGCCTCTTATTACGCGAGAAACACGCCTTATTTTTGAAAAAGTGTTATATGCCAGCATTAATGCGGCAGATGAAAAGCATCACCCTAACTTTAAGATTCTTTTTGGTCATGCTCACATGGCAATGCAAGCTTCAGATCTTGTGGTAGTTGCCTCTGGGACAGCGACGCTAGAAGCGGCCTTATTAAAGCGACCTATGGTAATTACTTATCGCATACCATGGTTTAGCTGGCAAATTCTCAAGCGCTTGAACTATCTGCCTTATGTTGGGCTACCCAATATTTTAGCTGAACGTTTTGTGGTGCCTGAGCTACTTCAAGATGATGCAAATCCAACTAAATTGTCCGAAACTATTCTTAACATGGTCAATGATAAAAACATACTGGATGACATTAGCGCCGAATTTACTGGCATGCATGAGCAATTACGTCAAAACAACGAAGAAAAGGCTGCGCAGGCAGTATTGGCTTATCTTTCATGACGAAACATTTAATTTGCGGCGTAGATGAGGCAGGCAGAGGGCCTTTGGCAGGCGCTGTTTTTGCCGCCGCAGTTATTCTTGATCCAACTAAACCAATCACTGGTTTAGCAGATTCAAAAAAACTCTCAGAAAAAAAGCGTGATGCTTTAGCCATTGAAATTAAAGCCAAGGCTTTAGCTTGGGCAATTGCAAGCAGTAGCGTTGAAGAAATAGATGAAATCAATATATTGCAAGCCAGCTTGCTAGCAATGAAGCGCGCTGTAGAAGAGCTTAGTGTTTTGCCTAATGAGGTGTTGGTGGATGGTCTGCATTGTCCTAAGTTACCAATGCCAATGCGCGCTATTGTTCAGGGTGATAGTAAGGAACAGGCTATTTCAGCGGCATCTATTCTTGCCAAAACTGCTAGGGACGCAGATTTGTACGAGTTAGATAAGATATATCCAGTTTATGGCTTTGCTAAGCATAAAGGCTATCCAACGCCACTACACATGCAAATGCTAGAACAGCATGGCGTATTATCGATTCACCGCAAAAGCTACGCACCAGTTAAAAAAATATTAAACAAGGGAGAAGTAAATGAGTGATACCAAAGACAGTAATGGCAATATTTTGAACGATGGTGATTCAGTACAGCTAATTAAAGATTTGAAGGTAAAGGGCACTTCAGTCACCTTGAAACGCGGATCTGTTGCTAAAAACATCCGATTAACGGATGACCCTGAAGAAGTTGAATGCAGTGTTGAAAAAGTTAAAGGCTTGGTTTTAAAAACCTGCTTCTTAAAGAAAGTCTAAGCTAGCAATAAAAATACAGTGGGCTGCTTGTGCAAATCAGGCAGCTCACTTTTTTTCCATTCAGCAATCGTTTTGCTGACCACAAACTCCGTTTCCAAGCTGACGTTTCTCGCGATACATAACTTAGTATTTGCGCCACAACTCGCCAAAATATCCTCTAGCATGTGCTGATTTCGGTAGGGCGTTTCAATAAAAATCTGCGTTTCATTGAGGCGCTGAGACTGCTTTTCTATGTCTTTTAATTTGTTAATGCGTGCAGCTTTGTCACTCGGCAAGTAGCCTAAAAAGGTGAATTGTTGACCATTGAAGCCTGATGCCATTAGGCTAAGCAATATGGATGACGGGCCAACTAAAGGCGCTACTTTAATGCCTTTGCGATGCGCCAAAGCTGCTAGCGTTGCACCTGGGTCAGCAATCCCTGGGCAACCAGCCTCAGATAGCATTCCAACATCATGTCCAGCGAGCAATGTTGCAATGAGGGCTGGCAAGTCTTTTTCAGCACTGTGTTCGTTGAGTAATTGGAAGTTAAGCTCACGTACAGGCTTGTTAGTTTTAACTGAACCTAAAAAACGCCGCGCGCTTTTTTCATTTTCAACGACAAAGTATTCTAAGCCCTGCACTAAAGTCATTACGTCAGCAGGAATGACATAACTGAGATTGTCGTCACCCAGCGTGACCGGAACCATATACAAAGTGCCTAGCGCCATCTTAATTTGCCTTATGTGTAAGCTTAAATGATATTAACTTGTTCATTTTGAAGCATGGTAATGAGCTTGATGAGTGGTAATCCTATTAATGCATTTGGGTCAGAACCTGTCATTGAAGCAATTAATGCAATCCCCAAACCTTCTGACTTGGCGCTTCCAGCACAATTGTAGGGCTCTTCTATGCGTAAATAGTTTTCGATTTGCGCGTCTGTGAGACTTCTAAATTCAACATCATAAGGCACGACATCAGCCTGCATGTGCTTAGTTGCCGCATTGTATAAACACAAAGCACTGTGAAAGGTGACGCGTCGGCCACGTTGATATTTCAATTGTTTGACTGCATTTTCGTGTGACATGGGTTTGCCGAGCTGAACGCCATCTAAGGTTGCTACTTGGTCACAGCCAATAATTAATGCGTTTGGATTACTCTCTGCAATCTTTTTTGCTTTTAGCTGTGCAAGCCTTAGTGCGGTTTCTTGTGGTTGTTCACCTGCTAATGGCGACTCATCAATCTCTGGAGAGATGGCGTCAAAAGGCAAACCTAATCTTGCCAATAGCGCTTGGCGATAGGGTGAAGATGAGGCTAGGATTAATGATGTATGCATACGTGTAAAGCCTATAAAAAAGCCGACAGTTGATGACTGTCGGCTTCTAATTAAGTCTGAGCAATAGTATTACTCAGGTTGAATTTCTAATAGTGACTCGTCTGGTGTCACGGTATCACCTTTTTTAACGTGAACAGCAACGACAACACCACTTACTGAAGCTTGAATTTCGTTTTCCATTTTCATCGCTTCAATCACAAGTACTGCATCACCAGCATTTACCTTGTCTCCAGCTTTAACCTTAACGTCAACGATACTGCCTGGCATTGCTGTTGTTACGCAACCTTCGTGTGATGGACGTGGACGACCACTTGCACCAACTTTAGATGCTGCTTTCTTTTTGCCGCTTGATTTTCCGCCACTCACTTCAATTTCACTTAGCGTTTCAACAATGACTTCTTCCGCAATGCCATCAACGGAGACGTAGAACGGACGTTGCTCTTCACCTGCGTGACCACTACCGGTCAATTTAATGTGGAAGGTTTCACCATGCAATGTCACCTTAAACTCGTTCGGTGCATATCTTGGGTCATTGGTTGAAACAGCTTCTTTTGAGAGCAATTGCTCTGGTTTTAAGCTGCCTGCATTGCGTTCTTGCAAGAATGTTTTAGCTAGATCAGGGAACATGGCGTAAGTCAGCACATCTTCCTCTGTCATCGCCCAGGCTTCAGATTCTTGGCGTAACTTATCCATTTCATCTTCAAGCAAATCAGCAGGGCGACACTCAATAACTTCCGCATCATAGCCCACAGCAATGTTTCTAATATCAACATTTACTGGTGCTGGCGCTTTGCCATATTGACCTAAGAAGTAGTTTTTAACTTCATTGGTCACTGATTTATAACGTGCGCCTGTCATTACATTAAGCACAGCTTGTGTGCCAACGATTTGAGATGTTGGGGTAACAAGTGGAGGAAAGCCTAAGTCTTCACGCACACGTGGAATCTCAGCGAGCACTTCATCCATGCGGTTTAATGCGCCTTGCTCTTTTAGTTGGTTAGACAGATTAGAAATCATGCCACCTGGAACTTGATTGACTAAAACCCGTGTATCAACGCCGGTAAATTCACTTTCAAACTGCCAATACTTTCTGCGCACTTCGCGGAAATAAGCAGTGATTTCTTGTAGAGCAGCTAAATTTAAGCCTGTGTCATATTCAGTGCCTTGGAGAGCAGCAACCAAGCTTTCAGTTGTTGGGTGACTAGCACCTTCAGAGAATGATGAGTTGCAAGTGTCGATAATGGTTGCGCCATTTTCAACACCTTTTAGCATACACATACTTGCCAAGCCTGATGTGGCATGGCTATGCAAGTGAATTGGTAACTTAACAGCAGCGCGAATAGCTTTAACTAAATCGCTTGTGCTTTGTGGCGTGAGTAAGCCAGCCATGTCTTTAATGGCAATCGTGTCTGAGCCCATAGATTCAAGCTGCTTTGCCATTTCAACAAAGTAATTGATGTCGTGCACAGGGCTTGTTGTGTATGAAATCGTACCTTCAGCATGTTTACCATGTTTCTTAACGGCTTCAATAGATACACGTAAATTGCGAATATCATTCATTGCGTCAAAGACACGGAATACATCCACGCCAGAATCAGCAGATTGTTTAATAAAAGCACGTACTACGTCGTCTGAGTAATGGCGATAGCCAAGTAGGTTTTGGCCACGTAATAGCATTTGAATGCGGCTATTAGGTAGGGCGGCGCGAAGTTTCTTCAAACGCTCCCAAGGATCTTCTTTTAAGTAGCGAACACAGGTGTCAAATGTAGCGCCACCCCATGCTTCAAGAGACCAAAAACCAATGGCATCTAATTTTGAGCAAATAGGCAACATATCTTCTGTGCGTAGACGTGTTGCGATGAGGGATTGATGACCATCCCTTAAAACTAATTCAGAAACATGAACTTGTGCCATATATTTAACTTATTTTATTTATTGGTTGGTTGATATGAATTAAATGCCTTCGTGAGCTGCAATTGCGGCAGAAATCGCTGCAGCAATCAACTCAGGAGGGAACGCAGTTGCGTAATTGTTTAGCTCAGGGTGTGATTCTACAAAGCTAGTATCAAATTCGCCACTTCTAAAATCAGGATGTTTCAAAATTTCTTGATAGTATGGGATGGTTGTTTTCACGCCATACACCAACATATCATTTAGTGCTCTGCGGCCACGCTCAATCACGCTATCCCAATCTAAAGCCCAAACAGTAAGCTTAGCGCACATGGAGTCATAATAGGGTGGGATTACATAGCCACTATAAATCGCAGCATCCATACGAACACCAGGACCACCCGGCGCATAGTAACGTGTGATTTTACCAAAACTTGGAAGAAAATCGTTTTTAGGATCTTCGGCGTTTATGCGGAATTCCATCGCAAAACCACGATACTTAACTTCATCTTGTTTGTATTGAAGTTCTTGGCCATCAGCAATGCGAATCTGCTCTTGAACAATATCAATGCCAGTAATTGTCTCTGTCACCGTATGCTCAACTTGCAAGCGCGTATTCATTTCCATGAAGTAGAAAGTGTTGTCAGAGTCTAGTAAGAACTCAACTGTGCCTGCATTCTCATAGCCGACCGCTTTAGCGGCCTTAACGGCCAAATTACCAATATACTCACGTTGCGCATCACTTAATTGGGGTGATGGCGCAATTTCAATTAGTTTTTGGTTGCGACGCTGAATAGAGCAGTCACGCTCAAACAGGTGAATAACGTTGCCGTGACTGTCACCAATAATTTGCACTTCAATATGGCGTGGGTTAACGACGCACTTTTCTAAGAAAACTTCAGGCTTGCCAAAAGCTTTGCTTGCTTCTGAAATCACTCGGTCATAATTGCCAAGCAATTCTTTCTCATCGTTACAACGGCGAATGCCTCGACCGCCACCACCGTTAGTGGCCTTCAACATAACAGGGTAGCCAATCTTGGCCGCCAAAATACGGGCTTCTTCAAGATCAGCCAAGTTGCCATCACTACCTGGAGTGCATGGAATACCAGCAGCCACCATCGCATTACGCGCTTGAATTTTATCGCCCATTTGGCGAATCACGCTTGCATCAGGGCCGATAAACTTAATGCCGCGACGAGCACAAATTTCCGCCAACTCTGGATTTTCAGATAAAAAACCATAACCTGGATGAAGTGCGTCACAACCTGACGCAACAGCCAAATTAACAATATTATGTGCATTTAAATAGCCAACCACTGGATCTGAGCCAATGTTATAAGCTTCGTCTGCTTTTTTAACGTGCAATGCATGACGGTCTGCGTCAGAGTAAATCGCAACGGACTTAATGCCCATTTCCGAACATGCTCTAACGATACGCACTGCAATTTCGCCGCGATTAGCGACTAGAATTTTTTTAATCACTACTGAACCTGAATGTTAAGAGTTTAAAGATGTTAAAAATAAACGGTTAAATCGGTTAGTTTTTTGACATAACCACGGCTTAATTATATCATGCGCGCCTTATGACTGCACAGCACATCATCAACAGCCTTGAATTTGCAAGAAAATCTCTAGAGATTCGTGATACAATCGCGCACTCAGATTTGCAACGAGCTAAAGATTTGCTCACGCCAGAGACTGAAAGCCTTAACTGGCGCTTGTCTGGTGGTATTTCTGCTGATAAAAAAGCTAAGTTACATTTAAGCCTAACAGGCAATGTAGCAGTGCCTTGTCAGCGTTGTTTAGAGCCGATGATGATTGCTTTGAGTATTAGCTCTGAGTTTATCTTGGTAAAAGATGAATCCGAAATTCCTCCTGAAGAGGAGGATGTTGAGGATCATGATTACTTGGTTGCTGAGGCAGAAATGGATGTGCTGCAATTGGTAGAAGATGAGATTTTGCTCGCTTTACCTTATGCACCAAAACACGAAATTATAGATTGCGCAGTAAAAGCAGAAGTTAATGAGCGTAAGGCTCCCAACCCTTTTGCAGCATTGCGAGATTTTAAAGTTGTAAAAAGTTAGTTTATATCTAGGAGTAAGAAATGGCTGTTCAACAAAACAAAAAATCACCATCTAAACGTGGTATGCATCGCTCACACGACTTTTTAACGAACCCAGCTTTGGCAGTTGAGCCAACAACTGGTGAAGTGCATTTACGTCACCACGTAAGCCCAAGCGGCTACTACCGTGGCCGTAAAGTATTACCGGCTAAAGGCGAGTAATTAGTGATTGAAGCGAGCATGAAATCTTCTTTTATGAGATTTCATCGCTTGTTTTAAGGTTTATTTTTAAAGCATGGATATCACCGTTGCTATCGATGCCATGGGTGGCGATCACGGCCCTCGTGTCACCATCCCGGCCGCATTAGCGCTGTTAAAGCAAGATAGCAATATTAAAGTCATATTAGTTGGCCGCAGTGATGCGATTGAAGCTGAACTTCGCACTAACAAGGCAAAACCTGATTCCAGAATGCGCATTCATCACGCAAGTGAACTTGTGATGATGGATGAATCTCCGCAAAGCGCTCTCAAAAACAAAAAAGACTCATCAATGCGCGTCGCCATTAACTTGGTTAAAGATGGCGAGGCGGATGCTTGCGTCAGCGCAGGTAATACTGGTGCATTGATGGCCACAGCACGATTTGTCTTAAAAACTCTCCCAGGTATTGATAGGCCAGCCATTGCAGGTGTTTTGCCTAGCAAAATTGGCATGACTCACATGTTAGACCTTGGCGCTAATGCCGATTGCACCCCTGAACATTTGTTACAGTTTGCGATTATGGGTTCAGTCTTAGTTTCTTGTGTTAGAAACAAGCCGAAACCAACAGTGGGGTTGCTGAACATAGGCTCTGAAGACATTAAAGGCAATGAAGTGGTCAAACAAACTGCTGAGTTGCTTAAAGCCAGTAATTTAAACTTCTACGGTAACGTGGAAGGTGATGACATCTATAAAGGCACAACGGACCTAGTCGTTTGTGATGGTTTTGTAGGCAATGTTGCACTCAAGACTTCCGAAGGTCTTGCAAACCTTATGGGTGGCTTTTTAAAAGAAGAGTTTAAAAGGAACCCAGTCACTAAGTTAATGGCCTTGATTTCCATGCCTGTGCTATCAGCATTCAGAAAACGTTTAGACCCTAGATGCTACAACGGTGCTAGCTTCTTAGGTTTGCGCGGCATTGTAGTGAAAAGCCACGGCGGCGCTGATGCTTTTGCTTTCAGACATGCCATTATTAAAGCTGTTGAAGAGGCTAGAAGCGGTGTTTTAGCCCATATCTCAGAACAGCTGGCACTCGAACACGCGCAATCTGAAACACCTAATACAGCGGCTAATTAACTTGTCATTCGGCTTGTTTGAAAATATGATTCGCTGTCAAAACCAAACTTATTTGAAAGTTCTTGCATGAAGCATTCACGTATCGCGGGCACCGGCAGTTATTTGCCCGAAAGAATACTTACCAACGCAGAACTTGAGCGGACAATTGAAACTACCGATGAGTGGATTTTTACTCGCACAGGCATCCGTGAGCGCCACATCGTCGCCGAAGGTCAATATACAAGCGACATGGCCTTAGAGGCTGCTAAAAAAGCCATTGAAGCTGCGAATATTGACATTCAATCTATTGATCTCATTGTTCTTGCAACAACGACGCCGGATCGCACATTCCCGAGTACTGCTTGTTTATTACAACAAAAGCTAGGCATTATTAATTGCCCTGCATTTGACTTGCAGGCTGTATGTAGTGGCTTCGTTTACGCATTGGCGACAGCAGACAACTTTATTAAAGCTGGTGCAGCAAAATGTGCGCTTGTGGTTGGTGCTGACGCGATGTCACGCATTACCGACTGGACAGACAGAAGCAACTGCATCCTTTGGGGTGATGGTGCTGGCGCTGTTATTCTTCAAGCGAGCGATGAACAAGGTATTTTATCTACTCATTTACATGCAAACGGCAATTACGCTGACATGCTAATGGTGCCCCAAGGCGTATCAAATCAAGAAGGTAGCAAGACTATCCTCATGGAAGGTAACGCGGTGTTCAAAATGGCTGTCAATACATTAGATGCCATTGTTGACGACACACTTGCTGCAAATGGTCTAGAAAAGTCAGATGTTGATTGGCTGGTACCACACCAAGCGAATATTCGCATCCTTCAGTCCACGGCCAAGAAGCTTGGCATGAGCATGGACAGAGTAGTAACAACCGTTGATAAACACGGCAACACGTCGGCAGCGTCAATTCCATTGGCTCTCGATGTTGCTGTCCGCGATGGCCGCATTAAACGTGGCGAAACAATTTTGATGGAAGCCTTTGGTGGTGGTTTCACCTGGGGTTCTGTCTTGATGAAATATTAAGTTAATAAAGTATCAACAAGAGGCTTAAATGAAATTTGCTTTTTTCTTTCCAGGGCAAGGTTCCCAATCCGTCGGCATGATGCAAGGCTTGGCTGATATTGCAGTCGTTCGCGAAACATTTGATGAAGCATCTGATCTGATAGGTCAGGATTTTTGGTCTATGGTCACAGAGCCAAACGAAGCACTCAATCAAACAACTAATACTCAACCATTGATGCTCACAGCGGGCGTTGCCATATGGCGCGCCTGGCAGGCGCAATCATCCTTAGCCCCAACGCTAATGGCAGGGCATAGCTTAGGAGAATATACCGCGCTTGTCGCTGCGGGCGCTTTAACATTCAAAGACGCTTTGCCATTGGTGCGCTACCGCGCTGAAGTGATGCAAAATGCTGTTGCTGAAGGTGTTGGCGCAATGGCTGCTATTCTAGGCCTAGATGATGAAACAGTGCGTCAGGTATGTACTGAAGGCGCTCAAGGCGAGGTGCTGGAAGCTGTTAACTTAAACTCACCAGGCCAAGTAGTGATTGCGGGTAATAAAGCCGCGGTTGAACGCGGCATGGAGCTCGCAAAAGCAAAAGGTGCCAAACGCGCATTAGCGCTACCTGTAAGCGTTCCATCACATTGTGCATTAATGAAGCCAGCAGCAGAAGCTTTGGCTGTGTATCTGCAAAATGTTCAAATGACTGCAAGTAACATCCCAGTAATTCATAATGCTGATGTGCTTGCTTATAATGATGTTAATCAAATGAAAGATGCTTTAGTGCGTCAATTGTATAGCCCGGTAAGATGGGTTGAGACAGTTCAAACAGCTTACAATCAAGGTATTACCCACTCAGCGGAGTGCGGTCCTGGTAAGGTGCTCGCTGGCCTTACAAAACGTATCGTTACTGAATTGCCTTGTTTGGCATTAACAAGTGCCGAAGCGCTGATTGAAGCTCAAACGCAATTCTCAGTATAAATAATAGGGAGAACATTATGTTAGAAGGTCAAATTGCATTAGTCACTGGCGCTAGCCGTGGCATTGGTGCTGCAATTGCTCAAGAACTGGGTAAAAAAGGTGCTGTGGTTGTCGGTACAGCAACAACACAAAATGGCGCTGATGCAATTAGCGCAGCGTTAAAAGATGCTGGTATTAAAGGTTGCGGTATAGCGCTTGATGTAAACGATAACGAACAAATTCAAGCAACTTTAAAAACAATCGCCGAGCAATTTGGGGACGTAAGTATTCTTGTAAACAATGCGGGCATCACTAAAGACACATTGCTAATGCGTATGGAAGATAGTGATTGGGATGCTGTTATTTCAACAAATTTAAGCTCTGTATTCCGTATGTCTAAAGCCGTTTTGCGCCCAATGATGAAGGCGAGAACAGGCCGTATCATTAGCATTTCATCTGTCGTTGGCCACATGGGCAATGCCGGTCAAACAAACTATGCAGCCGCTAAAGCAGGTATGTCAGGCTTTACAAAATCATTAGCGAGCGAAGTAGGCAGTCGTAACATTACAGTGAACTGTGTTGCACCAGGCTTTATTGATACTGACATGACGCGCTCATTACCAGATGAACACAAAGAAGCACTATTGAAGCACATACCGTTGGCAAAACTTGGTCAAGATAGCGATATTGCCGCGGCTGTAGCGTTTTTAGCATCGCCATCAGCAGGCTATATCACAGGCGAAACCTTGCATGTGAATGGCGGAATGTACATGGCATAATGCCATTAACAATTTAGTTTTTTGAATTCCTCACGCTTTTTGTTAGAATGTCGTGAGTTTAGTAGCAGTAAATTTAAATAATAAAAGGGGATTTAGATGTCTGACATCGAACAACGCGTTAAAAAAATTGTAATCGAACAACTTGGTGCTAATGAAGCAGATGTAAAAAATGCATCTTCATTCGTTGATGATTTGGGCGCTGACTCTCTAGATACAGTTGAATTGGTGATGGCTCTTGAAGAAGAGTTTGACTGCGAAATTCCTGATGAAGAAGCTGAAAAAATCACTACAGTACAACAAGCTATTGACTACGTCACAGCTAACCTTAAGTAATTAAACTTCTCATTATTTCTTGGAGTCGCTTTGTCCAAGCCAATTAACGCGTCTAAAAGACGCGTCGTTGTAACAGGTCTAGGGGTTGTATCACCAGTAGGTATCGGTGTTCAACCTGCTTGGTCTAATCTTATTGCTGGTAAGTCTGGCATTACTAGAATCACTAAATTTGATCCTAGCAATTTCTCATCTCAAGTCGCAGGTGAAGTAAAAGATTTCGATGTGTCGCAATACCTTCCTGCCAAGGAAGCGCGCCGCATGGATACTTTTATTCAGTACGGCCTTGCGGCTGCGATTGAAGCAGTAAAAGACTCAGGTATCGAAGCGACTGAAGAAAATGCTGAGCGTATCGGCGTATCGATTGGCTCAGGCATTGGTGGACTTGGTTTAATTGAACAAACCAATGACACTTATGATGAAGGTGGTCCACGTAAAGTGTCTCCATTTTTCATTCCTGGCACGATTATCAATATGATTTCTGGCAACCTATCGATTATGTTCGGCTTTAAAGGCCCTAACGTATCGATAGTGACTGCTTGTACTACTGGCACGCACTCTATTGGTGATGCCGCTCGTATGATTGAATACGGCGACGCTGATGTGATGGTGGCTGGCGGTGCTGAGGCTGCAATTACAGAGCTTTCTGTAGCAGGCTTTGCATCAGCTCGAGCTTTATCAAGCCGCAATGACGACCCAGCAACTGCAAGTCGGCCTTGGGACAAAGACCGTGACGGTTTTGTGATCGGCGAAGGCGCCGGTGTAATGGTTCTTGAAGAATACGAATCAGCTAAAAAGCGTGGCGCTAAAATTTATGCTGAGCTAACTGGCTATGGCATGAGCGCCGATGCTTATCATATGACCGCACCTAATATGGATGGCCCGCGCCGATCTATGCGCAATGCAATGAACAACGCCGGCGTAAATCCGGACCAAGTTCAATTTGTGAATGCGCACGGCACATCAACACCATTAGGTGACGCAAATGAAACCAATGCCATTAAAGCGGCGTTTGGTGACCATGCTAAGAATATCGTTGTGAACTCAACCAAGTCCATGACAGGTCATTTGTTGGGTGGCGCAGGTGGTTTAGAATCAGTATTTACAGTGCTATCTATTTACAACCAAGTCTCACCACCAACCATCAACATCTTCAATCAAGATCCAGAATGTGATTTGGATTTCTGTGCAAATACCGCACGTGATATGAAGATTGATGTAGCACTCAAAAATAACTTTGGTTTTGGTGGCACAAACGGTTCACTCGTATTCCGAAAGATTTAAGCACGACACGAATCTTTCGGGATTTCAAAAACATGCTTTAGGCTGTTCTTAACATGAGAATGCACTAAAAGACGAACAATCTAAACAGCATGAATCTAGAAGCTCAAAACAATCAATATTTAATCAATGGAAAGCCTTCAGCAGGGCTTTCAGTGAACGATCGTGGCCTTGCCTATGGGGATGGTGTGTTTCGCACCTTCCTTGTCAATAATGGCGTTCCGCATCATTGGGAATTACAGTATCAAAAACTCTCCCAAGATTGCCAAGCACTAGGGATCTCATGCCCCAATAATGACGCCTTAACATCAGATATAAAAACCCTGTTTAATGACGGAACGGACGCTGTCGCTAAAATCATTGTGACGCGTGGCGAAAGTAGTCGAGGCTACGCTGTGCCTAATGACATACAAGCTAATAGAGTCGTTATCAAGTCAGCTATGCCAATTTACCCTTTAAACAACCAAACGCAAGGCGTAAAGCTTCATCTTTGTGAACTAAAACTAGGCCTTCAGCCAAAATTGGCTGGAGTTAAGCATCTTAATCGCTTAGAAAATGTATTAGCACGCATGGAGTGGAAAGATGCAAGCATTGCTGATGGCTTGCTATTGGACAGCAACGACAATGTCATTGAATGCACAATGAGCAATATTTTCGCAAGATATGGCAACGAGCTTATTACACCATCACTAGAAGAATGCGGTGTTGCTGGAATTGCAAGAGCTCGTATTATTGAAAATACTAAGCGTTTTAATCTAGCTATAAAGATTGAAGCGTTAAAACTTAACAAGCTCATGCAGGCAGATGAAATTATCATTTGCAACAGTTTGTTTGGGGCATGGCAAGTAGTGAGCTTTAACGGCAAGCAGTGGGCTAAACAAGGTCTAGATGGACAATTGCGCAAAATGCTAATGAACTAAGATGCGATTGATTATAAAAATTATCAGAATAAGTTTGCTGTGCGCTGGACTAGCGCTCGCATGGCTGTTTTATTTCGCCAACTCAGGCATTCAACTTAAAACAGAGACTGAAAGCTTTGATATCGAAGCCGGAAGTCGCTTTAGAGGCGTCACGCATCAACTTTTTCAGCAAAATATCATACAAGACCCTGTAAGCTTTGAAGTGCTTGCGAGAGGACTTGGAGTTGCTTCAGACGTCAAAGCTGGCATATATGAGCTTAAAAGCGGTATTACGCCACTAGAATTGTTGGACATGATAACGTCGGGCTCAACCACGCAAGCAAGCATCACTTTTATTGAAGGCTGGACTTTTGCGCAAATGCGAGAAGAGTTGAACGCCTCAGAAAAAGTTAAGCATATGACCATGAGTGAAACTGACCAGCAAATCCTTAAGGAAATTGGTGCTACGGAAGCTATGCCTGAAGGACTGTTCTTTCCAGACACCTATTTTTTCACCCCCAACACTAGCGACAGAGATATCCTCAAGCGCGCTTACTCAACGATGCAAAATAAGGTAAAAGCTGCTTGGGCAACCAAAGCGAATGGCTTACCTTACCATACGCCTTATGAAGCGCTGATTATGGCTTCTATTGTAGAAAAAGAAACAGGCAGAGCTGCTGAGCGCCCACAAATCGCTGGTGTGTTTATCAATCGCTTGAAAATAGGCATGCGACTCCAAACTGATCCAACGGTGATTTATGGGATGGGCGAGCATTTTGATGGCAATATCCACAAAAAAGATTTGTTAAGCGATACTGCTTATAACACTTATACTCGAGATGGCTTGCCGCCAACCCCCATCGCAATGCCGGGCCTAGGCGCAATCAACGCTGCATTGCATCCAGCGCAAACTAATGCACTTTATTTTGTAGGGAAGGGCGATGGTACCCATCACTTTTCTGCAAGCCTGGCAGAACACAACAATGCTGTTATTAAGTATCAATTAGGTGGAAATCGTGCGCGGTAAATTTATTACATTAGAAGGCATGGATGGCGCTGGAAAAAGCACCCACATTCCAGACGTTATCAAGCTACTTGAAGGTAAAGGCGTTGAAGTCATTTCAACTCGCGAACCAGGTGGCACGGTGCTAGGGGAGCAATTAAGAACATTACTCCTTAATGAGCCTATGCACCCAGAAACCGAAACCTTATTGATGTTCGCGGCCCGAAGAGAACATATCGCCCAAGTCATTGAGCCTGCATTATCTCAAGGCGCATGGGTGCTTTCAGACCGATTTACTGATGCCACCTATGCCTATCAAAGTGGTGGCAGAGGTGTTTTAGCAAACAAAGTGATTGAATTAGAAGCCTGGGTACAAGGCTCTTTACAGCCTGACTTGACGCTGCTATTTGACGTGCCTGTCGAAGTCAGCGTAGCTCGCTTAGCTAGCGCCAGAACACCCGATAAATTTGAGCGTGAATCCGCTGATTTTTTTACAAAAATTCGCAACGCCTATCTGGATAGAGCACGAAACAACCCAAATCGCTTCTGCATTATCAATTCAAATCAAACCTTAGAAGATGTTAAAGTTGAAGTGAAGAATGTAATTTCAAGATTATGATAGTTAAGAAATATTATCCCTGGCAACTATCTATCTGGCAACGCTTAATGTCGGACAAAAAGCGCTTACCTCATTCATTATTACTTCGCGGCCAAAGTGGCATAGGCAAGCTAGACTTTGCCATCTCGCTTTCACAAGCATTGCTATGCGAGCAAGTCAATTCCACGCATCAAGCCTGCGGCGTATGCCCAAGTTGCGGATGGTTTGAACAAGACAATCATCCTGATTTTCGTTTTATTTCGCCCGAGCAAGATGCTAGCAAGGATGATGAAAACAGCACAAAAAGCACTAAAAAAAGAACGCAAATTGTGATTGAGCAAATACGAGGTTTAAGTGACTTCTTAAGCCTTTCAAGCCACAAGAGCGATGGTCTACGTATTGTGGTAATTCATCCAGCAGAAGGTCTCAATGCTGCCGCGGCAAATGCATTATTAAAAATGCTTGAGGAACCACCTCCAAACGTCGTCTTTATATTGGTTGCCCATCAAGCACACAAAATCCTGCCGACTATTATGAGTCGCTGCCAAAAGATAGATATGCCTGTGCCATCCACTGAAGATGCGCTTGCTTGGATGAAGCAAGAGGGCATCAAATCTGCGGAAGTATTGTTGAACTATGCTGGCGGCTCACCTTTAATGGCCACAGACGAAGCAGAAGAGGACGCACTTGCATCTATTGAAATCTGCAAACTATTATCGTCTGGTGCTAAATCAGACGTATTTCAACTGGCCACAGCATGTTTAGCACTTGGAATGGAAAATGCTATAAGCGCCTTACAAAAATGGTCATATGACCTTCTTCTTTGTCATTTCACGCAAAAAGTGAGATATCATCAAAGCCAAGAGGACGCAGTTAAAAAGCTGGTTCAGCAACTCAACATCTCAGCACTGTTAGATTTTCAAAAGATGCTCGGTGATGCCAAAAAAAGTGCAAATCATCCATTAAATAATGATTTGCAATTAGAGCGCCTGTTTTTACATTACACACAGATATTCAAATGAACGTTGCCCCATGTTAGTTGATTCGCATTGCCACTTAAACTTCCCTGAGCTCGCTGCCAATATTGATGCAGTTCGCAGCACCATGACTGAAAATGGAGTAGGGCACGCGCTTTGCATTTCGGTCACCTTAAAGGATTTTCCGCAGGTTTTAGCGCTTGCTGACAAATACCCAAACTTTTTTGCTTCAGTAGGCGTCCATCCTGATTATGAAAGCGAACCACCTTTCACTAGTGAAACCTTAGTGGATCTCGCGCAACACCCGAAAGTGATTGCCATAGGCGAGACAGGGCTTGATTACTTCAGGCTAACTGGTGACTTAGAATGGCAGCGGGAGCGCTTTCGTACCCATATCCGCGCGGCAATTAAAGCGCAGCTCCCATTGGTTATTCATACTCGTTCATCAGCAGAAGATACTTTGCGCATCATGCAAGAGGAAAATGCTCGTGAAATAGGCGGGGTGATGCATTGCTTTACGGAAACACTAGATGTGGCGATGCGCGCTATTGAGATGGGCTTTTACATTTCATTCTCTGGCATTGTGACCTTCAAAAATGCAACCGCATTGAAAGAGGTTGCACAGCAAGTGCCATTAGATCGCATTTTAGTTGAAACAGACTCACCATATCTCGCGCCTATTCCATTTAGAGGCAAAACTAACCAGCCTGCGTATGTAAAACATGTAGCAGAGGAAGTGGCTAGACTAAGAAATATTCCGCTTGAAGAACTAACTGAAGCAAGCACAAGAAATTTCTTCACCTTATTCAAAAGAGCTGCGCCATGCAGCTAACCATGCTGGGCGTAGGCTCTAGCGCGGGAACTCCAGTAGTAGGGTGTCAATGCGCAACCTGCTTGTCAGTCAACCCTAAAAACAAACGTCTACGATGTTCTGCGGCGATTACCACAGATAATGGCGAAGTTATACTAATAGATACAGGGCCTGATTTGCGTGCTCAAGCCCTCAGGGCTGGCTTAAATCGTGCTGATGCTGTTCTTTACACCCACACCCATGCCGACCATTTGCACGGTATTGATGACTTGCGCGCTTTTTGCCAGGTTCAGAAAAAACAGATTCCCTTGTATGGTAAACCTGATGCGATGCAACATATTCAAGCTAAGTTTGGATATGCCATCCGTGAGGCAGGCGACTTTTGGGATTTACCTGTATTGAGCCTTAATCCTATTACTGACCCATTTGAAGTGCTTGGCATTAAGATAACGCCTATCCCAGTGAGACATGGCTATAGCGATATATTGGGTTACCGTATAGGCAATATGGCGTATTTAACTGATCTATCTGATATTCCAGAGACTTCACTAGCCTTGTTACATGGGCTTGAAGTTCTCATGTTAGATTGTCTTCGATATCAACCGCATTACACGCATATTAACGTGGAACAAAGCATCGCTTATGCGGGTCTTATCAATGCACGAAATAGCTACTTCATCCATATGACACATGATTTGGAGTACGAGAAGCTTAGCGCAGAGCTTCCTGATGATATGTATGTGGCATACGATGGATTAAATTTAAATTTTTGACCTTATCTGTAATAAAATAGCGCCTTAGCATTTGTTAGAACAACTATAGGAATCACCATGACACTGACCAAAAAATCATTTCTAGCATGCGTATTGTTCGCATTCGTGAGCATTAATGCATACGCAGCCAAAACAACTTACACAGAAGATGACTTCTTGCGTAGCTTTAGCGGGAAATCTAATAAGATTGTTTTAGAGAAACTAGGCAATCCAGATAAAAAAGAACAATCAGTAAAACCGACTGGCGCGAACACAATGTTGGCTGGGAAAGGTCAAGAATCATCAAAGCCAGTAAATGTTGAGATGTGGTATTACAATGGCCGCGTTAATTACGCACCAAACAAAACATACAAATTCACAGAGCTTACATTTGTGAACGGTCGTTGTATGAACATCGCGTTCTTCAATAACAAGTAATCATAGAAGCAGCGCAGAAGAGCACCAATAAATAAAGGGGCTAGCGAATATCGCTGGCCTTTTTGATATCCCATTAACTTCGCATAATGTATATTATGTTAAATGATATATAAAGTCGTTATGCGGCTGTTCAATGGATTGCGTTAATAGGTGTATCACCCCATCCGAGTTGATAGGATCAACCCTCTATACTTGTACGCAATACGAAGCGCTATAAGCGAAAAAAACACAGCACTGTATAGCAGAGGCTCGGTCATATCTTTTTTTACCAGCCAGAGAAAATGTAAAACCGCCAACAGTCCTATCAGATAAACCAATTGGTGTAATCGTTTCCAACGGCCACCTAAACGCCTCATCATGGCTTGCGTCGATGTCATCGCCAATGGCAAGGTCATCATAAACGCTGTAAAACCGACCAACACATAAGGATGCTTGATAATGTCCTTACCTATTTCCTCAAAATCGAACCAGTGATCTAAAACAAGATACGTCACAATATGCAGGCACGCATAAAAAAACATGGTAAGGCCAAGCATGCGCCTAAGCTGAGCGAATGCGATAATGCCTGAGTATTGCCGCATGGGCGTCATCGCAAGGGTTATCAATAATAAGATCAAAGCCCACAAACCTGTAGAACGCTCTATAAATTCAATAGGATTCGCGCCTAAGTTATTATTTATACCTAGATAAATTAGACGAAATAAAGGCAAAAGGCTAGCAAATAAAATTATTTTTTTATTATTTACAATCAATGAATTAATTAAACTTTTAAGCATAGTACATTAGAAATTTTTATTTAAATCCATGCCTTTGTAAAGTTGTGCTACTTGCTCTGCATAACCATTAAAAATTTGGGTTTTAATGCGCGGCGTGAATAAGCCGCCACCAATTCTGCGCTCTGAGGATTGTGTCCACCGGGGATGATCAACAGTAGGATTTACATTGGCATAAAAGCCATATTCATTTGGTCCAGCCTTCATCCATGATGTTTTTGGCATGGTTTCAGTAAATCGTATCTTTACAATGGCTTTAGCGCCTTTAAATCCATATTTCCAAGGCACTACAAGCCGCATCGGCGCCCCATTCTGATTTGACAATACCTCGCCATATAAGCCTACAGCCATTATTGTCAGAGGGTTCATCGCTTCATCCATACGCAAACCCTCAACATAGGGCCAATCCAAGACATGAATGCGCTGTCCTGGCATCATCAGGTCGTCAGAAAGGGATATAAATTCAACATATTTTGCATTTGCGGTAGGCTCTGCCCATTGAATAAGTTTAGCTAGAGGAAATCCTATCCACGGAATTACCATAGACCACCCCTCTACACAGCGCATTCTGTAGATACGTTCTTCCAGAGGTGCTAGCTTGAAAATATCTTCTATACCAATTTGTTTATTCTTTTTAACTGCCCCTTCAATTGAGACAGCCCAAGGCGATGGCTTAAATAGACGCGACTCGATAGATGGATCAGTTTTACTGGTTCCAAACTCGTAATAGTTGTTGTAATTAGTGATATCGTCATATGGGGTTAATTTCTCTTCCGCACCATATTTAGATTTTGCGTAAGCATTGATTTTTTGTCTGCCTGAAGCAGCATTGGCAGTACTGCTCACCAGTCCTGTGAAAATGCCGCTTGCAGTCAACAATGAAGCCCCCGCTGCTTTTATCACGGTTCGGCGGTTTTCGAAATTCTCTTTTGAGGTGATTTCCGAAGGTATGATGTCTGATTTTTTATGTATCAACATGGAGCGGCCCTTTTCAATGCTTAACGATTAGTCGTCACAACTCCACCAAAATTACACCGTTTTACATATTTATTTCAGTTATTACTTATCGAGCTCTTTTAATGTGGCTAAAATCGCTTCAGAAAGCATTGCATCCCCTACTTCTTTATTAAGCTTCTGGGCTGATTCCAGTAGCCTTTTGGCGTCATTGCTTTGATGACTCGCCATTTTAACTTTAGCTAAATATAAATCACTTTTCACTTCCCAATACGCGCCACCGTTATCAACTGCCAGCTTCAGCATCTTATTGATCGATTTTTCAGCCTGCTCTAGCTCACCAGCATCCATATAAATGCGACCTAGTTCCAGTCCTGCATTGGCTTGCGCATCCAAGTCACCGTAATGTGTGTAAGCAAGCGCTGCCTTAAGTTGATACTCAATCGCTTGATTGTGCTTCTGCTGTTGATTGTAGATGCTGGCAATACGCTCAAATGCATCAGCACGCTCATTGTCGTTTAGCGCCAGCTTCAAACCAGCTTGATAACTTGCAATTGCCTCTTCAAATTGCTTAGTAAGCGCCTGAGCTTCTCCTACCAGGTTATAAGTGATGCGCTCAAAGCTCTTATTCTTCTGCGCTTTAGCGATATCCATAGACTGCTGGTAGCTAGCAATCGCCTCATTGAATTGCTGATTACCTTTGTAAGCATTACCGAGCATCGCAAGCGACATCATGTGGTCATTGGGTGTATTAGACAGCTGATCCACAGTTGTTAGCGTCGGGACCGCATCAGCAAATTGATTAAGTGCCATTTGAGCACGCGCTTTGCATAAAACCACTTCGCGATTTTTCTGGTTTTTCTTTAATAATTGCCCAGCAGAATCTAAAGCTTTTTCTGGCGTTCCATTTTTTACAGATTGATTACAATCATTTATTTTTTTATTAAGCTCAGCATCATCCGCAAACGTTAGGGTGTTAAACAAGGCTAAAATTAAAAAACTAAGGCCTAGAAAACTAATAGATAAAAAACGCATTCAATTAACCCTTAAAAATTAAACTATTCTTTGTCAGACAACATCTTTAACAAATGAGTTTCATCAATCACGCTCACCCCAAGCTCTTGAGCCTTGGTAAGCTTACTACCAGCATCAGCGCCCGCAACAACAAAGTCCGTCTTTTTAGAAACACTACCACTTACCTTGCCACCTACATTCTCAATTAAAGCTTTTGCATCTTCGCGCCCTAATGTTGGTAATGTGCCAGTAAGTACAAAGGTCTTGCCTGTAAAAATACCTATAGCGTTGGATTGTGCCGCCACCGCATCCCAATGGATGCCAGCCCCGCCTAACTCTACAGGGGTAATAAGGCTATTAATGATTTCTCGGTTATGGACTTCTGAAAAAAAGTTAACAATGGATTCCGCCACAATCGGCCCCACATCAGGGACTTGTTGCAATTGCTCAACATTCGCATCTTGAATGGCTTGAACACTACCAAAGTAGCGCGCCAAGTCCTTTGCTGTTGCCTCACCTACATTACGTATACCTAAGGCATAAATAAAACGTGATAGCGTCGTTTTTTTGCTTTTCTCTAGGGCATCTATGATATTTTGCGCTGACTTTTCTGCCATGCGATCTAAATTGGCAAGGGTATGGAAATCTAAACGATAGATATCAGCAAGATTGTTTGCCAAATTACTATCGACGAGCTGCTCAACTAATTTATCGCCAAACCCCTCTATATCCATCGCTTTGCGTGAGGCAAAATGAATCATAGCTTGCTTGCGCTGTGCCGCGCAGAATATGCCACCCGTACAACGGGCCACCGCTTCGTCTTCTTGTTTTTTGATATGTGAGCCACACACAGGGCACTCAGTTGGCATAGTAAATAGCAATGCGTTAGATGGGCGCTTTTCCAAGACTACGCCAACCACTTCTGGAATAACATCCCCTGCTCTTCTAATGCTAACGGTGTCGCCGATACGCACATCCTTGCGACGCATCTCATCTTCATTATGCAGCGTTGCATTGGTAACGGTTACACCGCCTACAAAAACAGGCTTGAGCCTTGCGACTGGGGTAATTGCACCAGTGCGTCCAACTTGCACATCAATCCCATCCACAATGGTTAGCGCTTCTTCTGCTGGGAACTTATGTGCAATTGCCCAGCGTGGCGCCCTAGAAACAAAGCCTAACTCTGCTTGCTGCGCTAATGAGTTGACTTTATAAACAACGCCATCAATATCAAATGGCAAACTAGCGCGTTGCGCACCAACTTTTTCATAAAAACCTAACAAACCTTCAGCGCCCTTTACTACTGCTCGTAAATTACTCACTGGCAAACGTAGACTTTCTAAATAATCCATGCAGGCGCTGTGCGTGTTTAACTCTGGTACACCGTCATTAGCCCCTAGCCCATACGCAAAAAACGATAAGGGGCGTGTTGCTGTGATATTTGGATCTAGCTGTCTGAGACTTCCAGCCGCTGCATTGCGGGGATTAGCGAACACTTTATCCCCACGCGATTCTTGTTGTTGATTAAGCACATCAAAATCAGCTTTAAACATCAACACCTCCCCGCGCACCTCAAGAAGCTTAGGTGGCTTATGGAAATTCAATCGCTGGGGAATGCTACGGATTGTTTTGAGATTGTGCGTCACATCTTCACCGGTATAGCCATCACCACGTGTCGCACCTTGAATAAAGATGCCATTTTCATAAGTGAGCGTAATGGCAAGACCATCAAACTTAGGCTCCACAGCATATTCAACTTGGTTCAAGCCTAAACCTTCTCGAACACGCTTATCAAAGGCATTTAACTCATCATCACCAAATGCATTATTAAGAGAAAGCATGGCAACACGATGTGTGATGCTGCTGAAAGCCCTTACTGGCGAACCACCAACTCGCTGCGTTGGTGAATCAGGCGTGACTAAATTTGGATGTTTAGCTTCTAGCGTTTGAAGCTCTCGAAATAGACCGTCATATTCATTATCGCTAACGGTGGGTGCATCTTGCACGTAGTATTGAAAATCGTACAAGCGAATCAAATCGCGAATCTGAGAAATTCTAGCCTCATCCATAGACTGGGAAATTAATGGCTCATCGCCGAAAAGTCCAGCCTGCAAAGGGGATTGTTGATCTTGAGACATACTAAAAAACTACACAAATAAACGAAGTGCAACCGGACTGCCTGGCGGAATGCCTTTAACCGTCATCTGTACTTGTATCAATCTTAACTGTTGCCTGATTTTTTCAATTTTAGCGTCGCTTAATTCTCGCTGATGGTCGTCCACAAGCGTTGCAGACAATGAATGCGCCATGCTTTTTGCCATCAACACCATGCTATTAAAGGTTTCCGTGCAGCTTTCTGTCAACGCAATTTCCATTTGGAAGGTCACGCCTTTAAGTGCAACTGATTTCAGCATATCAGAGCCGAATGGATTGTTTTCCATATTAATTACTTTGAAGGCCGATTGGCCATTCTTGGATTTTGCATAAAAAGCACCATCGTCCTTTAATGCCAACCCATTGGCCTCTGCAAGCCCTTTAAATTTTGTACCTGTAAATCGTCCAGATGCCCCATTAAGAATATGGAAGCCAATCGTTTTATCAACTTCCAAGCAGAATGTATCTAACGCTTGAGCGAACTCTAAAGGCTCCTGCGTGCCTATCCATTCAACTTGCGCACTAAGTTCGTAGGCGATTTCAGTCACCATTTGTTGAAATCGATGCAAAGTATCGGCAGAAACTGCACCCGCCCTATCAGCCAATTGTAGACTGTAAGACGCTTTAGTGAACTCGACTGCTTCCTGCTCACGGGTTAGCGGATGCCAAACTTGTGATGAATCTAATCCGTAAGCAAAAATAGGCTTATCTAGATTAACTAATCCAATTAAAAACTCTCTCAAACGTTCGCCATTGGCTGACGTCGGCAAAAAGAATAAAGCCGTTAAGTCCACATCTTTATTCACTGATTCTGGCAATCCATTGCTACGAACAGGAATTTCAACCACAGGCTCAGCATGTACCTCAATACCCGCATGAACTTCCTCAACAACAACAACATCAGGCGCTTCTTCAATTACTACTGATTCGTGTTCAAAATCACCCAAATCAATCTTAAATTCAACCTCATCAGGCAGCCGCACA
This sequence comes from Pseudomonadota bacterium, assembly GCA_046047035.1. Lineage (GTDB taxonomy): Bacteria > Pseudomonadota > Gammaproteobacteria > Burkholderiales > Methylophilaceae > Methylopumilus_A. The sequence continues at coordinate 103,900 of JBJOIS010000002.1, forward strand.
TCATCAGTATCATATCGATCCACAACATCCTTGATCTTTGTGGATGGCTCGATTAACACGGCCGTTTCTTCAAACACATCATCAGCAAAATCATTCATCAAAAGGTCGCTTGATGACGCTGAAAACTGCTTTTCAGTCACTTTACGCATTTTGCGTTCTTGCCACCAATTAAATAGGATGACCAAAACGATAAGCCCTAAACCTATCGCCAAAAGTGAAATTGTTAAGTCATTTAGTTTATTCAATTAATATTCCCATTCACTTCAACTGCAAAGCTCTTATATAAATAACTCAGGATGTAAACAACTCATGGTTCATCTGCATAGCGGCTTCCATGTCCACCTCTACCACACGCGAAACACCTGATTCCTGCATGGTAACGCCTACCAATTGCTGTGCCATTTCCATGGTAATTTTATTATGACTCACGAACAAAAATTGTGTTCGCTCAGACATTTTTTTGACCATCGCACAGAATCGATCTGTATTGCTATCATCTAGTGGCGCATCCACCTCGTCCATTAAGCAGAATGGGGCTGGATTGAGCTTAAATAATGCAAAAACCAAAGCCAATGCTGTTAGCGCCTTTTCACCACCTGAAAGTAAATGAATGGTACTGTTCTTTTTGCCAGGGGGCTGAGCAAAAACCTGCATGCCTGTATCTAAGATCTCGTCCCCTAAAAGTTCAAGCCTCGCTTGTCCGCCTGCGAATAAGTCTCTAAACAGCTCACTAAAGTGGCGATTAGCCTCATCAAAAGTATGTTGCAATCGCGTACGTGTTTCTTTATCAATTCGGCGTATAGCATCCTCAAGCGTATTAATCGCCTCCTCAAGATCTGCTGCCTGACTATCTAGGTAGGTTTTACGTTCACGCTCGCTATTAAGTTCTTGAATAGCAGCCAAGTTAACGGGACCTAGCCCCTCAACTTCACCGGCAAATCTTTGGACGCGCGCTTCAAAGTCTGAAATTTTTGCGCCAAAGCTTAACTCGTGCGCCAAAGCAGCCTCTTCAATCCCTACATTGAGCAATTCCGTTTGGCACTGTTCAAAATGAAGGCGAGCTTGCTGTTCTTGTAATCTCGCCTGCTCTAGTTTATCTCTTAGCGGATGCAAAACCTGTTCGTTTTGCATTCTGTTGCGTTCGTTAGCTTGCAATTCATTTTCTGCGCCAGCCATTGCATCACGTGCTGCCGCAAGTGCGGCTTCACGCACTTGCTTCAAGCTAATGGCAGTTTCAAGATTAGCTTTCAAACCCTCCATCTTCGCAGCGTCCAAAAGGGCTTCTGCTTCTTTTTTCTTGTTAACTAAAGCAAGCTTCTCATCAGCAAGGGAGTTTATTTTGCTATTTAATTCATTAATATTATTTGATATTAACTTGTTGTTAAATATCTTTTCCTGTACCAATTTCTCAGCGTTCTGCAAATCGTTTCGAGACTGATTCAATGCTAATTCTGCACGCTGTCTTGCGCTAAATGTTTGTTCGCGTCTAATTTGTAACTCAGCAAGTGATCCACTGGTGGATGTAAGCGTGCTTTGCTTTGTTTTTTGCTCATTCTTTAAACTAACCAAGCGCTGTTGGAGCTGACTTAAGTCGGCCTCAATCGCATTATGTCTATCAATGACGTGTTTGCGCTGCTGTGTGAGTCTCTGTAAATCAATATTCAGGGCATGCTGACTTTGAGTTAGCTTACTTAATGCTTGTTGTTGCTCTGTATTTTCAAACCTTGTTTGCTGTAAAGCCTGCTCATGTGAAGATAGCGCATCCAAACCCGCCATGATTCTCGCTTGAAATTCTGGTTGCTGCTTGTTAAGTTCATCAAGTTCACGTTGGCGCTCTAAAACACCGTGCATCGCTGACTGCGCAGCATAAATAGACAAACTATGGCGCGAATAGACATCACCTTTTGCATTGACTAAACATTCGTGAGATTTCAGTTTTTGACGTGCAGCATCTGGATTTTCGCCATCCTCAAGCAAATAAACGCCGTCTAACCATGCGTCTAGGAGCCCCGCTACCCGACTATCTCTTACCTCAACAACACTTCGCATCGCTGCCCATGACTGCTTGCTTGATGGACTTGTGCTAGCCTCAACAGCTTCTGCGATTACCAAAGCAGATGGTGGACGTTCATCAGGTGTCAGCTTACCAACAGTTGCGTTAATTAACGCATTTAAGCGCGAACCCAATACCGCCTCAAGGGCTACTTCCCAGCCCTTTTTAATTTCAACTTGCTGCCAAATACGCGGAGAGCCATTTAAATGATTGTTACTTAACCAGGCATCTAACTTGACCTCATGCCCTAATGATTGCTGAATCTTATTCAGCGAAGTAATTTGAGCATCAATTTGCGCCAAGGACCGCTCTTGTGCCAACTGCTGTTCACGCAAGGATTTGAGGGCTTCTACTTGTGACAGCTCTATTGCTTTTAACTTAACTAAATCTAAATTGAGCTTTTCACTTTCAACCTGGAATGCTGCCAACTGATTTTGTTTATCCTTTAACTCATCCTCATTTGGCAATGAAAGACTAGCTTGCTCTGCCATCAGCCTTTCGAGACGTTGCGATGTTTCAGCGAATGAACGATTTAAATGCTCTATGTTGGTCGACTCTAAGCGAATACTTTGCTCAGCTTCACTTAATGTGCGTTGCGCTTCGGCGTGCGCTTTTTGTGATGATACATATGCACGCTCTGCCTCAGGAAAAGCGGCTTGGCAAAGTGACAAGGCTTCGGTTGATTTCAACACTTGCGCTTCAGCGTCTTTAGCCTCCGCCATCAACTGCTCCAACTGAGCTTCAATGTCACTTCGGAGATTATCTGATTTAAGTGTTTGCTCAACAGTTTGTTCAAGCTGAAGATTAAGCCTGTCTCGGGCCTCTTGCGTATGTTTTACCTGCGTTTCTAAATTAGAAACCTCAGCATTGGTTTCATAATATTGTGTCTGAGCAAGCTGAACAGCCTCTGTACTTGCATAATGTTGTTGGCGCAGACTCTCCAGGAGGCTTTCAGTTTTACGAAGCGAAGCCATTTGACCTTCAAGATCGTTCACCAACTTTTCAACAGCACGTTGGGTCTTTTCCCAAGCAGTGCTTGCATCGCGCTTTCTTAATAGCCAAAGCTGACCCAGTGTGTGTTTAAGAGTTTTTTGTAATTGGTGATACTGCTCTGTAACGACAGCTTGTGACTCTAAACGTGTAATTTGCTTATCCATCTCAATTCGAATGTCTTCAACGCGACTGAGATTTTCTCGTGTATCTCGTAAGCGAAGCTCAGTTTCACGCCTTCGCTCTTTATACTTAGAGATGCCTGCAGCCTCCTCTAAAAATACGCGAAGCTCTTCAGGCTTTGCTTCAACAATTCGTGAAATCGTGTTTTGGCCAATAATTGCATACGCCCTTCCACCCAGACCTGTACCTAAGAATAAGTCAGCGACATCTCGGCGTCGTACCGCAGTATTATTAATGAAGTAAGAGGATCCTTTATCACGCTCAATGACCCTTTTAACAGCGATTTCAGCATACTGCGACCATGCACCAGCGGCATGTCCAAGACTATTATCAAAAACAAGCTCTACACTTGCTCTTGAGATGGGTTTGCGATTAGCTGAGCCATTAAAAATAACAGCATCCATTGAATCTCCACGTAACTCTTTGGCACTTGATTCTCCTAGCACCCAGCGGACAGACTCCATTACGTTAGATTTACCGCAACCATTAGGCCCAACAACGCCTACACGTTGACCGTGAAGATGCAAAGTCGTTGGGTCAACAAACGATTTGAAGCCGGCAAGTTTAAGATGGGTTAAACGCAAAATTAGGATTATTTTTAAGTAAGCTTTGTTAAACAGTATAATAACGTTTTTTCACGCTAAAAGCCCGATTTCTAACATGACAAACACGCAATCATTAGGCGGAAAGCCAACCGCACAACCAACTAAAGATTTGGAAACCTTCGAAAATCCAAATCCTAAACGTGATTTCCACATCCACATGGAAATTCCAGAGTTCACTTGCTTATGTCCAAAAACAGGTCAGCCTGATTTTGCAGTGCTCTATCTTGATTACATCCCAGATCAACTATGTGTTGAACTAAAGAGCCTCAAGCTTTACACGTGGTCATTCCGCGACGAAGGCTGCTTCCACGAAGCTGTGACCAATCGCATTTTGGATGATTTAGTGGCAGCAACAAACCCTAAATTCATGCGCCTAACAGCTAAATTCTTCGTTCGTGGCGGCATCTTTACCAATGTAGTTGCAGAACATCGCAAAGCTGGATGGCAACCTCAACCGCGTGTGGATTTAACGCAATTTGAGACAAACTCAAACGTTCGAGGCTAAAAACCAAGAAAGTCAGCGGAAAAAGACGAAATACGTTGACAAGCAAGTCCAGCCTCATTAATATGGCGCCTCTTTTCGCGGGTCTTGAAGTTTAAGGTTTGTCGGGGGTATAGCTCAGCTGGGAGAGCGCTTGCATGGCATGCAAGAGGTCAGCGGTTCGATCCCGCTTACCTCCACCAAAAAGACCTCGGCAGTAGAAAAAGAAACAGATTTTTGCTAATTTAGACTTTAAATTAGTAGTGTTTTTAAGTATAATTTTGACCTCTATGTCCCCATCGTCTAGAGGCCTAGGACACCTCCCTTTCACGGAGGCGACCGGGGTTCGAATCCCCGTGGGGACGCCACACAAGAAAAAGCCGCTATCGATTGATAGCGGCTTTTTTGTTACCTAAATACTAAGTTAAAAGTAATTTTAATCCGGCAATCAAAAGCACTAAAGCCAATGCCTTTTTAATCGCGTTTGCAGAGTAAAACTTAATCCCTAGCGTCGTGCCAATAACCGCCCCAATCATGGTTGCGATAACAAACAACGGCAATTGCGACGGAAGATTTTGTACCGAGGCGTAATTGCCAGCCAACCCAAACAGTGAATTCAGAAGGATAAACAGTGCAGCGATACCTGAAGTCTTTCTAGTGCTGCTCCAACCTAAAAACAAAATGAGAGGTGAAAGAAATATGCCACCGCCAGTGCCTGTTAAGCCAGCCAAAAAGCCAATAGCTGCCCCAGATGCCACGGCCAATAGGAATTTAGGTTGATGGACGTTAGCATCAATACGCTCACTGGTTTTTGTTAATAAGCTAATTGCAGAAACAATCAAAATGACACCAACAATTGCCTTGTAAACATGGCTGGGCGCATTGATATATCCACCTAAAAAAGCAAAGGGAATGGCGCCAATTGCAATCGGCGTTAACACTTTTAAATCAAAAAAGCCTTTTTTAATAAAGCGCCAACTCGTAAAACTTGCTATGCAAATATTGAGCACCAAAGCCGTTGGTTTAATAATTGGACTTGAAAGGCCAAACAAAGTGAGGATGGCGATGTATACGGATGCGCCAGCATGACCAACAGAGGTATACAAAACGGCGCCAAGCATCAAACAAAGGCTAATAACAAGATCTATGTTTTCAAAGTGCATACAAAACTCACATCTAAAGATAACAGGTCGATAGTTTAGCGTTTAAGCTTATACACCAACAAGTGGTCGCCTTGTTTGTATCCAAAAATTGAACTGCCTCCTGCCGCTACAGCTATGTATTGTTCGCCATCGATTTGGTATGTGACTGGGGGTGCATTCACGCCAAAATCATTAATACCCTGCCACAGCAACTTGCCATTGCTTGAATCGTAAGCATTGAAGTGCCCGTTACCCTCGCCTGTAAACAACAAGCCACCAGCCGTTGCTAAAACGCCGCCAACAAGTGGCTGTTCAGTTTTGTTTTGCCAGGTGATCTTGCCTGTAGTTAGATTAATTGCTGACAGCACCCCCCAACGTGGCTCGTCCGCTGGCTCTGAAGCCGCATATCGAATGGGCGCTGCGCCATCCTTGCCTGGCGTTTCATGTAAGGTGTATTTAATTGGGGCATGAATGGCCGCAACAAAGGCATGCTGGGTTGACTCATCAATCGCCGCCGGCGACCAATTGGAACCGCCTAAAATGCCTGGATAAAGCGTTACACCTTCAAACGTCGCTTTTGCAAACAGATTTTTTTGCGGAACAAAAGCGTCAGACTTCATTAAAAGCTCGCCTGTTTTGCGGTCATTCACAAAGAACCAACCTAATTTGCTAGCTTGACCAACAGCCTCAATTGTTTTGCCATCTTTTTTGTAATTGAACAGAATCGGAGCACTCGCGATATCGTAACCCCAAACATCATGAGGCACTTGTTGGTAATACCAGCGCAGCTTGCCAGAATCAGCATCCAGCGCGACTAAAGATACAGTGTAGAGGTTATCCCCAGGACGAGAGACATCGTTCATCTGTGGCGATGGATTGCCTGTGCCAAAGTATAAAAGCCCTAAGTTAGGATCAATCGCTGGTGTGCTCCAAGCAGAACCACCACCGAAACGCGCTGAATCAGGAAATTTAGGCAAAGCGGCTTTTTCAGCTTGAATATTGCGATTGAGTGAAACACCATCGGCCGTTGTTTCTTTAAACGTGCCCTCCCAGCCTTTATCGGGAATAGTGTCAAACTGCCAAACACGTTTACCTGTGGTCACATTAAACGCCGCCAAAAAGCCTGGGCGGCCGTAACGGCCAGTGACGCCAATCACAGCTCCTAAGGGAGCGTCTTCACGTGGGTTGTCGATATGCAATCCATAACCAACACCAGTGATACCGATAATGACTTTATCTTTATAAACCACCGGCGCCATTGCCATGCCAACGCCTGTGCCACCTGTGGTTTTGGCCGTTTTGTTTGGGTCGTTTTTATTAAGTGAATCTTGTCCTTCGGTAACCACATCCGCATCAACTGCGTTAATGTCCCAAAGCTTTTTGCCAGATTTAGCATCCAAAGCAATCAAACGTGCGTCAACCGTGCCGATAAACACCTTACCATAGCCAACTGCAACACCGCGATTCGCTGGTCCACAGCACATATTCCAATCCGTGCGCCTGTCGTGCTTGTAACGCCAGAGCTCCTTACCTGTTTTTCCGTCTAAAGCCACCACATGGTTAAACGGCAGAGAAACATACATCACACCATCAACAACAATCGGTGTTGCTTGGAATGCTGCTTTAACACCACTTTTATATTGCCAAGCTGTTGTTAAGTTCTGAACATTATCACGATTAATTTGAGCGTTTTTCGAGAATCGCTTATTGGCATAATCACGCCCAAAGCTAGGCCAATCTTGATTAGCGCCCTGCTGGTGCGATGAATTAATGATATTGCTTGTAGTGGCATCATGCTTTTGAATGTTGCTACAAGCCGCTAGCAGACTAGCTCCAAGCACAACGGCAACCACCCCAACATTTTTATTTAAATGACGCATAATGAAACACCATTGATGATGACTAAAACCATAGTATACAGATTGGTATATTGCATGACTACCGTCAAAACTTAATGAAATCCATTAAAATGCTGGCATGACCCACCAACACGCCCAACTTGAATGGCACGACAATCAGCCCTACTCTAGCGAGTTTGGCGATGTTTACTTCTCAAGTGATAGCGGCTTAGATGAAACACAGCATGTTTTTTTAGCGCATAACCAACTAAAAACGCGATGGGAAAATCTTACTGAAGATCACTTTACCATCGCTGAAACAGGCTTCGGCACAGGCTTAAACTTTCTTTGCGCTTGGAAATTGTGGAGAGAAACAGCAGCCCCTAATGCAAGATTGCACTTCTTTAGCACTGAAAAATACCCGCTTAACATTGATGACTTACAAAAAGCGCTTTCTCTTTGGCCTAGCATTAAAGCGCTGAGTGATGCACTAATCCAACAATATCCATTGGTCTCTAAAGCATGGCATAGGTTGATGTTTGATGAAGGCCGCGTAATGCTTACGTTGTTGATTGGTGACGCAAATGCATCACTACCAAAGCTCAAAGGCGCTGCAGATGCTTGGTTTTTAGATGGATTCTCCCCTGCTAAAAACCCTGATATGTGGCAAACCAGCTTATTTGAGGAGATGGCTAAGCATTCACATTCGGAAACTACTTTTACTACTTTCACCAGTGCAGGGGACATCAGGCGAGGCTTACAGAATGCTGGCTTTCAAGTCTCAAAAGCCCCAGGATTTGGGAAAAAACGAGAAATGCTTTTTGGGCACTACCAAAGCACAAATCAAAACAAGCACACTCAAACGAACAGCAAAACCGTGATTGTCATTGGTGGCGGTCTGGCTGGTGCAGCAAGTGCCGAAGCAATGGCGCGACGCGGTTATCAAGTTACACTGATTGAAAGGCACAGCTCACTTGCACAAGAGGCCTCGGGCAACCCGCTTGGCGTGCTTTACCCAAGGCTCACGGGCGGCGAAACAGCACTCAACACCCTCGCCTTGCAAGGCTTTTTGTATACATTAGGATTGCTCAATCACATCAAAATAAATGATGAGAATTACCAACAATGCGGAGTTTTGCAATTAGCATTTAATGAGCGTGAGCGCAAAAGAATCGCATCTGTCATTAATGAATACCCTGAATTAATTCATGCGGTTAATAAAATAACTGCATCTGAATTATCGGGAATTTCTATTGAACATGACGGTATGTTTATACCCCAAGCTGGCTGGCTAAACCCAGCTTCATTTTGCGAGGCGCTCACCAAGTGCCCGAATATTAAAAAAAGAACTAACACTGAAGCGCTGAGCATAGAGAAAATATCGCAAGGTTGGCAGGTACTCTCTCAAAGCGGGCTTGTTGCGGAGGCCTCAAACCTGATTATTGCCAATGCCACTGACGCACAAACTTTTATGCAAACCGGGCATTGCGAGATGCAATCAGTGCGCGGGCAAATCACTTTATTACCAGCAACCCTAACTAGCAAAACACTTAAAACCGTCATTTGTACCGATGGCTACCTAAGCCCAGCAAGGCAAGGCCAGCATTGCTTGGGCGCAACGTTCTTACCCAACGACAACAATACTGACATTAGAGAAGCTGAGCACATAAGCAATCTCAATATGCTGAAATCACTTGCACCAGACTGGAGTAACACAGGATATGACGTGCAAGCGTTGCAAGGTCGAGCTTCAATTCGCGCCACGACAAGTGACTACCTACCACTCGCAGGGGCTATTTTAGACATCACCCAACTTAAAGAAAGTCCACCGCGATACAACGCGCCACCTGACAGCCTCCCTTGGCTAGAGGGCTTATATATAAATGCTGGCCACGGTGCAAAAGGCTTGGTTAACGCACCACTATGTGCCGAAATCATCGCCAGCTTTATTTGCAAAGAACCAGCGCCCGTTGATTGCACGCTTTTATCAGCGTTAGACCCTAATCGCTTTGCTTTACGCGAATTAGGCTTAAAGCGCTTAGCGCAAACGATACAAAACAATTAGCGTAAAATCTCGCTCATGGATATTCAATCAACCTATCGCACTGCATTACAACATCACCAGCAAGGGCAATTAGCGCAAGCAGAATCCCTCTATCGCAAGGTGTTGGAAGCCTCACCGCAGCATGCGAATGCTTTACATTACTTAGGTGTGATTTATCACCAAAACAAACAACATGAATTGGCGATTAAAACCATTGCAGTAGCGCTTTCTATCGAGCCAAACAATTCTGACTTTTTAAGCAACCAAGCGCTAGCACTTAAAGCTGCTGGACGTTTGCAAGAAGCAATTAAGACCTTACAACACGCATTAAGTCTTGCACCTGATGATTTAGAAATCGTCTACAACCTTGGTAATGCTTATGCGGAACATCATCAATACGAAGGCGCAGCGACATGCTATCGACGCATTCTGCTGGACTACCCGCAAGATGAGGACTTGAAACAGGCGCTATGCCATGCGCTGCAAGTATTAGGCAACGAACAGCAACAAACTGGACAATACGCCAAAGCTGAATCTGCATATCAAGAAGCGATACGTATCATTAGCAACGACGCGGCTCTTTATTACAACTTAGGTAATGCACAGCGCGAACTCGGCAAGCCTGCTGATGCAGCGCAGGCTTATCTCAAAGCCATTCAACAAAGCCCCAAGGATGCTGATGCCTATAACAATTTAGGCAATGTTCAGCGTGAGCTTGGCGATTTAGCCGCTGCTATCGCCTCTTACCAAAAGGCTTTAGACATCAACCCCAGGCTTTATCACGCCAAAGTGCATTTGGTGCATCAAAAGCAACATATTTGCGATTGGAATGACTTATATAATGAAGTGAGTGAAATACGCGACTGGGTTAAGAATGTGCCAGAAGCACAAATCTCCCCATTTGCTTTTTTATCCATGCCGCAAACAACAGCGCAAGAACAAAAACAATGCGCCAATAACTGGCTTAAAAACCGCTATTCATCAGCATTTAAGCAAGGCAAGGAATTAGCTTTCAAACATCAGACTAAGCAACAAGCCCACCATAAAAAGCTACGTATCGGCTATTTATCGGCTGATTTTAGATTGCATCCGCTTGCATCGTTGATTTCTGAATTAATCGAACTACACGATAGAAGTGCTTTTGAAATTTACGCATACTCTTACGGCATCAACGACCAAACCTTAGAGCGCAAGCGCCTTGAAGCAGCTTTTGATCATTTTGTAGATATTCGCGCCTTATCAACAGCAGATGCCGCACGCAAGATTAACCAAGATGAAATTGATATCTTGGTGGATTTAACTGGCTTTACTCAAACTAGTCGTAGTCAAATCGTTGCGCTACGACCCGCGCCCATCAATGTGAACTGGCTTGGCTTCCCTGGCACCATGGGCGATTTAGAGGGTGAAACATTGTTTGATTACATTCTCAGCGATGGTTTTATCACGCCATCAACTGAAGCAAGTGCCTATTCTGAAAAATTAGCATTGCTACCTCACACGTATCAGCCCAACGATACAAAGCGCTCAATAGGCAAGACAAAGACCCTCATGGAATATGGCTTGCCAGAGCATGGTTTTGTGTTCTGCTGTTTTAACCAAACATTCAAAATATTGCCGGAGGTCTTTTATTGCTGGATGCGCCTTTTAAAACAAGTGCCAAACAGCGTTTTATGGCTATTGGAATGCAATCAATGGGCAAAGGCGAATTTAATTCGTGAGGCAGAAGCACGCGGCGTAAACAAAGCTCGTCTAATATTTGCGCCACGTGTCCAGATGGCTGAACATATGGCAAGGCAACGCTGTGCAGATTTATTCTTAGACACGCTTCCTTACAACGCCCACACCACAACTAGCGATGCACTTTGGATGGGATTGCCCGTATTAACTTGTGCTAGCGACACGTTTGCCAGTCGCGTGGCGGGAAGCTTGCTCAAAGCAGCCAATCTAGAAGAACTCATCACTGACTCATTGGAAGACTACGAAAACAAAGCATTGGTGCTTGCAAGCAAGCCTGATGAGCTAAAACGCATTAAAGCTAAACTAACAAAACACAACGCGGAATTGCCATTATTCAACACATTGCAGTTTGCTAATGATTTAGAGTCTCGATATCAGGAAATGTGGGAAAGTTACACCAAATCTTAATTCTGTTCATTGGTCGCCGCAAACAGTGCCGCAACAACAATCAACGCGCCGCCAAACCACTCTCGCGCAGACAAAGTTTCATCTGTTAAGTAGTAAGAAGCGACTGCAGCAATGACCAACTCAAACATAAACAAGACTGATGCTTTTGTGACGGGAATATGGGTGATGCCATACTGAACAAGAAAAGTCGCGGCCATGAGTAAAAATGCGATAAACACCATCACCAGCACTTGCGATAAATGCATGCTCATCGGATTAGGAAATGGTGCGTCTTGAAACACAATAAATATCAGCGACATTAAGAGCACACCTATCCATACCGCCATAGATTTAGCTGTAATGCTCAAGTTAGAAGAATGCCTTGTAATAACATTCGTCATCGCAAAACCAAGTCCCGAGGACAATGCAAGCCACTCTGCCGTGTTATTTGGCAAAGGCAATGCACCATCCTGCCAAAACATAATAAATGCGCCTATGAGTGACAAAACAATCACCACAAGACCTCGCTTATTGGTGCGTTCCTTGAGCCAAAAATGCGCCATGATGAGCGTCCAAAGCGGTGATAAATAAAATAACAACATTACCCGCATCACTTCACCATCAATAATCGCTAAAACATAGCTTAAGTTAGTCCACCCAGCAATGATGGCAAGCCAAATAATGCTTTTGGGTTGATTAAGCGCGGCGCGCCATTGTTTATGCAAAACAATAGCAAAAATGCCAACGGCAATCACGTAAGTATAAAAACTAGAGGCTACGCCCGAAATGCCAGCCTCTTGCATGATGCGGTAGGGATACCAAATCACGCCCCAACAAACAGCACCAAACAGCAGACCAAATATGGCAAATTGACTTTGATGTTTTTCTAACAATGAATGACTCAACATAAACTTTCTAAATCTATGGAATTGTTGCTTGAGTGTTTAAGCGGGATGCCGCTTGATTTATAATGCCTGCATGAACTCAAATCTCAGCAAATTACAGCCCTACCCATTTCAACGCTTACGCGACTTATTCAGCGGTATTACACCGAACACCGCTTACAAGGCCGTCAACCTCTCGATAGGTGAGCCTAAGCATGATACACCAGCGCTCATTAAACAAGCGTTGATTGATAATCTAAGCGGCTTGGCCACTTACCCAACTACTGCTGGCGTGCCTGAGCTTAGACAAGCGATTGCAAATTGGGCTACGCGACGTTATGGCATCCCGCTACTCAATGCCGATAAAGAGATTGTGCCAGTGAATGGCAGTCGAGAGGCTTTGTTTGCCTTTGCGCAAGCCGTGATTAATACCAATAAAGTGGCAAACCCAATCGTGATTTGCCCTAACCCGTTCTATCAAATTTATGAAGGCGCAGCTTTCTTAGCTGGTGCTGAGCCTTACTTCCTTAACACACTGCCTGAAAACCAGCATGCAATGGATTTTGATAGCGTACCTGTTGAGATTTGGAATCGCACACAGTTAATTTACGTATGTTCACCGGGCAACCCGTCAGGCAAAGTGATGAGCCTAGATCAATGGCAAAAAATCTTTGAATTGTCTGACTTATATGGCTTTGTGATTGCCGCTGATGAGTGTTATTCAGAGATTTACTTTGATGAGGCTATCAAGCCTTTAGGCGCATTAGAAGCGGCACAAAAACTAGGCCGTGATTATTCACGTTTAGTGGTATTTAGCTCCCTCTCTAAACGCTCTAACGTGCCTGGCATGCGTTCAGGCTTTGTTGCAGGTGACGCGAATATTCTTGAGCAATTCTTGCTTTACCGCACCTACCATGGCTGTGCAATGAGCCCTTCAGTGCAAGCGGCTAGTATTGCAGCTTGGAATGATGAAATTCATGTAATTGAAAATCGCAGACTTTACGCAGAAAAATTTAAGGCTGTCACGCCCATGCTAGAAAATACTTTGGGTGTTGAGATGCCTGATGCGGCTTTCTATCTCTGGGCAAAAACAGAGTTGCCCGATACGGAAGCGGCGATTCGTTTGTATCGAGATTTTAATGTGACTGTATTACCGGGTAGCTTTTTAGCGCGTGAAGCACACGGAATTAATCCAGGAAAACACTTTATTCGATTAGCTTTAGTGGCAAGCTTGGAAGAGTGTATTGAGGCTGCAAATCGCATTAAAAACCTCATGTAATAATTAACAATTAATTTTTAAAAAGTTGATTTATTTCATTAAATACTAAATCGTACATTTGCGAATTTAGGCAGTCCACTTCAACATTATCATCCATACCACGCAGCCAAGTAAGCTGACGTTTTGCTAATTGGCGCGTGGCAAAAATCCCCCTATCACGGAGTTCAGCTTCATCATACTGCCCTGCCAAATGCTCTAATGCTTGGCGATAACCCACACAACGCATAGAAGGCAACTCAGTGGTTAATTCTGAATATTGCTTTAGCAAACCTTTCACTTCGTCCAAAAAGCCTTGCTTTAACATATCATCAAAGCGTATAGCAATCCTGCTATGCAATACACTTCGATCAGAAGGCACCAAAGCCACTTTAAGCAAACGATAAGGTAAATCATCGCCGCTGCTTGCTTGATGCAACTCCGTCATGGTTTTTCCACTAATCTCAACCACCTCCAAAGCACGTTGAACACGCTGCGCATCAGCCGGCTCAAGTCTTGCAGCAGTTTCTGGGTCTATCTTAGCGAGCTTGGCATGCATCGCCGGCCAACCAATTTGTAACGCTTCAGCATCGAGCTTGGCACGAACCTCTGGATTTGCTTCAGGCAAATTACTCAAGCCACCTTGAAGCGCCTTAAAGTAAAGCATGGTGCCACCCACCAAAAGTGGCACTTTGCCACGCGCAGTAATATCCGCCATCAATCCCAAAGCATCATTGCGAAAATTAGCGGCCGAATAGACTTCCGTTGGTGGAATTAAGTCAATCAGATGATGTGGCGCTTGGGCTAATGTCGCAGCATCAGGCTTTGCTGTACCAATATCCATGCCCTTAAATACCAGCGCAGAATCCACGCTAATGAGTTCAACTGGTAAATGCTGACAAAGTTGGACCGCAAGTCCAGTTTTGCCGCTGGCGGTTGGCCCCATTAAAAATATGGCTGGAGGTAGTGCTGACATGTTACTTACCACGCATAAACATTTTATCTAACTCACCCATCGTCACTTGAAACCAAGTCGGACGACCATGATTACATTGTCCTGAACGCTCAGTTGCTTCCATATCGCGCAACAAGGCATTCATTTCTGGAATAGTTAAGCTACGATTAGCCCGCACAGCCGCATGACAAGCCATCGTGCCAAGCATCTCATTACGACGCTCTGTGAGTGCGCGACTGCCACCATATTCACGCAAATCTCTTAATACATCTCGTGCTAGCGCTACTGCATCGGCATCTTGAAGCATTACTGGTACTGCACGCACAGCTAAGGTTGTTGGTGAAAGCACAGCAATATCAAAGCCTAATAGTCGTAAATTGCCCTGCCCGTTTGTTAATTCATCTTCAACGGTCGCTACTTCAAGCCTATCCGCTTGAAAGCTGACGGGAATCAACAATGGCTGCATAGGGACATTTTCATCGTCGAGCGCATTTTTAAGGCGCTCGTACATGATTCGCTCATGGGCGGCATGCATGTCCACAACGACTAAACCCAAGCTGTTTTGAGCAAGCACATAAACACCATGCACTTGTGCCACCGCAAAACCTAAAGGAAAGTCTTGGTGAGCTTCATTAACAACACCGCCAAGAGGCGCCTCAATATTGGCTAGCAGAGCATCGTTTTGCGATTGATACTCCTGCTTAATGCCGCCAAACATCGCTTGGTAAAAATCAGCGCTGGATTGATTACTGCGTAAATCTATTTGTGACTGAAATGTTGGGTAATTTCTAGCGCTATTATCAGCATTGTTAAACGCACTGTTTGAAAATGGATTACTAGGAGCTTGGCTTGACGTGACTAAGTTGGAAGCGCCTGTTGGCGTGGCTAAAGCCTTATGTAGCGCGTGAAAAATAAATCGATGAATTGCCTGACCATCTCTAAAACGCACTTCAGTTTTCGCGGGATGCACATTGACATCTACTAAACTTGGATCGAGCTCTAAAAACAAAACAAAAGCTGGATGCCGGTCGCCATGCATCACATCCTGATAAGCCTGACGAATCGCATGGGAAATAAGCTTATCTCGAACGAACCGACCATTCACATAGACGTATTGCGTATCGCGGGTATGGCGTGAAAAAGTCGGCTTGGCAGTCATCCCCCAGAAGCGTAAACCAGCAGCTGATTCATCAACGCTCAAAGCCTCAGCAGCAAAGTCAGCGCCAAGCACTTCAGTAAAACGCTTTTCTGGTTGGGATGCGCTTAAACGCATTAAAGCGCGGCCATTGTGTTGCAACATAAAACCTACATCAGGGCGCGACAAAGCCACACGCTTAAAAGCATCCTCGCAATGTCCGAACTCCGTGCCTTCAGTCTTGAGGAATTTACGGCGTGCTGGCGTGTTGAAGTACAAATCATTCACCTCAACAATGGTGCCAGCATCTAAAGCCGCAGGCTCCGCTGCCTCGATATGATTGCCATCGGAAGCAATTCGCCAAGCATGCTTTTCGTCTGCATGGCGACTAATAAAATGCGTGCGTGAAACCGAGGCAATGCTCGCTAAAGCCTCACCACGAAAGCCTAAACTTGCGACACTTTCTAAATCTTCAAGCGAGCCTATTTTACTAGTAGCATGGCGCGTTAAAGCCAAAGCTAAATCATTAAATGGAACGCCCGTACCATTATCAGCAACGCGTAGTTGCTTTACACCGCCCTGCAATAGAGACACATTAATATCTGTACTACCAGCGTCCAAGCTATTTTCAAGCAATTCTTTTAGCGCTGAAGCCGGCCGCTCAACCACCTCACCTGCGGCAATTTGGCTAATGAGCTGATTGGGAAGTAAACGAATAGCGGCCATTAATTAAGCTCAACTGTTTCAAGGTAATCTGGCACGCAAGTATTCCAATGCAATGTTTCTTCGATATGATGACGCATCGCATCGGCGGCAATCGGTTCGCCATGGGTGATAAAGACTCGTTTAGGAGCAGATTCAAAACCACGCAACCATTCTAGAATCTCTAAATAATCCCCATGCGCTGATAAATTAGATATCAAGGATACCTCTGCATTCACAGGGATATATTCACCATGAATTTTAATGCTATCAGCACCATTAAGCATGGCCGCTCCTCGCGTGCCTGCTGCTTGGAAGCCTGCAAATAAAATCGTATTATTAGGATTAGGTGCAAAAGCTTTTAAGTGGTGCACAACACGCCCGCCCGTCGCCATCCCACTAGCGGCCAAGATAATCATCGGATGCCGATTTTCATTGAGCGCTTTGGACTGCTCAACCGTATTCACCATATGCGCCGTATGAAACATCGCCTCACATTCACTTGAAGACAATCGATGCTCACCACTATGTCGATTGAAAATTTCCGTCGCATCAACTGCCATTGGACTGTTCAAATAAACAGGCACATCCGGAATACTGCCTTTAACTTTAAGTAAATGAATGTAATACAAAAGTTCTTGCGCACGACCGACCGCAAACACAGGAATAATCACCTTGCCTCCTCGTGAAATGGTGCGATTAATCGCAGCGGCCAATTTGATTTTAGGGTCGGTTTTATCGTGCACGCGATCACCATATGTCGATTCCACTACCAAATAATCCGCTTGTTTAATTTGTGTTGGTGGCTTCATCAACACGTCATTTGGGCGACCAATATCCCCTGAAAATAAAATAGAAGTTTTTGCATCGTGAATGCGAACGAAAGCTGAGCCCAGAATATGACCGTTGGGTGACATGCGCATCACGACGCCATCACCCAAATTAATATCTTTTTCAAACTCTACAGGCTGAAGTAAATCCAAAGCCTTGACCGCATCGTCTTTGGTATAAAGCGGCAAGGCAGGGCTATGTTTAGAAAAGCCATACTTATTAGCAAAGCGGGCCTCCTCCTCTTGTAAGTGTGCTGAATCTGGCAACAAAATCTCACATAAATCCCGTGTACCGTAGCTACAATAAACCTTACCTGCAAAGCCATTTTTCACAAACAGCGGCAGATAGCCTGTATGGTCAATATGTGCATGCGTCAAAATTACCACATCCACACTAGCGGGATCTATTGGCAACCTAGCCCAGTTTTTAAGGCGATGTTGTTTCAATCCTTGAAACAATCCGCAATCGACCAAAATGCGCTTACCACCCACCTCAAGCAAATACTTAGAACCTGTTACTGTGCCCGTGGCACCTAAAAACGTGAGCTTCATCATTTACCTTAATGTAATTAGTTTGTCGCTTTGCTTTTAGCCAAAGCTGGATTTGTCGAGAAGTACTTTTTAACGCCTGACATAATCGCTTCAACCAATTTCTCACGATATCCATCATCGTTCAACCTGCGTTCTTCTTCCGGATTACTGATAAAAGCTGTTTCAACTAAAATGGATGGAATGTCTGGTGACTTTAGTACTGCAAAACCAGCCTGTTCAACTGAGCCTTTATGCAAGGTGTTGATCTCACCGATACGCATCAACACAGCCTTAGCTAACTTCAGGCTGTCGTTAATGGTCGCTGTTTGCGATAGATCAAGCAAAGTACGGGCAAGGTTGGCATCTTTATCGTCCAAACTCACACCACCAATTAAGTCAGATTCATTTTCTTTCTTGGCTAAATAGCGGGCTGAGGCACTGGTTGCGCCTTTTTCAGATAAAGCAAATACAGATGAGCCTCGTGCATCAGGTCGCACAAAAGCATCGGCATGAACAGAAATAAATAAATCAGCCTGCATGTTTCGCGCCTTCACCACTCGCCCATGCAATGGAATAAAGTAATCGCCATCACGCGTCAAAATGCCGCGCATATTAGGCTCAGCATCAATGCGCTCTTTTAATTTCTTTGCGATGCCCAGAGTAATGTCTTTTTCGTTAGAGCCACTAGCTCCCTTTGCGCCAGGATCTTCACCGCCATGACCCGCATCAATTGCAATCGTAATTAAACGGCCAGATTTATTTGTGGCTGGTTTATTGGTGATAGGTTTGTCAGTAGGTGTTTCTGTAAGCGCTGGCGTTTCAATTGGCTTTTGCTCTTGTTTCACTTCAGGTTTAACCTCGGCAACAACCGGCGCAGTCTCCATAGGCTTAAGCTCTGAAGGCTTTGACTCAGTCACTGGTTTTGACTCAACAGCTTGAGGCGCTTCAGCAGATTTGTTTGACTTATCAATCACGCTCAAAATCGGATCTTGTAATGGGTAAACATCTAATACCAAACGATGGTTATATTGCCCTGCCGGCTGCAACATGAAAATGTTAGGCTTGATTTGTGTTTTTAAGTCAATCACAACACGGACAACATTCGGCTTAAAGTTGCCCACACGCACTTGTTTGATATAAGGATCATTTAGGGATATCGCATTCGCCAAAGATTTAAGATTTGCATTTAAATCGACGCCCTCTAAGTCCAATACCAAGCGATCTGGGTCTTTAAGCATCATCATTTTTTGGCTGATTTCACTAGATGCTTCAATGGTAATGCGGGTGTAATCCGCTGCTGGCCAAACGCGCGTGGCAGTCACATTGACTGCTGGATTTGCTAATGCTGGCGTCAGGATTAAAAATCCTAAAATTAAGACTCTTGATAGCGTTCTAAACATGCTTTCCCTGCCGTTGTATTACTAATTAAGCGAGCAATTCTGCCCTCGCCATTTAACTCTAAATAAACATCAATATCAGCCTGCGGAATTAAACTTCCCGCTTTATCTGGCCATTCAATCAAACAAACCGAATGCGGATTGAAATAATCTCTAAAGCCTGCTGCATCCCACTCTTCTTCATCCATAAAGCGATACAAATCGAAATGGTAAACATTGATAATCGTTTGATTGACCTGCACTTGATAAGGCTCAACCAAGGTATATGTTGGACTTTTTACCTTGCCGACAAAACCTAAGCCGTTTAAAGCGCCACGCACCAAGGTTGTTTTGCCAGCACCCAAATCACCATGCAAATAAACATTCACACCAGCCATTAGCGAGCGAGCGAAATCCTTGCCTAGTTTAAGCGTTGCCTGTTCATCGGCTAGCTGAAGTGTAATATCATGCGTCATATGTTCGATGAAACCAATAATCTTGAAGCCAACAATCTAAAAGCCCTTGCCAACGATATTAAAAGCTGGGGAAAAGCATTGGGATTTAGCCATGTAGGTATCACAGATACCGATTTGGCGAGTGCCCAACCGCATTATCAGGCGTGGATTGAAAAAGGCTTTCATGGTGCTATGGATTATATGGCAAAACACGGCAATAAGCGCACCCAACCTGCCGAATTAGTCGCTGGCACCATGCGCGTGATTTCTGTTCGTATGGACTACCAGCCACCTCAGGCAAAAGACGCTGAAGCGGTATTGCAAGAAAGCGACCAAGCTTTTATCTCACGATATGCCCTTGGTCGCGATTACCACAAAGTGCTAAGAAATCGCCTACAGAAGCTTTGTGACAAAATTCAAAGTGAATTACCTAAACACCAGCTAAAAGAATTTCAATATCGTGTGTTTACCGATAGCGCACCAGTATTAGAAGTTGCTTTAGCCGAAAAGGCTGGATTGGGCTGGCGCGGAAAACACACGCTGCTACTTTCACGCGAAGCAGGGTCTTGGTTCTTTTTAGGCGAGATTTACACTGATTTGCCGTTACCTATCGACTCGCCAACAGGCAATCACTGCGGCACATGCACAGCATGTATAGACATTTGCCCGACGCAAGCCATTGTCGCACCTTACGAAGTGGATGCGCGCCGCTGCATTTCTTACCTCACAATAGAACTAAAAACTAGCATTCCTGAAGAGTATAGACCGCTCATTGGCAACCGGATTTATGGTTGCGATGATTGCCAACTTACCTGCCCTTGGAATCGATTTGGGCAAATCACCCAGCAGGATGATTTTCACGTAAGACATGGCTTAGATGACATCTCCCTTATTGAACTCTTTGCATGGAATGAGCAAACTTTTAATGCAAAAATGGCTGGCAGTGCCATCTATCGTATAGGCCATGAACAATGGTTGAGAAATATCGCTATTGGCCTTGGTAATGCAACAAGCTCACCTGAAATTATTGATGCGCTTCAATCACGCACCAACGACTCATCTGCCCTAGTACGAGAGCATGTGGCGTGGGCATTACAACAACACCACATCGCTGTATAATCGGGCGACTTATTATTAGAATGCGCCATCTAATGACCTCAAACGTATACAAAAGGCTTTCTTACGCGCTATTTAGCGCAGTGGCCATTTTCATCCTACTGACCTTCAAGCAATATGGCGTTAGCAATGATGAGGAAGTGCAGCATGTCTATGGCCGATTATTGCTTAAGTTTTACAGCTCAGGCTTTGCAGATCAATCCGCCTTTACCTACAAAAATCTTTATTTATACGGCGGATTTTTTGATTTAGTCGCCGCATCACTAGAAAAAATTCTACCGATTTGGGTGTGGGACATTCGCCACTTACTTTCAGCCACATTCGGGTTTGCTGGCATTATTGCGGTTTACAAAATCACCAAAAAATTAGCAGGTGAACGTGCCGCATTTTTGGCAGCACTTTTACTCACAATTACCGGCGCTTGGTCTGGCGCTATGTTTACCCACACCAAAGATGTTTCATTTGGCGCTTGTATGGTATGGGCGCTTTATTACACAACATTGATATCAGACAAGCTAGACCGCATTCCACGCAATCTAAGTATTAAGTTGGGTATCGCAGTAGGCTTCGCACTTGGATTGCGTATTGGCGGTGCATTTGCTGTGATTTATTTAATGTTATTAGTGTTGATTGCCAGCCTCATCCAAGCGCAAAGCTTCAAAGAAAAATTAAACTTTTACACTAAAGCTTTTATCGGCTTATTACCTGCTGGCATTGTTGCCTTTGCCCTCATGGCTTTATTTTGGCCCTGGGCAATGATGGGCGCTGACCACATTTTGATTGCTGCAAAATCCTTTTCGCACTTTGAATTTGATATGAGCACTATTGCAAATGGCCAATGGTTCAGTATCGGTAACATTTCACGTTTTTACCTATTTGAATATTTGGCTATACGCTTACCTGAAGTCTTTTTAATAGGCTTGCTTGCTGGACTAGTTGCTTGCGGCGCAGGACTTTTGCGTATTAACAAACACTTTCGCGCTTACTTTGCAGGAAAGTTGCCTGAAATTGCTTTAGCAATCAGCTTACTATTTCCTCTTTTATTTGTCCTGTATGACAGACCTGCTCTCTACAATGGGGTTCGGCACTTTACTTTTGTTATTCCATCACTCGCTATTTTTGCGGGCATCGGCATATCAAATACCTACCAGATGCTGATAAGTTATCCTCGCTGGAAAATCATCTTTACTAGCATCTGTTTATTATTAGCTTCAAATACCTGTTACCTATTATTCAATCTGCACCCTTATCAATATATTTACTACAATCATTTTGCCGCCAAAAACATGCAGCAAGCCGAACATATTTGGGAAGGTGATTACTGGGCTAGCAACCTCATAGAAACAAGTAAAATACTCACTAACTACATCAATGCTGAGGAAGCACGTCAAGCAAAAAAATCCGACGAGCCATACTATGTAGCAGTTTGTGCAGAATCATTTCAAGGGCAAGTGTATTTAGACAAACGCTTTGTGGTGACGAGAGACTGGGTACGTGCAGATTTTTACATTTCGGCAACCACAATGAATAATGATGCCATGCTAAATGGAAAAATTATTGGTGTTGTTGAACGCCTTGGTGCCAAAATTGCAGTGGTGAAAGATCGACGTGATTTAGTCGGTCAAGATCGCCGCCCACACCAAGCAAAGCCTGATTAAGGAAAAAAATGACTGATCGATACACACAAACCCCACACATTACTGTCATTGTTCCAGCTTTTAATGAGGCTGCAGCGATTTCGAATACGGTTGCAAACATTGCACATCACCTGCAACAACTAAGTCCAAACTGGGATGTGGTCGTTATTGATGATGGCAGTCGTGACCAAACTGCGAGTGTGGTGCGTGCACTACCTAAAGAACTTAATACAACGCTAGTGCGCTTCTCTCGCAACTTCGGTAAAGAGTATGCCATTACGGCTGGCTTAGAGAATGCATCAGGCGACATCGTGATTTGTATGGATGCTGATGGACAGCACTCCTCAGAATTGTTGGCGCAAATGCTAGAAAAATGGCGCGAAGGCTACGACATGGTTTACGCCGTGCGACAAGACCGTGAAGTCGAATCAAATTTCAAACGCTGGGGCTCTAAGATTTTTTACGGCGCGATGAGCTTAAGTGGGCAAATTAACATTCCCCCTGATGCTGGTGATTTCCGCCTCATGGATAGACAAGTTGTGAACGCCCTATTATCTTTGCCAGAGCGCAATCGCTTTATGAAAGGGATTTATGCTTGGGTAGGTTACAAGTCTATCGGCATTCCCTACTTTCCTCTAGACCGAACACATGGTGAAAGCACTTTCTCCAAACTTAAGCTGATCCAACTTGCTTGGACAGGCATTACTAGTTTTTCTGTGATGCCACTTCGCTTAGCAAGTGCCTTGGGCGCATCTTTAGCGTTTATTGCTTTCATCTATGGCATTTATGTAGTGATAGACAGACTTTTCTTCGCTGAATCTGTCCCTGGCTGGCCAACTGTGGTTGCTAGCATGATGTTTTTTGCTGGCGTACAGTTATTATTTATTGGCATTTTAGGAGAGTACTTGGCTCGCGTATACGACGAAGTAAAAGGCCGCCCTTCTTACATTGTGGCTGAAATTGTAAAACCCCATGGCACAAAAATAGCTTCAAAACCGCGTACATCAAAAGCTAAAACACAAGTGCCTGCTGAGTAAGATTTATTAATCTAGCCAGATAAAAAAGCATGCCTAAAAGCCATACAAAATCCGTTTCTTGGTTCACGATCATTGGCGCACTTGCCGCGCTGACACATTACATCGTTGCGGTCGGCCTCGAGCATAGCGCTTTTCTAACAGCATCTCATGCCAATATTGTCGGCTTTATTGCAGCATTTCCTGTCAGCTATTTTGGTCATCGCAAATTTAGTTTTGCTGGGCATGATTCAAGCCATCGCCATGCGTTGCCTCGTTTTCTATCCGTTGCAATTTTGGGATTTTTAGCCAACCAAACATTAGTATTGAATACACTTCAATATACCAAGCTACCATTTTGGTTTGTGCTTGGTGTAGTAATGGTAATAGTAGCCGCAAGCACCTATCTTTTAAGCAAATTTTGGGCATTCAAAGGCACAAAATGAAGCTGATTTTGTGTGCGGATGACTTCGGACAAAGCGAAGCAATAGATCAAGCGATTATCCAACTGATTAAGATGGATAGATTAAGCGCAACTTCTTGCATGACACTCAGTCCTCTCTGGCCGCAAGCC
Source organism: Pseudomonadota bacterium (assembly GCA_046047035.1). Taxonomy (GTDB): domain Bacteria; phylum Pseudomonadota; class Gammaproteobacteria; order Burkholderiales; family Methylophilaceae; genus Methylopumilus_A. The sequence goes on from JBJOIS010000002.1 coordinate 127,823, forward strand.
TCCAAAAAACTCACCTCCAGCATTAGAGAGAAAGCGGCCATAGGTCTACACCTTGACTTTACTCACTTTGGTGATGCCATCAGTCATCCGAAATTGGTCCTATTGAGCCTTGCACGATTACTTCCAACAGCAAGTATTAAGCTAAGCATTAATCAACAACTAGATGCTTTTGAGACGGCTACTGGCAGCATGCCTGATTACGTAGATGGTCATCAACACGTTCATCAACTGCCTCAAATTAGAGAGGCATTACTTGAAATATTGCTAACAAGATATGGTAAAAATTTACCTTGGTTGAGGATTGCAAAAACGCCTCTTACATACGGCCTTAAAGGGATGATTATTAGAGCGCTCGGATCTAGCGCACTTGAGAAAAAAGCAAAAGCACAAGGATTTATGTGTTCTGGTGACTTATTAGGCGCTTATGGCTTTAATGGCTCTAGCGATGACTATTTAGCTCGCTTTAAAGGTTGGCTTAAAGAGGTCAAAAACTACACAGCTGTGCCGGTGCTAATGTGTCACCCTGCAGTCGACATGCCGATTAATGCGGAGGATGTCATTTATCCTGCAAGGGTAAGAGAGTTTAAGGTTTTAGCAAGTAACAAGCTTGCTGAAGAACTGAAAAAATTTAGCTTAGTTAAAAGTCCTCATGCCTAAAATCAAGCCCTAGCTTTGTGCTGGCACAACTGCTGGCAGTTTTTTGATTTTCTTAGTTGCTTTAACCATCTTCACAGGCTTTTGCATCACGCAATATTCTGAACCAGAATCACCACCATTTTCATCTGGCTCGTAATAGTGGTTGGTATAAGCCCAACGTGTACTAGAGATTTTTTGAATATCGGCAATACCAGTACTGTATTCTGCATTGCGAGCATCAGAAAGATTAAACGTTAAAGCTAATCTATATCCACTAGCAATTGCTTGGCCTTTATAAACCAAAGCATTTTCTGTCTCAGTATTAAAATCGTAAACTCCAAAACTGCCATGACTACTGATGCGGTTAAGCTTTAGCGTTGCAATTACTTCATACTCACCCACTTTGTTATTAGTGCCCTTGCATGAATAAATGCCGCTGAAATTTGGCCCTGCATACTGCTCTTTAGCCTCAACATTGCTTACAAAATTAAGACCAACCAAAACCAAAGCGAACAACAAGGATTTTTTCATGCGATTTTCTTAATAGGGTTTAACAGAGTGCGTATTGTAGCGTGATGCCGACTTGCTTAGTAGATATCCTGTCTTATCTTTTGATAATTTATGTTTTTACTTTGTTTTGAGTGTTGGCTAGATTATCATATGCGCTTCGCTAGCAAGCTTGACCACTGCTCGATTTAAGCGGTATTCGCATGGTTTACTTTCAGGATTTTATGACGAATTCAAGTCCATCAACTTCACAACAATCCATTTGGCGTTTCACTGCCTTTAATTTTGTTTTATTACTGATTCTTTCGCTTTGGTTATGGCAACAAAACCAACCTATCGCTTTACCAGAAACTCAATTAGCCGCAGACAGTAAACTTCAGTGCGTTTCCTATTCGCCTTATTACAAAAATGGCCAGTCACCGCTCAATATCAACACCCACATCACACATGAGCAAATTGATCATGATTTAGCTAGCTTGTCTAAGCAGTTTGCTTGCGTACGGATTTATTCTGTCGGGCAAGGATTAGACTATGTGCCAGAAGCCGCATCCAAGTTAGGCATGAAAGTTTATGTAGGGGCATGGATAGGCTGGGTAAAAAAACTTAACGAACAAGAATTAAAACTGGCGATTGATGTTGCCAACAAATATCCTGATACCGTAAAAGCGCTGATTATTGGTAATGAAGTGTTATTGCGCGGCGAACAAACCGAGTCCGCAATGAAGTCATATATTAATCGTGCAAAGTCAGCAACCAGCGTACCTGTTACGTATGCTGACGTTTGGGAGTTTTGGCGCAAGCATCCTAAGCTAGAGGAATCGGTTGATTTTGTGACCGTCCATATTCTGCCATATTGGGAAGATAAACCACAGCCAATCGAGCGCGCTGTTGATCACACCCAAAACATCATGAACTTATTAGCAAACACATTCAAAAAACCAATTCTTATTGGCGAAACGGGCTGGCCTTCCATTGGCCGCCAACGTGAAGGCGCTCAGCCAAGTGCACTCAATCAAGCTTTATACATGCGTAGCTTTTTAAAGGTTGCCGATGAAAAGCATTGGAATTACAACCTGATTGAAGCGGTCGACCAACCTTGGAAACGTGGTTTAGAAGGCACCGTAGGCGGCTATTGGGGGATCTTCAACACTGACCTCCAGCCTAAATTCCCTTTCACAGGCAACATAGCAGAAAAACATGATGGGCAATCGGCCATTTACGCTGGTCTTGTAGGCTCTCTGTTATTATTAATTTGGTCTCTTGCACTTAAAATCCGCGATAAAGTTCAACTACTCAGCATGGCCTTTCTTGGCGCGCTTGCGGGCGTTTCTGCGCTTTTACAATTGGAATATTTAATTGCTGCCTGCCGCACGCAAAACGAATGGATTGCACTTGGCGGTATTGGGTTACTAGGATTAGTAAGCTTACTTAGCATCCCCGCTTATGTCTTTGATACCAATAAAGCAGCAAAAAATATCATCAAAACTTCATTGAGTATTTTGCTACTTGCAGCATTAAGCGCAAATTACTTACTCATCACGGATGGCCGATATCGCGACTTCGCAGTAAGCCTATACGCATTACCTGTATTAGAGCTATCCATTGGCCTATGGTTTCTTAAGCTGAGCATAAAACCAAACTTTTTAGCTTACCGTGCAGCTTCAATCTTATTAGTTGCTAGCGCCACATTCTGCTTATACAAAGAACCAACCAATCTATTGGCGATTATTTGGTTAAGTCTTTGCGCATTAATTGCATGGGCGAACTGGCCAACAAAACACACATCCACCATTTAATCTTTTTAGAAAAACTATCGTTTATGCCTCCATTTTTTAAGCGCTATATCAAACCGTTATTATTTGCGAGTTTGATTGCCCTCGTTCATTTCGGCATTTGGAGCTTATCAAACCGAGCCCTGCCAATAATGAACGCGCCACCTATCGTCAATGGTTTTGCCTATAGCGGATTCCAAGAAGATCAAAGTCCGCTTGAAAAAGAATATCCAAGCACAGCTGAATTGGTGCAGGATTTAAAAATACTCAGACCACTCACCAATCGCATCCGCATCTATGGGGCACTTGAAAATAGTGAAGTCACTGCACTGGCATCTAACTTAGGATTTGAAGTGACCGCTGGCGCGTGGATTAGCGGCGACTTAAATGCCAACAGACGTGAAGTAGACGCTTTAAAAGAAAAAATAAAGAACTATCCACATATCGAACGCGCCATTGTTGGTAACGAATCTTTACTTCGGAATGACCTGCCGCCAGAAGAGCTTTACAGCTATCTAGATGAAGTTAGAAAGTCATCAAAACTCCCAATTTCAACCGCGGAGCCTTGGCATGTATGGCTTAAAAATCCAGAGCTAGTCAAACACGTAGACTATATTGCGGTGCACTTATTGCCATATCACGAAGGCGTACCAGTTGAAAAGGCCGTGGACTATGCGTTACAACGCTACGATGAGTTGATGGACGCCTACCCCCGCAAGAAGATCGTCATCACTGAAATTGGCTGGCCTAGCCATGGACCAACATTAGGTGCAGCTGTCGCTTCAGACGTAAATCAAGCGCGTTTCGTGCGTGAGTTTTTGGCTAAAACCGCGCACAAAAACTACGACTATTATCTGATGGAAGCATTTGACCAACCTTGGAAGCAAAAACTTGAAGGTTGGGCTGGCGCATATTGGGGTATGTTTGATGCTTCGCGTAACGAGAAATACTCTCTTCAAGGCGCTGTACCTAAGGACGACCGCTGGGAAGAAAAGGCTTTATGGGCTAGCTTATTAGGATTTCTTCCTATTCTCTTTATTGCTTACCGCTTCAGACATTGGGGTTTGGGTGGCCGCTTCTCTATGGCTATTTTGCTTCAAGCATGTATTACTACGCTCGTCGTCGCTTGGAATCTGCCTGGGGATTACTACTATACGCTAAGAGACTTTGTAGTCCTGATTGCTCTTATCATCGGCATGGGGCTTACCTCTGCAGTGCTGATGATTTACGGCGTTGAGTTCAGCGAAGTCATGTTTAAGGCTAAATGGAACCGTGCATACAAGCGCGCCATCCCCGTTCCTGCTGATGAAGAGCTTTTCGTGTCGATTCACCTGGCTTGCTATAACGAACCACCAGCCATGGTCATTACTACCATTGAAAGCCTTGCGAAGCTCAATTACACCAACTTCGAAGTAATTGTCGTCGACAACAATACCAAAGACGAAGCAAAATGGAAGCCGATTGAAGAGTACATGGCGAAGATGCCAGACAACTTCCGCTTCTTCCACTTACCACAATGGCCTGGATTTAAAGCTGGCGCCCTGAACTTTGCGCTAGACCAAACCAATCCTAAAACTCAAGTCGTCGGCGTAGTAGATGCTGATTATGAGGTCACGCCAGATTGGCTCTCTGATTTAGTACCGCATTTTGCAGATGCTAAGGTGGCTGTTGTTCAAGCCCCTCAAGCCCATCGTGACTGGGAAAACAACTTCTTCCGCCGCATGAGTAATTGGGAATTCGAAGGATTCTTCCGCATTGGTATGCATCACAGGCATGAGCGTAATGCACTTATTCAGCACGGCACGATGACCTTAGTTCGCCATCAACCTTTGGTCGATTTTGGCAAATGGTCTGAATGGTGTATTTGTGAAGATACAGAGCTAGGCTTGCGTCTACTAGAAAATTGCTATGAGCTCCGTTACATCGACGATACCTTTGGTCGAGGCCTTACTCCTTCAGACTTTAAAGCTTTGAAGTCACAGCGCTTCCGCTGGGCATTTGGTGCAATGCAAATTCTAAAACATCATTTACCAAAACTGATTGGCGACTCAACACTCACCTTTGGTCAACGCTACCACTTTCTAACAGGCTGGTTTGGTTGGTTAGGTGATGCTTTACAGCTCATCTTCACCATCGGCTCAATTGCTTGGACAGTAGCCATGCTGGCATTCCCAACAGCATTTAGTCTACCCGTAACAATTATGATTACACCTATCCTTTGCTTCTTAGTAATTAAAGCGGCGTTAGGTCCTGTGCTCTATCGCAAAACCATGAATTGCAGCTGGAAAGACATCTTTGGCGCATCCCTTGCGAGCTTGGGTTTGTCTCATGCAATTGCTCGTGGTGTAATGATGGGCATCATCAAAAAAGATGGTGTATTTAAAGTAACGGCAAAAGGTAAAGTCACTATCAATAAATTGCAGATTCTTAATCCGATTATTGAAGAAGTGACATTACTGATCTTGCTGATTATTTGTGGTCTAGCAATGCTAATTACACGTGGCTTCACCAATATTGATGCTGAGTTATGGGTGACAATGCTTGCCTTGCAATCACTGCCTTATGCCAGTGCCCTAGCCTGCCAAATCATCGCACAACGCCCTGATGAGCATAGTAACTAAGCTTTAGATGCTGATAACAAGGCTGCGCCAACGATGCCAGCCTTGTCGACTGTAGAGGATATTTCGACTTGAACGCGGCCACGCAGCACAGGAATGAGGTCTGCGTTTAATTGTTGATTAAAGCTTGCTTCCATTAAATGCCAAGCTTGGCTAACACCCCCACCAATCACAACCCGCTTCACATCCAGAACCTTTAAGATATGCGCCAAACTCTGCGCTAATGCTGTTGCGGCGATTTCATAGGCTTGCTTAGCGTTTACATCCCCTTGCGATGCGCGTTCGGCTATTTCATGTGCCGCTAAAGAAGTCCCTGACAATTCCTCATAGCTTTTGCTGATGCCTGTTGCTGAGGCATATTGCTCCAAACATCCATGGTTACCACAGCCACACAAACGTCCATGAGGCGTTGTGATAATATGCCCTACTTCCATCGCAAAACCATGCTCACCCGCAACGGCTTTACCTGCTTGAATTAAACCGCCACCGACGCCAGTCCCCAAGCCCATATAAATAAGGCCTTCAGAGGCTGGGATTTGCATTAATTGATACTCGCCATAAGCCGCAGCTAAGGCATCGTTTTCAACAATGACAGGGCGATAGATTACGGCAGATAAGTCCCCAGCCAAATTCACGTCCAACAAACCTGGCAAATTAGGCGATTGAGCGACATGCCCATTATGAGGGTCAATAAAACCAGGAAAGCCTATGCCGATTGACTCTACTTGAGGATATTGCGCGAGAACTTTACTCAAAATCTCGGCAGTGACGGCAATGATTTTTTGCCAAGCAATATCGGCTGAGTTTGTTTTACATAAATTGGCAAAATCAGCGTGTTTGCGTGCTTCGTAGATAATATTTAATCCATCAACGACACCAACGCGCAAATTAGTACCGCCAATATCAACACCAATCCGAAGTGCCATCATTAACCTCTCAGCGTGTTTGGATTGCGTTTATTCTGCAAAATAGAATGTTCAAGCGCTTGAGCCATAGCATCATCTAATTGCATCCAATTGAAACGCCATTGCCAATTACCTTCTATCGTCCCTGGCGTGTTCATGCGGTCAGCACTGCCAAGCTTCAAGATGTCTTGCATCGGAATAATCGCAAGTGTCGCATTGCTTGCAAGCGCCATATCAATGAGCACCAAAGGCATTTCAACATCATCGCCTTCCACATAGCCATGTTCATTCAAATAACGGTGAAAAACAGATTTTTGGTCTTCATTAAGACCGTCATACCAACCCAAGCTAGTATCGTTATCATGCGTACCTGTATAGACAACGCTGTTTTCAGTGATTTTTTCAGGTAGATATGGATTTTCATCGCTACCATCAAATGCAAATTGCAGAATCTTCATACCTGGCAAATCATATTTCTCACGCAGCGCATTCACTTCATCCGTAATAATGCCCAAGTCTTCAGCCACCAATGTAATCAGAGGCAAATGTTTAATAATCGCATCTAACAAAGCATCGCCAGGCGCCAATTCCCATGCCCCATTAATGGCGGTTGGTTCATCCGCAGGGATCTCCCATGCGGCTTCAAGACCTCTAAAATGGTCGATACGCACCATATCAAATAAAGCGTTTTGGGTACGCATACGCGCTAACCACCACTTAAACCCATCTGCTTGCATGGCTGACCAGTTGTAATGCGGATTACCCCAACGCTGACCTGTTTCTGAGAAATAGTCAGGCGGCACACCAGCCACAACCGTCATATTCAAGTCTGCATCCAATTTAAACATTTCAGGCTGCGCCCAAACATCAGCGCTATCGTAAGAAATGAAAATAGGGATATCGCCAAACAAAGCAATATTTTGGCTATTGGCATATTCTTTTAGTGCATGCCATTGCTCAAAGAAAAAAAACTGCTTAAATTTCTCTAGCGCAATTTCATCAGAAAAATCTGATTGTGCCTGTTTAATTGCATCAATTTGACGCAACTTAAGTGCATTAGGCCAATCGGACCAAGAAACATACTGATAATGCTTACGCAACGCAATAAACAAAGCGAAATCGTCTAGCCAATGCGCTTGTTGCTTGATAAAGCGGTTAAAGTTCGCTTGCGCCTGTGGCGCATTGATGCGATTAAAGTTTTCAAATGCCACTTCAATTAAGCTAGCTTTGGCCAAGCCTGAATCGACATCACTTTGTGAAAGCCAGTCCTGTTCTTTTAACTTTTCTAAACTAATCAAATCGGGATTGCCTGCATGCGCAGATAAACACTGATATGGCGAGCCATCAGCATGCGTCATATTGAGCGGCAAGGTTTGCCAAACGGTTGCACCTACACGTGATAAGAAATCAACAAACTTGAAAGCATCGTGCCCCATATCGCCTTTCGGCAATGAAGTGATATGCAACAAGACGCCAGCGCGCCTTTGCTTAAGAACGTGAGGGATGTAAGCCAACTTATTCGCCCTCTTGCCCGCGTCGCATGGTGCCGCCCACTGCTGGATCACCACCACCAACGCTAATTGGCTTGCTTAAGGATTTTGGCGCAGGCACTTTCAATAAGCGATATAGATTGCTTAAGTTGCGACGATAAAGTCTATCAAAGCTATCCACACTCACAGATGAGTTGTAATCACCAAACCACCAAAACCAATCTGAGCCTTCGCAAATAGAGAGTTGATGCTCGCAAGCCTCAATTTCATTGGTATTTAAAATGCCAGACTGCATCACTTCATCATATTTTTTCTTGGCATCACATAATAAATCCCAGCCTAAATTCTTATCAGGCGAGCCTATCCAAGTGCTAAAACTACCATACACCCAGCTACCCGCAGCGATTTGCGGCAAGTCAGTGAAAGGTTTTTTGGTTTTGGCAACGATGTCGCTAAAAGTCGTCATCGCAATATCAGGATGTGAAGACAAAGCCTCATAAAGCTCACTCAAGAAGTAGAAAGCGTTGTAAGGGTAATATTCCCAAGCATTTTCACCATCTAAAATGACGCTAACAACTCGGCTATCGCCACTATCGTTATTGGCGTGTATTGCCTCAAGCGAGCTGATAAAGTCGGCTACCGCTTCGCTAGCGTGCAATTTAGAGTATTCAAATCCAATTTTGTCTGACAAATGGTCATCTCTAAAGAAACAAACAATTTCATTAGTGCCATTGCTCACCCGATAAGGCTGGTACAAATATTCATTGCGACTTGGAATAGACCCTGTTTCAGAGGCTTTGTATAAACTGTTTGCAAGAACACCCTCGCCTGTTGCAGCCCATTGCACACCTTGCTCTGCCATCAATAATAATCCAGCATTAGAAACGGCGCCCTCTGCAGGCCACATACCCACAGGTGGCTTACCAAAGCGCTTTTCATGAGTGACTTGTGCAGAATGGATATGCGCTTTCGCTCTAATTCTGCCGCCTGGATAGCTTTGACATGATGGCAATGGCGCAAAAGGCATCGCATCACGGGTGGATTTAAAATCCAACAACAAAGGCAAGATAGGATGGTAGTGTGGCGTACTCGAGATCTCGATTTGACCGGTGCTTTGTAGCTTCTTGTAGCGCGGAATTAAATCACTCATCAAATCGCCGATAAGCGCAAACAAAGCATCTCTTTCTTCAACAGTAAACTGACTGCCTTTTTCCATTAGAGCTTGAACAAAAGTATTGTTACGGCGAATACTTTCGCCCGTCCAAGCAAGGTGGTACCACACCAATAAGTCAGCCATGTATTGACCTGACAAGTAGTTGGATGCTGTAGAACCTTGAACACGCAATGCATTGTAGATGTTGAGTAAACGCTGATAGTGCGCAAATGGCTCCAGCATCTTTTCATGATGGCTTTTGAAACAACTATCAACGATTAAGCAGCGCTCTTCTTTAGACAGGTATTCAAGATTGTCACGCACCAACAATGCAAGCAAAGGATCTCGGATGTGATTAGTCTTAAATTGGTCTGTGTAATCTTCAAGCTGATCCAACAACACTGGCACAAAATTAAACGTAACACGTGCCTTAGGGTTGCTTTCCAAGTGATACGCCATGTCGGTGTAATCCTTCATGGCGTGTAGGTAAGTCCAAGGCAACACATATTGCCCTGTAATAGTGTCCCGATAATCGGGTTGGTGCATATGCCAATAAAGATTGAGGTAAAGCTTAGGTTGCACCGCTGACATTATGGTCCTTCTGGTTAATTTATCTTATTCGGTGCGTGGGCTTACCAAGCATGGCGGCCGTCACCAAAGTAATTCCTTTTTCTGACACGTGGAATCGTTTGCGATCCAATTCCAAATCAAAGCCAATTTCCATTCCATCAGGAATGACGGCGCCTTTATCAATCACCACGCGCTTGAGTTTGACATTTCGGCCAATTTCAACTTGTGGCAAAATAACCGAGTCTTCGATTGAACTAAAACTGTGTACGCGCACATTTGAAAAAAGCACAGACTGATTAATATTGGAGCCGCTAATAATGCAACCTCCAGACACCAATGAATCCGTTGCCGTGCCACGTCGCCCTTCGTTATTAAACACAAATTTAGCTGGCGGCAATTGCTCTTGGTAAGTCCAAATTGGCCAATCGCTGTCATACAAATTAAGCTCTGGCGTCACTTTAGTAAGCTCCATGTTAGCTTCCCAATAAGCATCAACCGTACCAACGTCACGCCAGTAATAATCACCCTTGTCACTGCGCACACAACTATCAGTAAAACGATGCGCATAAACACGGTATTTCTTAATAATTTGCGGAATAATATCCTTACCAAAATCATGCTCTGACTTTGGATCATCCGCGTCACGGATTAATTGTTCATATAAAAAAGCCGCAGTAAATACATAAATACCCATGCTAGCGAAAGCTTGTGTTCGGTCTCCTGGAAGCGCATCTGGATGCTCAGGCTTCTCTTTGAAGTCGATGACGCGATCTTCTTCATTCACCCCAATCACGCCAAAAGCTTTAGCGTCATGAATTGGCACATTGATACAAGCCACCGTCATGTCTGCTTTATTACGGACATGAGAAGCTAGCATTTGGCCATAGTCCATTTTATAAATATGGTCACCCGCCAAAATCAACACATATTCAGCGCGAATGTTGCGAATAATATCTAAGTTTTGGAATACCGCATCGGCAGTACCTTTGTACCACTGCTCTTCAATACGTTGTTGTGCAGGCCAAAGCTCTACGAACTCATTAAATTCACCTCGTAAAAAACCCCAACCGCGCTGGATGTGTTGCATCAAGCTGTGTGATTTATATTGGGTTGCAACGCCAACACGGCGAATGCCAGAGTTAATACAATTCGATAAAGGGAAATCAATAATGCGGAACTTGCCACCGAATGGCACCGCAGGCTTCGCACGCAGATCTGTTAAGTCTTTTAAGCGACTACCTCGACCGCCAGCCAAGATTAACGCGACTGTATTTTTGGTGAGATTACTGACAAAACGTGTTGAAGAGATCTCTTGCTGCATGACTCGCCCCTAATTTTATAGTTTTATACTTGACATTCACTCGAACACACTCCTAAATGAGAGTGAATACTTCATGTATTTATGCGGTATATTGTTTCTCCTAGCCTCATTATAGACACGTTAGATAGCCACAATCTAGTACAATTAATAGACTTCTCGTAAATATTTTTTAGAAAATTACCTTGTCAAAACTTAAGCAAAACACTCAACTAAATTTGATTCTTGATGCTCAGCATCATGACCCTTTTGCTTTTTTGGGTTTTCATCAAGAGAAGTCTGAAAAAAACGATGTAAAAACTTACAGCTTAAAGTGCTTTATGCCTTACGCAACGGGATTGGATGTCTTCACATCTAAAGGCTGGGAGCCTCTCAAAGAAATATGTGATCAAGGCTTTTTTGAATGGCAAGGCAAAGCTGCACTCAGCACTCCATGCAAAATTCGCATTCTCCATCATGAGCAAACTGTTGAAACCTACGACGTTTACTCATTCGCACCGATGATTACTAGCGACGAATTACATCTATTTGGTGAAGGAAATCTAAAACAAGCTTACAAAACCCTAGGTGCTCAACTATGTAACCATCAAGGAGTTGATGGCGTTCGCTTTGCAGTATGGGCCCCAAATGCAGAGCGCGTAAGCTTAGTTGGCAGTTTTAACAATTGGGATGGCAGGGTTAACCCTATGCGCGTTCATGGTTCTAGCGGCATTTGGGAGATCTTCATTCCCGACCTGCAAGCTGACGCGCTATATAAATTTGAAATTCGCCAACGCCATACCGGCAACATCTTGATTAAAACAGATCCGTATGGCTTCTGCTTTGAAACACGTCCTGGATCAGCGGCAAAAGTAAGTTCACTTCATCAATACCAATGGCAAGATCAAGCATGGCTTAAGCAACGCGCTGAAAAACAATGGCTGCACGCAGCATTTAATTGCTACGAAGTGCATTTAGGCTCCTGGCGCCGCGATAATCAAGGCAACTTCCTTAACTATCGCGAGCTTGCCACACAACTAATCGGCTATGTCAAAGACATGGGCTATACGCATATAGAGCTCATGCCTGTTTCAGAACATCCACTGAATGAATCGTGGGGCTACCAAACCACAGGTTATTTTGGTGTGACGAATCGTTATGGCACGCCAGATGATTTCCGTTTCTTTGTGGATTCATGCCATGCCGCGAATATCGGTGTGATTTTAGATTGGGTACCAGGCCACTTTCCTAAAGATGATTGGGCACTTGCTCGCTTTGATGGTACAGCCTTGTATGAGCATGAGGACCCAAGACTAGGTGAGCATCAAGATTGGGGCACCTATATTTTTAATTATGGCCGTAATGAAGTCCGTAATTTCTTAATTGCGAATGCGCATTATTGGCTAAACGAATTCCATATTGATGGCTTACGTGTTGATGCTGTGGCCTCTATGCTTTACCTCGACTACTCTCGCAAAGCCGACCAATGGTTGCCGAATAAATTTGGCGGACGTGAGAATTTAGATGCGATTGAGTTCTTGAAACAACTGAACATCATGGTGCATGAAGAGTTTGCAGGTGCGTTCACTATTGCTGAAGAATCAACCTCTTGGCCGATGATTTCACGCCCCGTATATCTTGGTGGCTTAGGCTTTTCCATGAAATGGAACATGGGCTGGATGAACGACACCCTCGCCTATTTTGAAAATGACCCAGTACACCGTCGCTACCATCACAACAAGCTAACGTTTGGTCAACTCTACGCTTACAGCGAAAATTTCGTATTGCCGTTCTCGCATGATGAAGTGGTGCATGGCAAACATTCATTGCTCGACAAAATGCCAGGCGACGCTTGGCAAAAATTTGCTAATTTACGTTTACTGCTGACTCATCAGCTATGTAGCCCAGGTAAAAAGCTTAACTTTATGGGCAATGAGTTTGGTCAAGGTCGCGAATGGAACGTTAACGCAAGCCTAGACTGGCATTTGCTAGACTCGCATTGGCATCAAGGCGTTAAGCTTGCAAGTCATGACCTTAATCATCTCTATGCCAACTTAACCGCACTACACGATTTAGACTTCCAACCGCAGGGGTTTGATTGGATAGATTGCCAAGATATGGATCAATCCGTGTTGAGTTATATCCGCCGCGCACGCGATGGCAGTTTTGTATTAGTATTGCTGAACTTTACGCCTGTACCAAGGGAAAACTACCGTCTAGGGGTACCTGAATCTGGTATTTATGCTGAAATCTTTAATAGCGATGCACAATATTACGGAGGCGGTAATATCAGCAATGGAACGGCGATAAAAACAGAAAAAACAAGCTGGATGGGACATGGGCAATCCATCGTAATTACACTACCGCCGCTTAGTGGTGTAATTTTACAAATCAAACAGGCCTAAATAAATTATAATATTGCAAAATCAACCGAATAATTAAGCATGACTAATCCAACAAATTCGCCAGCATGGCAAGCACTTAACGAACACTTTCAAGAAATCTTCCCTTTGCAAATGCGTGATATGTTTGCAGAAGACCCGAAAAGATTCGATAAATTCTCATTAAAATTCAATGACTTTTTGTTAGATTACTCTAAGCAAAGAATCTCTGAAAAGACCATGACCTTGCTCACCAATTTAGCGCGGCAAAGCGATATTGAAGCTTGGCGTGAGAAGATGTTCTCTGGTGAGAAGATTAACTTCACTGAAAATCGTGCCGTATTACACACAGCTCTTCGCAACCGCAGCAACAAACCTGTGCTTGTTGACGGCAAAGATGTGATGCCAGAAGTCAATCGCGTTTTAGCGCAAATGCGCTCATTCAGCGATAACGTGCGTAATGGTAAATGGCTTGGCTACACCGGCAAACGTATTACCGACATTGTGAACATTGGCATTGGCGGCTCAGACCTAGGCCCGGTGATGGTTTGCACTGCACTCAAAGCTTATGCTCAAAAAGACTTAAACGTTCATTTTGTTTCCAATATTGATGGCACACACTTGGCGCAAGCCTTAGATGTTTGCGACCCTGAAACAACACTATTTATCGTTGCTTCAAAAACTTTCACCACACAAGAAACCATGACCAATGCTCGCTCTGCGCGCGCTTGGTTCTTAACATCAGCGAAAGACCACGCGCACATTGCCAAGCACTTCGTTGCACTTTCAACCAACGCAATGGCTGTGCAAGAGTTCGGCATTGATCCAGCAAATATGTTCGAGTTTTGGGACTGGGTGGGCGGTCGTTATTCATTGTGGTCAGCGATTGGCCTATCAATTGCCTTGTATGTAGGCATGGATAACTTTGAAGCCCTACTTGAAGGTGCACACGAAATGGATAACCATTTCAAAACTGCTCCTTTAGAAAAGAATATGCCAGTGATATTGGCGATGTTAGGTGTTTGGTATAACAACTTCTTTGAAGCTGAAACCCAAGCCATTTTGCCTTATGACCAAGGCTTATCAAGATTCCCAGCCTACTTGCAACAAGGTGATATGGAAAGCAATGGTAAGTTTATTAGCCGAGCTGGAGAGCGCATTACCTACACCACAGGCCCAATTATTTGGGGTGAAGCTGGTACCAACGGCCAACATGCTTTCTACCAATTAATTCACCAAGGCAACAAATTAATCCCTTGTGACTTCTTAGTGCCGCTTCGTAGCCAATATAAAATTGGTGAAAATGGTAACGAACATCACAAAATACTCGTTTCAAACATATTTGCGCAAACAAAAGCGCTGATGCAGGGCAAGACTGCAAAAGAAGTTAAAGCTGAGCTTGAAGAGCAAGGCTTGGATCATCATCTGATTATGGAATTGATGCCACACCGCGTATTTGGTGGAAATCGCCCGACCAACACCATCTTGATTGATGAACTTACACCTAAAGCTTTAGGTAAGTTAATTGCACTTTATGAACACAAGATTTTTGTTCAAGGCATTATCTGGAACATCAACTCATTTGACCAATGGGGTGTGGAATTCGGTAAGCAAATCGCACAAAAAATATTGCCTCAGTTGTCAGGTAGCAACAAAATTACCGACCATGATGGCTCAACTAATAGTTTAATTAATTACTTCAAAGAGAAAGCGCAACACTAGGTTTTCTATATTAAAAATTTAATTTAAAGACAATAAAAAAGGCAGATTTTAATCTGCCTTTTTTATTAAGTGTGCTGGACTCTTAATGCAATCCCATGCCTTTAAACATAGATTGCGTCATTGAGGCACCAAATTTTCTAGCAACTCTGTCAGCCAAGCCTTCTGACGCAGTAAAGTCTACAATGTTTTCTTGTTTAATCACTTCACGCGCTACATATTCGTAACTACCAAGTTCATCAGCCAAGCCCATTTTAATACCTGCTTCGCCACTCCAGAATAAACCACTAAATGTCTCAGGCGTTTCTTTTAATCTCTCTCCACGGCCTTCACGGACTACATTAATGAATTGCTGATGCACTTCATTCAACATCGCCTGCGCCAATAGTTTATGTTTAGGATTCACCGGTGAGAAAGGATCAAGCATTGCTTTGTTTTCACCCGCAGTCATCAAGCGACGCTCAACGCCGAATTTTTCCATAGCACCCGTAAAGCCAAAACCATCCATCAACACGCCAATTGAACCGATGATGCTCGCCTTATCGACATAGATTTTATCAGCCGCAACGGCGATGTAATAGCCGCCAGATGCGCAAATATCTTCAACAACTGCATATACAGGAATCTCTGGGTGTAATGAACGTTGGCGCTTAATTTCATCATTAATAATGCCAGCTTGAACAGGGCTACCACCTGGGCTATTAATGCGCAAAATAACGCCTTTAGTATGCTTGTTATCGTAAGCGTCATGCAGACTAGAAACAACAGAATCCGCATTCACTTGGTCTTGCGCACCAATCTCACCTTGAATATCAATCAATGCTGTATGGTCTTCAGAGCTGTTACCGCTAGCGCCGCCTATCCAATTGAGCATGTAAAACAGCATTAAAAAAAGCCAAATAAAAGTGAGCGACTTAAAGAACACACTCCAAAAGCGATTACGCTTTTGTTCTTTTAGCGATTGAAATGCTAACTTTTCTAACAATTCACGTTCCCAATTAGATGAATTTTGTTCAGTGTCAGACATGCAACTCTCTCTTAACATATTGAATCAAATTAAATTTCGTCTAGTGTAATAGAAATTACACCGCTTTGTTCATTGACCGCAATCGGTCTTAACCGTTTTCCTTGGCATGGGCCAATAACACAGCGCCCTGTTTGCGGCTCATAGTGTGCGCCGTGAGTAGCACAGATCAGGAAATCCTGCTCACGGGTAAAAAAGTCACCCTTATTCCAATCAAGCTCCACAGGCAGGTGGGCGCATTGATTGATATAAGCGTAGGCAACGCCATTAAACCTTACTGCAAAGGCTGTTACGCGCTCACCAAGCTCAGGTAGCTCAAAGCGAACACCCTTACCTTTTTCGAGCAGATCCTCACTTTTACAAATTACGCGCTGATGACTCATTTTTACACGTTAGCTTTAAGCCAAGCACTTAAATCTCTGAATTGATTAAAATGCGCCAAAGGCTCATGTGGCAACAATCGTTCTAAAGGATGTGCACCATAAGTTACGCCTAGGCTAGCGACATTAGCATTTTTTGCCATCTGCAAATCAAAACTGGTGTCACCTACCATCAAAGTGCGCTCAGGTGTTGCCGCCACTTCATCCATTAAATCTAAAATCATTTGCGGATGTGGCTTGGAGTGACACTCATCCACGCAGCGAGTCGCAACAAAATGATGTGCAATCCCGCTATTCGCCAACGCCTTATTTAAGCCTCGACGCCCCTTGCCTGTTGCAACCGCAAGCGGCACGCCCTTTTCAGTTAAATGTGCAATCGTTTCTGGGACACCATCAAATAGCGGAATGTGATCTTCACCCAAACCATAATAATAAGTGTAGCGACCTGTCAGCTCAGCTAACTGCGTATCGGGTATACGGCCAAATAAATCATAAACGGCCTCACGAAAGCCTAAGCCAATAATGCCACTTGCTGCGGCTTGCGTAGGTTCAGGTAAACCCACTTCCACACTGCCCTTACATATAGCGTCCACAATCAATTGTGTCGAGTTAGCCAAAGTGCCATCCCAATCAAAAATGATTAAATCGTAATTATTCTGCATCTTGGTATCTTAATTCTCTGAAGCGAGTTTTTGAAGGAATCTATCTAATTCTGGAGGTAACGGCGCAATGAGCTTGAGCTTTTCTGCCGTGAGCGGATGGCGGATATTGGTTTCTGCTGAATGCAAAAACATACGTTTCAAACCACTCTTTTGAAGTGCTTTATTTAAAGAAAAATCGCCATATTTATCATCGCCTGCAATCGGGAAGCCTAAATGCGCCAATTGAACACGCAGTTGATGAGTGCGACCGGTAATAAGCTGTGCTTCGAGCAAGCTAAAATCACCATAATGCGCTTTTAGATGAAAAATCGTCTCCGATGTTTGGCCTTCATCTTCCGCTCTTGGGTCTGGACGCCCTGTCACCACACTCACACGGCGCTCACCGTTTTCAAGCAAATACTTTTGCAGTGTTAAGGTGACGTGTTTCTTTTTCTCCGTCCAATGCCCTTTAACTAACATAAAGTAGCGCTTGTCCATTTGATTGCGACGCATCGCTTCATGCAAGGCAACTAATGCAGAGCGCTTTTTCCCCACCATCAGCACACCTGATGTTTCGCGGTCCAGTCGATGCACAAGCTCTAAAAACTTAGCTTGTGGGCGCTCCAGCCTTAACTGTTCAATCACACCCTTACTCACACCACTTCCGCCGTGAACTGCCATACCTGCTGGTTTATCGAGCACAAGCATTGCATCATCCTCAAAGACGATGCACTTTTCTAAACGTGCCGTGACAGGCTTTTGTTGTTCAACATCCACTTGCGTCACTGTTGCACGTATTGGTGGAATGCGAACCAAATCCCCCATCGCCAGTTTGTAAGTCGCATCAATCCGTTTTTTATTGACGCGCACTTCTCCACTTCGAAGAATGCGATAAAGATGACTTTTAGGAACGCCTTTTAGCGTTTTTGTGAGGAAGTTATCAATCCGCTGACCTTCACTAGCCTCATCAATTTCAAGCATTGCCGCGCTTGATTCACTAATTTCATTACTTATTTTGCTTAAATTTGTCATCTCACCTATACTACGAAACTATTGAAGCAAATGCGCTCAGCGCTTCTTCAACGAATGAATTGAAAGTCTTAAAAGATACCTTGGTTAATCTCGCTCGCCAAATAAAATAAGTAGCGATTTTATGTACTAAATATTAAAGCGCTCAAGCCGCTGCGGATGAATTGCAATACCTAGAGTATAAGCGATGGCGCGGCCTGGAAATGCTAGAAATTTGAATTTTAGCTGATATGTCAGCTAAACCGAATCTAAATTAAAAGACAGAATAAAAGCAACACGGCTTAAAAAGACACAAAACGAGTTACTTGGTTAACAAATTCAATCTGATACCTATAAAAACAGTTCAGATTAAAGGTGAAAAACTTTCATAAAAAGAAATCACCCACTGACAATGGCAAGGACAAAAGCCATAGAGAATGTAAGTTAGCAATGTAATTGATAAAGTGTTTAAAGAAGCCCAAGCAAGTTTCTGACAGATTTACTGTGTAGTGTTAACAACACGCTGATTTATGGCATTAACCTACATATTCAAACCTAGCCCTTCCACCTTGCTATTCACATAGCAACGTCTGCAACCCCGCTATGAGCGTGGGAGTCAACACAATGAAACGCATGTTATTTAATGCAACCCAGTCTGAAGAGCTGCGCGTTGCGATTGTCGATGGTCAACGTCTAATCGACCTTGATATCGAATCTGCAGGTAAAGAACAACGTAAGAGTAATATCTACAAAGGCGTCATTACACGCATCGAGCCATCGCTTGAAGCTGCCTTTGTGAACTACGGCACTGATAGACATGGCTTCTTGCCATTTAAAGAAGTCGCGCGCAGCTACTTCCAAAATGATGTTGAAGGTGGCCGTGCACGTATTCAAGACGTACTTAAAGAAGGCCAAGAGCTAATCGTTCAAGTCGACAAAGACGAACGTGGCAACAAAGGCGCTGCTCTCACAACATTTATCTCACTTGCTGGTCGTTATTTGGTCTTAATGCCAAACAACCCACGTGGCGGTGGCGTTTCACGCCGCATTGAAGGCGAAGACCGCAACGAACTACGTGACATCATGGCGCAATTAGAAGTGCCAAATGGCATGAGTATTATTGCGCGTACTGCTGGCATCGGCCGCAATCTAGAAGAGTTGCAATGGGATTTAAGCTACCTACTCCAACTTTGGAATGCTGTAGAAGGTGCATCAACCATTCAAAATGGTCCTTTCTTGATTTATCAAGAAGGCAGTTTGGTGATTCGCGCGATTCGTGATTACTTCCAACCGGACATCGGTGAAATTCTCATCGACACACCTGACATCCATGAACAGGCTATTCAGTTCATGAACCACGTGATGCCTGGCCATGTTGCACGCGTTAAATTATACCAAGACGAAACACCGTTATTCTCGCGCTTCCAAATCGAACACCAAATCGAAACAGCATTTTCTCGTGAAGTTCGCTTGCCATCAGGCGGCGCTATCGTGATTGACCATACTGAAGCTTTGGTTTCTGTGGACGTGAACTCAGGCCGCTCTACTAAAGGTAGCGACATTGAGCACACCGCTTTCAACACCAACCTAGAAGCAGCTGAAGAAGTTGCACGCCAATTGCGTTTACGCGACTTAGGCGGTTTAGTGGTCATCGACTTTATCGATATGGAAAGCCAACGCAATCAACGTGACGTTGAAAACCGCTTACGCGAAGCACTTCATCACGACCGTGCACGTGTTCAAACAGGCAAAATCTCACGCTTTGGCTTGTTAGAGCTTTCACGTCAGCGCTTACGTCCAAGCTTGGGTGAAAGCAACCACATCCCTTGCCCACGTTGCCACGGCACTGGTCATATCCGCGGTATCGAATCAACAGCGCTTCACATCTTGCGTATCACACAAGAAGAAGCCATGAAAGAAAATAGCAAAGCAATTCAAGTTCAATTACCTGTTGAAGCGGCAACTTTCTTGCTTAATGAAAAACGTGCTGACATTCATAAAATCGAACAACGCACTGGCGTTGAGGTTGTATTGATTCCGAACATCCACTTGGAAACACCTAACTACACTATCACTCGTATTAAGAGCGATGACAGTGCAGAAGATGGTCCACGTAGTTATCAAATGGTAGAAATGCCAACTGAAGAAGAAGTACATAACCACGCTGCGCCAGAAGTGAAGGCAGTGAAACAAGTAGCAGCAGTGAGAGGCATCACCCCTTCTGCACCAGCTCCTATCAGCGTAGAAAAAGTTGAAAAAGGCGTTTCACTCTTAACGCGCATTACAAATTGGTTAGGTTCACTCACTAAAAAAGAGGCACCAAAAGCTGAAACACGAGAGCACAACGGTCGTCGCGACAACAATCGCAACCGTAACCGCAATCGCAACCGTAATGAGCGTGGTGACCGTCCAGATCGCGGCAATCAAGCTGAGCGCAGCAACCAAGGCGCTCAAAACAATCAAGGCGAGCGTCAACAACGTCCACAGCAACAACCTAGACCACAGCAAGTTGCTCAAAACAACCGAGCTGAAGGCGTACAAGGCGAACAAAACAACGAACAACGCGAACCACGTGAAGGACGTAACCGCCGTGGCCGTAATGGTCGTCGTGACCGTGGCCCTCGCCAAGAACGTCCTGCAGGCGAGCGC
>JBJOIS010000003.1:0-132998 GCA_046047035.1 Pseudomonadota bacterium
CAGGTGATAACGTATCAATCACAGTAACATTGATTGCACCGATTGCGATGGAAGATGGTTTACGCTTCGCGATTCGTGAAGGCG
Organism: Pseudomonadota bacterium; assembly: GCA_046047035.1. GTDB lineage: Bacteria > Pseudomonadota > Gammaproteobacteria > Burkholderiales > Methylophilaceae > Methylopumilus_A. The sequence goes on from JBJOIS010000003.1 coordinate 85, forward strand.
GTCGTACTGTTGGTGCGGGCGTTGTTGCTAAGATTATTGAATAGTTTTTAGCTTCACCAAATCAAGATGCTACGCTAACAACCCAGCGTAGCATCTTCAGTTTTTAAGTACAGGCCAATAGCTCAATTGGTAGAGTATCGGTCTCCAAAACCGAGGGTTGGGGGTTCGAGACCCTCTTGGCCTGCCATGTATTTAGTAATTTTTTTAGCTAAAGCGCATAAATGATGATTGATAAAATTAAGCTTGTATTTAGCTTGCTCTTTGTAGGGTTTGGCGTCACAGGCTTTTATTTGCTTGAAGAAAAGCAGCCAATGGTCGTTCGTATCTTGGCGGTTTTGGCTGGATTAATTGCAGCAGCTGTACTGTTGTCTACGACAAAATCAGGCAAAGAATTTTTTGCCTTTTCTCGTGATGCAGTGGCAGAAGCAAAGCGAGTTGTATGGCCGTCACGTCGTGAAACAATACAAACTACCGTAGCGGTATTTGTGCTTGTTGTTGTGATGGCACTTTTTATGTGGATTGTTGATGTCGGCTTTTTATCATTAGTAAAAGCGCTGATGGGTCGGGGTGCTTAATGAGTATGCGATGGTATGCAGTTCAAGCTTTTTCTGGTTTTGAAAAATCAGTTCAGCGCAGTCTAGAAGAGCGTGTAGCACGTTCGGACTTTAAAGATCAGTTTGGTCAAATTTTAGTGCCAGTAGAAGAAGTTGTTGAAATGAAGGCTGGCCAAAAAGCTATTAGTGAACGCAAGTTATATCCTGGTTATGTGCTTGTTCAAATGGACATGACTGATGACAGTTGGCATTTGGTGAAAAGTACACCAAGAGTCACTGCGTTTATTGGTGGAACAGCCCTTAAGCCTACGCCAATTAAAGATAAAGAAGTTGAGATTATCTTGCAGCGCATGGATGACAGTAAAAGCAATCCTACGCAAAAACTTACCTTTGAAAAAGGTGAGGCAGTGCGTGTTATTGATGGCCCTTTCAAAGACTTCTCAGGAAGTGTTGAGGATATCAATTACGAGAAAAGTAAATTGCGTGTTTCAGTGGTTATTTTTGGTCGCGCAACCCCTGTAGAGCTAGAGTTCGGTCAGGTAGAAAAAGAAGTTTAAGAGTTTGCTCGAGCGCCTTTTGGTGGTCGAGCATTTGCTATTTCTGAAATAGCATTAAGTCGTAGCGTCTAATTGCGCTGCAATTACCAAACTGGGGAGCTTAATTAAAGCGTTTGTACCCATATTAGGAGTCGTAAAATGGCAAAGAAAGTTATTGGCTATATCAAACTGCAGATTCCTGCAGGTAAAGCTAACCCAAGTCCTCCAGTAGGTCCGGCACTTGGTCAACGTGGTTTGAACATCATGGAATTCTGTAAGGCATTTAATGCTGCAACACAAAGTGTTGAGCCAGGCCTTCCAATTCCTGTTGTGATTACTGCATTTGCAGACAAGAGCTTCACATTCGTGATGAAGACTCCACCTGCAACGATTTTGATCAAGAAAGCTGCAAAAATCGAAAAAGGTTCACCACGTCCACATACTGACAAAGTAGGCAAAATCACTCGTGCGCAAGCTGAGGAAATTGCTAAAACTAAGATGCCAGATCTAACAGCTGCTGATATGGATGCTGCTGTTCGTACGATCGCTGGTAGCGCTCGCAGTATGGGTATTGAAGTGGAGGGTGTATAACATGGCTAAGATTTCTAAACGTAATGCAGCGTTGCAATCAAAAGTTGATCGCAACAAGATCTATCAAGTAGCTGATGCTTTGGCATTGGTAAAAGAAACTGCAACTGCAAAATTCGACGAGTCAGTTGATGCGGTTGTGAATTTGGGTATTGATGCACGTAAATCTGATCAATTGATCCGTGGTGCTTTGGTATTGCCAAACGGTACAGGCAAATCAAAACGCGTTGCTGTGTTCGCGCAGGGTGCGCAAGCTGAAGCTGCTAAAGCAGCTGGCGCTGAAATTGTTGGTTTTGAAGATTTGGCTGAGCAAGTTAAAGGCGGTATGTTGGATTTTGACGTAGCAATTGCTACGCCAGATGCAATGCGTATCGTTGGTCAGTTAGGTCAAGTATTGGGCCCGCGTGGTTTGATGCCTAACCCTAAAGTCGGCACAGTGACACCTGATGTTGCTAAAGCGGTTAAAGACGCTAAGGCAGGTCAAGTGCAATACCGTACAGACAAAGGCGGTATTGTGCATTGTACAATCGGCCGTGCTTCTTTCACTGTTGATGCGTTGCAACAAAACTTGGCAGCATTGGTTGATGCTTTGAATAAAGCAAAGCCAGCGTCAGCAAAAGGTCAGTATTTGAAGAAACTATCTGTATCTAGCACCATGGGTGTTGGTGTACGTGTAGATCAAGCAAACCTAGCTTAATTGCTGGTTTGATGTATTTTTGGGTTGATTAAATTCAGCTCAATAAAGGGCTTTGGGCTTGATGTTGTTTTGAAATATAAGCGACATCAAGGTTATCAAAGACCGTAGGCACCAGAACCAATTGAAGTTAATTGGTGGGTTTAATGGTAGTGGTTAGTGATGGGTGATGAAGTGTTGGATATTCAATCCTCTGTTGCTGATTAATGAATACCTACGCAGATGGCGTCCCCTGAAAACAGGACAGTATTGAAAAATGCTCCTGACGAAAGGTCGCCGTGGGATGGCTTTTGTAGTGTTTTACTACAAAGGTTTAATTAACGGAAGGAGAAGACCTTGAGTCTTAATCTTGAACAGAAAAAGGCAGTAGTTGTTGAAGTCAGCGAGCAAGTCTCGACGGCCCAAGCAATCATCGTTGCTGAGTATCGTGGCTTACAAGTGGGCGAAATGACCGAATTGCGCGCACAAGCTAGAAAATCAGGCGTTTACCTACGTGTATTGAAAAATACATTGGTACGTCGTGCTGTTGAAGGCACACCATTTTCTGGTTTGGCGAACGAAATGGTTGGTCCATTAGTGTTCGGTATATCTTCCGATCCAGTATCAGCCGCTAAAGTACTTAGCGACTTTGCTAAAGCAAACGACAAATTCATCATTAAAGCTGGCGCAATGCCGAACCAAGTTATGGACGTTAAAGCCGTTCAAGCTCTGGCTTCATTGCCAAGCCGTGAAGAATTGTTGGCTAAATTGCTCGGTACTATGCAAGCCCCTGTTGCGAAATTTGTACGTACTCTTAATGAAGTACCTACTAAATTCGTACGTGGCCTTGCTGCAGTGCGTGATCAAAAAGCCGCGTAACTTTATCGCAAACTTAAAACTACATTTTATTTATCAGGAGTATTACAAATGGCAATTTCTAAATCAGAAATTTTAGATGCAGTAGCAGCTTTATCAGTTCTTGAACTTTCAGAATTGATCAAAGATATGGAAGAAAAATTTGGCGTTTCAGCTGCAGCTGCAGCTGTTGCGGTTGCTGCAGCACCTGCTGCTGCTGGTGGCGCTGCTGCTGCTGAGAAGTCAGAATTTGACGTTATCTTGACTGCAGCTGGCGACAACAAAGTAAACGTGATTAAAGCAGTTCGTGAAATCACAGCACTTGGCTTGAAAGAAGCTAAAGATCTAGTTGATGGCGCACCTAAAGCAGTTAAAGAAGGCGTGTCAAAAGCTGATGCTGACGAAACATTGAAGAAATTGATTGAAGCTGGCGCAACTGGCGAAATCAAGTAATTCAAGTTGTAAGTTAGATTTAGGCTGACGGGAAACCGTCAGCCTTAACCATTTTTAAGATGGTAGAAGATAAGGCATAAAAGTACGTGTCTTACCTTCTACCTTTTACCCCCTTAGGAGACGCTATGAGCTATTCCTTTACCGAAAAGAAACGTATTCGTAAGAGTTTTGCTAAACGTGAAAGTGTGCAAGAAATTCCATACTTACTCGCGATGCAATTGGAATCTTACGCTGCGTTTTTACAAGCAAATGTTACTGCTGACAAACGTGAAGATGCTGGTTTACAAGCAACATTTAGTTCTATTTTCCCAATCGTTAGCCACTCAGGTAACGCACGTTTAGATTACGTGAGTTACCACTTGGGTGCAGAGCCTTTTGATGTGAAAGAATGTCAACAACGTGGCTTGACTTACGCAGCACCATTGCGAGTTAAAGTACGTTTGACCATCATGGATAAGGAGGCTTCGAAGCCAACTGTGAAGGAAGTGAAAGAGCAAGAAGTCTACATGGGCGAATTGCCTTTGATGACTGAAAATGGCTCATTTGTGATTAACGGTACTGAGCGTGTGATTGTTTCGCAATTACACCGTAGCCCAGGCGTATTCTTTGAGCATGATCGTGGTAAAACACACAGCTCAGGTAAATTATTATTCTCTGCTCGTATTATTCCTTACCGTGGTTCATGGTTGGATTTCGAGTTTGATCCAAAAGATTACTTGTATTTCCGTGTTGACCGTCGTCGTAAGATGCCAGTTACTATCTTGCTTAAAGCGCTTGGTTACACACCAGAACAAATTCTTGAAACATTCTATGACGTGGATACATTCCACTTGTCTGCAAAGGGTGTTCAATTTGAGTTAGTGCCTGAACGTCTACGTGGTGAAGTTGCTAAGTTCGACATTACTGCTAAAGACGGCACAGTGATTGTTGCTAAAGACAAGCGCATTACTGTTAAGCACATCCGTGATATGGAAAAAGCAGGTATCAGCAAAATCGCTGTGCCAGTAGAGTTCGTTTTGGGACGTACCATTGCGAATAACATCGTTGATAAAGAAACAGGTGAAGTTGTTGCGAACGCAAACGACGAAATCACTGAAAGCTTGCTAGAGAAATTGCATGGCGCAAGTGTTGCGAAAATCAACACGCTTTATGCAAACGATTTAGACCACGGTGATTACATTTCACAAACATTACGTATTGATGAAATCCCAGACCAATACAGTGCTCGAGTTGCGATTTATCGCATGATGCGTCCTGGTGAGCCACCAACAGAGGATGCTGTACAAGCATTATTCGATGGCTTGTTCTTCAATCCAGATCGTTACGACTTGTCAGTTGTTGGTCGTATGAAGTTCAACCGTCGTGCGTTCCCAGAAAAAGTTGAAGAGCGTTCAGCAGCTTGGTTACGTAAGTTCTATGAAAAAGTTGGCCCACAAGGTGCTGAAGGTGCTGCGACACTTTCAAATGATGACATCTTGGCTGTGGTTGGTGTATTACTAGAGTTACGCAATGGTCGTGGTGAGATTGACGATATCGATCACTTGGGTAACCGTCGGATCCGTTCAGTAGGTGAGTTGGCAGAAAACCAATTCCGCGCAGGTCTAGTGCGTGTTGAACGTGCTGTTAAAGAGCGTTTAAGCCAAGCAGAATCAGATAACTTGATGCCACACGATTTGATTAACGCTAAGCCAGTATCTAGTGCGATTCGTGAATTCTTCGGCTCAAGCCAATTAAGTCAATTTATGGATCAAACCAATCCATTGTCTGAAATTACGCACAAACGTCGTGTTTCAGCTTTAGGCCCTGGTGGTTTGACTCGCGAACGTGCAGGCTTCGAAGTGCGTGACGTTCATACAACCCATTACGGTCGTGTATGTCCGATTGAAACGCCAGAAGGTCCAAACATTGGTTTGATCAACTCATTGGCGCTTTATGCTCGTACTAATAAATACGGCTTCTTAGAAACACCTTATCGCCGTGTTGATGGTAATAAAGTTTCTGCAAACATTGATTTCCTCTCAGCAATCGAAGAGAGCCAATACATGATTGCGCAAGCTAACTCTGAGTTAGATGCTAAAGGCAACTTTAAAGAAGATCTCATCTCAGCGCGTTATCACAACGAATTTACAATGACACAGCCTGACCGTGTTCAATACATGGACGTTGCGCCAGGCCAAATTGTTTCTGTTGCGGCTTCATTGATTCCATTCTTGGAACACGATGATGCGAACCGCGCATTGATGGGTGCGAATATGCAACGTCAAGCTGTGCCATGTCTGCGTGCTGAAAAAGCAGTGGTAGGTACAGGTATCGAACGCACAGTGGCGATTGACTCTGGTACAACAGTACAAGCGCGTCGTGGCGGTATCGTGGATTATGTAGATTCAGGCCGTATCGTGATTCGTGTGCATGACGCTGAAGCGCTTGCAGGCGAAGTGGGCGTGGACATCTATAACTTAACTAAGTACACACGTTCTAACCAAAACACCAATATTAACCAACGTCCATTAGTGAACGTAGGTGATGTATTAGCGCGTGGTGATGTAATTGCAGACGGCGCATCAACTGACATGGGCGAATTGGCGCTTGGTCAAAACATGCTCGTCGCATTTATGCCATGGAATGGTTATAACTACGAAGATTCGATCTTAATTTCAGAGCGCGTTGTAGCTGACGATCGCTACACTTCAATTCATATTGAAGAGTTGTCAGTAGTTGCTCGTGATACGAAATTAGGCGCTGAAGAAATCACGCGTGATATTTCAAACTTGTCTGAGCGTATGCTTGGTCGTTTGGATGAATCAGGCATTATCTACATCGGTGCAGAGGTTGAGGCTGGTGATGTGTTGGTAGGTAAAGTGACACCTAAGGGTGAAACACAACTGACACCAGAAGAGAAATTGCTACGTGCGATTTTCGGTGAAAAAGCTTCTGACGTTAAAGACACAAGCTTGCGTGTGCCATCAGGCATGTCAGGTACTGTCATTGACGTTCAAGTGTTCACTCGCGAAGGTATCGACCGTGATACACGTGCGCAACAAATCATTGATGACCAATTAGGCCATTACAAACAAGATTTGGCTGACCAAATGCGTATTGTCGAAGATGATGCATTCGGTCGTATTCAACGCTTAATCGAAGGCAAAGCTGCCACAGGCGGTCCTAATAAGCTGAAAAAAGGCGAAACAGTGACTGCAGAATATCTGCAAGGCATTGGTCGTTACGATTGGTTTGACATTCGTTTAGCTGATGAAGAGGCTTCACGCCAACTTGAACAATTAAAAGACAGCTTGTCACAAGCACGCATTGAGTTCGATAACCGTTTTGAAGAGAAAAAACGTAAGTTGACGCAAGGCGATGATTTGCAAGCTGGCGTTCAAAAAATGGTGAAAGTATATATCGCTGTTAAACGTCGTATTCAGCCTGGCGATAAGATGGCTGGTCGTCACGGTAACAAGGGTGTTATCTCTAAGATCGCCCCTGTTGAAGACATGCCACACATGGCAGACGGTACACCAGTTGATATTGTTTTGAACCCGCTAGGCGTTCCATCACGTATGAATATCGGGCAGATTCTTGAAACCCACTTAGGTTGGGCTGCTAAGGGTCTAGGTATGCGTATTGGCGAAATGCTTGCTCAACAAGCCAAAGTGGCTGAAGTGCGTAAGTTCTTAGATCAAATCTATAACGACAGCAACGGTAAAGGCGAAGACATCAAGTCATTGTCTGACAAGGAAGTCTTCGAGTTAGCGAAGAATCTAGAACGCGGCGTACCTTTTGCAACGCCAGTATTTGACGGTGCAACTGAATTAGATATTAAAGCAATGCTTGATTTGGCGTTCCCAGATGAAGATCCACGTACTAAACAATTGAAGTTCTCTGCTGGTAAAACACAGGTTCAATTAATTGATGGCCGTACGGGTGATCCATTTGAGCGTCCAGTTACTGTAGGTTATATGCACGTATTGAAATTGCATCACTTGGTTGATGACAAGATGCATGCACGTTCTACAGGTCCTTACAGTTTGGTTACGCAACAACCATTGGGCGGTAAAGCTCAATTCGGTGGTCAGCGCTTTGGTGAGATGGAAGTTTGGGCATTGGAGGCTTATGGCGCTTCATACACCTTACAAGAAATGCTCACAGTGAAGTCTGATGACGTTTCTGGCCGTACCAAGGTTTATGAAAATATCGTGAAGGGCGAACACAAGATTGATGCTGGCATGCCAGAGTCATTCAACGTGTTGGTGAAAGAAATTCGCTCACTCGCTATCGATATCGACCTTGATCGTAACTAACAGTATAGGCATTCGCTCAAGCGAAACTAAGGAGATTAAATGAAAGCTCTATTAGACTTATTTAAGCAAGTCACTCAAGAAGAAGAATTTGACGCGATTAAGATCGCGCTCGCTTCTCCTGAGAAAATTCGCTCATGGTCCTATGGTGAAGTTAAAAAGCCAGAAACCATCAACTACCGTACATTCAAGCCAGAACGTGATGGCTTGTTCTGCGCAAAAATCTTTGGACCTATCAAAGATTACGAGTGCTTGTGCGGTAAATACAAACGCTTAAAACACCGTGGTGTGATTTGTGAAAAATGTGGTGTTGAAGTCACATTGTCAAAAGTACGCCGTGAACGCATGGCGCACATTGAATTGGCTAGCCCAGTTGCACATATCTGGTTCTTAAAGAGCTTGCCAAGCCGTTTAGGTATGGTGCTTGATATTGCTTTGCGTGATATAGAACGTGTACTTTACTTTGAAGCATACATCGTAATTGAGCCAGGCATGACACCGCTGACACGTGGTCAATTGCTGACAGAAGATGACTACCTCGCTAAAGTCGAAGAGTACGGCGATGAATTCAATGCGGTAATGGGTGCTGAAGCTGTGCGCGAATTATTACGCACAATGGATGTACACAACGAGATTGAAACATTGCGTCAAGATTTGGGTGCAACCGGTTCTGAAGCGAAAATCAAGAAGATTGCAAAACGCTTGAAAGTACTTGAAGCGTTCCAAAAATCTGGCATTAAGCCAGAATGGATGATTCTTGAAGTGTTACCAGTATTGCCACCAGAGCTACGTCCGTTGGTTCCATTGGATGGCGGTCGTTTCGCTACTTCAGATTTGAACGATTTATATCGTCGCGTGATTAACCGTAACAACCGTCTAAAACGCTTGTTAGAGTTAAAAGCACCAGAAATTATCGTACGTAACGAAAAACGTATGTTGCAAGAAGCTGTGGATTCACTATTAGACAACGGCCGTCGCGGTAAAGTGATGACTGGCGCTAACAAGCGTCCATTGAAATCACTTGCTGACATGATCAAGGGTAAAGGCGGTCGTTTCCGTCAAAACTTGCTTGGTAAGCGCGTGGATTACTCTGGTCGTTCAGTGATTGTGGTTGGTCCACAATTGAAATTACACCAATGCGGTCTTCCTAAGAAAATGGCGCTTGAATTGTTCAAGCCATTCATTTTCCACAAGCTAGAAGTATTGGGCTTGGCGACAACGATTAAAGCTGCGAAGAAAAAAGTTGAAGAGGAAGGTCCAGAAGTATGGGATATCCTGGAAGACGTAATTCGCGAGCATCCAGTATTGCTAAATCGTGCGCCTACATTGCACCGCTTGGGTATTCAAGCGTTTGAACCAGTATTGATCGAAGGTAAGGCAATTCAATTGCACCCATTAGTTTGTGCTGCGTTTAACGCCGACTTTGACGGTGACCAAATGGCGGTCCACGTTCCATTGAGCTTGGAAGCGCAAATGGAGGCACGCACATTGATGCTTGCTTCAAACAACGTGCTTTCCCCAGCAAACGGCGAACCAATTATTGTGCCATCACAAGATATCGTGTTGGGTCTTTACTACATGACGCGCGAAAAAGTTGCGGCACGTGGTGAAGGTATGCGCTTCGCTAACGTTGCTGAAGTTCAGCGTGTTTATGACAGCGGTCAAATCGACTTGCATGCAAAAATCACTGTACGTATTAAAGAATACGACCTTGATTTAGACGGCACAAAGCACGAGAAAATCAATCGTTACGAAACAACAGTTGGTCGTGCGTTGTTATCAGAAATCATGCCGGCTGGCTTGCCATTTAGCTTGATTGACAAAGCGTTGAAGAAAAAAGAAATCTCACGCTTGATTAACTCTGGCTTCCGTAAAGTTGGTATTCGTGAAACAGTTATTTTGGCTGATAAGCTCATGGGCATGGGTTACACCTATGCGACGCGTGCAGGTATTTCTATCAGCATTAACGACATGTTGGTTCCACCAGAAAAAGGTCAATTGATTGCTTCAGCTGAAGCTGAAGTGAAAGAAATTGAAGATCAATATGTTTCTGGTTTGGTGACGCAAGGTGAGCGTTATAACAAGGTTGTGGATATCTGGGGTCGTGCTGGCGATAAAGTCGCTGACGCTATGATGAAACAATTGAAAGAAGAAAACGTGCTTGATGCTGCAGGTAATGTGGCGAAAGACAAAGATGGTAAAGCATTACGCCAAGAATCATTCAACGCGATTTACATGATGGCTGACTCTGGAGCCCGCGGTTCTGCAGCTCAGGTTAGACAGCTTGCTGGTATGCGCGGTTTGATGGCTAAACCAGATGGTTCTATTATTGAAACACCAATTATTGCGAACTTCCGCGATGGTTTAAACGTGTTGCAATACTTTATTTCAACCCACGGTGCTCGTAAGGGTCTTGCCGATACAGCGTTGAAAACTGCGAACTCAGGTTACTTGACACGTCGTTTGGTTGACGTAACACAAGACTTGGTAGTGACTGAGCATGATTGCGGCACTAGCGATGGTTTGGTAACAAAAGCACTTGTTAAGGGTGGTGAAGTAGTTGAGCCATTGCATGACCGTATCTTAGGTCGTACAACTGCGCTTGATATCATCAATCCTGAAAATCAAGAAGTGGTTTACCCTGCAGGCACATTGTTGACAGAAGATGAAGTTGAGCACATCGATGCTTTAGGTGTTGATGAAGTTAAAGTACGTACAGCGCTGACTTGCGAAACACGTTATGGTATTTGTGCAAAATGTTACGGTCGTGACTTAGGTCGCGGTAAGTTGATTAACATGGGTGAAGCTGTTGGTGTGATTGCTGCGCAATCTATCGGCGAGCCAGGTACTCAATTGACCATGCGTACATTCCACATTGGCGGTGCCGTATCGCGTGCTGCTTCTGTGAGTCAGGTAGAAAGTAAATCAAACGGTATTATCCGTTTCAGCTCAACAATGCGTTATGTAACGAATGCACGTAATGAGCAAGTCGTGATTTCACGTAATGGTGAAGCGATTATTCAAGATGATAACGGTCGTGAACGTGAGCGTCATAAAGTGCCTTACGGTGCGACGCTTGTGATCACTGATGGCAAGCCAATTAAAGCTGGCCAAGCGATTGCAACATGGGATCCGCATACTCGTCCAATCATTACTGAGTACGCAGGTCGCGTGAAGTTTGAAAACGTTGAAGAAGGTATCACTGTAGCTAAACAAATCGATGAAGTGACAGGTTTATCTTCATTGGTGGTAATTGATCCAAAACAACGTGCTGGTCAAACTAAAGGCTTACGTCCACAAGTTAAATTGTTGGATTCAAATGGTAATGAAGTGAAGATTGCTGGCGGTGACGTTTCAGTCAATATTACATTCCAATTGGGCTGCATTATTACAGTGAAGGATGGCCAAGAAGTTGGCGTGGGTGAAGTATTAGCACGTATCCCACAAGAATCATCTAAGACTCGTGATATTACAGGGGGCTTGCCGCGTGTAGCTGAGTTGTTCGAAGCACGTTCACCAAAAGATGCAGGTTTGCTTGCAGAGGTAACGGGTACTGTTTCATTCGGTAAAGATACAAAGGGTAAACAACGTCTAGTCTTTACTGACTTGGATGGTGTGACTCATGAATACTTGATCCCTAAAGATAAACACGTGACAGCGCATGACGGTCAAGTGGTGACTAAGGGTGAAAGCATTGTTGACGGTCCAGCAGATCCTCAAGATATCTTGAGATTGCAAGGTCGTGAAGCGCTAGCGCGATACATCATTGATGAAGTGCAAGACGTTTATCGCTTGCAAGGCGTTAAGATTAACGACAAGCACATCGAAGTAATCGTACGTCAAATGTTACGTCGCGTTCGCATCTCAGATGCTGGCGATACAACATTCATCATGGGTGAGCAAGTTGAGCGCGCAGATGTATTGGCTGAAAATGAAAGAGTTATTGCCCTTGACCAACGTCCAGCATCATACGAATACGTATTGCTAGGCATTACTAAAGCGTCATTGTCTACAGACTCATTCATCTCAGCGGCGTCATTCCAAGAAACAACGCGCGTTCTAACCGAAGCTGCAATCTTGGGCAAGCGTGATGAATTGCGTGGATTGAAAGAAAACGTAATTGTAGGTCGTTTGATTCCTGCTGGTACTGGTCTTGCCTATCACGAAACGCGTAAGCGTCAAGCGAGTGGTGTGGATGCTGCACCTGCGGTAATAGAAGAGGCGGAAATTACAGAAGCAACAGTGTCGGAAGTGCCTGAATCAGAAACAGGAAGTACCGAGATTGCTTGACAATGTATTGAACGCTAAATAGAATGCTAGGTTTTTCGGGATGGCGAATTTCGCCGTCCCGTAATTTTTACAGGATTAAAGGTTATGCCAACCATCAATCAATTAGTGCGCAAACCGCGCCAAAAAGTGGTCACCAAGAGCAAAGTGCCAGCTTTAGAAAGCTGTCCACAAAAGCGTGGTGTCTGTACACGTGTTTACACAACAACACCTAAAAAGCCAAACTCAGCTTTGCGTAAAGTCGCAAAAGTACGTTTGACTAATGGCTACGAAGTAATTAGCTACATCGGCGGTGAAGGCCATAACTTGCAAGAGCATAGCGTGGTTTTACTGCGCGGTGGTCGTGTAAAGGACTTACCTGGTGTGCGTTACCATATGGTGCGCGGTAGCTTGGATACTGCTGGTGTTAAAGACCGTAAACAATCACGTTCTAAATACGGTGCTAAACGCCCTAAAGCGGCTTAATTATTGGCTTAGCCGCTTAAACTAAGGAATAGAGAAAAATGCCTAGACGTAGAGAAGTCCCCAAACGCAACATCTTGCCTGATCCAAAATTTGGTAGCCAAGAAGTTTCTAAATTCGTAAACGTATTGATGACTGGTGGTAAAAAATCAGTTGCTGAGCGTATTTTGTACGGTGCATTTGACCAAGTTACTCAAAAGAGTGGCAAGGATGCATTGGAAGTATTCACGCTAGCAATTAACAACTTGCGCCCTATCGTTGAAGTTAAGAGCCGCCGTGTAGGTGGTGCTAACTATCAAGTGCCAGTTGAAGTGCGTCCAAATCGCCGTAGCGCTTTGGCAATGCGTTGGTTGCGTGATGCTGCGCGTAAGCGTGGTGAAAAATCAATGGGCTTGCGTTTGGCAGCTGAATTGGTTGAGGCTTCTGAAGGTCGCGGTTCTGCAATGAAGAAACGTGAAGAAGTTCACCGTATGGCAGAAGCTAACAAAGCATTCTCACATTTCCGCTTCTAATCAACAGATATAAAGAAAAAAGGTAATCGCTGTGGCTCGTAAAACCCCTATTGAACGCTACCGTAACATTGGTATTAGTGCGCACATTGACGCTGGTAAAACAACGACAACTGAACGTATTCTTTTTTACACTGGTGTTAACCACAAAATCGGTGAAGTGCATGATGGCGCTGCTACGATGGACTGGATGGAGCAAGAGCAAGAACGTGGTATTACTATTACGTCTGCAGCAACTACCTGCTTCTGGGCTGGTATGGCTAAACAGTTCGACCAGCACCGTATCAATATTATTGATACCCCAGGCCACGTTGACTTCACTATTGAAGTTGAGCGCTCAATGCGTGTGCTTGATGGTGCATGTATGGTGTACTGTGCGGTAGGTGGTGTGCAGCCACAATCTGAAACAGTTTGGCGTCAAGCTAACAAATACAAGGTGCCACGTTTGGCATTCGTCAATAAGATGGACCGCGCTGGCGCTGACTTCTTTAAAGTTTACGACCAAATGCGTCTTCGTTTAAAAGCAAATCCAGTGCCATTGCAAGTGCCTATTGGTGCTTCAGAAACCTTTGAAGGTGTGGTTGACTTGGTTAAGATGAAGGCGATCTACTGGGATGAAGCTTCTCAAGGTATGAAGTTCGACTACCGTGATATTCCTGACAATCTTAAAGCTGATTGCGCTAAATGGCGTGAAAACATGGTGGAGGCTGCGGCTGAAGCTAGTGAAGAGCTAATGAACAAGTACCTAGAAAATGGTGATTTGTCAGAAGAAGATATCTTGGCTGGTTTGCGTATCCGTACAATCGCGTTCGAAATTGTTCCAATGATGTGTGGTTCAGCATTTAAGAACAAAGGCGTTCAAGCGATGTTGGATAAGGTGATTGAGCTTATGCCAGCACCGACAGACATTCCGCCAGTAAAAGCTGAAGATGAAAAAGGTAATGAAATTCGCTTACGTGCTTCTGATGATGAAAAGTTCTCAGCATTAGCCTTTAAGATCATGACTGACCCGTTTGTTGGTCAATTGATCTTCTTCCGTGTTTACTCTGGTGTGGTTAATGCAGGTGATACTGTTTATAACCCAATCAAAGGTAAAAAAGAACGTATCGGCCGTATCGTGCAAATGCATGCAAACACTCGTGAGCCTCTAGATGAAGTTCGTGCGGGTGACATTGCGGCCGCTGTTGGTCTTAAAGAGGCAACAACAGGCGATACATTGTGTAGCTTGAATCATGAAGTGATTCTTGAGCGTATGATTTTCCCTGAGCCAGTGATTCACGTTGCTGTTGAGCCAAAAACTAAAGCCGACCAAGAGAAAATGGGTATTGCGCTTAACCGTTTGGCGCAAGAAGATCCTTCATTCCGCGTTAAAACAGATGAAGAAACTAACCAAACCATTATTTCTGGTATGGGTGAGTTGCACTTAGAAATTCTAGTTGATCGTATGAAGCGTGAGTTCGGCGTTGAAGCTAACGTTGGTGCACCACAAGTTGCATACCGCGAAGCGATTAAGAAGAAAGTTGAAGTTGAAGGTAAGTTCGTTAAGCAATCTGGTGGTAAGGGTCAATACGGTCACGTATGGCTTATCATGGAGCCTAACGAAGCTGGTAAGGGTTTTGAGTTCGTTGATCAAATTAAAGGCGGTACAGTGCCACGCGAATTTATCCCTGCTGTTGAAAAAGGCTTGAGAGAAACAATCCCTAGCGGTATTTTGGCTGGTTTCCCTGTTGTTGACGTAAAAGTAACGTTGTTTGATGGTTCATACCATGACGTTGACTCTAACGAAAACGCATTTAAAATGGCTGCATCTATGGGCTTTAAAGATGGTATGCGTAAAGCAGATCCAATCTTGCTTGAGCCTATGATGGCTGTTGAAGTGGAAACGCCAGAAGACTACATGGGTGATGTGATGGGTGACTTGTCATCACGCCGCGGCATGATTCAAGGTATGGATGATAGCCCTACAGGC
This sequence comes from Pseudomonadota bacterium, assembly GCA_046047035.1. Lineage (GTDB taxonomy): Bacteria > Pseudomonadota > Gammaproteobacteria > Burkholderiales > Methylophilaceae > Methylopumilus_A. The sequence continues at coordinate 15,266 of JBJOIS010000003.1, forward strand.
AAGATCATTCGTGCAGAAGTGCCGCTAGCTGAGATGTTTGGTTACTCAACAGTTGTACGTTCATTGTCTCAAGGTCGTGCAAGTTACAGCATGGAATTTAAGCATTACTCTGAAGCACCAAGAAACGTTGCTGAAGCAATTATTAACAAAAAATAAGCATTAACTTAGATAGATTAAAGGAAGAAAAAAATGGCAAAAGGCAAATTTGAACGTACCAAGCCACACGTTAACGTAGGCACAATTGGGCACGTTGACCATGGTAAGACAACATTAACAGCAGCGATTACGACTGTATTGACAAAGAAATTTGGCGGCGAAGCTAAAGCTTACGACCAAATTGATGCTGCACCAGAAGAAAAAGCACGTGGTATTACAATTAATACTGCACACGTTGAGTACGAGACAGAAACACGTCACTACGCACACGTTGACTGCCCAGGCCATGCTGACTATGTAAAAAACATGATTACTGGCGCTGCGCAAATGGACGGTGCTATTTTGGTATGTTCAGCAGCTGACGGTCCTATGCCACAAACACGTGAGCACATCCTTTTAGCTCGCCAAGTTGGTGTTCCATACATCGTTGTGTTCCTAAACAAAGCAGACATGGTTGATGATGCTGAGTTGTTAGAGCTAGTTGAAATGGAAGTTCGTGACTTATTGTCTAAATATGACTTCCCAGGCGATGACACACCAATCATCCACGGTTCAGCTAAATTGGCACTAGAAGGGGACCAATCAGAAATCGGCGAACCAGCAATTTTCAAATTGGCTGCAGCTCTAGACAGCTACATCCCATTGCCAGAACGTGCAATCGACGGCGCATTCTTGATGCCAGTTGAAGATGTGTTCTCAATCTCAGGTCGCGGTACAGTTGTGACAGGTCGTATTGAGCGCGGTATCGTTAAAGTTGGTGATGAAATTGAAATCGTTGGTATCAAACCAACATTGAAAACAACATGTACAGGCGTTGAAATGTTCCGCAAATTGCTAGACCAAGGTCAAGCAGGCGACAACGTTGGCGTATTGCTACGTGGTACAAAACGTGAAGAAGTTGAACGTGGTCAAGTGCTTTCAAAAGCAGGTTCTATCAAACCACATACAAAATTCACAGCAGAGATCTACGTGTTGGGTAAAGATGAAGGTGGTCGTCATACACCATTCTTCAACGGTTACCGCCCACAATTCTATTTCCGTACAACAGACGTAACTGGCGCAGTTGAATTGCCAGCAGGTACAGAGATGGTAATGCCAGGTGATAACGTATCAATCACAGTAACATTGATTGCACCGATTGCGATGGAAGATGGTTTACGCTTCGCGATTCGTGAAGGCGGTCGTACTGTTGGTGCGGGCGTTGTTGCTAAGATTATTGAATAATCTGTAATTTAATTTGTAGTTAAATCAAATGGCGGGACTTGTCCCGCCGTTTCGCTCTTTAGAAAGGCAGTAAAAATGCAAAGTCAAAAAATCCGTATTCGCTTGAAAGCATTTGATTATCGTTTGATTGATCAATCTGCTCAAGAAATCGTAGAAACAGCAAAGCGTACTGGTGCTGTTGTAAAAGGCCCAGTTCCATTGCCAACTCGTATCGAGCGTTTTGATATTTTGCGTTCACCACACGTGAACAAAACATCACGCGATCAATTCGAAATCCGCACACACCAACGTTTAATGGATATTGTTGACCCAACTGATAAAACAGTTGATGCATTGATGAAGTTAGATTTGCCAGCTGGTGTTGATGTTGAGATCAAGCTGTAAAAAAATCGGTAGTAGATATAAAGTTGTAATGTAAACGAGAGTTCGGTATAATCCGCGCTCTTTCAGAGAAGTCGGTCAATTGTAATCGGCTTTTTAACTAAATATAAGGAATCGATCATGAGCTTAGGGCTTATTGGTCGCAAGGTTGGTATGACACGCCTGTTTACAGAGGATGGCGCAAGCGTCCCTGTTACAGTGCTAGAGGTTGTGCCTAACCGTGTGACACAGATTAAGACGATTGCTACGGATGGCTACACAGGCCTTCAAGTTGCTTTCGGCGAACGTCGCGCTAGCCGTATCAACAAAGCTTTGACTGGGCATTATGCTAAGTCAGGCTCTGCTGCAGGTGCTGGTATCCACGAATTTTCAGTTACAGATGATGTTTTAGCTAACTACACAGCTGGCGCAAACATTACTGTTGATATTTTCCAAGAAGGTCAAATGGTCGATGTGACCGGCACTTCTCTTGGTAAGGGTTTTGCTGGCGCGATTAAGCGTCACCACTTCTCATCAAACCGTGCATCTCACGGTAACTCAAGATCACACAATGTTCCAGGTTCAATTGGTATGGCGCAAGATCCAGGTCGAGTATTCCCTGGTAAGCGTATGCCTGGTCATTTAGGTGCTGTTCAAGTGACGACACAAAACCTTCAAGTGGTTCGTGTTGATGTTGAACGCAATCTATTGTTGATTAAAGGTGCTATTCCAGGCTCTAAGGGTGGTGATGTTGTTGTACGTCCTGCTGTTAAAGCCAAGTCTTCTAATAAGGCGGCCAAATAATGGAAATCAAATTAATCGACAAAAGCGGTAAGGTTACAAAGTCAGCTGTTGAGCTTTCAGATGTAACGTTTGCTCGTGAATTTAATGAGGCTTTGGTGCATCAAGTTGTTGTTGCATACCAAGCTAATGCCCGTACTGCGACTCGTGCTCAATTGGGTCGTGGTAACGTAAGTCACACTACACACAAACCATGGAACCAAAAAGGTACTGGTCGTGCACGTTCAGGTATGAGCTCAAGCCCTATCTGGCGTGGAGGTGGTCGTGCATTCCCTAATAGTCCTGATGAAAACTTCAGCCATAAAGTAAACCGTAAGGCTTACCGTGCTGGTATGTGTGCAATTCTTTCAGAACTTGTACGTCAAACACGTTTGTCAGTGATTGAAGAGTTTACTGTTGACACTCCAAAAACTAAGAACCTTGTTGAGAAAATCAAAGGTTTGGGTTTTGCTGAAGGTGTTTTGTTGTTGGTGGATGGTTTTGATGAAAACTTATATCTGTCAGCACGTAACATTCCTAACGTGTTAGTTGTTGAAGCTCAATACGTTGATCCTGTCAGCTTGGTTCGCTTCCCAAATGTGGTTGCTACTAAAGCTGCAGTGAAGAAGCTTGAGGAGATGCTAGCATGAGTGCGAATCTAAACTTAGTAAAAATCCAAGATCGTTTACTGCAAGTTATTTTGGCTCCGCAAATTACTGAAAAGGCAACTCGTATTGCTGATCAAAATCAGCAAATTGCTTTCAAAGTGCGTACAGATGCAACTAAACCAGAAATTATGGCTGCGGTTGAGCTTGTATTCAAAGTTGAAGTGCAATCCGTAACGGTAGTTAACGTTAAGGGTAAAGAGAAACGTGCTGGCCGCATTATGGGTCGCCGTAAAGACTGGAAGAAAGCTTATGTAAGCTTGAAGCCAGGCCAAGAAATTAATTTTGCAGCGGGCGAATAGGAGAAATCATGGCACTGATTAAAGTCAAGCCAACTTCACCAGGTCGGCGCGCCGTAGTAAAGGTGGTAACACCTGATCTATATAAGGGCAAGCCTTATGCGCCGCTGCTGGAGAAGCAAAGCAAAAATGCAGGTCGTAATAACAACGGCCATATCACAATCCGTCACCAAGGTGGCGGTCATAAGCAACATTACCGTTTGGTAGATTTCCGTCGTAATAAAGACGGCATTCCAGCAAAGGTTGAGCATATTGAATACGATCCAAATCGTAGCGCACACATTGCGTTGTTATGTTATGCCGACGGTGAGCGTCGTTATATCATCGCTCCGCGCGGTGTAGCTGCTGGCGCACAGTTGATTAGTGGTTCAGATGCACCTATCAAAGTAGGTAACGCATTGCCATTACGCAATATCCCAGTAGGTAGCACGATTCATTGTATTGAATTGCAACCTGGTAAAGGTGCGCAATTGGCTCGTTCAGCAGGTACTTCAGTGCAGCTTTTAGCTCGTGAAGGTAGCTACGCTCAATTGCGTTTACGTTCAGGCGAAGTTCGTCGTGTACACGTTGATTGCAAAGCAACGCTTGGTGAAGTGGGTAATGAAGAACATTCATTGCGCTCTATCGGTAAAGCTGGTGCGATGCGCTGGCGCGGTGTGCGTCCTACAGTCCGCGGTGTTGTAATGAACCCAGTAGATCACCCACACGGTGGTGGTGAGGGTAAAACAGCTGCTGGTATGAATCCAGTGAGCCCATGGGGTACTCCAACCAAGGGTTATCGTACTCGTAGCAACAAGCGCACTGACAATATGCGTGTTTCACGCCGTCCTGCGAATAAGAGGTAATCAATATGGCACGTTCAATTAAAAAAGGTCCATTTATCGATGGTCACTTGGCTAAAAAAGTAGAAAAAGCTGCTGAAACGCGCGATCGTAAACCAATTAAAACTTGGTCACGTCGTTCTACAATTTTGCCTGACTTCATTGGTTTGACTATTGCGGTTCATAATGGCAAGCAACACGTACCTGTGTTGATTTCTGAAAACATGGTTGGCCACAAGCTCGGCGAATTTGCGTTAACGCGCACTTTCAAAGGTCATGCAGCCGATAAGAAAGCTAAGAAGTAGGAGATGATGATGCAAGTATCTGCAGTATTAAAAGGTGTACATCTTTCTCCACAGAAAGCTCGCTTAGTAGCGGATTTGGTACGCGGTAAGAAAGTTGACAATGCGCTTAACATCTTGCAATTCTCACCTAAAAAAGGTGCTGAAATTATCAAGAAAGTGCTTGAGTCAGCGATTGCTAACGCTGAACACAACAATGGTGCTGATATCGATGAGTTGAAGGTTACTTCAATTTACGTTGATAAAGGTATCGTGCTTAAGCGTATCCGTGCTCGTGCTAAAGGTCGCGCTGGTCGCATTACCAAACCAACTTGTCACATTAACGTGACAGTAGGTAACTAAAGGAATCGTTATGGGTCAGAAAATTCATCCAATTGGTTTCCGTCTGAGCGTCCAAAAGAACTGGACATCACGTTGGTATGCCAACAGCAAAAATTTCCCAGCAATGTTGAATAGCGACATTAAGGTTCGTGAGTTCCTTAACAAGAAGCTAGCGCACGCTGCTGTAAGCAAGATCGTGATTGAGCGTCCTGCAAAGAACGCAAAAATCACTATCTACAGTGCACGTCCAGGTATCGTGATTGGTAAGAAGGGTGAAGACATTGAAACTTTACGCTCTAGCATTCAAGGCCTAATGGGCGTTCCTGTTCATTTGAATATCGAAGAAGTGCGTAAGCCAGAAATCGACGCAACATTGATTGCACAGAGCATTGCTCAGCAATTAGAAAAGCGTGTGATGTTCCGTCGTGCGATGAAACGTGCGATGCAAAACGCAATGCGTTTGGGCGCTCAAGGTATCAAGATTATGAGCTCAGGCCGTTTAAACGGTATTGAAATTGCTCGTACTGAATGGTATCGCGAAGGCCGTGTGCCACTTCATACTTTACGTGCTGATATTGACTACGGTGTTGCAGAAGCTTTGACAACATACGGCATTATCGGTATCAAAGTTTGGGTATTCAAAGGCGAAGTGTTTGACAACAAAGGTGAACAACCGGTTGTTGCTCCAGTCGCAGAACCAGAAAAGAAAGTAAGAAAGTCGGGGGCAAAAAATGCTACAGCCAGCTAGACAAAAATTCCGTAAGATGCAAAAAGGCCGTAATAAAGGCATTGCAACTACGGGTAATAAAGTAAGTTTTGGCGAATTCGGTTTGAAAGCAGTTGGTCGTGGTCGTCTAACTGCGCGTCAAATTGAAGCAGCTCGTCGCGTGATGACACGTCATATTAAACGTGGTGGTCGCGTTTGGATTCGTATTTTTCCTGATCAGCCAATTTCTAAGAAACCAGCTGAAGTTCGTATGGGTAATGGTAAAGGTAGTACAGAGTACTACGTTGCACAAATTCAGCCTGGAAAAATGCTTTATGAAATGGACGGTGTAAGTGAAGAGTTGGCGCGTGAAGCGTTCAAATTGGCAGCTGCAAAATTGCCAATTGAAACAACTTTTGCTACGCGTCATCTCGGGGGTTAATGATGAAAGCAACTGAATTAAGAGCGAAGTCTGTTGACGAGTTGAACGCTGAGTTGATCGAATTGCGTCGCGCACAGTTTTCTATGCGTATGCAATTGGCAACACAACAACTAAACAAAGTTGACCAAATTCGTAAAGTTCGCAGAGATGTAGCACGTGTTCGCACGGTGCTTGCAGAAAAATCAAAGTCAACTGCTAAGGCAGCTTAAACGGAGTCATTATGAGTAACGATTTAGCAACAAATAAAGTCGTCCGTACATTAAGCGGTCGAGTAGTAAGTGACAAGATGGACAAAACAGTCACAGTTTTGGTTGAGCGTAAAGTGAAGCATCCTTTGATCGGTAAAGTTATTCGCCGTTCAAATAAGTTTCATGCGCATGACGAAACAAATGAATGTAAAGAAGGTGATTTGGTTGTGATTGAAGAAACACGCCCACTTTCAAAAACAAAAACTTGGAAAGTTAGTAAAGTAGTTACTAAATCTACAGGTGTATAAATAATATTGCATCCGTCATGGATGCAATATATAATGTTGGACTTTTCGGCACTCATGGCTTAGGCCTTAGCTAGTGCCCCAATACTGACCGTAGTGCTGTCGGCCGTGGATGACAAGCGGCTGGTGTTGGTTTAACGGATTAAGTTGGAGATTATTCTCATGATTCAAATGCAATCTCGGCTAGATGTTGCCGACAATACTGGTGCACGTTCTGTAATGTGTATCAAGGTATTGGGCGGATCAAAGCGTCGTTACGCAAGTATTGGCGATGTTATCAAGGTCAGCATTAAAGATGCTGCTCCTCGTGGTCGCGTCAAGAAAGGCGAAGTTTATAGTGCTGTTGTTGTGCGTACTGCTAAGGGTGTTCGTCGTGCAGACGGTTCTTTAGTTAAGTTCGACAGCAATGCTGCTGTTTTGCTAAATAACAAGCTAGAGCCAATCGGCACTCGTATTTTCGGACCGGTCACACGTGAGTTACGTGGTGAACGTTTCATGAAGATCGTTTCTTTAGCGCCAGAAGTTTTGTAAGGATTTGCTAAATGAATAAAATTCGTAAAGGTGACGAAGTTATCCTGAATACAGGTAAGGATAAAGGTAAACGTGGCACAGTATTGAGTATTCTCGATACAGGTCATGTTGTAGTTGAAGGCGCAAACATGGTGAAGAAACATGCTAAGCCAAACCCTATGAAGGGTGTGGCAGGCGGTATCATCAATAAAGAGATGCCAATTGATATCTCTAATGTTGCTTTGTTTAATCCTGCCACCCAAAAGGGTGAACGTGTTGGCTTCAAAACGTTAGATGATGGGCGCAAAGTTCGCGTTTTCAAATCTAGCGGCGAAGTTGTTGACGCTTAAGCGCGAGAGGCATAAGAAAACAAATGGCTCGTTTAAAAGATTTTTATAAAGATACAGTGGTTAAGTCTATGACCGAACAGTTCGGTTATAAGTCTCCAATGCAAGTTCCACGCATCGAAAAAATCACACTCAATATGGGTGTTGGTGAAGCTGTTGCCGATAAAAAGGTAATGGAAAATGCGGTTGGTGATATGGAGAAAATCGCTGGTCAAAAAGCAATTGTAACGAAAGCAAAGAAATCAGTTGCTGCGTTTAAAATTCGTGATGACTATCCTGTAGGCTGTAAGGTGACTTTACGTCGTGAACGTATGTATGAATTCTTGGATCGCTTGGTAACAGTTGCAATCCCTCGTATTCGTGACTTCCGTGGTATTTCTGCTAAATCATTTGATGGTCGTGGCAATTACAACATGGGCGTTAAAGAACAGATCATTTTCCCTGAAATTGAATATGACAAAATTGATGCGTTGCGTGGTATGAACATCACCATCACAACGACAGCAAAAACTGATGAAGAAGCGCGTGCACTTTTAACTGCATTCAGCTTCCCGTTTAGAAACTGAGGATCTCATGGCTAAGACATGTATGATTGAGCGCGAACAAAAACGTCGCGAAACGGTTGAAAAATACGCTGCTAAGCGTACTGAAATTATGGCGGTGCTTAACGATGTTAATGCAACGCCAGAAGATCGCCGTGCAGCACGTTTGAAGTTGCAAAGTTTGCCACGTAATGCAAGCCCAGTAAGACTGCGTAACCGCTGTGCTTTAACTGGTCGCCCACGTGGTGTGTTTAGTAAATTTGGCATTGCGCGTAGTAAATTGCGCGAGTTAATGATGCGTGGCGAAGTGCCAGGTGTCACTAAAGCTAGCTGGTAACGGAGGAATTTAACGATGAGTATGAGTGATCCGATTGCCGATATGCTAACCCGCATTCGTAATGCGCAAAGCACAAATAAGCCAACAGTATCTATGCCTTCATCTAAATTGAAGTGCGCTATTGCTAGCGTATTAAAAGACGAAGGTTATATCGATGAGTTTGGCGTGCAAACAGTTGATGGCAAACCAACATTAAACATTGGCCTTAAGTATTACGCTGGTCAACCAGTTATCGAGAAGATTGACCGCGTAAGCCGTCCTGGTCTTCGCGTATATCGTGGTAGCCAAGATATTCCTAAGGTAATGAACGGCCTCGGCGTGACCATCGTGTCTACGTCCAAGGGTGTAATGACTGATCGTAAAGCATCAGCTGCCGGTATCGGTGGTGAAGTGCTGTGCGTAGTAGCTTAAGGAGCGAAAATGTCTCGTGTAGCTAAGAACCCGGTCGCTATCCCAGCTAAAGTTGAGGTAGTTTTGAACCCAGATAGTATTAATGTAAGTGGTCCGTTAGGTAAGCTAACGCACCCACTTACAGGTGCAGTAACGTTAACGCGTGAAGGTGAAACAATCACTTTTGTTGCTGCTAACGATAGTCAGCATTCACGTGCAATGTCAGGTACATTGCGTGCGTTAGTTGCAAATATGGTGAAAGGTGTATCCGAAGGATTTACACGTAAGCTATCTCTAGTTGGCGTTGGTTATAAAGCGCAAGCACAAGGTACAACGTTGAATTTGGAATTGGGTTACTCACATCCTATCAATCACAAGATGCCAGCTGGTGTTACTGTTGAAACTCCATCTCTTACAGAAGTTATTCTTAAGGGTGTTGATAAACAAGTAGTTGGTCAGGTTGCTGCTCAAATTCGTGGTTACAGAGCGCCAGAGCCTTATAAAGGCAAGGGTGTTCGTTACTCTGATGAAGTAGTGATTATTAAAGAAACCAAGAAGAAGTAAGGTTTAAACCATGAACAATGTAAATTCACGCTTGCGTCGCGCACGTAAAACCCGTGCCAAAATCGCCGAATTGAAAGTAACCCGTCTTTGTGTGCATCGAAGTAACGGCCACATTTACGCACAAATTATTGCTGAAACTGGTGATAAGGTCCTAGCGAGTGCATCTACGCTAGAAGCTGAGGTTCGTAAGAGTTTGGCAAACGGCGGCAATGTTGCTGCGGCAGCAATTATTGGTAAACGTATCGCTGAAAAAGCGAAAAAAGCTGGTGTTACTACAGTAGCGTTTGACCGTTCTGGTTATAAATACCATGGTCGTATTAAAGCGTTGGCAGAAGCCGCTCGCGAAAACGGCTTGTCCTTCTAATAGACGGGGTTGATGATGGCAAAAGAAATGGAACAACAGCAAACCGATGGTTTGCGTGAAAAAATGATCACAGTCAACCGCGTGACCAAAGTGGTCAAAGGCGGTCGTATTATGAGTTTTGCTGCACTTACTGTTGTTGGTGACGGTGATGGCGCAGTTGGTATGGGTAAAGGTAAAGCGCGTGAAGTGCCAGTTGCTGTTCAAAAAGCAATGGATGAAGCACGTCGTGGAATGGTTAAAGTGAGCTTGAATAACGGTACATTGCATCACGCAGTGACTGGTGTTCACGGCGCAGCTAAAGTGTTCATTCAGCCTGCATCTGAAGGTACCGGAATTATTGCTGGTGGCGCGATGCGTGCTATTTTTGAAGTGATGGGTATTACTAACGTGTTGGCAAAATGCATTGGTTCTACTAATCCTTACAACGTTGTTCGTGCAACGCTAAACGGCTTGCAGTCAATGAATACGCCTGCTGAAATCGCTGCTAAGCGTGGTAAATCTGTAGAAGAAATTAGAGGCTAATATGGCTAAGGCAAATAAAGAAACAGTTGGTACTGTTAAAGTAACTTTAGTTAAAAGTACCATTGGAAGAATTGCTTCACACAAAGCTTGTGTTGCTGGTTTAGGTCTTCGTCGTATGCATCACACAGTAGAAGTGTTAGACACTCCTGCTAACCGTGGGATGATTAACGCCGTTCACTATCTGTTGAAGGTAGAAGCATAATGAAATTAAATACTATTAGTCCTGCAGAAGGCAGTAAGCACGCTAAGCGTCGCGTAGGTCGTGGTATCGGTTCTGGCTTAGGTAAAACTGCTGGTCGCGGTCACAAAGGTCAAAAATCACGTACTGGTGGTTTCCATAAAGTTGGTTTCGAAGGCGGTCAAATGCCTTTACAACGCCGTTTACCAAAACGTGGCTTTAGATCAATGACTAAAAAAGATACAGCTCGTGTTCGTACAAGCGAATTGCTTTTGATTGACGCTCCGGTAATTGATATCTTGACTTTGAAGGCTGCAAATATTGTTCCCGGCACAGTTAAGTCAGTAAAAGTTTACTTGTCAGGCGATTTAAGCCGTGCTGTTTCAGTACAAGGTTTATTGTTGACTAAAGGTGCTCGCGCTGCTGTTGAAGCTGCTGGCGGCAAGATCGTAGAGTAATAAGTTGGCAAACGATAGTATTTTAAGTGCAGTTAGTAAGACGGGTGAGCTTAAAAGTCGCTTGTTATTCGTGTTAGGTGCGCTTGTTGTATATCGTTTAGGTGCTCATATACCAGTGCCAGGCATTAATGCCGATGTGTTAGCTAAGCTGTTTGAATCGCAAAGTGGTGGCATCTTGGGAATGTTCAATATGTTCTCAGGTGGCGCACTTTCAAGATTTACAGTATTTGCACTCGGTATCATGCCTTATATTTCGGCATCAATCATTATGCAGCTTTTGACAGTTGTTTCTCCGCAAATGGAACAGCTTAAAAAAGAAGGTGAAGCTGGTAGAAGGCAAATTACTAAATACACACGCTATGGAACTGTGCTTTTAGCTACATTCCAGGCGCTAGGTATTGCAATTGCTTTAGAGTCGCAAGCAAACTTGGTTTTAGATCCAGGTTTCATGTTTAGGTTGACTGCTGTTGTTACATTGGTCAGCGGTACGATGTTTTTAATGTGGTTGGGTGAACAGATCACTGAGCGTGGTATTGGTAATGGTATTTCTATCATTATTTTTGCTGGTATCGTTGCTGGTTTACCTAATGCGGTCTTTAAGACATTAGAACTTGCTAGCAGTGGTGCTTTCAACCCTGTATTTGTAATTTTCTTATTTGCTGCAACCATCTTGGTGACAGCGTTTGTAGTCTTCGTTGAACGAGGCCAAAGAAAAATTACTGTGAATTATGCAAAGAGACAAGTTGGTCGCCAAGTGATGGGCGGTCAAACAAGTCATTTGCCATTGAAGCTAAATATGGCTGGTGTAATTCCTCCAATTTTTGCTTCAAGTATTATTTTGTTCCCTGCCACTATGGCAGGTTGGTTCGGAAGTAACGAGAACTTCTCGTGGCTAAAAGACATCGGTACTAAATTGTCACCAGGACAACCTTTGTACATTTTGTTCTTTGTAAGTGCGATTATTTTCTTCTGTTTCTTCTATACCGCCTTAGTGTTTAATCCTAAGGAAACAGCAGACAACTTAAAGAAGAGCGGTGCCTTTGTTCCTGGTATCCGTCCTGGTGAGCAAACTGCTAAGTATATTGATCGCATCATGGGTCGTTTGACATTGATTGGCGCAATTTACATTACATTGGTTTGCTTGTTACCTGAGTTTTTGATTTTGAAATTTAATGTGCCGTTCTACTTTGGTGGCACATCGCTATTGATTATTGTTGTGGTGACTATGGACTTCATGACGCAAGTGCAAGCGCATTTGATGTCGCATCAATATGAAGGTTTGCTTAAAAAGGCAAATTTCAAAAACGGTGCAGCAAGTTCACGCTAATTTAATCAGAGAGCGAGTTCATTAAGTCATGGCAAAAGAAGACAGAATAGAGATGCAAGGGGAGATTTTAGAAAATCTCCCAAATGCAACATTTAGAGTTAGGTTGGAAAACGGACATATCGTTTTGGGTTATATCTCAGGAAAAATGCGGATGCACTATATTCGCATTCTTCCAGGTGACAAAGTTACCGTTGAAATGACCCCGTATGATCTTTCGCGAGCACGGATTATTTTCCGCGCTAAATAGTATTGGCCATAATTATTTGGATTTTGTGAGGCAAAAATGAGAGTTCGTGCATCAGTAAAGGCTTTATGCCGTCATTGTAAAGTTGTTCGTCGTCGTGGTGTTGTGCGTGTTATTTGCACAGACCCAAGACATAAACAACGCCAAGGTTAATTGGTGTTTGTAAGGTAGTAGAGAATAATCCTTTGCTAATTGTTATAAGTTGGCTTAGGTGTTAAAATTTAGGGCTTTTTTGGCGGAATTGAAAATTGAACGCCATAATTTTGGAGTAGATACATGGCTCGGATAGCAGGGGTAAACATCCCAAATCATAAGCACACTGAAATCGCATTAACTTCGATTTACGGTGTAGGACGCAATACTGCAAAGCAAATTTGTGCGGCAGCTGGCGTTTTAACAACTGCAAAAGTTAAGGATCTTAACGATGCAGAAGTTGAAAAGTTGCGCGACGAAGTAGCTAAGCTTCAAGTTGAAGGTGACTTGCGTCGTGAAGTTTCAATGAATATCAAGCGATTAATGGACTTAGGTTGCTATCGTGGTGTACGTCATCGCCGTGGTTTGCCAGTTCGTGGTCAGCGCACAAAGACAAATGCGCGAACACGTAAGGGTCCAGTGAAGCCTATTAAGCAATCCAAGTAAGGAATAAGTAGACATGGCTAAAGCTAACGTACGTGTACGCAAGAAAGTTAAAAAGAACATTGCCGAGGGCATCGCCCACGTTCATGCTTCATTTAACAATACAATCATTACGATCACAGATCGCCAAGGTAATGCGCTTTCATGGGCAACATCTGGTGGTGCTGGTTTCAAAGGTTCTCGTAAGAGTACTCCATTCGCTGCTCAAGTTGCAGCAGAAGCAGCCGGTAAAGCTGCTCAAGAATGTGGTGTTAAGAACCTTGAGGTTCGTATCAAAGGACCTGGTCCAGGCCGCGAATCAGCAGTTCGTGCATTGAACGCTGTTGGTTTTAAAATTACTAGCATTTCAGATGTGACGCCAGTTCCGCATAACGGTTGCCGTCCACCTAAAAAGCGCCGTATTTAATACGCCGCAATTAAGCAGCAAGATTTAATAGGAGAAATACCTTGGCTAGAAATCTCGATCCTAAGTGCCGTCAGTGTCGCCGTGAAGGCGAAAAGCTTTTCCTTAAAGGCGAAAAGTGTTTCACAGACAAATGCGCTATCGAAAAACGTAATTTTCCACCTGGTCAACATGGTCAACGTCGTAATCAACGTTTATCTGACTATGGTGTTCAGTTACGTGAAAAACAAAAATTACGTCGTATTTACGGTGTGCTAGAGAAGCAATTCCGTAGTTACTACGCTGAAGCTGATCGTCAAAAGGGTATTACAGGTGAAAACTTGTTACAACTTTTGGAATGTCGCCTAGATAACGTTACATACCGTATGGGTATTGGTGCTTCACGCACTGAAGCACGTCAAATTGTTCGCCATAATAGTATTTTGGTAAACGGTAAACGTGTGAATATTCCTTCATACCAAGTTAAGCCTGGTGATACTGTTCAAGTTGCTCCAGCATCAATCAATCAGTTGCGTATTAAAGGCGCACTGGCTGCTGCTGAACAACGCGGTTTCCCAGAGTGGATTGAAGTGGATGTTAAAGCGCTTAAGGGTACATTTAAAGCTAAGCCACAACGTGATGAGTTGCCAGCAACAATCAATGAGTCACTCGTTGTTGAGCTTTACTCTAAGTAATTTAATTTAGGACCGTAAGGAAAGTTTATGCAAAACAGTCCGACTGAATATTTGAAGCCACGTGTTGTGGATGTTGAAGTAATTTCACCATTGCGTGCACGTGTAACTTTAGAGCCTATGGAACGTGGTTTTGGCTATACATTAGGTAACGCATTGCGCCGTGTATTGCTATCTTCAATTCCTGGCTTCGCAATTACAGAAGTGAAAATTGATGGTGTTGTTCATGAGTATTCAACAATTGACGGCGTTCAAGAAGACGTTGTTGATATTTTGTTGAATCTTAAAGGTGTAGCTTTAAAGCTCAATAATAAGAGCGAAACAGTACTTACTTTGAACAAATCGTCTGAAGGTGTTGTAACAGCTGGTGACTTTGAGACTGGCCATGATGCAGAAATCTTCAATCCAAATCACGTAATTGCTCATCTTACTAAAGGTGGGAAGTTGAATTTGGAAGTTAAAGTTGAAATGGGTCGTGGTTATCAACCAGTTCCTGTTCGTCAAAAAACAGATGAAGACCGCGTGTTGGGTTTCATTATGGTTGATGCTTCATTTAGCCCAATCAACAAGGTAAGTTACCATGTTGAAAGTGCTCGTGTAGAACAAAGAACTGACTTGGATAAACTTATCATGGACGTTGAAACAAACGGCGTGATGGAGCCAGAGCAAGCAATTCGTGATGCTGCACGTATCTTGATTGGTCAATTGTCTGTATTTGCTGACCTTGAAGGTGCTCCAACTGAAGTTGAAGTTAAGCAAGTGCCACAAGTTGATCCTATCTTGTTGCGTCCAGTAGATGATTTGGAATTAACAGTTCGTTCAGCGAATTGCTTAAAAGCTGAAAACATTTACTACATTGGTGATTTGATCCAACGTAGTGAAAATGAGTTATTGAAGGCCCCTAATTTGGGTCGTAAATCACTCAATGAGATTAAAGATGTTTTAGCGTCTAAAGGTCTAACTTTAGGCATGAAACTAGAGAACTGGCCGCCAGTTGGCCTGGAAAAAGTATAATAGCAAAGGTGTGAGGATATCACTATGCGTCATCGCAACAGTAATCGTAAACTAAATCGTACCAGCAGCCATCGTCAGGCAATGTTGCGTAACATGGCAACTTCATTGTTGCGCCATGAAATTATTAAAACAACTTTGCCAAAAGCAAAAGAGCTTCGCCGTATTGCTGAGCCTTTGATCACTTTAGGTAAAGATGCAACTTTGGCAAATCGTCGTTTGGCTTTTAGCCGTCTACGTGACAGAGATATCGTTGGTAAATTGTTCAATGAACTAGGCCCACGTTATTCAACACGTCCAGGTGGTTACCTACGTATTTTGAAATGCGGTTTCCGTAATGGCGACAATGCACCGATGGCATTAGTTGAACTTGTAGATCGTCCTGACACTTCAGCAGAAGCAGTTGTGGCTGAATAAATCTAACGATCTAAATAAAAAAGCCGGTTAATAGCCGGCTTTTTTATTGCCTGATAAAGGCTTTGACTGTTTCTTCAGTAAAAGGCCAATTGAGTTCTTGTTGCGATGTAAGACACTTAAATACAGGAATGGTTAAAGCGTATTGGTTGAGCAGATTGTCCTCTTCGACGATATCTTGTTTTATGTAGATAATGGCGTGTTTTTTTATCGCAGTACTGATAATTGATTCTGCCTCATCACATAAATGACATCCGCTTGTGCCATATAAAATGTATTCTTTTTGCATCTCTTTAAGCGCTTGTATTCGAGTTTTATTAAATCTTATTGCGACTTATGTTATAACATCAAAAGTCGCTGTAACGATGAACGTTTAGGCATTTATTAAAGTAGTCACTAATTCTCTGCGAGTAAACGAAATGGCAGAAATCCCAGAAATTAAAGAAAGCTTACAGGAAAGTCTTCAGCAAGTGATTCACTTGTTGGATAAGCACAAGCTTATTGAAGAACTTGTCCATAAGCAAGAATTGGATATGCCTAAGCAATCGCTAGTTGAATCGATCGTTCATAAGCAAAATCTTGCCCTTCTTCAAAAAAAGCTAGATCTACTTCATCCCGCTGACGTTGCCCACATTCTTGAAGCATTGCCATTAGAGCAGCGTTTAGACGTTTGGGAGTTGGTTAAAGCTGAGCGGGATGGTGAAATCCTTCTTGAGGTTTCGGATGCGGTACGTCAAACCCTTATTGCGGACATGGATAGCGAAGAGCTTCTTGCCGCTGCAGAGCAATTAGATACTGATGAGCTTGCAGACCTAGCCCCTGACTTACCAACAGACGTTCTTCATGAGCTATTAGATAGCCTGGATTTCCAAAATCGTGAGCGATTAAAGTCTGCACTTGCTTATCCGGACGATGCAGTAGGCGCTTTAATGGACTTCGATATTGTGACTATCCGCGAAGACATCACTCTTGAAGTTGCACTGCGTTATTTACGTCGCATTGGTACTTTGCCGGACCATACCGACAAATTATTTGTCGTTGATCGGCATGATATTCTTCGTGGCGTACTTCCATTAAAACGGTTGGTGGTGAAAGACTTGGACTTGGGCGTTGCTGACATTATGGCAGACGATCCTGTTGTGTTTCATCCAGAAGATTTGGCAGATGATGCTTCTAAAGCATTTGAGCGTTATGACTTGGTGACTGCGCCTGTTGTTGACGAGAACAACAAATTAGTTGGTCGTTTAACCGTTGATACAGTGATGGATTATATTCGTGAAGAAGCCGAAAGTGACATGCTTTCGATGGCTGGTTTGCGAGAGGAGGAAGATTTGTTCTCCTCTGTTTGGAAGTCTGTGCAAAACCGTTGGACATGGCTAGCGGTTAATTTGGTCACCGCACTGATTGCATCACGTGTGATTGGCTTATTTGAAGGTTCTATTGAGAAGACGGTTGCTCTAGCAGCATTGATGCCGATTGTTGCAGGGATTGGCGGTAACTCTGGCAACCAAACTACAACCATGATTGTTCGCGGTCTAGCGCTTGGCCAAATTGCTTCCCATAATATGCAATCCCTACTTAAAAAAGAATTAGGGGTCAGTCTCTTAAACGGCCTAATTTGGGGCGGCGTTCTAGGTGTCATCGCTTTTGCGCTCTATCAAAATACGACTTTAAGTTTTGTAATGACTGCTGCAATGACGCTTAATTTGTTACTTGCGGCAATTATGGGCGTGATGATTCCTTTAGTGATGACAAAGTTTGGCCGAGATCCTGCGGTTGGTTCCAGCGTGCTAATTACTGCGATGACTGATAGCGGTGGCTTCTTTATTTTCCTTGGTTTGGCGGCGATATTTTTACGATGAATACAGAAATGCATTTAATTTGGTCTGAGTTGCTTGAAGATTTGCCAAAAGCAGTCATGCTTTGGCAATTTGCGGTAATAGGCGCCAGTCTTGCAACTGCCTGGATATTAAGCGGGATGGCTCGCTCTTATGTGATGAGCCATGCGCCTGATAGTTGGAAAGTTGGCATCGGCGGCTTTAATCGCGTGATGTTCCCAATATCTTCACTAGTCTTTGTTTACATTGGTAGCTACGTGCTGAGCCAATGGCAACACGTTAGCTTATTGGTGTTGACGGTGAATTTATTGTGGGCGATGGTCGCGATTCGATTGTGTATCTATGGTATGCGCTACATCTTCACTGAAGGTAGCTGGATGCGCACTATGGAGCATGTGATCTCTAGAGTTATTTGGATTGTTTTGGCGCTTCACTTAAGCGGTTTCTGGATACAGATTCTTAACTTCCTTGAAGATATTACCTTTAAGGTTGGTAAGTCTCACCTTAATGCTTTAATCATCGTTCAAGCCATTCTCACTATTTTATTTACCTTGTTTGTATCGCTTTCCTTAAGTCGCCTCATTGAAAACAAAATGATGCGTGCGGAGAGAGTTGATGTGAATGTCCGTGTTGTCCTGTCTAAACTAATTCGTATAGCACTTTCAATCATGGCGATATTGATTGCCATGTCAGCTGTAGGAATAGATATCACCTTGCTTTCAGTCTTCGGAGGTGCGCTTGGTGTCGGTTTGGGATTTGGTTTACAAAAGGTTGCCAGCAATTATGTGAGCGGCTTTGCAATCCTGCTTGATGACTCTGTGCATATTGGCGATGTGGTGACTGTGGATGGCCATTACGGCGTTGTAAGTGAGCTGCGCTTCCGCTATATGATTCTTCGCAAGCTCGACGGGACTGAAGTGGTGATCCCGCATGAGATTTTGATGGCAACAGCTGTCATTAACCATTCGTATACCGACCGTAAAGGCCGTATAACGATGCCAATCCAAGTGAGCTATGATAGCGACCTTGATGCAGCAATGGCTATCGTTAAAGGTGCCGCAAATGCTCATACTAGAGTCCTGGAAGCGCCCGCCGCTGAAGTACAAGTGAAGGGCTTTGGTGAAAATGGTATCGATTTGAATTTGGCCTTTTGGATTATCGATCCTGAAGAAGGTCATGCGAATTTGCAATCGGACTTGTATCTTGAAATTTGGCGTCAGTTTAAGAAGCATGGCATTGTTGTGCCTTATCCACAAAGAGAGGTGCGTATGCTGACTACCTCAGTTGTGGAAAATGTGGAAATTGTTAAGGTTAAGCCTGCTTTAGAGGAGGCTAGTAAGCCTTCAGTCAGAAATTGGGATGATGTGATTTAGATTATTCGGATTAGATTGCATACATGAAAATATGGACAATAAAAAACCCGCTCGAAGCGGGTTTTTTATTGGGAAAACAACTCGAATCTAGTTCGAACTATTTTAATTTTGCTTCTTTGTAAAGCACATGCTTGCGAACAACTGGATCAAATTTCTTGATTTCCATTTTTTCTGGCATGGTACGTTTGTTTTTAGTAGTGGTATAGAAATGACCTGTACCAGCACTTGATTCTAATTTGATTTTTTCACGCATGATGAGTCCTTAAATCTTCTCGCCAGCAGCACGCATATCAGCTAAAACAGCATCAATGCCATTTTTGTCGATAGTACGAAGTGCAGCGTTAGTAATACGCATACTGATCCAACGATTTTCGCTTTCAACCCAGAACTTGCGATTTTGCAAGTTAGGTAAAAAACGACGCTTTGTTTTGTTATTTGCATGAGAAACATTATTTCCCACCATCGGCTTTTTGCCGGTTACTTGACATACGCGCGCCATACTACTCTCCTGATACTGCATACCAAAATTCGAAAGACCGCATTTATACCATGAAAACGCGTTTATTTTCAAGTTAATTCGAATATTTTTGCATATGCTAAAAGTTTAATTAATGTTTACCGGTGCTACCAAAGCCACCTTCGCCTCGTTCGCTCGCATTAAACTCATCTACAACCGTAAAGCTTGCCTGCACAACAGGTACGATGACTAATTGTGCCATACGCTCCATAGGATTCATGACAAACGCTTCTTGACTGCGATTCCAGCAAGAAACAAATAGTTGGCCTTGATAGTCTGAATCAATCAATCCAACTAAATTTCCAAGTACGATACCATGTTTATGGCCTAGGCCTGAGCGCGGAAGAATCATTGCAGCATAAGCGGGATTCTCAAGGTGAATAGCCATGCCTGTTGGGATAAGTGTTGTTTCACCTGGTTGAATAGTGATCGCTTGGTTAATGCATGCCCGTAAATCCAAGCCTGCAGAGCCTGTTGTTGCATAAGCAGGCATATTTTCGTTTAAGCGAGGGTCTAGGATTTTAAGTTCGACTTGTAAACTCATTTGAGTGACTTTCTATATAAAAATTTCTAAAGCATGTTTGCAATATGCATCAATAATGCATGTGCAGATTTGAGTTTGCTGGATTTGGGTAAAGGATACGCGCCTTGGTCGTCTAAAATCGTCAGCGTGCTTTCATCTGTGCCTAGTGCTTCTGATACAAGATTAGCGACGATTAAAGGGATGCGTTTGCTTTTACGCTTTTCTTCAGCGTAAGCCAATAAGTTTTCGCTTTCAGCGGCAAATCCCACGCAAAACGGTGTGTTTGGTAACGCAGCTACTTTCGCCAGAATATCCTCATTGGGGACTAATTCAATATTGAGCGCTGCATTACTTTTCTTAATTTTTTCTGTGCTCGGGCTTGCTACGCGGTAATCAGCGACTGCTGCCACGCTAATAAAAATATCTTGATTGTTGATATTTGCCATGACTGCTTTGAGCATTTCAGCACCGCTTTCGACGGCGACAACTTTTGCTGAAGCTGGCGCTGTTAGATTGGTTGGTCCGCTGACTAAAGTCACCTCAGCACCCATTTCAATCGCCGCTTCCGCAATGCTGTAGCCCATTTTTCCTGAGCTTAAATTGGTAATTGCTCTTACAGGGTCTATCTTTTCAACTGTTGGGCCAGCAGTAATCAGAATGCGTTTTCCAGTTAGCGGTCTTGCTGGTAATTCAGCATTTAAGCTTGAGAGTAGCTCGGCGAGTAAGTCTTCTGGTTCAAGCATACGACCCAAGCCGGTCTCGCCACATGCTTGCATGCCGCTATCAGGGCCTAAAATCATTACGCCGTCTTTTAATAGCTGAGCCACATTGCGCTGTGTGGCTGGGCTTTCCCACATTTGTTTGTTCATGGCGGGCGCAACTAATAATGGGCAGTCGCGCGCCAAGCACAAGGTAGAGAGCAAATCATCTGCATTACCATGAACTAGTTTTGCCATAAAGTCAGCACTCGCTGGCGCAACCAAAATTGCATCGGCTTCTCGGCTAAGCTCAATATGCGGCATACCATTGGCAATGCTCGCATCCCACATCTTGGTATGCACAGCTCTGCCAGAAAGCGCTTGCATGGTGATTGGCGTAATAAACTGACAAGCTGCGTCAGTCATCACCACTTGGACAGTAATGCCTTGCTTCACCAATAGGCGCGCCAATTCCGCCGCTTTATAAGCCGCGATTCCACCTGTAATGCCTAATACTAAGTGTTTGATTTTTTGCATGGGTTTTTGAAACTATGTAATGCTTTCATTTTAATATGAATTTGCGTTCCACGACACATAAAAGGAAGTAATGATGGCAATTACCGACTGGCCTGCGGACGAACGTCCGCGTGAAAAACTCATGCAAAAAGGCGTAGAGGCACTGTCGGATGCTGAACTGCTCGCCATCTTTTTGCGTGTTGGCGTGGTGGGCAAAAGTGCGGTGGATTTGGCGCGTGATTTACTCACTACCTTTGGAAGCCTCAACGGCATATTTTCCGCCAGCGCCAGCCAGATTGAAACCGTGCATGGCATGGGCACCAGCAAATATTGCCAGCTACAAGCCATCTTTGAAATGAGCCGCCGTGCTTTAGCTGAAGAAATGAAGCAAAAAGACGTGCTCAGCTCACCCAAAAAAGTGCGCGACTATCTATCGCTTAAATTAGGTAACGAGCTTCGCGAAATCTTTATGATGCTGTTTTTAGATACGCAAAATCGCGTACAAGCCCAAGAAAACCTATTTGAAGGCACACTCACCCAAGCCAGCGTTTACCCACGCGAAATCGTCAAACGCGCGCTCCATCACAACGCGGCTTCGGTTATCTTTGCGCATAATCACCCATCTGGCATTGTTGAGCCTAGCCGTGCAGATGAAACGCTCACCAAAGCCCTCAAAAGCGCTTTAGATTTAGTCGATATACGTGTGCTCGACCATTTTATTGTTGCTGGTAACGAGACAATGTCCTTCGCAGAGCGAGGCTTGTTGTAAACTCTTACTTAATGAGTATGTTTAAGGTTGCAAAAAGTGGCAATTGAATTAATAGATAACGGCTTATTGCTTAATTTGGGTGTGGCGCTTGGTATTGGATTGCTAGTTGGAGCTGAGCGTGAACGTAGCAAAAGTAATGTACCAACTTCTAATGGTCAGTCAGATAACACATTGGCGGGCATCCGCACTTTTACGATTGCTTCGATGTTGGGCGCGATTACTTCTTGGATGAACTTTTGGTTGCTCTTTGCAGCTTTGGTTTGTGTGGCGTTGTTTGCGGCAGTGGCGTTTTATGTTCGCCGTGATGAGCGTTTGGGCTTAACTACTGAAATTTCTCTTTTGTTCACTGTAATCTTGGGTGCATTGGCCATGACCTCGCCGATATTGGCTGCCAGCCTTGCGGTGAGCGCAGCGATTTTGCTGGCTGCCAAGGAGCCGATGCATGGCTTTGTGCTTGGGGTGGTAACGCGAGAAGAACTGAATGACTTTTTAATTTTGGCTGGCGCCACGCTGATTATTTTGCCGCTCATGCCCAATATGCCGATGGGGCCATTTAATGCGATTAATCCGCATAATCTGTGGTTAGTTGTGATTTTAGTAATGGCGATTGGTGCTTTCGGACATTTAGCTTTGCGCGTAATAGGCGGGCGTATTGGCTTGCCTTTGGTGGGCATGGTGTCGGGTTTTATTTCGAGCATTGCCACGATTAGTGCAATGGGGCATCGCTCACGCGAAACCCCGACTTTGCTAGGCTCCGCTGTGGCGGGCGCCGTGTTGTCGAGTTTTTCAACCATTCTGCAAATCACACTGATTTTGGCGGCGATTAGTCAGCCCACATTACAAGTTTTGTCGATGCCCCTTGTTTTTGGAGGCATTGCAACTTTGCTATGCGGTGGGGCGTTAACCTTGAACGCGCTTCATCGCCCTGTGGCGGATGCAGGCAAGGTTAGTCAATCGTTTAGCGTGAAAACGGCATTTTATCTAGCAGGCATTATTGCCATCGTGTTGCTTATCTCGGCAGGACTTAATCAATGGTTTGGGCAAGCTGGCTTGGTGATAGGCTCTGCTTTTGTAGGTTTGGTTGATGCCCATGCACCTACCGTTTCAGTGGCTTCTTTTGTAGCGAATCATCAACTCTTAGCAACAGAAGCTGCTTTACCTATTTTGGCAGCTTTCTCTCTCAATGCGGTTTCGAAAGCGATTACCGCGGTTGTGAGCGGTGGTAAAGTGTTTGCCTGGCAGGTGGTGCCTAGCTTGGTGATACAAGTGGCGGCGGTGTGGATGGGTTGGTTGTTGTTTTAATGATCTCTAAATAAAGTGAAAAATAATGCAGAATAAAATAATGAAAAATTTTATTTGGGTCTTGATTGCATTACTCGGTGCGGGCGCCGTTGGTGGTATTGCGCTTAATCGTGGCGAAAGCATTAATGCGCTTTGGTTTATTACTGCAGCGCTTTGCGTGTATGCGATTGCTTATCGCTTTTATGCGGCTTGGTTGGCCACTAAAGTTTTATTGGTGGATGAAACCCGCGCAACGCCTGCTGAGCGCTTGGATAACGGCCGTGATTTTATTCCGACCAATAAATGGATAGTGTTTGGGCACCACTTTGCTGCCATTGCTGGCCCCGGCCCATTGGTTGGCCCCACGCTGGCGGCGCAGTTTGGTTACTTGCCGGGCACGCTTTGGATTTTGTTTGGTGCGGTGCTTGGCGGCTGTGTGCAAGATATGGTCACGCTATTTTTCTCAGTGCGCCGAAACGGCCGTAGTTTGGGACAAATGGCGCGTGATGAAATCGGTCCGATTGGGGGTGCGGCTGCCTTGGTTGGCACGTTCGCGATTATGATTATTTTAATTGCCGTGCTTGGACTGGTGGTGGTGAATGCGATGAAACACAGCCCTTGGGCAACATCTACAGTGGCTGCGACTATTCCAATCGCAATGATCGTTGGGCTTTATATGCGCCATATTCGTGTGGGGCAGGTATTAGAAGCTTCTGCATTAGGTGTGGCTTTGCTGCTCTTGGCGGTAATGAGTGGTGGCTGGATAGATCATCATCCAACACTTCGTGTGTTGTTTGACCATGAAGGCTTAACGCTGGCTTGGTGGGTCATTGCTTATGGCTTTGCGGCAGCCATTATGCCTGTTTGGTTATTACTTGCGCCGCGTGATTACCTCTCTACTTTTATGAAGCTAGGTACGATTATTTTGCTCACCGTCGCGATATTAACGCTGCATCCTCAAATTAAGATGCCAGCTTTAACGCAGTTTATAGATGGCACGGGTCCAATTTTTGGCGGCACATTATTTCCGTTTGTGTTCATTACCATTGCTTGTGGTGCCATTTCTGGCTTTCATGCGCTGATTTCGTCAGGCACCACGCCAAAACTCCTCACCAATGAGCGAGATATTCGCATGATAGGTTACGGCGGTATGTTATTAGAATCCTTCGTTGCTATGATGGCGCTGATAGCCGCTACTGTTCTCGATCCTGGTGTGTTCTTCGCAATTAATAGTCCAGCAGGCGTAGTGGGTAAAGAGGCCGCAGATGCGGTTGCGATGATTTCATCTTGGGGCTTCCCTGTGACGGTGGATCAGATGAAAACTTTAGCTAGCGATATGGGTGAGGCGTCTTTATTTGCCCGCACTGGCGGCGCACCGAGTTTGGCAGTTGGCATGGCGAGCATTTTTGGTAGTTTGTTCGGTAAAGGTTTGTTGGCGATGTGGTATCACTTCGCGATTATGTTTGAGGCGATTTTTATCCTCACGACTTTAGATGCAGGCACGCGCGTTGGTCGCTTTATGTTGCAAGATATGCTGGGCAATATTTGGCCGAAAATGGCGCAAACCTCTTGGTGGCCTTCGGTATTAATTAGCAGTGCGCTGGTGGTAGCTGGTTGGGGTTACTTCTTGTATATCGGCGTGATTGATCCAAACGGTGGCGTGAATATTTTGTGGCCACTATTCGGCATTGCCAACCAAATGCTAGCCGCAATTGCCTTGTGTGTGGGTACTGGAATTTTAGTGAAATCTGGCAAGCTAAAATTTGCATGGGTAACAGGTCTCCCTTTGGTTTGGCTAATAGTGATTACTAGCACTGCGGCATGGGAAAAGATTACAAGTAGTGATATTCGTGTAGGATTTTTTGCTGCAGCGAATGACATGACAGATAAATTAGCGGCAGGTGTTTTACCCCCTGAAAAAGCGGCTGTTGCACCGCAACTCATTTTTAATCAGCACTTGGATGCTTGGCTGACGATGTTCTTTGTGGTGGTGCTTTGGGTGGTTGTTTTGGATATGTTGCGTGTGGTGGTGCAATCTTATTTCGGAAAAGCGGTCCTACATTCCTCAGAAGCTGCTTATCAAAAATCATGTATTGAGTAAGTGTTAAATTTTTAAGTAGAGGATTGTTTATATGGCAACAGGTGTGATTATTCAAAATCCAAAAAACGGCTTAACGCGTATGGGTTATTTTGGTTTTAGTTGGACGTATTTATTGTTTGGTTGGTGGGTGCCGTTAATTCGTGGCGAGCTAGGGGTTGCCGCGCTTCATTTTCTCTTCACTTTGTGTACTTTTGGTTTGTGGCAGTTAATCGTCGCGTTTTTATACAACAAACAGTACATGACTCGAATGCTTGAAAAGGGCTATGTCTTGAAAGATGAGCCTGCAGTGATGGCGCGCGCACGTGCAGAGCTTGGGATTGTGGAAGTTTAAGCTTGTTTAGCGCGCTCAAAAATCTATGGAGAAGCGTGCGCCAGTTATCTGGCGATGATGCTTATGAGCGCTATTTGCAACATTACGCTGAGCATCATCAAAGCGGTTTGGAAGGTCAGGCTGAACCGCCACTTAGCAAAGAGGCTTTCTTTAAAGAATGGCAAGATAAAAAATGGACGGGTGTGAAAAGATGTTGTTAAGTGCTGCCGATGTTTCGCGTGTGATTGAAATGGCTTGGGAAGATAGAACGCCATTTGAGGCCATAGAATTGCAGTTTGGCTTAAACCAAGATGGCGTGATTAAGCTGATGCGGAGCCAGTTGAAGTTAAGCTCATTTAAGCTTTGGCGTGAGCGTACGCATGGCCAAACCACTAAACATGCTAAGTTGCGCTCACCAGAGGTCTCGCGGCATAAAGCAAACCACCGAGTAAAACAGTTTTAACTTAAAAAGGTTTTAGTGCTTGAGCTTTGTGTTGGTGATAAAAATACATCACTAAACCAATCACCACCATAGGTAAGCTCAGCCATTGGCCCATGCTCATGCCTAAACTCAAAATTCCCAAGTTTGCATCTGGTTGGCGCGTGAACTCGGCAATAAATCTAAAGCCACCGTAACCTATTAAAAACACCGCTGAAACCGTGCCTGTTTCGCGTGGCTTGCTTGAGTAAATCCATAAAATCAAAAAAAGCAAAACGCCTTCTAGACCGAACTCGTAAAGTTGAGAAGGGTGGCGTGGTGTGTTATCAACACGCGGGAAAATCATGCCCCAGTTCGTATTGGTTGCACGACCCCAAAGTTCACCATTGATGAAATTTCCCATGCGGCCAGCCCCCAAGCCAATCGGTACAAGAGGCGCCACAAAATCCATAATGCCTAACCATGATTTGTGATACTTGCGAGCAAAAAATACCATCGCCACTAATACACCTAAAAATCCTCCGTGAAAGCTCATTCCACCTTGCCATACGTAAAAAATCTCAAGTGAATGCTCGATAAAATAGCTCGCTTGGTAAAACAGCACATAGCCTAAACGGCCGCCAAAAATCACGCCTAGCGCACCATAAAACAAAGCATCATCCACCATTTCAACGGACCAGCCACGCCAAGTTTGCTCAGCTGCACGCCATTTGCCTAAAGTTAAAAAAGCCATAAAGCCTGCTAAATACATCAGTCCATACCAATGAATGCCAAAAGGGCCAAGGTGGATAGCGATAGGGTCTAGTTGCGGGTGTGTAAACATGAGATGCAGACAATCTAAATAAAAGGACTGTGCCTATTTTACATCTAAGGGGAAGTTGCGTGGCTGCGATTTGATTCCCATATCTTTTTTAAGGCCATATAACTGATGCCTATTGGGGCAGGGTAGTTTAAAATTACATTTTTGAATTTTGTTGGATGCTGTCATGCCTGTATATCGTTCACGCACTACCACTCACGGCCGCAATATGGCGGGCGCTCGCGCATTGTGGCGCGCTACCGGAATGAAAGATGGCGATTTTGATAAACCGATTATCGCGGTTGCTAACTCTTTCACGCAGTTTGTACCAGGCCATGTGCACTTAAAAGACATGGGACAGCTGGTCGCGCGTGAGATTGAAAAAGCAGGTGGCGTAGCAAAAGAGTTTAATACGATTGCAGTGGATGATGGCATCGCCATGGGTCATGGCGGTATGCTTTATAGCTTACCGAGCCGCGATTTGATTGCTGATAGCGTGGAATATATGGTGAATGCACACTGTGCTGATGCGCTGGTGTGTATTTCTAACTGTGACAAGATTACCCCTGGCATGTTGATGGCGGCTTTGCGCTTGAATATCCCAGTGGTGTTTGTTTCTGGCGGCCCAATGGAAGCGGGCAAGGTTAACTGGCAAGGTAACACTCATAAACTAGACTTGGTCGATGCGATGGTGGCGGCGGCGGACAGTAAAGTTTCTGATGCTGAATCTGAAGCGATTGAGCGCTC
The DNA here is from genome assembly GCA_046047035.1 of Pseudomonadota bacterium. Lineage (GTDB taxonomy): Bacteria > Pseudomonadota > Gammaproteobacteria > Burkholderiales > Methylophilaceae > Methylopumilus_A. Next base: position 42,664 of record JBJOIS010000003.1, read on the forward strand.
AGCTTGCCCAACGTGTGGTTCTTGCTCAGGAATGTTTACTGCTAACTCCATGAACTGTTTAACTGAAGCGCTTGGTTTAAGCTTGCCTGGTAATGGCTCTACCCTTGCCACACATGCTGCCCGTAAACAATTGTTCTTAAACGCTGGCCGTTTGATTGTGGATATCACTAAGCGTTATTACGAACAAGACGATGCGAGCGTATTGCCTCGCTCAATTGCTAATTTCAAAGCTTTTGAAAATGCGATGAGTTTAGATGTGGCAATGGGCGGTTCAACCAATACGGTGTTGCATTTATTGGCGGCAGCCCATGAGGCTGGCGTTGATTTCACCATGAAGGATATCGACCGTATTTCTCGAGGTGTGCCTTGTGTTTGTAAAGTGGCGCCAGCAACAGCTAAGTACCATATGGAAGATGTCCACCGAGCTGGTGGTGTGATGGGTATTTTGGGTGAGTTAGACCGTGCAGGCGTCATTCATCGCGATACCCCAGTGGTACATGCACCAAGTATGGGTGCAGCTTTAGATCAATGGGATGTGATGAAGTCTGGTAATGAGGAAGCCAAGAAATTATTCTTGGCTGCGCCTGGCGGTATCGCCACCACGATCGCGTTTAGCCAATCCATGCTTTGGCCTGCGCTAGATATCGATAGAACGGAAGGCTGTATCCGTGATAAAGCGCATGCTTATTCACAAGATGGTGGTTTGGCAGTGCTTTATGGCAATATTGCTTTAGATGGCTGTATTGTTAAAACCGCGGGCGTTGATGACAGTATTTTGAAATTCACAGGCCGGGCTCGTATTTTTGAATCGCAAGATGACTCAGTTGCGGCGATTTTGAATGATGAAATCGTTGCTGGCGATGTTGTAGTGATTCGTTATGAGGGTCCGCGTGGTGGGCCTGGTATGCAAGAGATGTTGTATCCAACTTCTTACCTAAAGTCTAAAGGCTTGGGTAAAGAATGTGCTTTACTTACCGATGGCCGTTTCTCTGGAGGTACATCTGGGTTGAGTATTGGACACGCCTCGCCAGAGGCTGCTGAAGGCGGTGCAATTGGCTTGGTGGAAGAGGGCGACATCATTGAAATCGATATTCCTAACCGTACGATTAATCTCAAAGTCGATGATGCAACACTATCAAAACGTCGTGCGGCGATGGAAGCCAAAGGCGCAAAAGCTTGGAAGCCTGTGAGCCGTGAGCGTGATGTTTCACCTGCACTTCGTGCATATGCAGCCATGAGCACATCTGCAGCAAAAGGTGCGGTACGTGATGTATCGCAAATCGAGAAGAAATAAGGGTAGTCATGATTCATACAGCATCAGCTAAAAATAAAGTTGGGGTGGGTGTTGGCATTGTTCAGTACGAAGATGAACATGGCTTGCAGTTTTTATCGATAGAAAATAACCATGCAACGGCTACGATTGCCATGCAGGGTGGTCACGTAATGCATTGGCAACCTAAAGCTGCTGCCGAGCCTGTGTTGTGGCTCTCAAGCAACGCACGCTATACCGAAGGACGCTCAATTCGTGGCGGTATTCCTATTTGTTGGCCTTGGTTTGGTGCGCATCCAACAGATAGCAGTTATTGCCCGCATGGTTTTGCGCGTGTTATTCCTTGGAAAGTTTTACAAACTTCCACGCTAGCAAATGGCGCAACGCGCTTATTGCTTGAAATGACGCATACGGACGTGACTAGAAAACAATTGTCTTACGACTATCGTTTTGTGTTGGCGATTAATATTGGTGAGACTTTGCGTTTGGAAATGATGACCACCAATTTGGCTAGTCATCCATTTATGATAGGTGAGGCATTCCACACTTACTTTAATGTGAGTGATGTTGAGGGCATTCAGGTTACAGGTTTGGAAAACTTAGTGTTCTCCGACAAGGTGGCTGGGTACGAACGCAACATTCAACATGGTCCAGTAAAGTTTAATAGTGAATTTGACCGTGTATTTATCAATAGCCGTCGTGACATTGTGATTCATGATGCCGCTTACTCACGCAAAATTCGCGTGACGAAATCCTGTAGTCATACCACGATTATTTGGACGCCCTGGGCTGAAAAAGCTGAGCAAATGCCTGACATGGGGGCTAAGGATGAATGGCGTAAGACGATTTGTGTGGAATCTGCCAATGCAATGGAAAATAGCGTGACGATTTATCCAAATGAAACGCACACTATGGTGACGGAATATAGCTTGGAAGCCTTGAACGAAAGTAAATAGAGTTTGTTAGATTTTAGTATGTCAACGTAAGCCAAGCTTATGACGTTAGATAATTACCTGCCATCAACCATGATGCCAAATTGTTAAGAAATGTATAAATTCTTTTCAAAATACTCGAAATATTGAGTATTATTACAAGTGGCAGTAGTTATAGGCTTTTAAAGTTAATTGAAATTAGGAGATAAGCATGAAAGCATTATTATTATCAGTTGCTGCTGCAGGTTCATTGATGCTAGCTGGTCAAGCTAGTGCAGATGACGCTGCAAAAGCATTGGCTCAAAAAAGTGGCTGTTTAGCTTGTCACTCTGTTGAAGCAAAAGTAGTTGGCCCAGCATACAAAGATGTTGCTGCTAAGTACAAAGGCAAAGACATGGAAGCTAAGTTAGTTGCTAAAGTTAAAGCTGGTGGTAGCGGTGTTTGGGGCCCAATCCCAATGCCAGCGCACCCACAAGTAAAAGAAGAAGATATCAAGACTATCGTTCATTGGGTATTGTCACTATAATTTATTAACCTTAAATTATTAAGAATAAAAAAAGCCAGTTCAAAAGACTGGCTTTTTTGTTGTCTAAATTTCTGCTTTAAGACTTACTAAGTTTGCTATGTTTCATTGAGTAAACAAAGTAGATCACAACGCCTAATCCTAACCACAGCAAGAAACGCGCCCATGTTTGCTGGGGCAAGAATGCCATCAATGCACCGCATGAAATCATGCCTAAAGCAGGGAATAGCGGCGTAAATGGATTTTTAAATGGACGTGGTAAATCTGGTTGGCTTTTTCTCAGCACAATCACCCCTAAGCAAACCAATACAAATGCCGCTAAAGTACCGATGTTCACTAACTCTGCCAATGCGCCAAGGGGCACAAGTCCAGCAGCAATCGACATAATTAAGCCAGTAATGATAATCACGCGAACAGGGGTTTGCGTACTAGGACTTACATGGGATAGGTAAGGTGTGATTAAGCCATCTCGACTCATGGCTAATATGATGCGTGTCAGTCCATAATAGAGGACAAGCATCACGGTAGTGAGCCCAGCAATTACCCCTGTTGAAACGAGTGCTGAAGCCCAGTTGTAGCCTATAGACTCCAATGCGAAAGCCACAGGATGATCTACGCCCAGCGTGCTGTAAGGGACAATCCCTGTGAGTAAGCCTGCCACAATCACGTAAATAATGGTGCAGAAAGCAAGTGATGAAATGATACCAATCGGCACGTCACGTTGTGGGTTTTTTGCTTCTTCAACGGCGGTTGAAACCGCATCAAACCCAACATAAGCGAAGAATACTAAAGATGCACCTGCAAGCACGCCCACAGTTTTGCCATCAGGCAAGGTGTTAAACCAGCCATAAGGCATGAAAGGGTGCCAGTTTTCAGGATGTACATTAAACACTGCAACGCTAATAAAGATGATGATGGCGAGGATTTTGACGAATACCATGGCGGTATTGAGTTGTGCGCTTTGTTTTGCGCCTTTAATCAGCATGCCCATGAGAATAAGGATAATTAAACTGGCAGGCAGATTGATGATGCCGCCAAGCTCTGGTGATTTTGTTAAAGCTTCAGGTAAACCTAAGCCAACCGCATGAAGCGCATTGTTGAAATAGCCTGACCAGCCATTCGCAACTGCAGCAACGGATACGCTGTACTCAAGCAATAAAATCCACCCGATAATCCAAGCAACAATCTCACCGAATGCCACATAACTGTAGCCGTAAGCGCTACCACAGCCACCGACTGATGCCGCAAGCTCAGCATAGGCAAGTGCGGCAAATGCGCAGGCAGTGCCAGAAACAATAAAAGACAATATCACAGCAGGGCCAGCTTGATTGGCCGCCGCAATGCCAGTGAGCACAAAAATGCCAGTGCCGATAATCGCGCCAACGCCAAGCAGCGTGAGGTCGAAAGCGCTGAGACATCGTTTTAGTTCGCCGTTGTCTTTGGATGACACGGCTTTGGTGCGGAACATTTGCTTAAATAACTTCGCTAACACGGGCATCCCCTTTTTGTTCAAGGCTCATTTTTAAGAGTAGTAAGTTGTTAATACTTTAATCATGTAAGCATGATCTAAAACGCCAGCGCTTTCACGGATGCTATGCATCGCCCACATAGGTGAACCAACATCGACAGAGGCAATGCCAAGGCGAGAAGCCACAATTGGGCCTATGGTACTGCCGCAGCCTAAATCGGTCCGATGCGCATATTGCTGATAAGGAACACCCGCTTGTTCGCATAGCCTAATAAACCTTGCAGCACTTTCAGCATTCGTTGCGTATCGCTGATTGGCATTGGTCTTAATCACAGGGCCTTTGTTGATATGCACATGGTGACATGGCTCATAACTCCCAGCATGGTTGGGATGAAAAGCATGCGCCATATCGGCGCTGATGAAAAAACTATTCGCTAAAGTGCGTAATTTTTCTTCTTTGTTTAAATGAAGACTAATGCGCTCAACGATGTCTGCTAAAAAACTACCACTCGCACCAGTTGCACTTTCGCTGCCGACTTCTTCATGGTCAAACAGTGCACAGATAGCTGTGTTGTTTGGTTTTTTATTCGCTAATAAAGCAGATAATGCTGCATGGCAAGATGCAAGATTGTCTAGTTGGCTATCCGCAATAAATTCCTGATTTGCGCCCCAGATAATGCCTTTTTGCGTATCAAAAACATTGAGCTCAAAGTTGATGATGTCTTTAACTTCGACCTTAATTGATTTTGCAATGTGACCTAAAAATTGCGCATCAGCTTCTACGCCATTTGCGCTCTCGCCAAATAACAACGGTAATTCAGTTTGCTTGTTGAACTTCAACCCTTTGTCGTTTACTTCGCGGTTCATATGAATCGCAAGGTTGGGAAGTCTTAACAAAGGTTTATCAAATTTGATTAAACGCGTTTCAAAACCGTTTGCTGTTCGTACGTTCACTCGGCCAGCTATGCTCAAATCCCGGTCAGCGAAAGTCGCTAATATCGGCCCGCCATAAACTTCAACACCAATACGAATTAAACCATCGCTACTGAATGCTGCGTGAGGTTTTAGACGTAGACCAGGGGAGTCGGTATGCGCGCCGACCATGTTCAAGCCAGAGTTCGGAAGAGGATTTTGGCCAACTGTGAAGGCGATAATTGAACTGCCACCGCGAGTGACAAAGTATCTACCGCCAGTTTCAATTTGCCATGCTTCGGATTCATTTAATGCTTTGAACCCAGCCTTGGTAAGCCTTTCGCTCGATGTTGCCACCACATGCCATGGGCTAGGGCTGGCATCAATAAAATCGAGTAAATCTTGAATGTTGGTGCTAGCGATTGTTGTCATAGACCTAACCAGTTTTTATCAATCAAAAAGTCGGTGTAAAGCTTGGCCTCGGCACTTCCTACTTCAGGCTTCCAATCATAGCGCCATTTCACGATAGGCGGCATGGAAAGCAGAATGGATTCTGTACGGCCATTAGATTGCAGGCCAAATAAAGTGCCACGATCAAATACCAAATTGAATTCGACATAACGCCCACGACGATAAGCTTGGAAATCACGTTCGCGCTCACCAAATCCCAGTTCTTTACGGCGTTGTACGATAGGTAAGTACGCGCTAACAAAAGCATCGCCGACAGCTTTTTGCATCGCAAAACTTTGCTCAAAACCAAGCTTGTTAAAGTCATCAAAGAAAATGCCGCCGATACCGCGTGGTTCATTACGATGTTTGAGATGGAAATATTCATCACAATGTTGTTTGAAGCTTGGATATAAATCTTGACCAAAAGGCGCTAGCGCATCGCGACACGCTCTATGAAAATGCACGGCATCTTCTTCAAAGCCATAGTAAGGGGTTAAATCCATACCGCCACCAAACCACCAAATATCTTGCTCATCTTTTCCTGGTTGAGCTTTTGCAACAAAGAAACGTACGTTCATGTGTACCGTTGGAATATATGGATTACGTGGGTGAAAGACCAAAGATACGCCCATGGCTTCCCAAGCTCTGCCTGCTGCCTCGGGATGTGCCGCTGTTGCTGCTGGCGGCAATTTATTACCTTTAACGTGTGAAAAACCAATACCGGCGCGCTCAAACACATTACCTTCTTCAAGCATACATGAAGTACCACCACCACCTTCTGGGCGTTGCCAGCTATCATTCAAAAAATTCTTACCGTCTATCAGTTCAACAGACTCAACGATACGGTTTTGTAAACCCTGAAGATATTCATAAACGGCGTTTGGGTTAATAGTTTGTTCTGACATTGCTTACTTTCTAAGGATTTTCCCAGTCATTAAATCTTGTATGGTCGACGGCTTTTTTGCCCCGGCGGTTTTGCCTGTTAATACTTGAACTTGGCCCCCAAATTTTTGCTGACATTGCTTGTCTGTTTTAGCTGCTTGATGACCGCTTTGGTTTGCGCTGGTGGATACTAAAGCCATGCCTGTATCTTTACATAATTTTGCTGTGTAAGGGTGGCTACTGACGCGGATAGCGATGCTTTTATGCCGACCCGTCAGCCATTTGGGGCAACGGTTGGAGGCAGGCACGATCCAAGTATGAGGCTTTTTCGGATTACCCCAAGACTGTTCCATCGTGTGCATTTGAGATGCACTAAGTGGGGCAACAAAAGCTTTCAATCGAGAAAAGCAATCAGCAACCAAAATAAGTCCTTTGTGTTGCGGGCGACCTTTGATGTTTAAGATGCGCTTTACTGCTTGCCGATTGGTGGGGTCGCAACCTAAGCCAAAGACTGATTCAGTTGGATAGGCGATGACCCCGCCAGATTTTAGAAAATGCCTAAGGCCACGGGCATTCAATGTTGATTAGCCTTTAACAGCGCGATAGCCAATGTCTTTGCGGTATTGCGCGCCATCAAATTTAATTGAGTCGAGTGCTTGGTAAGCACAGTTTTGTGCATATTTCACTGTTTCACCAAGTGCAGTGACACATAAGACTCGACCGCCGCTAGTGACGACTTGGTCGCCTTTCATGGCAGTGCCAGCGTGGAACACTTGCATATCGTCAGTGCCACTTGGTAAGCCCGTAATCACATCCCCAGTTCGTGGTGTGTCTGGGTAATTAGCCGATGCCATTACTACGCCCAGTGCAGTGCGTCTATCCCAGTCTGCTTCAACTTTATCTAATGTTCCATCAACAGCATGCTCAGCCAATTTAACTAAGTCACTTTTGAGGCGCATAAGAATTGGTTGCGTTTCAGGATCGCCCATACGACAGTTGAACTCTAAAGTTTTAACATCGCCATTTGGACTAATCATGAGGCCGGCGTATAAAAAGCCTGTATATGGAATGCCGTCCGCGGCCATCCCTTCAACTGTTGGCTTGATGATGTCGCGCATGGCTTTCGCATGAATGGTTGGCGTAACCACTGGTGCTGGGGAATAAGCGCCCATCCCACCTGTATTTGGACCTTGGTCGCCATCGAGCAAACGTTTGTGATCTTGGCTGGTAGCAAGCGGTAAGATATTTTTACCATCTACCATTACGATGAAACTTGCCTCTTCGCCAGTTAAAAATTCTTCAATCACCACGCGCGCGCCAGCACTGCCAAGTTTGTTGTCTGAAAGCATCGAGTCAATTGCTGAATGTGCCTCATCTAATGACATGGCGACAACCACGCCTTTGCCTGCCGCCAAACCATCCGCCTTAATCACAATTGGTGCGCCTTGTGCATTTACATAATCATGCGCTGCTTTCGCATCGGTAAATGTTGCATAAGCTGCTGTTGGGATGTTGTGGCGAATCATGAAAGCTTTTGCGAAGTCTTTTGAGCTTTCAAGTTGAGCTGCAGCTTTGGTTGGACCAAAAATCTTCAGGCCTGCAGCACGGAAAGCATCTACTACGCCTTGGGAAAGTGTGGCCTCAGGGCCAACAATCGTGAGGGCAACATGTTCTTCTTTTGCGAATGCAACTAGTTCAGGCACGCTGGTAATTGGCACGTTGACCATATCAGGATTAAGCGCTGTGCCTGCGTTGCCAGGCGCTACAAATACGCGGCTCACTTGTTTGTTTTGGGTAACTTTCCATGCCAAAGCATGCTCACGTCCACCACCACCAATAATCATGACTTTCATTATTTATTCCTAATTCTTTACTAAAAGCGCTTAATTAATGACGGAAGTGACGGAAGCCCGTGAGCACCATCGCTAAACCATGTTCATCTGCAGCTGCAATCACTTCTTCGTCACGCATGCTACCACCAGGTTGGATCACACATGAAGCGCCCGCTTCAGCAAGCACATCTACACCATCACGGAATGGGAAGAATGCATCAGAAGCAACCGCCGCACCTTGCAATGAAAGGTGTGCGTTTTGTGCTTTGATGGCAGCAATTTTAGTGCTGTCTACTCGGCTCATTTGGCCAGCACCAACGCCTAATGTCATGCCATTGCCACAGAATACAATCGCGTTAGATTTAACAAATTTAGCTACACGCCAAGCGAAGAGCAAATCTTCTAATTGTTTTGGTGTTGGTTGTTTTTTAGTCACAATTTTGAATTGTGCTGGTGTGACGTTGAGTGCATCTGGAGACTGCACTAACAAGCCGCCACCGACACGTTTATATTCAAGGGTATTGAGTTCGCTACCAAGCGTAACGGTTAATACACGCACGTTTGTTTTCGCAGCAAAAATTTCTTTTGCGGCAGATGATACTGCTGGCGCAATGACCACCTCAACGAATTGCTTAACGACAGCTTCAGCCGTTGCTGCATCAATTTCTCGGTTAAAGGCGATGATGCCGCCAAATGCAGAAGTTGGGTCTGTGCTAAATGCTTTTTGGTATGTCTCAAGCAATGTTGCGCCAATCGCAACGCCGCATGGATTGGCATGCTTCACAATCACGCAAGCTGGCACATCGAATGTTTTTACGCATTCCCAAGCCGAATCAGCATCGCCAATGTTGTTGTATGAAAGCTCTTTACCTTGTAGTTGCGTAAAGCTTGCAAGCGCGCCTGCCGGTACAGTTGCATCGCGATAGAACGCAGCTTCTTGGTGAGGATTTTCGCCGTAGCGTAAATCCATCACTTTAGTAAGTTGTGTTGAGTATTTGTCTGGGAAAGCTTGTTTTTCACCATTGGCAGTAATGCTGGTGAGATAGTTGCTAATTGCACCATCGTATTCAGCCGTATGTGAGAATGCTTTTTTCGCCAACATCATGCGTGTTTCAGCGCCCACGGCACCTTTGCTTGAAGTCATTTCACGTGCGATCACAGCATAGTCTGCTGGGTCAGTCACAATTGCAACATGATGATAGTTCTTAGCTGCAGCACGCACCATGGTTGGGCCGCCGATGTCGATGTTTTCAATCGCATCTTCTAAGCTACAGTTTGGTTTAGCAATCGTTTCGCGGAATGGGTAAAGATTCACGACCACCATGTCGATATTAGGAATGTTCGCTTCTTGCATTGCAGCGACATGCTCGGGCAAATCGCGACGGCCTAAAATACCACCGTGGACTTTAGGGTGGAGCGTTTTAACACGGCCATCTAACATTTCTGGGAAGCCTGTGTAGTCACTAACTTCAATCACTGGAATGTTGTTTTCACGGAATAGTTTTGCGGTACCGCCGGTAGATAAAATTTCTACGCCAAAGCTTTGCAAGTTTTTTGCAAATTCAAGAATGCCTTGTTTGTCTGAAACGCTAATAAGTGCTCTTTTAATGACTGCCATGATGAAAGATTTCGATAAAAGTTATTGGAATTGATGAGTGATGAATAAGCGTTATGTGCTTATTCGATGTTGTATTGCTGTAATTTTTTTCTGAGGGTGTTGCGGTTTAAACCTAAGATTTCAGCGGCTTTGCTTTGGTTGCCGCCAGCACGTTTCATAATATGCTCAATCATTGGCTTCTCAATGCAGCCAAGCACCATGTCATAAACTGCATGCGGCGGTTGGCCGTCTAAGTCTTTAAAGTATTCATTGAGCGCACGCTCCACGCTCATCGCTAGTTCACATTTTGAACTCATGCTGCAAGCACCTCGCCGTTAGCATCCGCTTCATCAGTTGCATATTGAATGCGCGTGTCTTGTGTTTGCAGATGATTAAAGAAGTCGTTAATCGCGTTCAATTGCTCATCAATGGTTTGTAGTTGATTCATCGCATGACGGAAATTGGCTGAATCTTTTAAGCCTTTGGTGTACCAAGAGATATGCTTCCGAGCTACGCGCATGCCAGTTAAATCACCGTAAAATTCATACAAGTCGTGCAAATGGCCTAGCATCACACTACGAATTTCTTCGACCTCAGGGGCGGGCATATGCTCGCCAGTGGCTAAATAATGTTCAATTTCGCGGAAAATCCAAGGGCGGCCTTGAGCTGCACGACCAATCATGACTCCGTCAGCACCAGTATACTCAAGCACGAATTTGGCTTTTTCAGGGGTGGTGATGTCGCCATTGGCAATCAATGGAATTTTAATTGCCTGTTTTACTTCAGCGATGGTGTCGTACTCAGCATCGCCCATGTAAGCGCAAGCGCGCGTACGGCCATGCATAGCAAGCGCTTGAACACCAATATCTTCCGCCATTCTTGCGACTGCCACAGCGTTACGATTTTGCTTATCCCAGCCAGTGCGAATTTTAAGCGTGACAGGCACATCTACTGCGGCAACGACAGCTTTTAGAATTTGAGAAACGAGAGGCTCGTCTTTCAGCAGAGCAGACCCTGCCATCACGTTGCAGATTTTTTTTGCTGGGCAACCCATGTTGATATCGATGACTTGCGCACCGTGGTCTACATTGTATTTGGCAGCTTCAGCGAGCATTTTTGGATCGGAGCCTGCGATTTGCACAGAAATCGGTTCAACTTCACCTTCATGATTGGCGCGTCGCAAGGTCTTTTCACTGCCATACAACAGTGAGTTTGAAGTCACCATTTCAGAAACGGCATAGCCCGCGCCTAGCTTTTTACAAAGCATGCGGAAAGGCCTGTCGGTTACACCCGCCATAGGGGCAACGACAAGGTTGTTACGCAGTTTGTATGGACCGATTTGCACGAGTGATTTTAAACCTTGATTTCAAAACTTACAGTAAAGCTGCCTATTTTATACGCAAATCGCCCTTCTTAAAACCTAAATTTGCTTATTTTTTGAACAGCTTAGCTGATTTTTTATTTACAGCTTATTTTGGAAGATCTGACCATGTGTAACCTAGGACAGTAATCTTGGCTTTTATCTCGGTCATTGCTTGTGTGATGGACTCTACATTGCCCTTCATGCCAAGTTCTATGGTGCGACGTTCATCTAGGCGTGGAAGGCTAAATAATCTCAGCGTAGGGTATTTGCTCGTCATTTCGTTCATTAAGTCTAGTAAATTACTTTCCCCTGCATCCATCACCAAAATAGAAGACTCACTAATGATGACTTGATGGAAAAAGTGCTGGTAGTGCGTGTCTAGCACCCACTCCATCATAGGGTGAGACATTTGTGGAAAGCCGGGCATAAAGTAATGCTGTTTTACACTAAAGCCGGCAATACGATTGACTGGATTGGGAATCAAATCCGCACCTTTTGGAAAGTCTGCCATTAATACACGTTTCGGATAAGCGGCTTCACCAAATTGCGCTTCAATTTCAGCCACTGCGCCAACATGGCGTTCAATGGGTACATTAAGCGCTTCAGCTGCTGTCTGCCGTGTAAAGTCATCGGGCGTTGCGCCGATGCCGCCAAATGAAAATACGATATCGTTGGTGGCTAAACTGCGTTTGAAGGAAGCCACTAAACGCGCTGGGTCATCGCCCAAATACTCAGCCCAGCTTAATTGTAAGCCGCGAGCTTTTAGGATTTCAATGGCTTTGCTTAAATGGGCATCTTGGCGCTTTCCCGACAGAATTTCATCACCTATCACGTAAATGCCGATATTTGGAATGTCTTTAGTCATCATTAATGCGCCGCTTCCCAATTGTTACCCACGCCAACCTCAGCCAATAATGGCACATCAAGTTTGGCAACATTTTGCATGAGCTGTGGCAACATTGTTTTGACTAAATCTAATTCTGCTTCAGGGACTTCAAGGACTAGTTCATCGTGTACTTGCATGATGAGTTTGGTTTGTAGTTGTTGAGCGGCGATCCAATTCTGAACGGCAATCATGGCAAGTTTAATTAGGTCGGCTGCTGTGCCTTGCATGGGGGCGTTAATGGCAGCTCTTTCTGCGCCAGCGCGACGCATTCCGTTGCTGCTATTAATTTCTGGTACCCATAGGCGTCTGCCAAAATAGGTCTCTACATAGCCTTTTTGTTTGGCAACTTCGCGAGTATCTTGCATATAGGCTCTTACCCCTGGATATCTCGCAAAGTATCGCTCGATATAGCTTTGGGCGGCACTTCGTTCAATGTTGAGGTTTTGCGCCAAACCAAATGCGCTCATGCCATAAATCAAACCAAAGTTAATCACTTTGGCATAACGACGTTGTTCGCTGGTGACGGCTTCACGTTCGCATCCGAAAATCTCAGCGGCTGTTGCTCTGTGAATATCTTCGTTGTTAGCAAATGCACTCAGCATGCCGTCATCTTGTGAAAGATGGGCCATGATGCGGAGCTCAATTTGTGAATAGTCGGCAGAAACAATCACGCTACCAGTCGGCGCGATAAATGCTTCGCGAATCCGGCGACCTTCAGCGGTACGCACGGGAATATTTTGTAAGTTGGGATCTGAGCTTGCTAGACGCCCCGTAATTGCTACCGCTTGGTTGTAGCTTGTGTGTACGCGCCCAGTTTGCGCATTAATCATTTTTGGTAGTTTGTCGGTGTAGGTCGACTTGAGCTTTGCCAAACCACGATACTCTAATAAAACCTTTGGTAACGGGTAATCAAGCGCTAACTCTTGAAGTACGTCCTCATCGGTTGAAGGGGCGCCAGAAGGTGTTTTTTTGGTAGGTTTAATGCCAAGCTTGCCGAACAAAATCTCTTGTAGTTGTTTTGGAGAGCCTAAATTAAAAGGCTGTCCGGCAAGCTCGAATGCTTGTTTTTCTAAATCCATTAACTTCATGCCGATTTCGTTGCTTTGGCGATTTAGCATGCCTTGGTCAATGAGTACGCCATTACGCTCAATCGTAAAAAGCACTTCGCGTGATGGCATTTCAACTTGGCTATAAATGAAGTCTAATTTGTCGTCAGCTTGAATGACTGGATACATGGCTTGGTGTAGTTGAAGTGTAATGTCTGCATCTTCTGCTGCGTAATCTGCAGCCACCTCAACAGTGACTTGATTAAATCCAACCTGCTTAGCTCCCTTGCCAGCGACTTCATCAAAGCTGATGGTTTTTATGCCCAAATGGCGCATCGCTAGGTCATCCATATTGTGCGTTTTATGTGATTCAAACACATAAGACTGCAGCAACGTGTCATGCGCAATGCCACGTAGGGCAATGGCATGATTAGCTAATACATGTTGATCGTATTTTAGATTTTGCCCAACTTTCTTGATAGCTGAGTTTTCTAGAATGGGCCTCACTTTGGCTAAAGTTGCTGCTAAGTTAAGTTGAACTGGCGCATCAAAATAATCATGCGTCAGCGGCAAATAAGCCCCTGTTCCAGCTTCCACACTAAATGACATACCAACGATTTTTGCGGTCATCGGATCTAGTGACGTTGTTTCGGTATCAAAGCAAACTAGTTTGGCTTGGTTGATTTTTTCGAGCCAAACATCTAAATCAGCTTCACTTAGAATGGTTGCATAATTGCGGGTGGTGATTGGGGTGTAATCAACAGTCGTTTCTGTTGGGGGTGTATTAATAGTTTCGCTAGTGGGTGCGAATAAATCACCACTGCTTGTTGGCATGCTAAGTGGTGTCACACTCACAGGCTCACCACCCATTGAATCTAATTCACGGCGCCAAGACTTAAAATCAAAGTGCTCAAACAATTCCGCCAGTTTATTTTTGTCCATTGCTCGTGGTGCAAGATCGCTTAAAGATTCTTGTATGCCGACATCACAACGAATCGTAATCAGTTCGCGCGCAGTTGGTAGCCAAGGAAGCGCTTTGCGTAAATTCTCGCCAACTACGCCCGTAATGTTGTCCGCATTGGCAACAATGTTTTCAAGTGTGCCATATTGCGTAAGCCATTTGACAGCAGTTTTAGGGCCTACTTTTTCAACGCCTGGCACGTTATCTGAGGTGTCACCTATTAAAATCAGGTAATCCACAATACGCTCTGGCGGTAGGCCAAATTTATTGATGACGCCTGCAATATCGAGGACTTCATTGCTCATGGTGTTGACGATGGTGACGTGTTCATTTACTAATTGGGCGATATCTTTATCGCCAGTTGAAATAATGACACGAACGCCTTCGCGTTCAGCCTGTTTCGCAAGCGCACCGATTACGTCATCCGCCTCAACGCCTTCTTCCATAATCAGCGGCCAGCCCATGGCCTTAATGGCTTCATGAAGCGGCGCAACTTGCGCACGCAAATCGTCTGGCATAGAAGCGCGATTGGCTTTGTATTCTGTATAAATATCGTCGCGGAAGGTTTTGCCTTTTGCATCAAAAATACACGCGCTATAATCAGCAGGATATTCTTTGTGCAAGCGTCTTAACATATTGAGTACGCCCTGAATCGCGCCCGTCGGCTCGTTTTGCCGATTGCGTAAATCTGGCATGGCGTGAAATGCACGATAAAGGTAGGATGAGCCATCCACTAACAACAATGTTTTCATATTTGGGTCTACATTATGTCTGTTGCAAAAAAAGTACCAAAAATCGCTGATCCTGATTTTCAGGGAAATAATCAAACGGCTCATGAATCATGGCACGCATTCGAGATTATGGCAGAATTCGTCGATGCTACGGAAAGCCTGAAAGAAATCACTCCGGCAGTTTCTATTTTTGGTAGTGCGCGCACTAACCCAGAACATCCTTATTACAAGCTTGCCGAGGAAATTGCACGTTTAGTTTCCGATGCTGGTTTTAGCGTGATTTCAGGCGGCGGTCCTGGCATTATGGAAGCGGCCAACAAAGGGGCTTTTCCTGGCCTTTCGCCCAGTGTTGGACTCAATATTAAATTGCCACATGAGCAAACAACCAACCCTTATCAAGAAATCAGTCTAGATTTTAAGCATTTTTTTATGCGTAAAGTCATGTTTGTAAAATATGCATCGGCTTATGTGGTGATGCCGGGAGGTTTCGGTACGCTGGATGAACTGTTGGAAGCAATGACATTGGTGCAAACAGGAAAATCGCTTCGCATTCCAATTATTCTGGTGGGCTCAAAATTTTGGGGTGGATTGGTGGATTGGTTCCGTCAGACTTTAATTGCAGAAGGGATGATTGATGCTGAGGATATGGGACTTATTCAATTAATTGATGATCCATGTGATGTTGTCGCAGCAATATTTAAGCATTATGAAACTCGCGGTTTTGAACTTTCTGCCGCAGAACGTAAGACCCAGCTTTACTTGTAGTCTTAAAACGCTTTACCGACAAGCATAGGTTTTTGTTAGAATGAAATTATCTGCACTTTTGCTAATTAAACGCGGGAATAATATGCGTCTTCATCGTTTGTTTTTGCTTGTCTTGTTGGCTTTGCCAGTCGCTATCCTCACGGCTCAAGCCGCGGATAAAAAGCCAGTCCCTGCTGATGTAGAGCCTTTGCCTGAAGCGTTGCCGCCACCGGGTGTGATTGAGGCTAATCCAAATGATGAGCCAGAAATCACGATTGTCAAAAAAGGTGAAACGACGGTTGAAGAGTACCGCGTGCATGGTGAGCTCTATATGCAAAAAGTGACGCCCGCGAATGGCAAGCCTTATTATTTGATGAAGCAAGATCAAGAGGGCGGTTGGTCAAAATATGATGGCCCTGCAGCACCTTTGGTGATTCCTAAATGGGTGATTTTTAGATTCTAATTTTTGCCACAAGATGCGTTTTATATTATTCAAACGCATCTGATTAACTCGAAGCATTTAACTCAAAGCTGTTATGTCCGTATTTACCACCGTCTCTGTTGATGAATTAACCCCTTGGCTCAGTGCATACCCATTAGGTGAATTGCTTGAGCTAAAAGGGATTGCATCTGGCATTTCTAATACCAACTATTTTGTGACCACGACAACAGGTCGTTATGTGCTGACTTTGTTTGAAGAGCATTCTGCTGACGAACTGCCTTACTTTTTGAACTTGATGAAGCATTTGGCTGAGCGTGGCGTGCCATGCCCGCACCCTGTGATGCGTTCAGATGGTGTGTTATTAGACGAATTAAATGGCAAACCAGCGGCCTTGGTGACTTGCTTGCGTGGTCGTGATATTAACGAGCCTTCAGTGACACAATGCGCTGAGCTTGGCCGAGTACTAGCGAATATGCATGTGGCTGGTGCTAGCTTTATTGGTAGCAATCACGATTCTCGTGATGTGGTATGGCGTGAAGCAACCGCTAACAAAGTATTTGATTTGTTGAGCTTGGATAATCAAGTGATGTTGACGCAGACCTTGCAACGCCAATCTAATTTAGATATTCAATCCTTGCCACAAGGAGTGATTCACGCGGATTTGTTCCGGGATAATGTCTTATTTGATGGTGATGAAATCGGCGGCGTCATTGATTTTTACTATGCATGTCGTGGCGCGTATTTATACGACGTGGCGATTGCGGTGAATGATTGGTGCGTGAATGCGGATGGGTCACTGGATGAGAAGCGCGTTGGTGCTTTGCTAAAGGCTTATCATGCGGTAAGGCCTTTTACGCAAGCTGAACAGTCTGCATGGCCATGTATGTTGCCGATTGCTGCATTGCGCTTTTGGTTATCTCGCTTAAAGGATAAGCATTATCCACAAGTTGGTGAGTTAACGCATGCGAAAGACCCGCAACACTTCCAGAAAATATTACAATGGGCTATCGCACATCAAGCTGAGATCTCAGCAATGTGGGTTTAATGGATTCAAATTGGACAAATTATGACGTTTAAATCAAAAGTGAAATTGGGTTTTAGTTGGGTAACGGATAGTTTGGAGTTGTTTAAACAACATCCAACTAAGTGGATGGCGTTGTCTTCTTTGTACCTGGTATTTTTCCAGTTCCTGCCAATTTTATTGCTGGGGATTATCGAGCAAATTAATCAAGCGCATGGTTCAATCATTATCTTATTTTTTGTTGGACTGTTGGGCTTGGCGCTCACATTTAGCTGGCCAATTTTCACTTCGCTGGTGATTGGCGTATGCCGTGAGACGCATGCTGAAAGAGCAACGCCAGTGATTGAAGTGTTCCACAGAGTTAAGCCACACGTTAAGCAGTTGGTGTTTTTAGGCGTTGCTTTCTTTATTTATCGTTTGATTATGATTGGTCTAACCGAGAGTGATATTCAAGCGCTTGATATACAGCAAATGGATAAAGAAATCATGCCAATTGGTTTTTGGTGGTTAATGCTTAAATTGTTGGTGTTGCAGGTGCCTCTGTTGTTAGCAACCTGGTATTCACCATTATTGATTTCATATCATCAATATTCAGTATTTAAGTCTATTGGACATAGTGTTTGGGCTGCTTTACATAACATTACTGCTTTAATTACCGCTTGGGTCACGTTGACTTTAGGTGTGGTTGGCATCATGTTAGTGCTTGGTTTAGTAATTGGCCTTATCGCGATATTTGCCAAAGGCCTTGCAGCGTTCTTGGGTATGTTGCTTGTTATGTTTGTATCGTTAATGGCAACAGCGTTCTTGTTCTCAATCCAATATTTTAGCTTCTTGTCTATGTATTACAAAAAAGGCGAAGATTTCGTTAGCTAAGTTTATGATGCAAAACTAGAACTGAGTTACGCTTTCTCTAGTTTTGCATATTCCATCGCAAGCCATTTAAGTCCTTCGCGTCCAAAGTTAATTTGGATGCGCATATCGCTGGCGTTACCCTCGTAGCTCACCACAACACCTTGCCCAAATTTAGCATGAGAAACTGCTTGGCCTATTTTCCACGGCATGGCAGATTTTTGTTCGCTACTGCTAGCAGTTGATGCGCTTTGGTAGTTACTCTCATAATGGCTAGACATGCTTGGTTTTGGGGCTTGTTTGCTGTTTAGGCGTTTTAATAAAGCATCAGGAATCTCATCTAAAAAGCGCGAGGCAATACCGTAACGAATTTGTCCATGGAGCATGCGGCTTTGTGCGTGGCTTAAATATAGGCGTTGTCGTGCTCGTGTCACTGCCACATACATCAAACGACGCTCTTCTTCTAAACCGTTATTTTCGTACAAGCTATTTTCATGCGGGCATAAACCCTCTTCTAAGCCGCTGATAAATACCGCTTTAAACTCTAAGCCTTTGGCGGCATGGACTGTCATCAGTTGCAGGGCATCCGCACCCACGTCTGCTTGGTGTTCACCTGCTTCAAGGCTGGCGTGTGTTAAGAACTCAGTGAGGCCGTTGCTGTTATCTTCAAGCGCATCGCTATTGTTGTTCATAAAACTAACAGCAGCATTAATCAACTCATCCAAGTTGGCAATACGATCTTCGCCCTCTTTTTCTAATTGATAGAAGTTTTTAAGACCAGACATCGTTGTGGCAATCTCGGTCATTTCAGTCAGCGTTAAGCCTTTTGCATCATCTTGCATTTGCTTGATGAGTGCCACAAAGCCTTCCAAGCCTTTGCCTGGGCGACCATTACCAACCTTATTGATTGCAGCCTGCCAAAGGCTACAATCTTGCGCCCGCGCTGATTCTTGAAGCTGCTCTAAGCTACGTGCTCCAATCCCACGAGTAGGGAAGTTGATCACGCGTAATAGGGCGATGTCATCTTCTGGATTGTTAATTAGACGTAAATACGCCATAGCATGTTTGATTTCGGCACGCTCAAAAAAGCGCAGCCCACCATAAACGCGATAAGGAATATTGTTCGAAAATAAAGCATGTTCAATTACGCGAGATTGCGCGTTTGAGCGATAGAGTAGCGCGATATCATTAAGCGCCCAGCCATCGTTGTGTAGCATTTTTACTTCATCAACAATAAAGCTCGCTTCGTCTATGTCGTTATATGCTTGATAAACACGTACAGGCTCACCCTTGCCTGCCGAGGTCCATAGGTTCTTACCAAGACGATTTTTGTTGTTGCTGATAATTGCATTGGCCGCATCCAAAATATTGCTGTGTGAGCGGTAGTTTTCTTCAAGTTTAACGATGTTTTGTACTTTGAAATCCAATTCAAAATCGCGCATATTGCCCACGCGCGCACCGCGGAAAGCGTAAATCGATTGGTCATCGTCACCAACGGCAAAAATACAGTTATTGGGCTCCTCTTTACCCATCCCAGCAAATAGCTTGAGCCACATATATTGAAGTTTGTTTGTGTCTTGAAACTCATCTACTAATATGTATTTAAAACGCTCTTGGTAATGCTGGCGGATGTTCGTATCACGGCTGAGTAGCTCATAACAACGTAATAACAACTCTGCAAAATCGACCACACCTTCGCGCTGGCATTGCTTATCGTATTCTTCAAAAATCTCACGCATCCGCTGTGAGTGCGGGTCGTAAGCATCCACGCTGTGAGCACGCAAACCTTCTTCTTTGCAGCTATTGATATAACCCATTACCTGCTTAGGTGGGAATTTCTCATCATCAACATTCATCACTTTCATTAGACGTTTAATCGCTGATAGCTGATCGGCGGTATCTAAGATTTGGAAAGTTGCAGGCAATAAAGCCTCGCGATGATGGGCTCTCAATAAGCGGTTGCATAGTCCGTGAAAAGTGCCAACCCACATGCCGCGTGTGTTAATTGGCAGCATCGCGGTAAGTCGAGTGAGCATCTCTTTAGCGGCTTTATTCGTAAATGTTACCGCTAATAATCCAGTAGGGGAGACTTGCCCCGTTTGAATCAACCAAGCGATGCGCGTGGTCAATACGCGCGTTTTACCGCTGCCTGCGCCAGCTAAAATGAGCGCTGATTGGTGCGGCAAGGTGACGGCCTCTAATTGTTTATCGTTGAGTCCGGTGAGGAGTGAGTCTTGAGGTGCATTTGATATTGTCATAGTGAGATTATCGCAGGTCAGCGTTACTTCGAGAACAACTTAAAAGAGATTAAATAGTCTGGAACTTTGCTCAAGTATTATCGGTCTGAATTAATACGATGGTGATGTTGGGTGTTCAATGAGCAATCAAGTCACTGTCCCACGCTTTCCTCCCTGAGCGTTGCGCCTTAAGTAGGCATTTTGCCCCGACCGATCCCCTTGGTTGGGGCTTTTTTTATCCCCTCGATACATAAACAAAAAGCCCCTTGCGGGGCTTCTCGTTTTTACAGCTTTTTGCTAAATGTTTAGCAAGGATTACATCATACCGCCCATGCCACCCATACCGCCCATATCACTGCCACCCATTGCTGGAGCATCTTCTTTAGGTAGTTCAGCAATCATGCAGTCTGTTGTCAGCATTAAGCCAGCCACTGAAGCTGCGTTTTGCAATGCAGAACGCGTTACTTTAGTTGGATCTAGCACGCCCATTTCAACCATGTCGCCGTAAGTTTCGTTAGCAGCGTTGTAGCCGTAGTTGCCTTTGCCAGCCGCTACGTTGTTAACTACGACTGATGGTTCACAGCCAGCATTTTGAACGATTTGACGTAGTGGCTCTTCAACAGCGCGCAATACAATTTTCACGCCTGCGTCTTGATCGTGGTTGTCGCCTTTTACTTTAGCAATTGCGTCACGTGCACGAATCAACGCTACGCCACCGCCAGCAACAATACCTTCTTCAACCGCTGCGCGTGTTGCGTGTAATGCGTCTTCAACACGTGCTTTCTTTTCTTTCATTTCGATTTCAGTTGTCGCGCCAACTTTAATCACAGCAACGCCGCCTGCTAGTTTTGCAACACGCTCTTGCAGTTTTTCACGGTCGTAGTCGCTGGTTGCATCTTCAGCTTGTTTCTTCACTTGGTCGATACGCGCTTTGATGTTGTCTTCATTACCAGCACCATCGATGATGATTGTGTTTTCTTTACCCACTTCGATGCGTTTAGCTTGGCCTAGATCTTCTAACTTGATATTTTCAAGTTTCAAACCTAATTCTTCAGCAATCACAGTACCACCTGTCAAGATAGCGATGTCTTCCAACATTGCTTTACGACGGTCACCGAAACCTGGGGCTTTAACAGCACAAGTTTTTAAGATGCCGCGGATGTTATTCACAACCAATGTTGCTAATGCTTCGCCGTCGATATCTTCAGCGATAATCAACAATGGACGACCTGCTTTAGCTACTTGCTCAAGTGCTGGAAGCAAATCACGGATGTTAGAGATTTTTTTGTCGTATAAAAGCACGAATGGATTGTCCATTAATGCGATTTGACGTTCTTGGTTATTGATAAAGTATGGTGATAGATAACCACGGTCGAATTGCATGCCTTCTACAACATCTAGTTCATTTTGTAAGCCTGAACCATCTTCAACAGTAATCACGCCTTCTTTACCCACTTTGTCCATTGCGTCAGCAATAATTTGGCCAACTGATGAGTCTGAGTTAGCTGAAATAGAGCCAACTTGAGCGATTTGTGCGCTTGTTGTACATGCAACAGATTGTTTTTGAAGGTCAGCAACTGCAGCTTCAACAGCCTTGTCGATGCCACGTTTCAAATCCATTGGGTTCATACCAGCAGCAACAGATTTCATGCCTTCGCGGATGATTGCTTGTGCTAAAACTGTTGCAGTTGTTGTGCCGTCACCAGCGATATCATTGGTTTTGCTTGCAACTTCTTTAACTAATTGCGCGCCCATGTTTTCGAATTTGTCTTTTAATTCGATTTCTTTAGCAACTGACACACCATCTTTAGTGATGGTTGGAGAGCCATATGAACGCTCTAAAACTACGTTACGACCTTTAGGGCCCAAAGTTACGCGCACTGCGTTAGCTAGAATATTTACACCGTTAACCATTTTTTGGCGAACGTCATCACCAAATCTTACGTCTTTAGCAGCCATCTTAAATCTCCTAAATTACTTACTTTAATTACTAAAAATTCTTTAATACAAAAGGGGATGAAGCGATTAGGCCTCAATTACACCCATTAGGTCTGACTCAGTCATCACTAAAAATTCGTTACCGTCGATTTTTACGGTTTGGC
Source organism: Pseudomonadota bacterium (assembly GCA_046047035.1). Taxonomy (GTDB): domain Bacteria; phylum Pseudomonadota; class Gammaproteobacteria; order Burkholderiales; family Methylophilaceae; genus Methylopumilus_A. The sequence continues at coordinate 64,912 of JBJOIS010000003.1, forward strand.
CAGCGTATTTACCAAACAACACTTTGTCGCCAACTTTAACGTCAAGTGTAATCACTTTGCCGTTGTCATCTTTTTTACCTGGACCTACAGCAATGACTTCGCCTTGATCTGGTTTTTCAGTTGCCGTGTCTGGGATTACGATGCCAGATGCAGTAGTACGCACTTCTTCTAAACGCTTAACAATCACGCGATCGTGTAAAGGACGAATTTTCATAAACGAACTCCTTAATAATTGAATAAATAACGAATAACAAAAATCTTGGGATGCATTTTAGCACTCCTGTCCATCGACTGCTAATACTTTGGGGCAGTGGGTTTGCATTTCAAGAGCGAGGATGAAATTTTTTGTGATAAAAAATGGCGGAAATAAAATCTATGAGTAAATTCAACGCAATTCCTGCGCAATCAGCGATAATAAGCACATCAGAGGTTAGATGTTTTAAGGAAATATAGTGACTGAAATAGTAGGGCAGGCAACCGAACAGCCTGCAGTGATAGAACAATTGAATTTGGCGTTTGATATTGAGCAAGATCGCATGTTGTTTAAAGTGGGTTTGTCTGACAATACCGAACTTGCGATTTGGATGACACGTCGCATCGCTAAGTCCATTTCTGCTTGGTTACAGGGCAGCCAAGCTGCTGTTGATGCGTCAATGCAAGTGCTTGTGATGAACGCGCAAGGCGGCCTAGATGAAGTGGGCGCAAAAATCATGTCAGCTTCCTCCATTACGCCTGAAGCGTTAATGAAAACCTCGACGCAAAATTTAGATTTCAGTGCGCAGTATCAGCCTAATCGTAAGTCTCGTTTAGCTGAGCCTATGCTGGCGATTGCTTGCAAGGTGTTGACTGATAACGCTACACAATTTGTGCTTGAATTTAGCGCTAAGGATGGCATTAATGCACAAATTGCTTTTAATGCCGAACTTAAGATTGCATTCGGTAATATGCTACAACTCGCCAGCAAGGAAGCTGTTTGGGATATCGGTGTGCAAGCTAGTCATTTTGTCCCGCCAACAGTGACTTCATCCCAGGTTTTACATTAGTGAAAAATAAAGACTTACTCAGCCGTAGCCTGAAGTCTGTGTGGCATCCGTGTACACAGATGAAAGCACACGAAACACTCCCGCTATTGCCAATAGCGAGTGGCGATGGTGTTTGGCTTAAAGACTTTGAGGGTAAGCGTTATTTGGATGGAGTAAGCTCTTGGTGGGTGAATTTGTTTGGGCATAACGAGCCAAGAATCAAAGCCGCAATCACAGCGCAGTTGAATACATTAGAGCACGTCATGTTGGCTGGTTTCACGCATGAACCGGTGGTGCAATTGTCAGAAAAGCTAGGTGCGTTAACGGGATTGGGTCATTGTTTCTTTGCCTCGGATGGCGCTTCTGCCACTGAAATCGCTCTCAAAATGAGTTTTCATTATTGGCGCAATATTGGCCAGCCAAAAAAGAATCAGTTTTTAAGTCTGCAAAATAGCTATCACGGTGAAACCATCGGTGCTTTGTCGGTGACTGATGTCGCGATTTTCAAAGATACGTATGCGCCATTGTTACGCCAAAGTGCGCAAATGCCAGCGCCAGATGCACGCCTTGCTGAAAAGGGTGAAAGTGCAGAAGCTTATGCTTTGCGCTGTGCTGATTTTTTAGAGGCTTATTTAAAACAACATCACGAAGATATTGCAGCTTTTATTATCGAACCACTCATTCAATGTGCCGCTGGTATGGGGATGTATCACCCCGTTTATTTGAAACGTGCGCGAGAAATCTGCACGCAATATCAAGTCCATTTAATTGCCGATGAAATTGCGGTGGGCTTTGGTCGAACAGGGACGATGTTTGCCTGCGAACAGGCGAATATCAAGCCAGATTTTATTTGTCTTTCAAAAGGCATTACTGGCGGCTATTTGCCATTGTCAGTGACACTAACAAGCGATGAGATTTACCAAGCTTTTTACGACGATAGCGTTGCGCGTGGCTTTTTACATTCACACAGTTATACCGGCAATGCTTTGGCTTGTAGTGCAGCTTTGGCGACCTTGGCGATTTTTGAGCAAGACGATGTGCTTTCTAAAAATCAAATAAAAACCGCTTATATCAATAATCACATCACCACATGGAATGATTTGCCAATCGCGAATGTTCGTAATCAAGGCATGGTGTGGGCGTTCGATGTGCAAACAACAAACCAGCAATTCCAACAGCACTTTTATCAGCAGGCATTGGCAGAAGGTTTGTTGCTCAGACCAATTGGTAACACGGTGTATTGGATGCCACCTTATGTGATTAGCCAAGATGAAATCGACTTTATGCTGAACACGACCAAACAAGTGGTGCTCGCATGCGCTTAATGCTTGCCGTTTTCTTGGTGATTTTTTGTGAAGTAGCATTTGCGCAAAATGCACAACTGCCTGTGACTGTTGTTGAAGCGCTTCAAGCTGAAAGTGTGCCATTAGATAATGTCAGTATTTATGTGCAGCGCATAGATACGCCGCAAGCATTATTGACCTATCAGGCGGATGTGCCGCGTAATCCAGCATCGGTGATGAAACTTGTTACTAGCTATGCTGCGCTTGATTTGCTTGGCCCATCCTATCGCTGGAAAACACAGTTTTATGGATTAAATCTGCCGCAACAAGGCAAGCTTCAAGGCGGGCTTTGGGTGAAGGGCTCTGGCGACCCAGCCTTAAATACAGCGCACTTAGCTGAGGTGGCAGGCGAGCTTCAACAAAAATTTAATCTGAATGAAATCTGCTGTGAAATCCTTTTGGATAATAGCGCTTATGCGCCGCAAAATTTTGATGCGGCAGCATTTGATGGCAAGCCTTATCGCGCCTACAACGCACCTGCTGAAGCGCTAATGGTGAATCAGCAAGCCATTCGTTTACAGCTCATTCCAAGCAATGAGAAAGTGACTGTAGTGGCTTACCCAAATTGGTCATTGCTGATTAAACGTATAGACATCAAGCCTATTGCGGGTGATTGCGGTGACTGGAAAAACGGCTTGCAAATTAAACGTGAGGGTCGAGTGCTGAGTTTAAGTGGCGAATACCCTGTGAGTTGTGGTGATAAATATTTGGACGTGAATTGGCAGGGCGCGGAATATGTGGGTGGATTGTTCTATAGCGCATGGGAGCAAGCGGGCGGTCGCTGGACGCAGTCTGATAAAACGCAAATTCGTTTGCTTAATGTGCCAGAAAATGCCGTTTTGCTCACCGAACATACTTCACCGACACTGGCTGAGATACTCAGGGAAATGAACAAGACGAGCAATAACGTGATGGCACGGGCTTTGTATTTGAGTTTGAGCCGTGTGAATGATGCAAGCCAAGTGGCATCTACCGCTAAAAGTGAGCAGGTCTTGAAAACTTGGTTACAAGGTAAAGGCCTTAATTTTAGTGAGCTGGTGTTAGAAAACGGTGCTGGACTTTCACGACAAGAGCGGATTAGTGCTTCCCATTTAGGAGTATTGTTGGGTGATGCTTTCCGCAGCCCCTTCATGGCTGAACTTAGCGCCGCCTTGCCTATCTATGGGGTTGATGGCTCATTAAGCAAACGTAAAGACAGTGGGCTATATGGTCGCGCGCATCTTAAAACTGGCTCACTGGAAAATGTACGTAGTATTGCGGGTTATGTGTTGGATGCCAAAGGCCGTTATTGGTCAGTGGTATTTATAGCAAATGGGGTAAAAGCAGGAGCGACTAAGCCAGCACAAGATGCTTTGTTAAACTGGGTATACCTTCAAGATTAAGACCCCTCAAGAATAAGCCTTGTTTGATTGAGTAGAGCATCACAAGTCGGGTATGATATTTAAGATTTTTATTTTGGAGCACCGCATGAAAAAAAGTATGTTAGTGGCAAGCGCTTTGATGATTGCCATGCTCGCTATGACCGGTTGTAAAGCCGATTCAAAAACATCCACTAAGGAAACTGCAATGACTCAAAACGTAACAGAACTCATCAAAAAAGATACAGTGCTTGGCGAAGGGCGTGAAGCTGAAGCTGGTTTTAATGTAACTGTGCACTACACAGGCTGGTTATACGACCCAAGTAAAGCAGATGGAAAAGGCACTAAGTTTGATAGCTCGCTCGACCGTCATGAGCCTTTTGTATTCTTTTTAGGCGGTGGCCAAGTGATTCAAGGTTGGGATGAAGGTTTTTCAGGCATGAAAGTTGGTGGCAAGCGTACTTTAATTATCCCTCCACACATGGGTTATGGCGCTTACGGTGCAGGTGGTGTGATTCCACCTAATGCAACGTTGATTTTTGATGTTGAATTGCTTGGCATCAAATAAAAGCGAAATAACTTATTCAATTTTGTCAAAGGCAGCGCAATGAAAGTAAGAGTGAAGTGGGTCGAAGACGTTTGTTTTATGGGTGAGACAGAAAGTAGTCATGCTGTGATTATGGATGGCTCGCCAGAGATTGGCGGACGTAATCTTGGTATGCGCCCAATGGAAATGTTGCTCGTTGGGATGGGTGGTTGCTCATCTATCGACGTGGTGACGATTCTTAAAAAATCACGTCAAGCGATTACTAATTGCGTTGCTGAAATTACTGCTGAACGTGCAGATGAAATTCCAAAAGTGTTTACTAAAATTCACGCACACTTTGTAGTGACAGGTAAAAATCTTAATCCTGTGCAAGTGGAACGTGCAGTGAATTTGTCAGCTGAAAAATATTGCTCAGCCTCAATTATGCTAGGAAAAGCTGCGGAAATGACTCACAGCTTTGAGATTCAAGAGGCTGAATAGGTTTTAGTTTGCTGCTTCGATGATTGAAACAGTCAGTGTGTCGCCTGTTTCAATCACTTCAAATAGTCGGTCGATATTTGGGTGCTTACCTGGATTTTCTTCGGCATCTAGCGTGTGTTCTGCGTAAATTTTCAAGCCATCTTTTGCTGCATCTTTATTGATGCTGCCCCATTTTTTGAATAAGTGGTGATACACCTTTACCGAGCCTTGGCTGCCCGGTTTGTTTTCAATCACGCCTGCATTTGACCCATCAGCTTTAGCCAATTCTATTTTTTGAATGTGTTCGCTGTTTTCTAACGTGGCTAAAATTTCGCTAAATTTCTTCATGAGTCTTTATTTGCGCTTTCATTTTTTGTGAGTGATTTATAAATGGTAGGTGGTTGAAGTCATGACTTTAGACATGCCTTGCATGGCCGCTTTGACTGGGCTTGGTAATTCTGCCCCACCTAAATGAATGGCGGTCGCGGCATGTTCTGCTTCGTCTGTTTTCATTTGTTCTAAGATGGCACGGCTTTTATCGTCTGCCGCTGGTAACTGGTCTAAATGGCGATTAAGGTGCGCGCCCACTTGACGTTCAGTTTCTGCTAAAAAGCCTAAATTCCATTTGTCGCCCAATGCGCCAGCAATTGCGCCTAATGTGAATGAGCCTGCATACCAAATTGGGTTGAATAAGCTGGTGCGACCACCAAGCTCGTGAATACGTTTTTCGCACCAAGCCAAATGCTCAGTTTCTTCTTTGGATGCTTGCGCTAAAGCCCGCACGGTTTGAGGGTTCTTAGCAGTAAGTGCTTGGCCGTTGTAAAGTGCTTGGGCGCATACTTCACCGCAATGGTTAATGCGCATTAAGGCAGCTGCATGGCGTTTTTCGTCTGCGCTTAGTTCGGTAGTTTGTTGAATGTTTTGGTCTGGGTGCGGGCGAATGCTATGGGCATTAGCCGCTAAGGTTTTTAAGCCTTTGTCGAATTCGATAATGAGTCGATCTAACATATCTTCACACCAGTTATTTTGAACAGTGACAGCGTCTTGAAACAGCTAATAATGAGGGTAAGCCTAACTTACCCTCATTAATATTGATTACTTCTTGCTTGGCGCCAAGATGTCGATCCCTTTAAGCAAGTTAACTGCTTGCATAAATTGGTAGTCGGTTTTTGTACCAGCTTCCATCGGTGTTTTGTCGGCTGATTGTTTGTCATCTTTTTTCAATGTTGGCGGTTTTGGCGTTTCCTTCGCTGGCGCTTCCGCTTCTTTAGGATTAGACAAGTGATTGCTTAAGTCAGCCTCACGCAAGTTCATGCCTTGCTCAGCCGTGTTCACTGTTGCATCTTCTACCACGATATCAGGCACGATACCTTTGGCTTGAATAGAGCGACCATTCGGCGTGAAGTAGCGCGCTGTGGTTAGCTTAATCGCTGTGCCGTTATTCATCGGTAAGATGGTTTGCACAGAGCCTTTACCAAAGCTTTGTGTACCCATAATCACTGCACGTTTGTGGTCTTGTAAAGCGCCAGAAACAATTTCAGAAGCAGATGCAGAGCCGCCGTTAATCAATACCACCATAGGCACTGTTTTGATATCAGCAGGCAAGTCTTTTAAGAAATCGCCAGCTTCACCACCGCGGGCATAGTTTGATGCGTTTGCAGTTAAGCGCATTTTTGCATCTTCTGTGCGGCCTTCTGTGTAAACTACGAGTGCGTCTTTAGGGACAAATGCAGCAGTAATGCCTACAGCCGCAGTAATCAAGCCGCCTGGATTGTTACGCAAGTCTAATACCAAGCCTTTTAAAGGACCTTTGTTTTGGTCGCGTAATGCTTTGATAGCTTTCGCTAAATCTTCAGCTGAATGTTCTTGGAATTGCGTCACACGAAGGTAAGCATAACCAGGCTCAGGCAATTTGTATTTCACGCTTTGTGTTTTGATAATCGCGCGAACCAAAGTGATGTAAAGCGGTTTGTTTTCACCTTTACGTAAAATCGTGAGTTTGATTGGGGTGTTTGGTTTGCCACGCATGATTTTAACTGCATCATTGAGCGTCATGCCTTTCACCAACTTCTCATCCAATTGCATGATCAAGTCGCCTGACTTCACACCCGCTTTAAATGCAGGAGAGTCTTCAATTGGAGAGATAACTTTAACCAAGCCATCTTCCATGCCTACTTCAATCCCTAGTCCGCCAAACTCACCTTGTGTGCCAGCTTGTAGATCTTTAAAGCCATCCACATCTAAGAATGAAGAGTGTGGGTCTAAGCCAGTCAACATGCCGTTAATGGCCTCATTGATGAGTTTTTTATCTGGAACTGTCTCAACATAATCACTTTTGATTTTGCCGTAGACTTCAGCAAAGGTGCGTAATTCATCGAGCGGCAATTGTGGCTTGGCTTCTTTTTCCGCAACGGCTGGATAGTTGAGGCTAAGTGTCACGCCCAATACTGCGCCGATGACGACTAAGCTGATTTTTTCAAATTTTGTACGCATGAAATAAAAGTTCCTTCACTGACTCTTTAAATTGCTCATTCCCTCAAGGGGAAATTAAAAATGATGGTTGAGATAATATCGTGTTGCGCTATTTAAACCAATTGAAATAACATGTCTTCAACTACTTTCTGGTCTATAAAGGTCACATGAGCGTAAACATTAACAAACTTGAAATCGAATATTGCACGCAATGCCATTGGTTACTTCGTGCTACCTGGATGGCGCAAGAGCTTTTAACGACCTTCAATACAGACATCACAAGTCTTGCGCTAGTTCCTGGTACAGGTGGTATTTTTGAAGTGCGCTTAAATAACGCTGTGATTTTCTCTCGTAAAGAAGCAGGGCGCTTTCCTGAGTCTAAAGAGCTTAAACAGTTAGTCCGAGATGTGATTGACCCAGAAAGACCACTTGGCCATAGTGATCGTAAAGCTGAATAATTTATTTTGCTGGTGATTTGTTTACTTGGTTTGCAGCATCTATATTGGCAAGCTCTTTTGCATCAACTCGGCGTGCACCGGTATAGCGTTTTGCCCAATAACTATCGTTCATGTCGGCCACGCTAATGCTGCTACCCGCGCTTGGTGCGTGAATGAATCGATTGTTGCCAACATAAATCCCGACGTGTGAATACACAGATTTCATGGTGTTAAAAAACACCAAATCACCAGGCTTTAGCTCTTTTTCTGAGACATTTTGACCAATTTGACTCATGGCGCGAGCGCCGTGGGGCAAAGTTAAGTTAGCAGCCTCTTTGAATACATAACGCACAAACCCGCTGCAATCAAAGCCTGAGTCGGGGTTGATGCCGCCGTATTTGTATTTCACGCCGGTTTGGCTAAGTGCATGCAGAATAATTTCTTGCGCAGTGCTTGCCCATGAGCTGCTAGATTCATTTTCTGGGGCAGCTTTTGCGGCTGGTGCAGCCTCATCGCTGGTTTGTGACAGGAATGGCAAATCAAACGCCAAAGCGAGATTGGACGCGCCAAGAGATAGGCAAAGTATCGTGAGTAATGAGATTTTTCTCAAATTTATCATCGGCACATTATAGAACCAAGTATGTTTTTTTCCTATTAAAATTATCCTTTTAACCTTGTTTTATATGGCTTCTTTTATAAAGCTTTATAGATGAAGCTTAAGCGGATAAATGCTATAGTTCGGGCATTGTTTCTTGCCCTTATCTCATGAAAATTTCTCGCCGCCATCTCGAACTGCTTGCACCTGCTAAAAATGTTGACTTCGGCATTGAGGCCATTAATCATGGCGCAGATGCTGTATATATTGGTGGCCCAGCCTATGGCGCCCGTGCAAAAGCGCCCAATACAGTTGAAGATATTACAAGGCTAGTTAAACACGCCCATCGGTTTAATGCTGAAGTGTTTGTGACGCTCAACACCATTTTCCATGACAATGAATTGGAAGGTGCGCGCGACATTGTTTATCAGCTTTACGATGCGGGTGTAGATGCGCTGATTGTGCAAGACATGGGCTTGATGGAAATGGATTTGCCGCCTATTCAGCTTCATGCGAGTACACAAACCGATATCCGCACCGTTGAAAAGGCTAAGTTTCTTGACCAAGTGGGTTTCTCGCAAATCGTCCTGGCGCGCGAATTGGACTTAAAAACCATTCAACAAATCGCTGATGCGACTACTTGTAATTTAGAGTTTTTCGTACATGGTGCTTTGTGTGTAGCGTTCAGCGGTCAATGTTTTATTAGTCATGCTCACACAGGTCGTAGCGCCAATCGTGGCGAGTGCTCTCAGGAGTGCCGTTTACCTTATCGTTTAGAAGACTCCCAAGGTCGTGTGATAGGCAACGACAAGCATTACTTATCGATGAAAGATAATGACCAAAGCGCAAACCTACGTGCTTTGATCAGCGCGGGAATTAGCTCTTTCAAGATTGAAGGTCGTTATAAAGATTTGCCTTATGTGAAAAATGCTACCGCGCATTATCGTCAGTTATTAGATGAGATTTTGCTCGATCTGCCTGAGTACGCCAAAACATCTTCTGGCATCACCACTTTTAGCTTTACGCCTCAACCTGAAAAAACCTTTAACCGTAGCGCGACCGATTACTTTGTGAATGGGCGCCAATCGGATATTGGTGCATTTGATACGCCTAAATTCTCTGGTGAGGAAGTGGGTAAGGTCACTAAAGTGGCGAAAGATTCTTTTGAAGTCGATAGCCAAATTGCGCTTCATAACGGTGATGGCTTATGCTTTTTTGATGTGCATAAAGAGCTCGTCGGCATGCGTATTAATACCGTTGAAGGTAAGCGCTTAACGCCCAATGAAATGCCTGAGGATATGCGCCGTGGCATGACGCTTTATCGTAATCGTGACCACGCTTTTATGCGCTTGCTAGAAAAAGATTCTGCTACTCGTAAAATTCCTGTGGAGATGCATTTTTATGAAACGTCAGATGGCTTTGCACTCAGCGTGACGGATAGTGATGGACTGAGCGCAACTGCACTTTGCCAAGTAGAAAAGCAATCTGCACAACAAGCAGAAAAAGCCGAAGCCAGCTTGCGTGAGAATTTAGCAAAATTAGGCAGTACCGATTTTGTTGTGAATGCGATTGCTTTAAATTTATCGCAAGCTTGGTTTGTGCCAGCATCAAGTATTAATGCGCTTAGACGCGATGCCATTGAACAACTTACGGAAGTGCGCATTGTCAGCTATCAACGTCCTGAAAAACGCATTCCATCTGCTCCACCGGCCATTTATCCTGAAGATACTTTGAGCTATCTAGCCAATGTTTATAACAAAAAAGCCCGCGCTTTTTATGAGAAGCATGGCGTCAAAATGATTGCGGCTGCGTATGAGGCGAATCAAGAGCTAGATGAAGTGCCGCTGATGATTACCAAGCATTGTTTGCGCTTTAGCCATGGGATGTGCCCCAAAGAAGCGAAGGGTGTCATTGGCGTGCAAGGCACGGTCACCGCTGAGCCGATGACCTTGATTAATGGTAATGACAGATTTACGCTTAAATTTGACTGTAAACCTTGCGAAATGCACGTGATGGGTAAGATACGTAAACCTGTTTTACAAATGCCGCCACCTCAGCCTTTGCAGTTTATTCCAAGAGTTAAATCTTAAAAGTTATAGGTAAGTGTTGCACGCGCTGTTAGTGGCGCACCAGGTGTGAGGTTGTTATTCGTGTGTGCACTCGCCACATAATCTTTGTCAGTTAAATTTTCTATATTCAATTGCGCCTGTGTTTTTGGTGAGGCTTTCCAAAAAATAGCCGCATCTACACGAGTGTAGCCAGGAAGCATTGTGCTTGCTGTCGTGGTTGGCGTCAGCGCATACATTTGAGATCTGCTGACTACGCCTATTGCAGCCCCCCAGTTATCGTTGAAGTCGTAGCGGTTCCATAATGAAAAAGTATGGCTAGGCGTCTGTCCTAAGCTGGTTCCTGCTAAGTATGATGAACCGCTTATTGTCATCGCTTTGGTGAATGTCGCATCTTGATAGCTATAGCCCCCAAACATGCTCCAGTGGTCGTTAATCTTGCCTGCAATGCCCAGCTCAGCCCCATTTGTTTCTTGACCATCAATCACGATATTTTGAGAAGGATTTAACGGGTCTGTCATCGCTACGTTTTTGCGCTCAAGGTTATAAATTGCTGCAGATAGTGATAATTTAGTCGTAACGTCGTACTTTGCGCCAAATTCCTTGTTAATGAATTTTTCAGGCTGCAAAGACTTGGTAGTCGCAGTTAAGCTAATTAATTGGTCGCCTGCACGAGGCACATAAGAAAGACTGTATGAGCCATAAATAGAGAGATTTTCGAGTGGCTTGTAAATCAATCCGGCGCGAGGAGAAATAAGACTGTCTGTAAGGTCGAAAGTCTGACTTGTTTTGATGTTGTCATAGTGTGTTTTTAATTGGTCGTGACGCACACCAATAATTGCTTTCCAATGTTCGCTGAGCTTAATTTGATCCTGGATATATAACGCAAATATGTCGATTTCGCTCGCTTGATTGCGCGAGGTGTTGCTCAGGCTAATTGGGAGATTGTATGTTGGGCTAAAGATTGAAACGCTAGCAGATATTCTTTCGCTACTGCCAGAGATTAATCTTGAGTTAGTGGTTTTCTGTGTGCCAGCTTCCATGCCGGCCAAGAGTTGATGTTCAAAGCGACCAGTCGTAATTTTGTAAATAATGTCAGTCTGATTGATGAAGTTTTTTCGGTCGGTTGTGTCGCGATACGCACCCACAGCAAATAGATTGTTGGCCACAGCGCCGTCGGCATATACGTTCTGATAAAACTTATCGTAGCTTGCATAGCGGGTACGATTTCTGATGCTGAGATTGTCGTTGAACGCATGCTCAATCATCGCGTTCAGCGCTTTTGTTTCAGTTTCGTTTGGGCTTAAGCTCGCATTGCCATAAAACGTTTGGTAATCCTCTAAACGATAAGGGCGATTATTTAATCCATTCCCAATCGATGGAATGCCGCGGTCACCAATATGCTGATCCTTAAAGTACTCCGCACCAAGGGTGATTTTTGTGTTGTCAGTTGGTGTGATAGTGAATGTTGGATTAACGCCATAACGCTTTAGGTATACGCCGCTTCGATAGCTATCAGATTCTTCATAAACAGCATTAAGCCTAAAAGCAGCCACGTCATTAATGCCATTACCAATGTCTATACTTGTACGTTTTTGATTGTATGCACCATAGGATAATTTTATTTCTCGAACAGGGTCCCAGCCAGCCTCTTTTGATACACGATTAATCGCGCCACCTGATGCGCCTCGACCGAAAATCATACCATTGGGTCCTTTAAGCACTTCTATGCGATCTGTATTGTAAAAATCTCGATAAGTTTGAACGTCATCACGAATCCCGTCCAAATAAAAGTCGCCGGTTGTGACGCCACTTCCTCGAAAGTTAAGTGCATCCCGGTTTCCCTCTCCTTGTGATGCGGTAACGCCTGGCACATAACGAACAGCGTCAGACATGCTTTGTACGGATTGATCGTTAATTTGTTCTTGGGTAATTACAGACACAGACTGAGGAACATCAATGAGTGGAGTATCTGTTTTTGTGGCGGTTGAAGATTTTGTTGCTTGGTAACCTTTGACTGGCTTTGTATCGCTAATGCGTTTAGCTGCCACTTCAACCCGATTGATATTAAGGGCTGCTACTTTCAAATCTTCAGCATTGGCTTGCGCAAAAGAAGCGCTTAGCACTGCAAATGTTAAGTATCCAAGGGGTTTGGAATGACGTTTTTTCATCGCGTGATTTCAGTTTACAAATGATAATGATTCTCATTCTATAGTAAATGAGAATCATTATCAACTAAAACCACCCAAGAAACATTAAGGCGCTGGATTCATCATGCGCAAATGTAGGTCTTCAATTTCCAACATCACTTCTGGCGATAGCTGCGTATCCCAAGCTGCGATATTTTCTTTAAGCTGATTCATATTGGTTGCACCAATAATGGTGCTGGTGACAAACCAGCGGTGATACACAAAGGATAAAGCGAGTTGTGTCGGAGTTAACCCATGCGCACGCGCTAGCTCAGCATAGGCTTTGCTAGCTGGCGTGACATTCGGTTTTTTGTAGCGTTGTGCATAACCCAAAAACATGGTCACGCGACCAGGCGCCTCAGGATCATCAATGTACTTACCAGTTAAATGTCCAAATGCTAAAGGAGAGTAAGCTAATAAGCCCACGTTCTCGCGAAACAGTACTTCCGACATCCCAAATTCCATGCCGCGATTAAGCAAGTTGTAGCAGTTTTGTACCGTTGCTACGCGTGGCAAGTTATATTCTTTAGAGATGCGTAGGAACTCCATCAATCCCCATGGCTGTTCGTTGGATAGTCCTATGTAACGAACTTTTCCTTCTTTTACTAATTCCGCCAAGGTTTCTAATTGGTTTCGAATCGTCACCCATTCTTTGCGTTCGCCTTCGGCAAATTTGCCTGACACATATTCATTTGCTGGGTCGAACAAATACTGTCCAAACATCGGCACGTTACGTTCAGGCCAATGCAATTGGTAAATATCGATGTAATCCGTTTGCATACGCTTGAGAGAGCCTTCAATTGCCTCACGGATATTAGTGTTGTCTAAGCATGGTGGGCCGCCACGTATCCAATCCATGCCACGTCTTGGACCAGCCACCTTGCCACCCAGAATAATCTTGTCGCGAGGCTTATTTTTGAGCCAGTTGCCAATGATGGTTTCGGTTTTGGTGTACGTTTCCGCTTTAGGTGGCACAGGATACATTTCGGCTGTGTCGATAAAGTTAATACCTTGCGCCATCGCATAATCGAGTTGATCAAAAGCTTCGGCTTGCGTGTTTTGGTCGCCATAGGTCATGGTGCCCAAACAGATGGCAGAAACGTTTAAATCAGTATTGGCTAACTTTCTATATTCCATATTTTGCCTATTAATTAATCTTTACCAACATTGTACCTGTAAGCCCGCATCATAAAAGCATTACAATAGCTACTTTGCACCCATCAAATCTAAGAGTCAGCTTTGTCCGCGTCAGATTCAAAACTCAATTTTATCTTTTCCGAAAAAGGGCCGCTCGCTGAGGGCATCCCAGGATATCGCACGCGAAAACAACAGCTAGAAATGGCTTTGGCGATTGAAACTGCCATTCTAGAAAACAAACAGTTGGTGGCTGAAGCGGGTACCGGTACAGGCAAGACCTTTGCTTATTTAGTGCCAGCCTTACTTTCTGGCGGTAAGGTCATCGTTTCAACTGGCACCAAAACCCTGCAAGATCAATTGTTTCACCGTGATTTGCCTGCTGTGCGCGATGCACTCAAAGTGCCTGTCACGGTTGAAATGCTTAAAGGCCGCGCTAATTATGTGTGTCATTTTCATTTAGAACGCTCAGCCAACGAAGGTCGTTTTGTTTCGCGTGAAGATGCTAATTACGTCCATGTGATTCGTAACTTTGTTGAAAACAGTAAAACAGGCGACAAGGCCGAGTTAATTGAAGTGCCAGAAAACGCTACGATTTGGCCTAGTGTGACCTCGACCCGTGATAACTGCATGGGGCAAGAGTGTAATTTTTACAAAGATTGCTTTGTGATGGATGCCCGCAAAAGGGCGTTAGCTGCCGATGTTGTGGTGGTGAATCATCATCTATTTTTTGCAGATGTGATGTTGCGCGATGAAGGCGTATCGGAATTATTGCCATCAGCCAATACTGTCATTTTTGACGAAGCCCATCAATTGCCGGAAGTTGCTGGATTATTCTTTGGTGAAGATGTGTCGACCAGTCAGCTTTTAGAGTTGGCTCGCGATGCTGAAGCGGAATACATCACCACGGCTAAAGACTGTCCTGCCTTGCAAGAAGCAGCCAATGCATTAGAAAAATCGGTCCGAGATTTTAGGCTGGTATTTGCTTATGAAGGCTCGCGTATGCCTGTGCAAAAAGCCTTGGCTTTGAAGGGTTTTGATAGCGCTTATACTGAGATGCAAGCCAAGCTTCAAGCCTTGACCAATGTATTAGAAACGCAAGCCCCTCGTGACCCTGCACTCGAAAATTGCTGGCAACGCGGCGCAGGTTTAATGGTGCAATTGCAACGCTGGCTTGCCGCTGAAAATGCCAACTTAGTGCGCTGGGTAGAAGTCTTTACGCAAAGCGTCCAGCTTCATGCCACGCCTTTATCTGTGGCTGAAGGTTTCGGTAAACAGCTCAATGCCTCGCCACGTGCTTGGATTTTTACTTCAGCAACGCTCGCGGTAAAAAGCGATTTCAGCCATTACATCGGGCAAATGGGCTTGAGTAATGCCAACACAGGTTATTGGGAAAGCCCGTTTGATTATGGCAAGCAGGCGCTCTTTTATGTGCCAGAAAACATGCCCGAGCCAAATAGCCCAGGATATTCAGCAGTGGTTGCGGCGGTGGCGTTACCTGTCATTCAAGCCAGTGGTGGCCGTGCCTTTGTTTTGTGCACATCATTAAGAGCCATGCGGGAAATTCACGCATTACTTAAAGAAGCGTTTGAACAAAGTGGCATTGAATATCCATTGATGATGCAGGGCGAAAGCTCACGAAGCGAATTGCTAGAGCGATTTCGTAAAAGAGGTAATGCTGTGCTGGTGGGTAGTCAAAGCTTTTGGGAGGGTGTGGACGTTCGCGGGGAGGCATTGTCTTGCGTGATTATCGATAAACTCCCTTTTGCCCCGCCTGACGATCCTGTGCTGGCTGCGCGTATCGACAAGATGAATGAAGAAGGCAAAAATGCCTTTATGGAATATCAATTACCTTATGCGGTGATTACGCTCAAGCAGGGTGCCGGGCGATTGATTCGAGATGAAGCCGATAGCGGTGTCCTCATGATTTGCGACCCACGTTTGATTTCCAAACCTTATGGGCGCCGTATTTGGCAAAGTTTACCGCCTTTCAAACGCACGCGTTTTTTGGCGGATGTGCAGACATTTTTCGACAACATTAAGAACGCTGACGCAGAGGCTTAAGCAAGTCGGATAAGCCGTTGTGGTCGATTTCTTGCATCAGTTGCAACAAACGACCAATCTCCCCTGGTGGAAATCCCTCGCGCGCAAACCAATTGAGATAGTTGCCCGGTAAGTCCGCAATAATGCGGCCCTTGTGTTTGCCGAATGGCATTTCCATGCTGACAAGTTTTTTAAGATCTTCGGGGTGCATGTGTTTAAGTTTATCAGTCTGCTTTGGTTTTAGCTAAAAGGTTTGAGCTAAAATCTCCTTCATGAAACCAAGCCTCATTATCATCCCAGAAAGTGAATACGTGCTCACCGCGATGCGTTCACAGGGCGCGGGTGGGCAAAATGTGAACAAGGTTTCTAGTGCGATTCATTTGCGCTTCGATATTCGAGCTTCATCGCTATCATTGCCCCACCAGTTGCGCCTCATGGCGCTGCGCGATTCACGCATCACTTCAGAAGGCATTATCATTATTAAAGCCCAGCAGCACCGTAGCCAAGAGATGAATAAACAAGATGCGATTGAGCGGCTTCATGCGCTGGTGAATAGTGTGGCAAAAGCGCCTGAAATAAGAAGACTAACAAGGCCAACGCTTGGCTCGCAGAAAAGACGCTTGGCGAGTAAAAGTCAGCGTGGCGAAATCAAAGCCAATCGTACACGCCTTGGTTATGGCAAAATAGAGGCTGATTAACCTTTCACTTTTTATGCAAATCTTAGCAATCGACACCTCCACTGAATTTTTGTCATTAGCCTTGTGGCTAGATGGCCGTGTGTTGTCGCGCGATATTCATGCAGGTCAAACGCACTCACAGCAGATTTTGCCCACACTACGCGAATTGCTTGATGAGGCGAACATCGAGTTAACAGTGCTCGATGGCATTGCTTTTGGGGCTGGCCCTGGCTCGTTTACTGGTTTGCGTATTGCTTGTGGTGTAGCACAAGGCTTGGCATTTGGGGCCGACTTGCCAGTAGTCTCGGTGAGCACTTTGCAGGCATTGGCGCAGCAAAGCGGGGCAGATAAAGTAATCGCTTGTCTCGATGCACGGATGGGTGAAATCTACCATGCGGCTTATGAAAAGCAGAATAATGCTTGGGTCGAGGTGAGCGCCCCCGCATTGTTTAAGCCTGAAGAAGCACCCAAAATAACCGGCGATGATTGGGTGGGCGTAGGCACAGGTTGGTTAGTTTATCCCGAGGTATTGCAAACTGTGTATGGCGAGCAATTGCGCGAAATGCCCAAGCCTGACCATAGCTCACATCCAACTGCTACCTCCATTGCCGAACTCGCTTTGCCCACTTTTGAAGCGGGCTTGGCACGACCAGCCCATGAAGCCGCACCGATTTATATCCGCAACAAAGTCGCGCTTAAAATGAGCGAACGGGTAAACCGCTAAGATGAACGCGCAGTTAAATCAGCCGAATGTCAGTTTTCGGGAAATGCAGATTGACGATTTGGACGCAGTTATCCAAATCGAAACCGTGAACTTTCCATTTCCTTGGACGGCTGGTAATTTTAAAGACTCAATCAACTCAGGGCATATCTGTTTGGTGCTTGAGATTGATGAAGTAATGGTTGGCTACGCTATTTTAATGATGGTGCTCGATGAAGCGCACCTGCTCAATATTAGTGTTTCATCTGCTTGGAAAGGCAAGGGCTGGGGACGCCATCTGCTTAACCACATGATGCAAATCAGCCGTGAAAAAGGCGGCCTCAATATGTTTTTAGAAGTGCGCCCATCCAATGTTTCTGCCATTACGCTTTATGAAAGCATAGGTTTTAATGAAATGGGCGTTCGCCCTGGCTACTACCCAGCCCACAATGGCCGAGAAAATGCAGTATTAATGGGAGTCGCGCTATGAGCTTAACGCGTGAAGATATGTTGCGTGAGTTGGAACTATTGCCTGTTTGGCGCTTAAATGCACCTCTGGAAGCTAAGCAGGAAGCAGCTTCTAGCGATGCACCTGTTGCGCCACAAATAGAACCAGTTGTTGAAGCAGTTGCTGAAATAAAAGAAGCGCTATCTCAAGCATTAGAAACTAAAGATGTAGAAACTCAAGCCCCTGAAATTCAAGCGGCTGGTTTACCCGATATCGCCAATATGGACTGGGCAGAACTCAAACAACACGTCGTAGGCACCGGCGACCAAAATGCCGAATGGGTGTTTGTGGGTGATGTGCCTGCTGATGGCGATGCAGGCGTATTGCTCGATAAAATACTCATCGCTATTCAGCTACATCGTGGCAAAAATGTGTACCTCACACAGCTATCTGAACATGATTATTTCAAACGCCAAATCGCACTCATTCAGCCAAAATTGATTGTCGCTTTTGGTGAAAAAGCCGCCCAAAGTTTGCTGGCTTCAAATGAGCCGCTCGATGCCTTGCGTGGCACACTTCACCAATATCAAGGTGTTTCTCTTGTAGCCAGCTACGCCCCAACTCACTTGCTACAACACACCCAAGACAAAGCTAAAGCTTGGGCGGATTTGTGTTTGGCACGAAGCACTATTGAGCAGCTTAAATAGGCTGACGTTAAGCTGATTTAGCTATAAAATTCCACCCCTTGTCATTTGTTACTTAAAAAGAAGTCTTTATGCGCGCCTCACAGTTTTTTATTGCCACCCAAAAAGAAGCCCCTCAAGAGGCGGAATTAGCTAGCCATCGCTTAATGTTGCGTGCTGGGTTTATCAAGCGTTTAGGCTCGGGCCTTTATACTTGGATGCCGCTTGGTTTGCGTGTGTTGCGCAAGGTGGAAGCGGTGGTGCGCGATGAGATGAATAAAGCAGGTGCGCTTGAGCTTTTGATGCCTGCGGTGCAACCAAAAGAGTTGTGGGAAGAAACCGGCCGCTGGGCGGTGTTTGGCCCACAAATGCTCAAGATTAACGATAGGCACGAGCGTGAGTTTTGCTTTGGTCCAACGCATGAAGAGGTGATTACGGATATTGCCCGTCGTGAGATTAAGAGTTACAAGCAATTGCCGCTTAATTTTTACCAAGTACAAACCAAGTTCCGTGACGAAATTCGCCCACGTTTTGGGGTGATGCGTGCCCGCGAATTTATGATGAAAGATGCTTATTCTTTCCACACTAATTTAGCTTCGCTTGAGCAAACTTATGCGCGTATGTACCAAGCTTATTCAAACGTGTTTACTCGTTTAGGCTTGGAGTTCCGCGCGGTGCGTGCTGATACTGGCGCGATTGGCGGCGACGGTTCGCATGAGTTCCATGTGCTCGCTGATTCTGGTGAAGATGGTTTGGCGTATTGCCCAAATTCAGATTACGCGGCAAACGTGGAATTGGCTGAAGCCCTAGCACCAAGCACCCCACGTGCGGCGGCTAGTGAACAAATGAAGCTAGTAGAAACCCCAAAACAAACGACTTGCGAAGCAGTTGCAGAATTATTAGGCGTGAGCTTGCAACGCACGGTGAAGTCAATCGCGTTAATGGCGAATGATCAATTCTATTTGCTCTTGCTCCGTGGCGACCACAGCTTAAATGAGATTAAAGTTGGCAAGCTAGATGGCTTGGCTGATTTCCGTTTTGCAACGCCTGAAGAAGTGCGTGCGAACTTGAATGATTGCCCACCTGGCTTTATCGGACCTGTAAAAGTGGGAGCGAATGTGACAGTGATTGCGGACCGCACAGTGGCTGCGATGAGCGATTTTATTTGCGGTGCAAACCAACCAAAACTCCATTTATCAGGCGTGAACTTTGGCCGTGATTTACCTGAACCAAGTTTAGTGGCAGATATTCGTAACGTGATTGATGGCGATGCGAGCCCTGATGGCAAGGGCGTGTTGGCTTTATGTCGCGGGATTGAAGTGGGTCATATTTTCCAATTGCGCACTAAATACGCACAAGCGATGAATGCGACTTACCTTGATGAGCAGGGTCAAACGCAAGTGATGGAAATGGGTTGTTATGGCATCGGCGTATCACGAATTGTGGGTGCGGCGATTGAGCAAGGTAACGATGAGCGCGGAATTGTGTTCCCAACAAGCCTTGCGCCTTTCCAAGTAGCGATTGCGCCGATTGGCATGGATAAGAGCGAAGCGGTTAAAGAGGCCGCAACCAAGCTTTATGAAGATTTGCTTGCGGCGGGCGTGGATGTGTTGCTGGATGACCGTGGTGAGCGACCAGGCGTGATGTTTGCGGAGATGGAGTTGATTGGGATTCCGCATCGCATTGTGATTGGTGACCGTGGCTTGAAGGAAAACCAAGTGGAATATCAAGCGCGTACTTCCACTGAAGCGCAATCGATTCCATTGAATGAAGTGCTTGGATTTATCACCAAAACATTGAGCTAAGTGCTTGGGGCGAATGATGCAAAATCGCTTTTGTATATTTGCCCTGTTTTTTAGCGCTTATTTAGTTAGTCATCTTGTCTTTGCAGGGGCTCAGCAAGAGGAGCCCCTTTC
The DNA here is from genome assembly GCA_046047035.1 of Pseudomonadota bacterium. Classification (GTDB taxonomy): domain Bacteria; phylum Pseudomonadota; class Gammaproteobacteria; order Burkholderiales; family Methylophilaceae; genus Methylopumilus_A. Next base: position 85,001 of record JBJOIS010000003.1, read on the forward strand.
TAATAGCGTCAAATCCTTGATGCAAAAATCAGTCAGTGATAGTGCCGCGCCTAAATTGTTTTTTGCGAATGAAGTTGAAGCAAAAGCATGGATGTATAGCATGTCCGAACGGCTTAAGACTCGTATGCCAGACCAAAATATGCGTGAGGATTTTTTACGCACAGTGCATTACGAAGCTACCCGTGCAGGCTTAGATCCACAGCTAGTATTGGGCTTAATCCAAGTCGAAAGTGGCTTTAAGAAATATGCGGTTTCGTCGGTTGGCGCACGTGGCTTTATGCAAGTGATGCCATTTTGGGTGAGTAGCATAGGCACGCCAGACCATGATTTGTTTCATTTGCGACTCAATTTGCGCTACGGTTGTACGATTTTAAGACACTATCTCGACATCGAACATGGGGATTTATACCGTGCTTTGGGTCGATATAACGGAAGTTTAGGTCAGTCTCAGTATCCTACTATGGTCGTCGGAACATGGCGCCGTTATTGGAGTTACACGCAGTAAGGTGTATTTTCAAAGATTTTCTCAGCACTTTTTTAGTGCAAATTGTTTACACCAGCTACTTTTTCGTACTAGTATCACATTCAGCGGTTTTGATGGTGCAATGGCACTTCAACGAATCAAAGCTTTTGCACCTGTCGCTATAGCTGTTCTATTTTTTTAATTTTAATTAGAAGCAAAAATAGAAGTACAACTAGAGGAGATAAGTATGTCTAAAGTAACTGCACTATCTGTAAGTATCGCTTTACTTGGTGGTTTATGGGCGTATCTAGCATTAGGTCCATTAGCTGGTTCCGTTTTAGTTTGGGCTGGTTTCATCGCTTGGGGTAGTTTCTTCCATGCTGGTGGTGACAACGCTGCATTACAAAAAACTATCGCAGGCATGGTTTATGGTGCTGTTCTAGCTGGTGTTGCCTTGTACTTGGTTGGTTTAAACCCATTAGGTTTAGCTGCTCCAGTAGGTCCAGCAGTGTACATTGCAGCCACAGTCTTTTTCCTAGTCATCGTTGCAAACGTCGGTCTTCTTTCTTGTGTTCCAGCTAATGTATATGGCTATGCGGCAACTGCAGCTTATGCATTACAAACAGCTAACGCAGGTAGCGTAACAGCGACTGATCTTACTAACCCAGTGTTGTTGGTAGCTGTTTCAGCTGTTTTAGGCGCTGTGTTTGGTTTGGTATCAGGCAAGCTAGCTGGTGCGTTAGGTAAATAATAAGTTTAAGTAGGTAGTATCACTTAAATAAAAAAACCGCCTTCGGGCGGTTTTTTTATGGCTGAAACTTGTGCTTATTTATTTGGCTAAATCTGAAACCTTAAAGCCATAGAATGTGCCAAACTCGCCCTCTGGCTCGTGGTAAACAAAGAACAAGCCGTTGGTATAACCTAGGCCTGCGATATGGTTTTGTGAGCGTAATTTTAATGTGTTTGGCAGCGCACTTTTGCCAACAAACTTCCCTTTAATATCGAATACCAATACGGCTTTGTGGTCCACATCTAGCACGGCAAGCTCTTCACCTTTAATGCCTGTGTAAGCCGCGTAGTAGTCAGTAATGTCATCAAACTGTACGCCTGCGGTTTTGAGATCTAGTTTAATTTCTTCAATTTTTTCGTCTTTGTTTAAATCAATCACCCATACCAAATTACTGCGCCCTTGTTTAGCGAAATAAAGGTTGGTTTCAGGGTTGTGGGTTGGGATGGTGGATGCGTCACCAAAAGCCGCATTAAACCCTGAAATGTCTTTAGAGTTTTCTGTGAGATTGCCTTTGTCATCTAGGTCTAGAGAGAAAATGCCTGTATTTGGTGAAAAGCCTGCTTGACTAGAGATGTTGAATGTTACCGTCTCAAGTTGTTTTGAGGCTTGATTAAAATAAATTGAGCGATTATCAAAGCCAGGTTTTGCAGATTGTAGATATTGCCCTTCAGCGCTATAAACATGAATTTGTGATTTTGAAATTGGCGCTTCTGTTTCAGACCCCATTGGCGCTAGGCCACCATCTGCGATGTAGTAGCGTTGATAAAATGGCACATAAGCAATCGACATCGGTTTTGATGTTGGTTTTTTAGCGAGCGTAATTTTTATCACATTTTCTGCTTCAGGCAGAATAGCCGCTTGCGCTTGATGTGCTAAGAATGGCAACAATAATAGGCTAAGGCTGGAGAGTGATTTCACGAGTTTCATCAATGGCTTTCTTGTTTTGCGTTAAACATACTTTAAATAGGCATTGTATCTTGTTAAGAGTTGCCGGCTGCATCGCTACGCTCGATTAGCATCGCATCGCCATAGCTAAAGAAACGGTATTGTTGAGCAATGGCGTGTTGGTAAGCTTTTTGGATGTTTTCTAAACCAGCGAATGCTGATACCAACATGAGTAAGGTGCTTTTTGGTAAATGGAAGTTGGTCAGCAATCTATCCACCACTTTAAATTTGTAACCTGGCGTAATAAAAATATCCGTTTCACCATTGCCAGCTACCAACTCACCAGAGCGAGCGGCACTTTCAAGGGCGCGAAGTGCGGTGGTGCCAATAGCAGTCACTTTTTTACCTGCGGCTTGCGTCGCCTTAATCAAAGCGACGGTTTCAGCGGGCACTGAGTAAAGCTCAGCGTGCATTTTATGTTCGTTGATATTGTCCACGCGCACGGGTTGGAAAGTGCCAGCGCCAACGTGCAATGTTACATAAGCGACATTCACCCCTTTTGCTTTTAAGCGGTTAATTACCTCATCATCAAAATGCAATCCAGCGGTTGGCGCCGCTACAGCACCAGGGTCTTTGGCGAACACGGTTTGATAGCGCTCATCATCAAACTCATCTGCCGCATGCGTAATATAAGGTGGCAAAGGCAGTGCACCATATTCATCAAGCAAATCTAAAATAGGGCGCGGTGAGGCTATACGCAGTAAAAAGAGGTCGTCTTGACGCGCTTCAACTTCCGCCTCAAAAGCATTGGCAAATATTAAGCGCGTACCAGGTTTGGGTGATTTAGATGCGCGAATGTGTGCCAATACATGATGCTCATCAATAATTCGCTCAATTAAGGCCTCAATCGCACCGCCAGATTCTTTCTGACCAGCAAGACGCGCTTTGATGACTTTAGTGTTGTTAAAAATCAGCAAATCGCCGGCATCAATAAATTGGCAGATATCAATAAAACGCTCGTCACTGATTAAGCCATTGTTTCCATTAAGTCTTAGCAATCGACTTGCTGAGCGTTCTTTGGTAGGAAATTGGGCAATGAGTTCGTTCGGTAATAAAAAATCAAATTCAGTAGTTCGCATAAACGTCAGTGTTTGTTATAATCTGGTTCTTTCGCTGCCGGGGTGGCGGAATTGGTAGACGCACTGGACTCAAAATCCAGCGAGGGCAACTTCATGGGGGTTCGATTCCCCCCCCCGGCACCAAGTAAATTAAAAGCTTACCAATTGGTAGGCTTTTTTTACGTCTAAAATTCTTTTTTCAGAAAAACCTTGTGTCACTTCATTCGGCAACAAGTGGGGTATTTTACCTCAAGCGGACTTGGAGACTGTCAAAAGAATTAACGCTTAGAGCAATTCAACTCCCCAGCCTTTCACTAGCTTGGCAAAAAGATAAAAGCTTATAAGTGTGACGATGATAGAGATGCCCATCGTTGACCAGAAGCCTAAACGTTTGAGTAGCCAAGGAAAGGCTAGGAACATTGGTAGGGTGGGCACGACATACCAAAAAGTATACCAGGCGTGATTGGCAATTTTGTGAGTGGGTTGGTTCTCAAGAAATAGCCAAATAAGTGTTAGAACGGTGACTAAAGGTAAAGCAGCAATTAGTCCGCCTAACTTATCGCTACGTTTAGCAATCTCGGAAATTAACACAACCATTCCAGCGGTAATTGCGTATTTGAAGATAATCCACTGCATAAGATGCTTTCTAGATTTTATAGTTGGCGTATTTTAAACCTAAAATCGCTCTCTGGATTTGAGAAAGCGATGGTGTGATATAGGGGTGATGTCTCATGAGAGAGTCGGCGTAAACGAGAAATTGTTTCATAATGTAGCTAAAATTTAAGCAATGACGTTTTTCTGAAGGGGGTTGGTATGCAAAACAAAGCAATTATTCTTCAAGCAGGTGGTGGTTACGATAAAGTCACTGTAGGTAGTCGCGACGCCAAAGAACCGAAAGCTGGTGAAATTACTGTTCGACTTCATGCTAACTCGCTTAATTATCATGACTTTGCCGTGGTGAGTGGCATGTGGGGACCGTCAGAGCCACGCATTCCAATGGCGGATGGTGCAGGCGTGGTAACTGCAGTTGGTGATGGTGTGACCGAGTTTGCGGTTGGCGACAATGTAGTCAGTACGTTTTTTCCAAATTGGTTGGCAGGTGAGCCTTTAGTTGAAGGTTTTGCAACAACACCTGGTGATGGCGTGGATGGTTATGCGCGTGAAACTGTTACAGCTTCTACCAATGCTTTTACGCTCGCACCGAAAGGCTGGAGCCATGTTGAGGCATCTACGCTCACAACTGCGGCGCTTACTTCATGGCGTGCGCTGATGTCGGATGACCATGTGAAGCCGGGCGATACTGTGCTCGTGCAAGGCACCGGTGGTGTTTCTATTTTTGCTTTGCAGTTTGCAAAAATGGCAGGTGCGACTGTGATTGCAACGTCCTCCAGTGATGAGAAATTGGATAGATTAAAAGCGATGGGGGCTGACCATCTAATTAATTACCGCAAGACGTCTAATTGGGGTGAGCTTGCGCGTGAAATCACTGGTGGGCGAGGTGTTGACCATGTTGTCGAAGTCGGCGGTCCTGCAACGCTAAATCAATCCATGTTGGCCGCTCGCGTTGGTGCGCATATCTCAGTGATCGGTATTTTGACTGGTTTAGGCGGTGAGGTTTCTATAGTGACGGCACTGATTAAGCAGCTTCGTATGCAAGGGCTGATTGTGGGAAATCGCACTCAACAGCAAGACATGGTTAAAGCCATTGATGCTAACGGCATGCGCCCGATTGTCGATAAAGTGTTCCCGCTAGAAAGTATTGTCGAAGCTTTCAAGTATCAAGAAAGCAATCAGCACTTTGGGAAAATATGTTTGGAGATGTAATTCATTGCAAACCAATCCCCCTAAAGCCTCTGCCTAAAAACAGAGGCTTTTTTATTTCAGGTTAACAATAACCAACTAAAATAGTAAACTATAAAGCTATGAATCCTCACAATCATCCACCTCCCGATCAATTTGGCTTTTGTTTCGATAATTCTTATTCGAGACTTCCAAGTGTTTTATTTGCTCGCGCAAATCCCCAGCAGTTCAAAAATCCAAGCTTGGTGATTTTTAATCAGCATTTCGCACACACGCTTGGGTTAAATGTCGATGCGCTTAAAACGGCTGGTTGGGCTTGTTTTTCGGGGCGAGACATTCCTGAAGGGGCTTTGCCAATTGCGCAAGCTTATGCAGGTCATCAGTTTGGCGGGTTTAACAATTTAGGGGATGGACGCGCGATATTGCTGGGCGAGCATATTGCACCCCATCACCAACGGGTTGATATTCAATTAAAAGGCGCTGGCACCACACCATACTCTCGTTCTGGGGATGGCTTGGCTGGTCTTGGGCCTATGCTACGTGAATATTTAATGAGTGAAGCGATGCATGCTTTGGGCGTGCCAACGACGCGCAGCCTTGCTGTGATGTTGACTGGTGAAATGGTGTACAGAGCTGAGCCGCTCAGTGGCGCGGTACTGACTAGAGTGGCGGCTAGCCATATTCGTGTTGGCACTTTTCAATATGCCGCCGCCATTGACGATATGGATGCGCTGAAAGCATTAGCGGATTACACCATCAATCGCCATTATCCTGCGTTGAAGAATCATCCCCAGCGCTATATTGGCTTGCTTGAGGCGGTGATTGATGCGCAAGCGTCACTGATTGCTAAGTGGATGCAGTTTGGTTTTATTCATGGTGTGATGAATACCGACAATATGAGCATCGCTGGCGAAACGATTGATTACGGCCCTTGTGCTTTTGTGAATGCTTATTCGCCTAAAACGGTGTTTAGTTCGATTGATAAAAACGGTCGCTATGCCTTTGGTAATCAGCCCATGATAGGTGAGTGGAATTTAACGCGCTTTGCGGAGAGTCTTTTACCTTTGTTGGCGGAAACTCAAGAAGAGGCGATTCGCATCGCCACGGAATGTTTAAATCAATATCAAACCAAATACAGAGATTATTGGCTCAATGCAATGCGCAAGAAAATTGGCCTTTTTAATGCCGAGCCTAGTGACCTTGCGCTGGTGGAAGATTTATTGATGTTGATGTACAAGCATCAAGCTGACTTTACTAACACCTTCCGCCACCTTGCTAACTCAAATCAATTGAATGCCACACTGCTTGCTGATGGAGGCTTTAAAAATTGGCAAATCATGTGGCATGAGCGGCTATCAAGGCAGGCTCAAACGGCAGCGGAAGTGGCTGCCTTGATTGATGGTCACAATCCGCTTGTTATTCCACGTAATCATTTAGTAGAAGGCGTATTGGAACTTGCGGCACAAGGGGACATGGAGCCATTTCATGAGTTTTTAGAAGTGCTTTCTAATCCTTATCAAACACCTAAGAATGAGAAATATCTTCAGGGTGCTGGCGCAGGATTTGACGCAAGCTATCAAACATTTTGCGGCACATAAATGTGACTTGGTTTTAATTGATATAAAACAAGTGCGCTCATCTCAAAAGGACTAGACTTAAAATTGGAGTAAAGGATTTTTTGTTTTGTTCAAAACAATTGAGGAGAGCTAATATGAAATGCAATATTGGATGTGCGGAACGAGGAATTAGAATTGCTGTTGGCGCAGTTTTAGTGACTTTAGCTTTTACCCAACAAGTTGGCACATGGGCTTGGATTGGGATTGTGCCATTGGCCACAGGTTTTTTTAAATTCTGCCCTTTATACGCACTGATTAAACGCAACGGTTGCTGTAATGCAGGCGGTGGCTGCTGTGGCTCTGGTGGCAGTTGCTGTAAATAAGTTGGCTTGATAATAAAAATGGCACCTTAGGGTGCCTTTTTTATAGGCTCAAGAGTCCTTTTTAAGCTTGAGTTTCACTGGCTATTATGATAATTTAGCCGAAATGTAACTAAGTTGTTACATCTGTAATAATTTAATTACAAAGCGTAATGGCTATAAAGCTTTAATTTAAATCGGTTTTTTTAGGTTATTGCTTAGTGAAAGGCTGACTTTGAATCACGTTACAGCGGATTTTGAAATTATTGCGCGACCTAATAGCTCACTAACAGCAAAAGGTCGTGTGCACGCTGTAATGATTATTGCGGCGCTTTCATTGGCTGTAGCAATTGCATTTAGCTTGATTGGTGCGTGGTTTGTATTGCCCTTTGCTGGACTCGAGTTGGTGGGAATTGGATATGCGTTTTACTATATTCATTGTCACTCGCAAGATTACGAAAGCATTGTGATTGTGGGTGATGAAGTTTCCGTAGAGAAAAAAAGCTACAAAGCTGTCAGTCGAATGGTTTTTAATCGTTATTGGGCAAAAGTGCTTTTGCGCGTGATGCCTAGTGGTGATCAAATGTTGTTGCTCCGCTCGCACGGTAAAGAAATAGATTTTGGTCGTTGTTACATGACAAATGACCAGCGTTTAGATCTTGCTAAACAATTAAAAGAGCGTGTTGGAGTTGTTTCTTAACCAGATTTTGGGAGTAAGTATGGTGATGCAGTTTCTGAAAAAGGCGGGGCTTGGTGTGATGTTGGCGATGATTTCATTGGCTGCTCATGCTGAATACACTTGGAATTTCCCTATGCCAGCAACGCCAATGGCGGCTGACACTTTGCATGTGCATAACAAGTTCATGGTCATCGTGATGATTATTTTCTTGGTTGTGCTAGGCATTATGATTTACTCAATTGTAAATCATAGAAAAAGTAAGGGTCATGAAGCTGCTAAATTTAGCGGTCCTAGTACAAAATCTCAAGTCGTTTGGACTTTAGTTCCATTTGCAATTTTGCTCTATATCGACTTTATCTTGATGGGTATTCCTGCTTATCACAGCGTTGTGATGATGGAAGACACCAAAACGAATGCTGACATGGTCATCAAAATTACTGGCTCACAATGGCGCTGGCAATATGAATACATGGATGGCGAAGCGCAAGGTATTAAGTTCGTCAGTAACCTAACAACTCCACAAGATCAAATCGATAATCAAGCTGACAAGGGTAAGGATTACCTTTTAGAGGTTGATAATCATTTGGTGTTGCCGGTCGGTAAAAAAGTACGTGTACTTTTAACAGCAACTGACGTTATCCATAACTGGTGGGTGCCAGCGTTCGGTTCTGCCCGTGATGCGATCCCTGGTTTCTTACGTGAAACATGGGTGCGGGTTGATGTTCCTGGTACATATCGTGGTCAATGTAAAGAGCTTTGCGGTAAAGGCCATGGCTTTATGCCTGTGGTGGTGGACGCAGTATCTGCAGAAGACTATACAAAATGGGTTGCAGAACAAAAAACTAAATTGGCTGCTGCTTCAGCAGGTGCTGATAAAACATGGACAAAAGAAGAGTTGGTTGCGCACGGCAAAGAAGTTTATGTCAAGAATTGTGCTGTTTGTCACCAAGCAAATGGTCAAGGTCTTCCTCCAACCTTCCCAGCATTAACTGGTAGTAAAATTGCGACTGGTCCAATCTTCGATGCTGAAGGTAAGTTAGTGAAAGATGGTCATTTGGATCGTGTATTTAACGGTAAAGGTGTAATGCCTGCATGGAAGGGCGTGTTGAACGATACGGATATTGCAGCTGTGATTACTTTTGAGCGTAATGGCTTAGGTAATGCAGTGGGCGATGTGCTTCAACCTGCTCAAGTCAAAGCGCTACGTTAGAGCTTTGGTTTTAAATAATTTACATTTTTTTAATCTGAGTTTTTAAACATTTAGCGTAACAGTAGCATTAAGGAGAAAGTGATGAGTTCTACAACTGCAGCGCATCATGATGAACATCATGATCACCCAACAGGCATTATGCGTTGGTTAACAACTACCAATCATAAAGACATTGGTACGATGTATCTTACATTCTCACTCATCATGTTTTTGGTTGGTGGGGCGATGATTCTCGCAGTTCGTGCTGAGTTATTTCAGCCAGGTCTGCAATTGATGAAGCCAGAGTTTTATAACCAATTAATTGGCGTTCATGCGCTAGTGATGATTTTCGCTGCGTTGATGCCTGCAGCAACTGGTTTTGCTAACTGGATGTTGCCATTGCAAATTGGCGCGCCAGATATGGCTTTGCCGCGTTTGAATAACTGGGGCTTCTGGCTATTGCCACCGGCTGCCATTCTGTTAACGCTGCCATTCACTTTGGCGCTTTTCGGTATTGGTGATGGTGCGATTGCAACTGGTTGGACATTCTATGCGCCATTATCTATTCAAGGTGGCATGGGTGTGGACTTTGCTATTTTCTCAGTTCACTTGTTAGGTGTTTCATCAGTGCTAGGATCTATCAACGTTATCGTGACCATCTTAAACATGCGCGCGCCTGGCATGACATTGATGAAAATGCCTATGTTCGCTTGGGCTTGGTTGGTAACAGCTTTCTTGTTGATAGCAACAATTCCAGTGTTAGCTGGTGCAGTAACAATGCTTTTAACAGACCGTCATTTCGGCACGCACTTTTTTGATGCTGCTGGTGGTGGCGATCCAATCTTATTCCAACATTTGTTCTGGTTTTTTGGTCACCCAGAGGTTTATATCGTTTTGTTACCAATTTGGGGTTTTATGCCACAAATTCTACAAACATTCTCACGTAAACCAATGTATGGCTACAAAGCACAAGTTGTTTCGCTATGGGCAATTGGTGCGTTAGCACTTGTTGTGTGGGCTCACCACTTCTTTACAGTAGGTATGCCAGTGCCAGCTTTGCTTTACTTCATGTACAGCACGATGGCAATTTCATTACCACTTGCAGTATTGTTCTTCTGTTGGATTGCAACAATTTGGAAAGGCTCATTGAGCTTTGAAACACCAATGTTGTTCGCAACTGGTTGGATTGTATTGTTCGGTATCGGCGGTCTAACAGGTCTAGTACTTGCAGACGTTGCAGCTGATGCGCAGTATCACCACTCATACTTCGTTGTTGCTCACTTCCACTACACATTATTTGCGGGTGGCATGATGGGTGTGATGTCAGGTGTTTACTACTGGTTGCCAAAAATGACGGGTCATATGTTTAATGAGCGTTTGGGTAAATTGCACTTCTGGTTAACTGCAATTTCATTCAACCTAACATTCATCCCGCAATTCTTCTTGGGTCTTGCTGGTATGCCACGTCGTATTCCTGACTACGCGCTTCAATTCGCAGAATTCAATGCGATTTCTACAGTAGCTGCGTTTGTTCTTGGCTTGTCTCAACTCATCTTTGTTTACAACATTGTGAGTTGTGCTCGTGGCGGTAAGAAAGCAACTGATCGTGTTTGGGAAGGTGCAGAAGGTTTGGAATGGACGTTACCATCACCACCTCCATACCACAGCTTTACTGAGCAACCGATTGTTAAGTAATTACTGATCATTATTGAGGTAAGGCCGCGCCAAAAGCGCGGTCTTAAAAAGATGGATAAAAAACAACAAAACGACCAATTAAGAACCGGCAAAAGCAAGAAGCTAGGTTTGCTATTTGCTGGGATTGCATTAGCTTGGTATTTCCTTGCCATGTATTGGATAGGAAAGTAGTGAACAGTAACGAAAAAAGACAGCAAGATAATAAGAAGTTAGGTTTTAAATTACTTTGGATTGTTGGTGCTGCGCTGTTATTTGGTTTTGCTTTGGTGCCTCTGTACAACGTACTTTGTACGATGACGGGCTTGAATGGTAAAACCAATGCTACAGCAGATGTTACAAGCAATAAAGTGGATGAAACTCGTTGGGTTACCGTTGAGTTTACGAGTAGTGTTATGCCGGGTTTGGGTTGGAATTTTTACCCAGAACAGCCAAACATAAAAGTGCATCCAGGCCAAATTGAAACTGTCAATTTTGTTGCCAAGAATAATACTAATGAAAGTGTGGCAGGGCAGGCTGTGCCGAGTGTAAGCCCTGGGCTTGCATCACCACATTTCAAAAAGATTGAATGTTTTTGTTTTAAACGGCAAGAGCTTAAAGCAGGTGAAACTAAGTTAATGCCACTTAGATTTTATGTAAGTACTGATCTACCAAAAGATGTAAAGGCGGTAACGTTGTCTTATGCATTTTACAATGCAGTAAAGCCAGCGAATTAGGGAGCTTGTCATTGCTCGAAGTTAAGAAGCAAGCAAGTAAAAATTAAATAATTAAACGCTAATTATAATAGTGCAAAGGAAACAAGGATGTCTTCAACACATAACGCTAATCATTATTATGTACCGAATCCAGTCGCTTACCCTGTCATCTTGTCAGCAGGTTTGTTGGCATTAGCATCGGGCTTCATTTTTAATATCAATAACTTCCCAGCAGGTAAGGGAATGATGATTGCTGGTGCTTTGGTTATCCTTGGCATGATATTCAAGTGGATGGGCAGCGTGATTGCTGAATGTCAAAATGGTCTTTATACCAAGTGGGAAGACAAATCATTCCGTGTAGGTATGATTGTGTTCATTTGCTCTGAAGTTGCATTCTTTGCTGCGTTCTTCGGCGCATTATTCTTTATGCGTGTCATTTCAATTCCAGAGTTGGCCTCATTCGATCCTCAATTTACCATGTACAAAGACTTTACTGACGCTTGGCCTTCAGCAGGTCCTGGCGGTGTCGTTTTAGGTAAAGAGTATATGGCAGCTAAATTTAGCCCAATGGAAGCTTGGGGTTTGCCAGCAATTAATACATTGATTTTGTTAACATCAGGCGCAACTGTTACTTGGGCGCACTGGGGTTTGTTGAAAAACAATCGTAAGCAATTAGTGATTGGCTTGTTCTTAACGGTAGCATTAGGTATCTCTTTCTTGGCTTGCCAAGCAGTTGAATATCATCATGCATATACAGAAATGGGTTTGACTCTAGGTGCGGGTGCATATGGTGCTAGCTTCTTTATGTTGACTGGTTTTCATGGTTTCCACGTGTTATTGGGTACATTGATGCTTATCGTGATCTTGCTACGCAGCATGAAGGGCCACTTTGATGCTGACCACCATTTCGGTTTCGAAGGCGTGGCTTGGTACTGGCACTTTGTTGACGTGGTATGGTTGGGCTTGTTTGTATTCGTATACTGGCTATAAGCGTTAAATAAGCATAAAAAAGGCGATCACAATGTGTCGCCTTTTTTATTGCATAGTCATTTGAGATTTAAGGATGTGCGTTGCTACCGATGAGGCCGAAGTAATAGCCGGTAATTAACAGCACGAATAGCAATATAGATAATGTGATTCTGACGGTTAATGCGCGAGCAGTTCTCTCGCTAGAGCCTTTGTCTTTACCTAGGTAAAATAAAGCCGAAAATAAACTAAAGACAATCATTAGTAGTGCTAGGATGATAGCAATTTTTATAAGCATGAAATTCTCCAAGATGGTTACATTTTCATTATGCGGTTCACATGACTAATTTGCAATTTCAACTTAATTTCTGGCGCTGCTATGCTAAAACAATTTAGGCCGACACTTGTTGGAACATTGGTCACGATTTGCTGTATTCCTCTATTTATTAAATTAGGTTTTTGGCAATACAGCAAAGCGGAACAAAAGCAGACATTGCAGGCTCAATATGATGCGAGCAGCTCACATCAAGCCGAGGCGATACCTAATGACTTAAGCAATCCTGAGCTGTTGCGCTATAAGCAAATTGAAGTAAGTGGTGAGTACGTTAAGCAATATCAAATTCTGCTTGATAATCAGGTTGAAGGCGAAACAGCTGGTTACCATGTCATCACACCGCTAAAAGTTGATGGTAAAGAAGAACTGGTTTTGATTGACCGTGGTTGGATAGCTGCTTCAGATAACCACGCTGACGTGCCTCAGATTGATGTGCCAATGGGGCCTCAAAAAGTGCTAGGACAGATTTGGGTGCCAAGTAAGAAGTTTTATACATTAAGCCCTCAGCCAGTAGAAAATGGTCAGTGGCAAATCCTATGGCAAAACATGGATATGGATGCTTACGCAAAAGTAGTGCCTATGAAAGTATTGCCAGTGGCCATTAGAATGTCACCAGACAACCAAGGTGGTTTCGTCCGTAATTGGATTAGACCTGATGACAGAATTGCAACACACCTAGGCTATGCCTATCAGTGGTTTGGTTTTGCTTTCGCAGCTTTTGCGATTTATTTATTTGTAGGCTTTAGACGCGGTAAACAAGCGTCGATTAATTAAAGTGGAAAATCAATTGTCAGCTCAACATCAAGTTATACCTAGTGATTCCGAAAAGCAGCAACAGAAAAAAGGCCGTTTATTTTTGATTGCGATGGTCGTATTTTTTGCTGCGCCATTGTTTTTGGTCATGGCCATGTATCGTTTTGACTGGCATCCAAAAGGGAAAAGCTATGGTGAATTAATCGAGCCAGTGTTGCCGATTAAGCTAACTGAAGCTTTTCAAGATGTTAAAACGACAGACACAACCGTGCTTTCTAAGGTGTTATGGCATGATAAATGGAGTGCAGTGATTCTCGCTGATAAGTGCGAGAATGTATGCCAAACAAGATTGCACGATGCGCGTCAAATTCATGCATCATTAGAAAAGGACATGAATCGTTTGCAACGTATTTTGATCACTAATCAACAAGAGTTAGGTGATTTGCAAAAGCAATATCCGGATTTAATCATCCTTAATCAGCCAAGTGCTGATGTGGAAGCCTTAGCGAAACAATTTGATTTGAACGGTGTTTCGTCTTACACAAGTGAGCGTGTTTATATGGTGGACCCTCTTGGCAACTTGATGTTGAGCTACTCCAATGAAGTAAAGCCAGTTGAAATGCGCAAAGATTGGGTGCGCTTATTGAAATATTCTTGGGCAGGTTAGTATGCAAAATTTAGCTTCATTTACGTTATTTAGACGCATTGCATTTCTGGCAACAGTCTTAGCACTTTGCGTTGTTGTGCTAGGCGCTTATGTTCGCCTTTCAGATGCTGGTTTGGGTTGCCCAGATTGGCCTGGTTGTTATGGCACGTTGACTGTGCCCGAAAGCCAATCAGCAATCGCTCACGCACAAGAAGCTTATCCAAACAAGCCAGTAGAAACGCATAAAGCTTGGAAAGAGATGGCGCATCGTTATGTGGCTGGCACATTGGGATTGCTAGTGCTTTCATTGTGTGTGCTTGGTTGGCGCGCTAAACGTCATATCAGCGTTTCACCCTTATTGCCAACAGCGTTGCTTTTTGTGATTGGCTTTCAAGCCATGCTAGGGATGTGGACGGTGACCTTGTTACTCAAGCCTGTAATTGTTTCCTCGCATTTAATGGGCGGCATGACGACATTAGCTATTTTGACTTGGATTGCACATCGGCACTTTGGTACCCCCTCTAAGCGTATTGTTGAGTCCGAGCGTGTGCGTTTTTGGGTGCGTGGTGCTTTGGTGGTTATATTTGCTCAAATCTTTTTAGGTGGTTGGACGAGCTCAAACTATGCCGCACTTGCCTGTACTGACTTCCCAACCTGCCATGGTGAATGGTTGCCAGAGATGGACTTTGGGACAGCGTTTCACTGGGTACGTGAATTAGGTCAAACTGCAGCGGGTCAACCCTTGGAGCTTTCCGCATTTACCGCCATTCAATGGATGCATCGTTTAGGTGCGCTGATTACTTTTATCTATTTAAGCACTTTAGCAGTGATGTTGATTAAAAATGAACGATTAAAAACGTTTGGTATTGTTTTATTCGCCTTACTTTTAGTGCAAATTAGCCTAGGGATTGGCAACCTAGTTTTACATTTGCCTTTGGCCTTAGCAGTTGGTCACAATATGGGCGCAGCCTTGTTGTTGATTACCATTGTTGTGGTCAATTCAAAAATTACAGAATTATCTAAAGGGAGTTATTGATGAACGCAGTAGCCATCAATCCATTACGAAATTTTAAGATTAGATTTCAGAATTTCTTTCCATTATGTAAACCACGCGTTTCAGCGCTGATTGTATTTACCGCGATTATTGGGATGTTTCTTGCGACGCCCAATATGGTCCCGCTCGACATTCTGATTGCAGCAACGCTTGGCATCGGCTTGGCATCTGGGGCTGCCGCTGCCTTTAACTGTTTAATAGAACAGGAGATTGACGCAAGAATGGCGCGTACTCGTGGCAGACCACTGCCTACAGGCCAAGTAAGCTCTAAAGAAACTTTCATCTTTGCGAGCATTATTGGCACGATCGGTTTGGGTATTTTGTATGTGTTTGTAAACCCACTCACTATGTGGCTTACATTCGCGACATTTTTAGGTTATGCGGTCATTTATACAGTATTCCTTAAACCAGCAACGCCATTAAACATTGTGATTGGTGGTGCTTCTGGCGCTATGCCACCTATCTTGGGTTGGGCGGCCGTGAATAATGTTGTGTCGCCAGAGTCTTTGATTTTGTTTTTAATCATCTTTGCTTGGACGCCCCCACACTTTTGGGCATTAGCCTTATATCGCCGTGAGGACTACGCAAAAGTAGGCATGCCGATGTTGCCAGTGACTCACGGAGAAGTGTTCACGCGTCAGCATATCCTTTTGTATACCATCATCTTGTTTGCGGTTGCGATGATGCCAGTTGGTTTGGGTATGAGTGGTTTAGTGTATTGCGTGATTTCATTTGGCCTCAATATGGGCTTTATGGCTTATGCAATCGCTTTGTATCGCGAGTATTCAGATGATTTAGCTAAACGCACCTTTAAGTACTCAATTATCTACTTAATGGCTTTGTTTGCAGGCTTGTTGCTTGACCACTACTGGTTTATTCCACTATAAATACAGCATTGATACACAAGTAAAGGGAAAACAATGAAATTCGTTGAGCATGTACTAGAAGTCGTTATGTTTCGTAGCAGATGGTTTCTTGCACCAATGTATATTGGGCTAGTAGGCGGCTTATTGCTCATGCTGGTTAAATTTGTGCAAGAGTTTGTCCATATTTTTGAGCATATTGTTGATACACCAGAGAAAGAAGTAGTGCTTTCTATTTTGGGCTTGGTAGATATCACATTGGTGGCTAACTTGCTCATCATGGTCATTTTTAGTGGCTATGAAAATTTTGTTTCAAAGATTGATGTTGCGACGCACGAGGATAGACCTAGCTGGATGGGGCATGTCGATTACTCAGGCCTGAAATTAAAGCTGATTGGCTCTATTGTGGCGATTTCTGCAATTGATTTATTAAAAGCATTTATGCATCAATCAACTGTTGGTATAGAGCATCTAAGCAATACGCAAATGGCGTGGATGGTTGGTATCCACTTTACATTGATACTGTCAGGCGTCTTATTCGCTCTCATGGATAAGATTTCTGAGTCAGCTCATCACTAGTTCGCATCAACGCGTCGACTTAATAAGTTTTTTAAAATGATGCTCGATATAAAAACAGCCTACTTCTTACTAGGCTTGTTTTATATTGGCTTGCCAGCATCGGCTTATTTTTATTTGAGTAATAGAAGAACCGCCTCAATAAATCTATGGTGTTTGGGTGGCATATTGAATGGTTTGGGTCTTCTTGCAATAAGCTTCAGGCCCATGATGGTCGGTCACTTCTCTACATTTTTTACTTTTACGCTAGTTAATACTTTTGTCGTCGCTGGTTATTCGCTACGCATTCAGTCTTTGCGTATCGATATGAATAAGCCGATCCCTAATCATATTTTGATCGGCTTTATTCTATTATTCACACTTATTTATCAATTAAGCGTTTCACTAACCGATACATTAGCGCCTCGAGTTTTGCTTGGGTTGTCTGTGGTCGCTGTTATGTTGTTTGAGTTGGCCCGAACTGCGCAATCCTATTTAAAATATTTTTCACTCCGAAGAATGGGGTATCTCAGCTTTTTCTATGGTTTGCTTGGCTTAACTATTAGCATCAAAGTGATGTTGTTGCTATTGGGTTACGAAAGCTTTGATATTTTACGTAACTCCCCTATCAATTCGGTGATGACGATTACAGCGATGTTAGCAGTGGTGTATTCGAATTTAGGTTATGTGGCTGTTGTTTTAGCAAAAGTTGAAAAGGCTTATGAGAAAAGTTTAATAGAGAATATTGAAATGGGTAACGTCTTGGATAAGCGTAATTCATTCATTAAAGACTTGATGAGATTACAAGGGTTTGCAACGGTAGGGACTTATGGATCAACTGTTGTTCATGAGGTTCTTCAACCGCTGACTGCCTTACGTTTTGGCCTCGAGAATTTAGAATCCTATATCTTAAAAAGTAAGGATGATGACGATACTCGAGAGCGATTAGCGGCAGTAAGAAAGCCAGCCGAGAAAGCAATTGGAGTGATTGAGAATCTTCGTAACTTCATGGTTGAGAGAAATGTCATTATTAAGCCAGTCGATGTTAATTTGACTTTCGAAGAAGTAATTGCATTGGTGCGACCTAGAGTTGAAAGTCTCCGGGTTGATATCTTGATTGAATCAACCATATCTAACGCCACTGTCTTGGCGGATCAGCATCAATTAGAGCGTGTGTTTTTTAATATTATTAATAATGCATTAGATGCGATTGATAGAAATTCATCGCCAGCTAAACTTAGACGCATTGTGATAAAGCTTAGCCATGTTCAGCAAAAACAATTTGTGTTGATTAAAATTATTGACTCTGGCACTGGTATTCGTGAAGGAAATGAAGCCAAGATATTTGAGTGGCTAGAGACAAAATCTGGGGGCATGGGTATTGGATTGGCCTTGAGTAAAATGTTTGTTGAGAGTTGGCAGGGTGCCATTAGCACTTATTCGGCTAACCCCGACTTGGATGGGCTTTCTGGGGCAGTCTTTGAGCTAAAGTTGAAGAGCGCTAAGCAATGAGCCTTATGCGAGAAACTGTTTATTTAGTGGACGATGACGAACAAATTCTTTCGGGTGTGGCGACATTCCTACGGGATAAGCATTTTGAAGTGCGTACCTTTTCTGATGGGCTTGAGTTTCTTAAAGCATTTCCTGTAGCTCATCCATCGGTGATTGTTTTGGATATGCATATGCCAGTGCTAAGTGGCTTGGATATCCAAAGTAAGTTAGTCGAGGCTGGCAACCGCGCACCAATTTTCTTTTTAAGTGGAGAAAGTAAATCGCAACAGATTATTGATGCGCTTAAAGGTGGGGCTGATGAGTTTTTCTTGAAGCCTGTTTCACCCAAGGTTTTGCTTGATGCGCTAAATCGCGTTTTTAAGGGTAATCATCACCATGAGCAGAAGATTAAAGATGAAGCTAATCGCATCGCTTTGCTTGATTTGTTAACCCCAATCGAGCATCAAATCCTTCAGTTTTTTTTGCTCGGACATCCCAATAAAATGGTTGCTGAGGCAATGAATCTAAAAGCGGATACCATTAAAAAAAGACGCGCACATATTTACGAGAAATTACAGGTTGAAAACCTCCCTGAGTTACTTGATAAATATAGCAGCGCCCTTGAGCGCTAACTTGATGTAATCATTAATTTATTTTTAATTAAGCCCATCCCCAATTGGGGGTATTCCACGCCCTTTTTTTTAGATTTAATACTAATACTTTGGGCGAAGAGGGCGCTGTCATGCAGTCTGCTTGGACTCTTGATCTGATTGATTTAAAAAGGCAATTAATTAAAGTAAATAAGCCTGAATCGGCTATTTCAAAGACGATATTCGTTCTGGATTTGCTTGATGCGAAACTACATCACAATACTCTATTGGTGACATGTAAAGAATGTGTTTGGATGATTGATGTGGATAGTGGCGTTCGTCGCAGGGTCTCGGATAAAGTATTAAGTGGATTGGACCAGCTGTCTGATTTGGCAAGTGTCGCCAATGTTGAGTTGCCAGAATTTTTGAAGAAGAAATAGATTTAAAAGCTTACGGAATAAAAAAGCCGTGCGTCGATAAGACCACGGCTTTTTTATTTTGGATTTTTGGCGCGCCCGGCGGGAGTCGAACCCACGACCCTTGGCTTCGGAAACCAATACTCTATCCAGCTGAGCTACGGGCGCATCTTGTCAAAGCCTGCGGATTATAGCAAATGGACTACGGATTGTCCGATTGCAAGACATAGCGCTTTTAACGGCATCGCCTTATCAGTATAATTCAGTCAGAGAATTTATTTTTATTAGATTGGAATACATAGTCATGAGTGAACACGAGTTTCCCCCTACCCCAGTGAGCCAAGTTGTTGTGGCGATTTTAGGGGGTATCTTTGCCCCTACATTGGTGATTGTATTAATTGCTAAATTATTCATGACGGTTGAATCAACCCATGCACCAGAAGATCCAAAAGTCGCAGCGGCTCAAATTGAAGAGCGTATTAAACCGGTTGCTCAAGTAGCTGTGGCGGAAGTGGAAACTGGTCCGCATGTAAATAAAAGCGGCGAGGAAGTTGTTAAAGCTGTTTGTTCAGCATGTCACGCTGTTGGCGCTCTAGGTTCTCCAAAAATTGGTGATAAATCAGCTTGGGGTCCGCGTATTGCACAAGGTTACGAAACTTTGGTTAAACATGCGATTGCTGGTATTCGCGCCATGCCTGCGCGTGGTGGGAATGCTGACTTGACTGATGGCGAAGTGGCGAACGCGGTGGCTTATATGGCTAACCAATCTGGCGCTAGTTTTAAGGCAGGTAAATAATTTATTATAGTCAAATAAATGGTCATTATGGGCGATGCTCATGACGACCATTTCTGCATAATATGGCTACCTTCGCCATTGGTGATATTCAAGGTTGTTTTCATTCTTTTCAGGCTTTACTGAAAAAAATCCAATTTAATCCTGCAAGCGATAAGTTGTGGCTAGTCGGTGATTTAATTAATCGCGGTGCAGGCTCTTTAGAAGTGTTGCGCTGGATGTTTGAGCATCAATCTTCTATAGTAACTGTGCTTGGCAATCATGATTTGCATACATTGGTCGTGGCTGAAGGCTTTGTGAGCGCGCATCGTAGCGATACGATACACGCCTTATTGGAAGCGCCTGATGCGGATGAATTGCTCACATGGTTACGCCATCAGCCTTTATTGCATTTAGAGCATCACCATCTAATGGTGCATGCAGGGCTTTTGCCACAATGGACGGCAATCAAAGCCAAATCATTAGCTGAAGAAGTGCATGAGGCGTTGCGGGCTGACAACTATCGTGAGTTTCTCAAACATATGTATGGCAACCAACCTGCACAGTGGGATGATGCTTTAACTGGTTGGGATAGATTGCGTGTCATCACCAACGCAATGACGCGTTTGCGAATTTGCTCACAAGCTGGCGAAATGGAGTTTAAATTCAAGGGTGAGATGGTCAATCGACCTGATGGCTATGCGCCTTGGTTTGAAATATCTGGCAGGGCTTCAGCAGACACGCCGATTATATTTGGGCACTGGTCAGCGCTAGGGCTACATATTGCAAACAACGTTTATGCTTTAGATACGGGATGTTTGTGGGGTGGGAATTTAACTGCGCTCCGCTTGGATGATAAAGAGGTATTCCAAGTGCCGTGCCACGTGGATGATGCGCCCCTCAGCATTCATTTTGCCGATTAGTCTTCGTGATGCCCAAAGCCAAGTTGATTGGCAATGGCATGACGTGCTGCAATGGTTAAACCTCTTCGTTCATGTCCATGTGGCGATATCTTAGGTAAAAAAGTCAGCACTACTTTTGGATTGTTAAGCGAGACAATCTGCCAAATGGACTCAATTAATGTCGTCTCGCCAGCAAACGCCATTTTTGTATTCGCGCTTCCATTGGTATTGGGATAGTAAATTGCAAAAGGCCAAATACTTGCGCCAGCGTTGATTGGGGCTTGCATTAAGCTACCTTTGAATGGCAGTAATTCTGTGCCATCCGTCGTTGTGCCTTCTGGAAAATAACACAAGCAATCCCCACGCTTTAAGCTCTTCGTTGCCTCTTCAATTACGCGAACTGCGTCTTTCTTTTGCTCGCGTTCAATAAAGAGCGTGTTGCATTTTTTGGCGAGCCAGCCAAATATAGGCCAACCTTTAAGGTCGGATTTAGCGATAAAACGAACTGCACGCACACTATTGAGGGCGTGAATATCGACCCATGAAATATGATTGCCAATAAACATGGTATTTACTGCGTCATGGTCAGGTAGGTTGCCCTGCCTAATTACTTCAATATTTAGGATGTTAAGTAGATTTCTAGACCAATGACTGACAATCCAATTGCGTTGTCTAGCGGTGGCTGATGGCATAATCACCATGCCTAAAAAGCCACCGTAAACTGTGTGAATAATAATCCGAAGAATTCGGACTAAGCGAACAACAAATGAAGACTGCGTTTTGTTACTTAAAAAAATGGGCTGCATAACGCCTGTTTATACGTGAAAGAGGCAGCATAACGAGCATATCTGCACTATTAAAATCAGGGTCCCAAGCGGGTTCACCACAAATATATGCCCCTAAACGTAAATAGCCTTTAATCAATGGAGGGCAATCTACTTCTAAGTTCTTTTGTAAGGCATCCATTGGCAATTGGCAATGGGGAAACGTGCGATACTCAGGTGGCGATAAGTACTTTTCTTGCAAACTATTATAAAGGCTGGCAGCCATATGTCCACCATCTGCCATTGGTACGCTTGCACAACCAATCATGTACTCATAGTTGTTAGCCTGCATGTATTTTGCAAGGCCAGCCCAAAGCATCGTAATTGTTCCGCCATTGCGATAATCTCGATGTACACAAGCACGGCCTACTTCAACCATGCGTGGAAATAAGTGTTGTAAACGGCTAAGGTCAAACTCACCTGCAGAGTAATAACCACCAGCTTCATTGGCCATGGTTGGATTCAGAATGCGATAAGTGCCAACCACACGGTGATTAATGCTTTCACGAATCAATAAGTGGTCGCAAAAAGCATCAAATCCATCTTGGTCTAAGCCATCATCACTTTGGATATTGGCGCCCATTTCCTCAGCAAACACTTTATATCGTAAGCGTTGTGCCTCAGCAATCTCACTTGGATTGCGAGCAAAGCTAATATATAACTCATGAGGCACAGCTTGCTGTTGCTCATTTGCGCTAGGGTTTTGTATGTTTTGAAGATCTGCTGAGCTTTGCTGTTTGAGCATCTCAAACTCCTATTAGATGGATTTTTAACAGGAGTAACTTTACGAACTTTTTATGACAAAACGGTGACTGTAATTTGACGTTTCGGTGAAGCTAAATTGGATTCAGTTTCACCGAAAGTAATTTGATTAATGGCTGACGCGGGTTACGCCGCCATTTTCAATTAAACGGACGCTATCGCCAGGTGAGAATTTTTCAGTGGCTTCTTGAACAATCGCAACCAAACTACCGTTATCGAGTTTTACAGTAATTTCAAAAGCATCTTTTCTTGTTGCAACTTCTTCAATGGCTGAGCCGGCAAGTCCGCCAGCTACTGCGCCAATTACTGCTGCGATTGCAGAGCCTTTGCCGTCACCAACTGTGCTACCAGCAACGCCGCCAATCACCGCACCTGCCGCTGTGCCGATAGGAGTTTTTGTCCCCTCGAGCTTGACTGTCCGCACAGATTCAACCACGCCTTTACGGATGGTTTGAATTTTGCGCGCTTCATCGCGGCTGTATACATCCCCAGCATTTGAGCTTGCGCAAGCGTTGAGTAAACTTGCAATCATTAAGACAAATACAGTTTTAAGTAAATATTGATGTTTCATCATTTCACCTCTTTTTATGTTTAAACACCTTCATCAAGCTTGGTTTGGTCAACCAACGCTTGGGTGTAAATAATTTCAATCTGTTCTTTGCTAGGTTTGTGGTTTTGACCACCGCGACTCGCAATCTTGATTGCCCCCATGACAGAAGCCAATCTGCCGCAAGTTGGCCAATCCCAGCCGCGTGAAATGCCATATAACAAACCAGCGCGGTAGGCATCGCCGCAACCGGTAGGGTCGACAACATCATCTGCTTTAACGGGTGGGATATCAAAGCGTTGACCGTCTGCATAAATATGTGAGCCATTGGCGCCTAAAGTCACAATCATCGCTTTGACTTTTGAAGCGAGTGTTTCAAGATTGAGGCCGGTTTTTTCTTGAAGCATTTGCGCTTCGTAGTCGTTCACAGCTAAGTAATCCGCCATTTCAATAAAGCCCAATAACTCCTCGCCATTAAACATTGGCAAGCCTTGGCCCGGATCAAATAAGAATGGAATGCCCGCATCGAAACATTCTTTGGCATGCTTAAACATGCCTTCACGGCCATCAGGCGCAATGATGGCAAGGGTCACGCCATTAGCATCATTAACGCTGTTTTGGTAAGACTCATTCATTGCGCCTGGATGGAATGCAGTGATTTGATTGTCGTCTGTATCAGTGGTGATAAAAGCTTGTGCCGTGAAACTGTTGGCGATTTTTTTGATGTGCGCTCTACTGATATTGTTGCTATCTAGCCAAGCTGTGTAAGCACTAAAATCTTCACCAACGGTTGCCATAATCAGTGGATTATCTTCAAGCAATCTCAAGTTGTAGGCGATATTGCCAGCAGTACCGCCAAACTCACGGCGCATTTCTGGCACTAAAAATGCTACATTTAGCATGTGGATTTTTTCAGGGAGGATGTGGTGTTTGAATTTGTCAGGAAACACCATAATAGTGTCAAAAGCCAGTGAGCCGCAGATAAGGGTTTGCATGAGATAAAAGCTTTAATGAAGTAAAAGCGACATTATCCCGATAGGTCTTGAATAGGGCAAGGCGGAGAGTGCCTTACGCCCATTTATTTAGAAGTTATTTACGTGTTTTAGGGGCGGTGTCGATTAAGATTTTTGCAGCTTTTTTTGCATACTTCACAGCGCCAGAGCCTCGTTTCATTTGCTCTGCTTGCATGGCGCCTTCAATGAGTAAGGAAAGTTGAAGCGATAAGCTATCTGCATCAGCAATACCAGCTTCGGTTGCCAGGCCTGCAATATAGTTGCGAAATTCTTTGGATTGGTCGGCAGAAAGCTTGTGAACAGCACTTTCTTCATTAGGAAACTCAGCGGAAGCTTTAATAAATGCCATGCCTCTGAAATCCGGCGAAGTGACCCATTCCTCAACAAAGTCGAAAAGCTTTTGGATTTTTTCGGCAGGTTGTTTGCTGCTGCGGTTCAGATTGTCATTAAGCCAAGTTTGGAAGTCTTGATGACCTTTTTGCAACACTTCTAAAATTAAATCCTCTTTGGACTTAAAGTATTTGTAGAGCGTCATCTTGGTGGTGCCAGCAACAGCAACGATGGTATCAACACCTGTTGAGTTAATCCCACGGGTCTGAAACAAATCCGTAGCGACGTGCAATATTTTTTCGCGAAGTGCAGACATAATGATTGTCTTTTTGCATAAAAATTAAACTGTAGCACAAAAATAGGCAGCCTGGTGTTTACTGATAGGTAACTAATTATTTTTATTTAAACTAAATAATTAGTTTTTTATCAATTAAATTAACAAGTAAAAAAAATCCCATGAATAAATCGGGTTGTTATTTATACAGCCTGGTATAAATTAGTTGGTCGAGTTTTTCATCAGCATAGGCGTGTAATTGCAGCGAATTTTCTGTAAATAGCGCTGAGCAATTAACTGGTCGTGCACGTTGGTTGGCACTTGTCCGCCTACAACATTTTCGAGATAGATTTTTTTGTCTGCATCTGGAATTTGAAGTGCTTCAATGTATTGGCAGTCACCGCCCCGCATAGTTTCGATGGATGCATACATATCAGCTGTTTCTTTAGGGTTGCCAGCAACATCATCGTCATTTTTAGTATTGCTTTGCTCAAACATAGCGCTAGAAATATTGTTTTGAACTGAATCAGATTGTGGATGTGTGTAAATCAAAGCGCCGATGGTAATGGCGCCGACAAAAATAGCGAGGGCGCTGTAGATTGTAGACTTTTTGAGCTGGATTGCCTCGCGTTCGCATTGGGCTGATATCAGCGCGCTTGCAACTTGCTTTGCATGAGCAAAAGATGCGCATTCGGCATTCTCGACACGATCTTTTAAAGCGCTTTTTGCAATAAATATCAGGTGTTCCGCAAGCATCTCTGGCATTGCAGCGCCAGCCTCTTGTGCTTGTTCACTTAAATAATTAAGTAGTAAATATGGAGTGTCATTGTTCATGGCTTCTATTTTTAGTGAAGCATAGATTTGCGGTGCTTCTAGCCAATCTGACAATATGTCGAATAGGCTTAATAGTCTCAAATCAGGCCTTGTGCCTGACTTTTGGAGCATCTTGATGAGCCATTCGGAATTGAGAATTTGCATATCGCTTGGCTCAGAACGGCTTAACTTCGACCAAGATAATAATGGCGATTAAAGCTAAAACAGGGGCTTCATTAAACCAGCGATAATAAACATGGCTGTGGCGATTACGGTCATGTTTGAAGTCTAATAACAATTTTCCGCAGTAAATGTGATAAGCCACCAAGCCCGCTACGATGGCAGCTTTGGTGTGTAGCCATCCGCCAGTAATCCCGTAGCCTAGCCATAACCAGAGCCCAAAGATGATGGTTAGGATGCCGCCTGGTGTCATGATGCCGTAAAACAATTTGCGCTCCATAATTTTGAAGCGCTCATGGCTGACTTTGTCGTCAGACATTGCGTGATATACAAAAAGCCTAGGCAAATAAAATAGGCCAGCGAACCATGTCACCATAAAAATAATATGCCAAGCCTTAATCCACAGCATTATTTCGATTCTTCCATTAATAGAGATTGAGCTAGCAGTTTATTTAGGCTCACAAAATCAAGCTTGCCTATGGTTTTTCCAATTACACTGCCTTGTTGATCGATGATAAAAGAAGTCGGGGTGAGGCTGACGTTATCAAAAGCCTTGCTAATTTTTGCATCGCTATCGTGAACAACAGGAAATGGCAGTGCGTTCTTTTGTGCAAAATTAAGTACTTGATTAGGTGGGTCGTCTGCGATTGAAACAGCGATTATTTCCAAGCCTTTTTGGTGATATTGCTTATAGGTGCTGACTAAATCGGGCATTTCTTCAATGCAGCCGGGGCAGTAAGTTGCCCAAAAATTCACAATCACTATTTTTCCCTTGAGCGAAGCCATTGAAATTTCTTTGCCTTCGATGGTGGTGAAGCTTAAATTTGGTGCTGGTTTTTTATCATTCAAATTCAAAAATAAAAACGCGAGCAATGCTGCCACAAGCAGTGGAATCAAGATTTTGGCGGGTGTGTTAAATAATGACTTCATGTGGAAAAATCTTAATCCTGTTGAACGTTTTTGCAAGTGAAATACTCTACGCATTGTGCGGTTTTTTTTAGGGATTGTCATTAGTTTGAAAGCGGTATTAACTTTATAACCACAATCCTGCAACCGTTTAATGCCATGCGCTCGCATGATATAATTGATTCTTTAATTTGACGTGAACACTCATGGCCAGCCGCTTACGCGAAATTCCATACAATTACACCTCATTCTCAGATCGCGAAATCGTTATTCGATTTTTGGGCGAAGATATCTGGAATGTTTTAAATGAGCTACGCGGAGAGCGTAAAACAGGGCGCTCCGCTCGCATGCTGTTTGAAGTGCTCGGTGATTTATGGGTGGTGACACGCAATCCTTATTTGCAAGACGACTTGCTCGCCAGCAAAAAGCGCAGAAATGAGCTCATTAATGCGCTGAACCATCGCATTCATACTATTCATGAGCGCTCACAAGATAATCCTCTCGTCTTAAAACTTATTGTTGCGGCGCGTGAAGCCGTTGCTGCTTTTGAGGAAGACTTTAAGCAGACGGAAGCTTTACGTAAAAAGGCTTTGGCTAAGCTTGGCAAAATCACGCGTAAAGACAATATCCAATTTGATGGCTTGGCACGTGTTTCTCATGTGACCGATGCAACTGATTGGCGCGTTGAGTATCCATTTGTCGTGGTGAATCCGGACACTGAAATTGAAGTGGCAGCAATTGTAAAAGCCTGTATCGAACTTGGTCTAACCATTATTCCACGCGGAGGTGGCACTGGTTACACGGGTGGTGCAGTTCCGCTCACTAAACTTTCTGCAGTGATTAACACTGAAAAATTAGACACCATTGGCCGTGTTGAAATGCGTACTTTGCCTGGCGTTAGCCGCCAAGTGCCGACGCTACATTGCGGTGCTGGTGTGGTAACACGTCGTGCGATGGAAGCTGCAACTGAAGCAGGCCTTGAGTTTGCATGCGATCCAACGTCTGCGGATGCCTGTTGTATTGGCGGTAACGTAGCGATGAATGCTGGCGGTAAAAAGGCGGTGCTTTGGGGCACCGCGCTAGACATCTTGGCTTCATGGCGCATGGTAACGCCAGATGCAAACTGGCTTGAGGTTGAGCGTCTAGATCACAATCTTGGCAAAATTCACGATATCGATGTCGCAAAATTCCGTATCAGTCGTTTTGATATAGATGGTAAAACGCTGATTGGCGAGCCTGAGATTTTAGAAATTGCCGGCCCTAGCTTCCGTAAAGTTGGCTTGGGTAAAGACGTGACGGATAAATTCCTATCTGGCTTACCAGGCATTCAAAAAGAAGGTTGTGACGGCTTAATTACCTCAGCAACATTTATTTTGCATCGTATGCCTAAACATGTGCGTACTGTTTGCTTAGAGTTTTTTGGGTATGTTGCCCTTGCAGTGCCGGCGATTGTTGAAATTAAAGATTATTTAGATGGCACCGAATCAACCTTGCTTGCAGGCTTGGAGCACATGGATGAGCGCTACATTAAAGCGGTAGGTTACGCGACGAAAGCGAATCGTTCAGAGCGTCCAAAAATGGTGTTAATTGCCGACATTGCGAGTGATGATGAAGATGCGGTGGGCGAAGCAGCCTCACATATTGTTCGCTTAGCCAATGCGCGTGGCGGTGAAGGCTTTATCGCTGTTTCACCTGAAGCGCGTAAAAAATTCTGGTTAGATCGCGCACGTACTGCGGCGATTGCTAAACATACCAACGCCTTTAAGATTAACGAAGACGTGGTGATTCCATTGCCACGATTGGGTGATTATTCAGACGGTATTGAGCGTATCAATATTGAGCTTTCTATCAACAACAAATTGAAGTTGGCTGATGCGCTTGAGTCGTTCTTACAAGGTGATTTGCCTTTGTATGAAGATGATGATACTCAGGTTGACCAAGAGTTGTTGGTGGCGAAAAAAGCACAATCACTCAAGTTGATTCAAGACGTCAAAGCGCATTGGTTCAAAGTGCTTAATAGCTTAGATTTACCTACGAGCATTTTGGGGCAGGACTTTGCAAACCTTGCGGTAGATAATGTCTTCCGCGCCGTGCAAGAGCATCAGGTGCGTATCTCTTGGAAACGTGAGTTGAAAAAGCCGTTAGCGCTTATTTTCTCTGGCCGTGAATACCAAAACATTTTGGCGCGTTGTGATGAAATTCATCAGCAAGTCCTTAAAGGCCGCGTGTTTGTTGCGTTGCACATGCACGCTGGTGATGGCAATGTGCATACCAATATTCCTGTGAATTCAGATGACTATGAAATGATGCATGCAGCACACGTTGCTGTCGCACGCATTATGAAGTTGGCTGGTGATTTGGATGGGGTAATTTCGGGTGAGCACGGTATTGGCATCACCAAAATGGCTTTCTTGGATGAGAAAACCATTTCTACTTTTGCCGCTTACAAGCAAAAAGTTGACCCTGAAGGTCGCTTTAACAAAGGCAAGCTCATGGCAGGTTCTGGCTTAGAGAGAGCCTATACACCTAGCTTTGGTTTGCTGGAGCAAGAGTCCATCATTATGGAGCAGTCTGCGATTGGCGGCATTGCCGATTCAATTAGCGATTGTTTGCGTTGCGGTAAATGTAAGCCAGTGTGTACGACGCATGTGCCACGCGCCAACTTGCTTTATAGTCCACGAAATAAGATTCTTGGCACCTCATTACTGATTGAAGCCTTCCTGTACGAAGAGCAAACCCGCCGCGGTATTTCACTCAAGCATTTTGATGAGTTTAACGATGTGGCTGACCATTGTACGGTTTGTCATAAGTGTTATAACCCGTGTCCTGTGGATATCGACTTCGGCGATGTTTCGATTGCGATGCGTAATTTCTTGCGTGAGCAAGGCAAGAAGCATTTCAATCCTGGCACTTCGCTAGCCATGACTTTCCTCAATATCAAAGACCCCGCAACGATTAAATTGATGCGCACTTTGATGGTTGGTGTTGGATATAAGGCGCAGCGACTTGGTCATACTGTATTGAATAAGCTAGGTCTGTTAACAGGTTTTAAGAAACGTCCTCCATCAACTTTGGGTAAGCCTGAAATCAAAGCGCAAGTGGTGCATTTCTTAAATCGTCCAATGCCAAAAGCCATGCCAACGAAGACTTCCCGTGCCTTGCTAGGCATTGAAGATGACAAGATGGTGCCCGTGATTCGTGACCCTAAAAAAATGGGTGAAGAGGGTGATGCGGTCTTCTACTTCCCGGGCTGTGGTTCAGAGCGTTTATTCTCAACAGTAGGCTTGGCAACACAAGCCATGCTCTATGAAGTTGGTGCAACGACTGTATTGCCGCCAGGTTATTTGTGCTGCGGTTATCCGCAAACGGCGAGTGGCAATCATGACAAAGGTCAGCAAATCACCGCTGAAAACCGCGTACAGTTCCATCGTATTGCCAATACCCTAAACTATCTTGATATTAAGACGGTGATTGTGTCTTGCGGTACTTGTATGGATCAGCTTCAGAAATATGAATTTGAGAAGATTTTCCCGGGCTGTCGCTTGTTAGATATTCACGAATATCTCATGGAAAAAGGCATGAAGCTTGAAGGTGTCACTGGTACACGTTATATGTATCACGACCCTTGTCATAGCCCGATGAAGACTTATGCACCACTTAAAGTGACAAACGCATTGATGGGCCAAGATGTGGCCTTGAATGAGCGTTGTTGCGGTGAGTCAGGCACGTTTGCTGTAAGTCGTCCTGATATTGCAACGCAAGTAAAAATGCGTAAGCAAGAAGAGCTAGAAAAAGGCATGGCCAAGCTTGGTTTAACGCCGGGTGCGCCAGAGCAAGACGTGAAGATTTTGACTTCTTGCCCAAGTTGCTTGCAAGGCTTGTCACGCTACGGTGAAGATACAGGGATTACGTCTGACTACATCGTCGTAGAAATGGCGAAGCACTTGCTCGGTGAAAACTGGATGCAAGACTATGTTGAAAAAGCAAATAACGGCGGGATTGAAAAAGTCTTGTTGTAAGTAGTTTTCGCATCAAATAAAAAAGCGCGGGTCAGTAAAGATTCCGCGCTTTTTTATTTTTGAGCCTATACCAACTTGTTTTTTTTATTTATTATTACCACCTCGCTTGCCGAAGGCTGGGGAAAGTTGGTGCGAAAGTGCATCTTCTATAATTTGTAGCACCTCTGGAGCCTCTTGATAAACATATATCGTGATTTTAACTTTCCCTTTAAACCAACAATCTAAATGTAAAGCGTAAGTTTTTTTGGAGCCATCACCCAAATGTTCAGAAATTCTTTTTTTAATTCCTGTTCTTGAAGATCCAACATACATAACAGGAGATGGTGAGTTGAGTTTAGGGCATGCTCTTTTTCCAGGCCCTTTGTATTGTTTATACTGCGCTAAGTCATTAAAAGTTTGTTCATTATCACCATCAATCTCTTCGATTATGTAGATTCCTTGTTTAATATCTTTTAGTTGCTCAATATTTTCATAAACAAATGTATGTGTTGGATTTGCTAGCTTTGCTTTTTCGCAGTTTTGGATGAGATTTTCGATGTATTCATTTTTTGACATTATCTTTCCTGGCAAATTTTAATTGAACAACGCAGTTTGTTTATTCACGATTCTGGATTTTGGGAATACAGCTCTAAATGTACTGCCTTTGCCGAACTCGCTGGTGATTTCTAAGCGGCCTTGGTGGCGGCTTAGAATATGTTTAACGATAGAAAGACCTAAGCCTGTGCCACCTGTTTCTCGGCTACGACTTCGGTCAACACGGTAGAAGCGTTCAGTTAACCTATCAATATGTTGTTGCTCAATGCCTAAGCCTGTATCCGTTACGCTAAATACAGCTTGTTGATTATTCTCTTCCCATTTCATGGTGATGCTACCGCCATCTGGCGTGTAGCGAATGGCATTGCTCACTAAGTTACCAAAAGCGCTGTGTAGCTCTTGATTAGAGCCAACTAATGCAAGCGTCGGGTCAGCTTCTAGCGTAATGATATGACGACCATTGCTGAGGCTTTTAGATTCATTCAAGATGTTGTTAAGAAGTGCTGGGACATCAAGCTCGGCTTCATCTGGTGATGTTGCGCCACTTTCTAATTGTGATAATGCGAGTAGATCTTCAATCAACAAACGCATGCGGCTGGTTTGGTCTTCCATCATGCCAAAGTAGCTTTTTAGACTATCTGGAACGGCGCCATCCATATCACTCAGCGTTTCTAAAAAACCACCAACAACAGTAAGTGGGGTTCGGAGTTCGTGCGAAACGTTGGCAATAAAGTCTCGGCGCATGTGCTCTAGTTTTTCCACTTGGCTAATATCTCGACTAACAAGTAGCTTTTGATTGCTACCAAAGGCAACGAGTTGGATTTCTAAGGTAACGTCAGATTTAATCCAAGATTTCAGCTTAATTGGGTCAATATCAACATGATGTTTTAGATATTGGATAAATTCTGTATTGCGAAGTAAGTAAACAATCGGTTGGTTAAGGTCTTGCTTGAGTGAAAGCCCTAATTGATGCTCGGCTGGTTTGTTGCACCATTCAATTTTATTGTCGTCGTCCAATAGCACTACGCCATCAGGGAGCGCGCTGGCCGCATGTCTAAACCGGTCTAAAGCTGAGCTGAGCTGAATCTTGCTCCGGTTGTGACGCCGCTGTTCATGATAGATGGTGGCAAATACATCTTCCCACGCACCATTGCCAAGCGGCATGGAGTTGAGATCAGGTTTTTTGTACCAAGTGAGAAGTTTATCTAGCCAGAATAAATGATGGAAAAGGTAGAGCGTGATGCCGACGGAGAAAGCAATGAGCGCGGTCTCAGCGTCATTCGCTGCCCATACAATGAGGCAGATGAAACTGAGGCTGAGAATCAGCCAAAATGCTTTCCAGCGGATACTTTGCAAGGCTATTTAATCAATCAAAAAGAAGGCCTGCGTATTATGAGCTATTGCGCTGAAAAACGGTAGCCAACTCCACGTACAGTTTGAATTAAATCTTCATGGCCTGTTTGTTCAAGCGCAAGGCGTAAACGGCGGATATGGACATCCACGGTACGGTCCTCAACAAACACGCGATCGCCCCAAACCCGATCTAACACTTGACTGCGAGAATGCACGCGCTCAGGGTTAGACATCAAGTAGTGTAACAATTTGAACTCTGTTGGGCCTAATTCGATTGTTTTTTTATTACCAGTCACGCGATGCGTGGTTGGGTCTAAACGCAAGCCATGCGACTCAATTGGGTCATCAGTCATTTGTGGTGAACGACGACGAAGCACAGCCTTAATACGCGCATTGAGTTCACGTGGGCTAAAAGGTTTTGTCACGTAATCATCAGCGCCAACTTCTAGGCCACGGATTTTGTCGGCCTCTTCACCGCGTGCGGTGAGCATAATGATAGGAATGGTCTTTGATAGTTCGTCTGATTTAAGTTTGCGCGCAAATTCGATGCCGCTCATGCCTGGCAACATCCAATCGAGAATGATTAAATCTGGCAAAGCATCTCGCATCAGTAATTGTGCTTGCTCAACTGAGAGGGCTCGAATTGGATTATGGCCTGCTTGCGTTAAGTTAAGCGCAAGTAGCTCTTGAATTGCGGGTTCGTCTTCAACGATTAAAATATTCGCAGCCATAAATTAGTCTCTCATTCATATGATGTTTTATCACAACTGCTGACACTATATGAATTTATTGTGACATTTTAATGACAATTGTGACGCTTATTTTGCTTATCAACAATGACGGGCTTTTAGCGGGAGTGACGCTTAGTGGTATCATTACGCATTATTAAAAGTATTAAAGCAAAAAGGGGTAGTGGTTGAATATCATCGCGAAAAATTTAGAAGGCTCAGGTCTCAAAATCGGCATTGTGCTTTCTCGTTTCAATAGTGAAGTTGGCGAAGGTTTATTAAAAGCATGTGAAGCTAAGTTGTTGGATTTGGGTGTTGCGGCTGACGATATTACTTTGGCAACTGTGCCAGGCGCGCTCGAAACACCAGTGGTTTTGCAAGAAATGGCAAATAGCGAGAAGTTTGATGCCTTGATTGCTATTGGCGCGATTATTCGCGGCGAGACTTACCATTTTGAAGTGGTGTCTAATGAATCAGCACGCGGCGTTTCTGAAGTGCAATTGCAATATGGCGTGCCAGTGGCCAACGCAATTTTAACAACAGAGAACGACGAGCAAGCACTTGCGCGTATTGATGTTAAAGGTGCGGAAGCTGCTGAAGTTGCAATTGAAATGGTTAATTTACTTAGAGCAATATAATTAGGGCGATATGAGCGACAATCCAAAACAAAGTGCTGTTAAATCAGCCAAGCCAGCAGGCAATCGCCGTAAATCTCGTGAGCTTGCATTAAAAGGCTTGTATCAATATTTATTAAGCCCAAAAGAGTTGCGCCTTATTGTGCGTGAAATGGCAGATGAGGCTGATTTTGCACGCGCTGATGAAACTTATTTTAGAAGCCTATTAGAAGGCGTATACGACCAAATCCCTGAGTTGGATACACGTATAACTAAGTTCTTGGATCGACCTATCGGTGAGCTGAGTCCAATTGAACACGCGATTTTATTGATTTCAGCTTACGAGTTGATTTTTGATGTCAGCATTCCTTACCGTGTGGCAATTAATGAGGGCGTAGAGCTTGCTAAGCTTTATGGCGGAACCGATGGCCATAAGTATGTGAATGGTGTATTGGATAAGTTGGCGGCAGAAGCAAGGCCATCTGAAGTCAGTCGATAAGTGCTTATTCGCGAAAACTAAAAAGCCAAGCATTGCTTGGCTTTTTTAATGTCTTCATTCGATTAAATTTTTACTTCTTGGCTAGAAAAGCCGTTTTCGTCTAAGCGCAAGCACGAGCCTTGCTCATACCAATCACCAAGCACGATGCGAGTGCACTTATGCCCATTAATCTCAATGGTGTGCGTGTTGGGTCTGTGGGTATGTCCATGAATGAATAATTCTGGATATTGATGTTGGCGCAGTAAGGCGCTCACTGCATCACTGTTCACATCCATAATGGCTAGCGATTTATGAGACTTCTCTTGCTCACTTTGAAGGCGCAATGCTTCGATTTGTGCTTTTCTGGCCGTGAGTGGGTGTGACAAAAACTCGGCCTGCCAAGCGGGTGAACGCACTTGCGCTCTAAATACTTGGTAACGGGTGTCATCTGTGCAGAGCTCGTCGCCATGGCTAATTAATATCCGTTTACCGTATAGCTTTATTTCGCTTGGGTCTGGTAATAATTGAATTTTAGTGGCCTTTGCAAATTGCTCGCCGATAAGAAAGTCTCGATTGCCGTGCATAAAAAATACTTGGGTGCCAGCATCACCAAGCGTTTTTATCGCTTGAATAATATCTGCATGGTCTGCATGTGCTATGTCATCGTCGCCAGCCCAATATTCAAATAAATCGCCGAGAATATAGAGCTGCTCCGCTTGGCTTGCGGTGTTTTGTAAAAATTGGATAAAGGCTTTGGTGATGGCTGGGCGCGATGCGCACAAATGCAAATCGGAAATGAATAAGCTGTAGCCTGACTCATTTCCGATGTTGTTCATTTCAATGCTTTGATGAAATGTGAATGGTTGATTAGCTAAGTTTTAGCTTAGCAAACTTCAGCACTTTGAATAATCACGCTTTCAACAGGCACGTCTTGATGACCATTTTTGCTACCTGTTTTTACTTTTGCGATTTTATCAATCACTTCAGTACCAGCAACCACTTTGCCAAATACACAGTAGCCCCAGCCTTGTGAAGTTGGTGAGGTGAAGTTTAAAAAGTCATTATCAGCTATGTTGATAAAGAATTGGCTGCTTGCTGAATCAGGGGCTGGTGTTCTTGCCATGGCGATTGTGTATGTCTTGTTTTTCAAGCCATTGTTCGCTTCGTTTTTAATGGTTGGGTTAGTGTTTTTTTGTGACATTTCAGGGGTGAAGCCACCACCTTGAATCATAAAGCCATCAATAACGCGATGAAAAATAGTGTTAGCGTAAAAGCCGCTTTCAACGTAAGACAAAAAGTTGGCAACCGTAATCGGTGCTTTTTCTGCATCTAAATCAATTGTAATTTCACCAAAGTTTGTTTGTAATTTAACCACGTTATTTCCTTATCAATTTAAGTCAAAAGTTTTAAAAAAGTGCTTTAGGCCGCACCCTCGTAGATGATTTTCCATTGCTGGTTTTCAAAAATCCAATATTGGCGTTTGCGCATTTGGCTATCAAGTGCATTGCTGTGAAAGTCTTGATCAAATGTCACCACGGCCATTGGCAATTCGCTGTTAGGGTAGCGAAGTACGCTTAAGTTCGATAATTTAATATCCACTTTTGGCTTGCTAGCTTGAATGCGGCGTTTTTCTTCTGCCCAGTGGTTGAGATCTAAGCTGCCGTTAGAAAATGCCTTGGCGTAATGGCTTAAATAGATCTCAGTTTCTTGGGACTCCCAATCTTTGCGCCACGTTTCAACAGTGTCTAATAAAGCTTGTTTATCCTTTGGTGTTTGGTTGGGCTTAAGCCATTCTATGCCTTTACTCACAATGACAGGCACATTCCCTTGCTGCAGTATTGGGCTGAGTGTATTTAGGTCTTGATTCGAAAGGACAACGCAACCGTCGCTTGATTGCGGTGCGCGACTGTAGGTGTCATGTGGAGTGCCATGCAGCCAAATGCCGCTGCCAGTTTTACCCTCTCTTCTGTCCCACTCATTGGGATAGCTTAATGGGTAGGCGGCATCGCCGTACATATCTGCTAACTTTTGTGTGAGCTTGGTAGAGGTGAAGTAAACTCCAAGTGGGGTTCTTTTGTCGCCAGCATATTTTTTTTCGCTGCCATTTTTACCAATGGTGACGTAAAAGTCTGCATTGTATTGAGGCGTGCCATTTTCGTTGCGATATACAAATAAGCGTGATTTATCTGCATCGACTACAAAAATATAGGGCTGTGAACGGTCGAGTTGCCAAATCGGCTCGGGAATAAGACTATTAGAGTCTTTATCTAGGTAACGCTCGATTCTTTTGCGCGCTTCATCACGGTAGCCAGCCACATCTTCTGAACTTGGGTTGGGGCTGCCAAAGCCTTGAAACTGTAGGCCGCGCGCCATTAATAAATCACCTTTTACTAAATGCGCTAGTTTGAAATTAGGCGTCGTAGCAATCACTTGATCCAAAGTGCCTAAGGCGGAGTCTATCTGGCCAGAAGAGATTTCCATTAAGCTTTTAACGATAAGATCTTCAGTTTTGGCTGATGCGAGTACGCTGGCCTTGGGCAGTAGATTTGCTTCCGGCCGATTCAATGCCGTTGCGTTCCAAGGTAAGACGGCCACCGCGATAAGCGTAATGGCCGTGTAAACCTTAAATTTCAACTTGGGATGGCGACTAAAGAGATTCACGATGTTAGCAATCGGCCTGAAATTAATGGTTGGCTTTCTCTTGCTGTATTAGCCACTTGCCATTAGTGAGAACAAATATCAATGTTTTTGAAGTTTTTTGTGACAGGTTCGCAGAGTGATAGCTTTGCTTGAAGCTTGCTTTGGCATGTGTAATGTCATCCAAATGAACGTTGATGTTTGAGACAGAAACCTCGATTTTTCCAGGTTTGTTGATGCGTTCGCGACGAGTTGCTTCCCAGGCCTTGCGACTTTCACCGTCGGGGGTTTTGAATGAGGCATCATAAGCATCCAAATAAGCCTCAACGTTTTTACTAGACCATGCATTCGCCCATTTATTCACAGCATTTACTATGCTTTGTTGGTCGTTGCTAGCAGCTTCTTCATGCTTGCTAGGTTCTGCGGTTTGCGCACCAACTTTATTGCCATACGCTGAATCAGGTGTGACCGGTAATGTGGTGGTGTTGATATGTGCTGGTTTTGCGCTGATAGCCAAACTTGTTTTGCCACTTGCGCTGAGTAAATCTTTAATCAAAAGTAGTTTGTTCTGCGCGCGCGCATTTCCTGTGTCTAACTGAAGCGCTTTTCCATAAGCCTCTGACGCCATTTTTGAATAAATATCACCAAGATTTTCGTGGGCGGTTGCGTAGCTTGGATGGGTTTTAATAGCGTTTTCGAGCGCCTGTTTTGCTTTATCGAACTGACCTTGGTCAGCATAAAGTACGGCTAGATTATTGTATGGCTCAGGTAAGGCAGGAAATCTTTGCGTGATGTCACTAAACGCTTTGATTGCGTCGTCTTTTTTGCCTTGTTCTGCAAGCATCACGCCGCGCATAAATAGCGCTTGAACATCATTTGGGTTGGCGTTGATATGGTTGTTAATCCGCTCCATTGCGCCAGATTGCTGACCTTGGCTTGCTTGTTGGGCAATGTCTTTGAGGTCGTCAGCATGGCTCAAGCATGAGAAGCTTACTGTTAGCACTAGCAATAGACGAATTGATAAAGCGCGCGATATAACCATTGTGATATACTTTTTCGCAGTTTGATGAGGTGCTTGATTCTATCAAAAACCCCGTCTTTGCTCTACTAGCGCAGCACAATAAACCATATTTATTTAGTCATTTAAGCGATATATCTTTAGGGCTTATTTTTAAAGCCATAAAAAGCACTCAGTTTTAATCAAATAAAATGCTCAAAATCTACAATACACTCGCTCGCGAAAAACAAACTTTTGTCCCGATGGTGGCTGGCAAAGTCAGTATGTACGTCTGTGGAATGACGGTTTATGACTTTTGTCATTTGGGCCACGCCCGTGTCATGGTGGTGTTTGATATGGTAAGTCGCTGGTTAAGGGCTTCTGGCTTGGATGTGACTTACGTTCGCAACATTACCGACATCGACGACAAAATTATTAAGCGTGCGAATGAAAATGGTGAAGACATTAGCGTGCTAACACAGCGTTTTATTGATGCGATGGACGAAGATTCAGCTTTGCTTGGCGTGTTGCGTCCTGATATCGAACCGCGTGCCACAGCCCATGTGGATGGCATGATAGACATGATTTCTGCGTTGATTGCCAAGGGTCATGCCTACCACGCAGAAAGTGGTGATGTGTTTTACTCGGTGAATAGCTTCGCCACCTACGGCAAACTTTCTGGCAAGTCTTTAGAGGATTTGCGCGCTGGTGAACGTGTTGAAGTGGATAATTTCAAACGTGACCCGATGGACTTTGTGCTTTGGAAGTCGGTTAAACCTAACGAACCAAGCTGGGATTCGCCTTGGGGTAAGGGTCGTCCAGGATGGCATATTGAATGTTCAGTGATGGGCGCTTGCCATCTAGGCAAACATTTTGATATTCACGGCGGCGGGCAAGATTTGCAATTCCCGCATCACGAAAATGAAATTGCCCAATCCGAAGCGGCCAACGATTGCACCTTCGTTAATTATTGGATGCATAACGGTTTTGTACGGGTTGATGATGAAAAAATGTCTAAGTCTTTGGGCAACTTTTTCACCATCCGTGATGTGCTTAAAAAATACGATGCTGAAGTTGTGCGCTTCTTTATTTTGCGTGCGCATTACCGCAGTCCGCTCAATTATTCAGACAAGCATTTAGATGACGCCAAGCAAGCATTAACACGCCTTTACACTGCATTGCGCGGTGTTGATGTGGTGGCTGAAATTGATGAAAGCGCTGATTCATGTCAAGCATTTAAAGCGGCGATGGATGACGATTTCAACACGCCAGAAGCTGTCGCTGTGTTGTTTGATTTAGCCAATACTTTCAACAAGTCTGGCGACCTTGCTGTTGCCTCGCAATTAAAAGGTTTGGCAAATATTCTTGGTTTGCTTGAGCGAAGTCCAGAAGAATTTATGCAAGGCGGCTCAACAGAAGGCTTGGATGCGTCAGCGATTGAGGCGCAAATTACAGCGCGTGCCGAAGCCAAAAAAGCAAAAAACTTTACTGAGGCAGATCGTATTCGCCAAGAACTTTTAGCGCAAGGGATTGTCTTGGAAGATAGTCCGCAAGGCACAACTTGGCGCAGTGCTTGATCGATTATTAGTGTTGACTTTCATCTAATTGATTTGATTTGTATGCAAACTTTGTTTTTGTGATTAAAATTGCCTCATGACTATTAAAAGTTTCGTAACGATATTGATTGGTTTTATGTTTTGCTTTTGCTTATTTAGTAAGCAGGGGCTCCAGTCACCTAAAGTCAGTTTTGATGCTCCTATTTCACATCAGTTAGATTATGACGAAACTGATTTTGATGTGCGTGACATCGTCAGTGCGAATGATGACTCCATGCTTCTTCCAGTAGTCATTTCTTTTTCTATTCTTTTTGTATTACTTCCTGCTTTCTTTAGGCGGCATTACAAGTCGCCTTTCATATCAACGCCCAAAAGGCCACCGTCTATCTAATTCATTACAGCTATCAACATGTGGCGCAATCCTTGCTTTCGTTATTTAACTAAATATTGCGCTAACAATAATGCATGTTGATGTATTTCATTTTTTATCAATCCAATTTTTGATGAAAATCCTTAAGAAAATTTGTTGTTTATGGAATGAAAAGAACCAGATGAATCTAGAAAATATAAGAATATTTACACAAACACGTGTGAAAGTTTTATCTGCTGCCATGCTGATGACTTCGGCGGTAGCGTTTGCCGCTCCTAACTATAGCTTGCAGCAGGTAATAGATATTGCATTGCAAGAAAATCCTAGTGTTCGCGTTGTAAAGGCTCAACAAGATGCAGCTGTTGCAAATGTGACCACTGCAAAATCTTTTGCAAACCCTGAAGTTGAAATGTCTGCAGGACCTAGTAGATATAGAAATGGGCCTAATGACACGAAAAGCAACTGGATAGTAGGCTTGTCTCAGCCCTTGGAGTTCTCAGATGTTAGAACTGCACGTAGAGAAATTGCAGAGTCTAATGTGGCATTTGTTGGCGTGAATGTAGAAATCAATCAGATTGAATTACGCTCACGTGTTAAAAAAGCGTTTTACGATGTATTGCAAAGGCAAGCTGCCTTACGCCTTGTTGAAGATGACCGCAATTTATTACAGCAAATTCGTGAGCGGGTGAAGTTGCGTGTTGATATCGGCGAATCACCACGATACGAACTCATTAAGGCTGATACAGAGGCGCTGGCGGCCGAGCGTGATTATCAAGCTGCGATTGTTCGTATTGTCGAATCTAAAGCTTACTTGCAAGGCTTGGTTGGCACTTCTATCCCTGTAGATTTTAATCTAGTTGGGGAATTGCCTATGAATCAAAGATTGCCAGCGATTCAGTCATTACGTGAACAACTCTCACAAAGTCCGCACTTAAAGCAAGTCCGTGCAGCTTCTCAAACAGCAGATGCTAAATTAAGGCTTGAACAGAATTTACGTAACCCTGGATTGACCTTGAAAGCAGGGATAGAACAAGACCCAGATCTGACAAGTTTTCGCTTAGGGCTTGCAGTGCCATTGCCGTTATGGAATCAGCGTCAAGGCCAAATTGCAGAGGCGGCAGCGAATGTTAGCCAAGTTCAGGCTGTATTTAGCGACAGAGAGCTTTCGTTGACACGTGATTTAGAGTCGTCTTATCAGCGCTATTTGATCGCTCAAAATCAAGTCAATGCTTTTGAGAATGGATTATTAAATCAGTCAGAGTCAGTTCTCAAAGTTGCTGAGTCAGCATATCGATATGGAGAACGTGGTATTTTGGAGTATTTGGATGCGCAGCGAACCTATCGCATTGTGAAAAAAGATTACCTTGCCGCCCGATTTGATTATGTCAGTGCCATGCTTGAAATAGAGCGCTTATTGGGCATTGAAATTTTGCAAACTAATTAAAAAGTACAGAACAGGAATTTTTCAAATGGCGATACGATTTAATAATAAAGAAATATATACATCAAGCCTTAAAAAGGCAGTTCTACTAATGATGGTGATCTCTTTGTTTGGATGTAAGGGCAGCAATGATGAGCCTGCAGCTAAAAAGCAGGAAGTTGATCTAAATATTGTTGAATTAAGTGTGGAGCTCCAAAAGACAGTAACGTTGATGAAGGTTGGTCAGGCTGATATTCGCGAAGTGTTACGTATTCCTGGCAGCATCCAAGTTGATGAGCAGCGTATGGCGCGTATTGGTGCGCCAGTGACTGGTCGCATTACTGACATTGATGCAGTGCTTGGTCAGCATGTTCAACGAGGACAGGCATTGGCTACTTTAAATAGTACTGAATTAGCACAAAATCAATTGGTTTATATCAAGGCCTTGCAACAAATTGATTTGCAAAGTAAAGCAGTAGAGCGTGCGCGTGTGTTGCTTGAGGCAGATGTGATCAGTAAAGCCGAGTTGCAACGTCGAGAGTCTGAGCTTAGTGCAGCGCATGCTGACTTGAACGCGGCGGGTGATCAATTGCAAGTGTTAGGAATGTCTCCACAAGGTGTTGCGAAGCTTTCGAAGACGTCACAGATGCATTCTTTTAGCACGGTCACTGCCAGAATCTCAGGAACGGTTATTACTAGAAAAATAAACTTGGGTCAGGTTGTTCAACCATCAGACGAACTTTTTGTCGTGGCTGACTTGTCTAAGGTTTATGCGGTTGCAGAAGTGCCAGAACGCCAAATTGATTTGATTGAAAAGGGTCAGGAAGTCGATATTCTGATTCCTTCTATTAATGAAAAGCCAATTAAAGGTAAATTGGTTTATGTCTCTGACATTGTTAATCCAGAAACCCGCACAGTCATGGTGCGTAGCGAGCTTAGCAACACAAGTCGTGAAATTAAGCCTGATATGTTGGTCTCAATGCTTGTCCAATCAAAGCCAATTTCCAAGGTATCCGTGCCAGTAAAATCTATCATTCGTGAGAACGATAAAAATTACCTTTTTGTTCAAATCTCAACTAATAAGTATCGCTTAAGAGAAGTTGATGTGGGCGATGAATTTAATGGCATGGTTGCCATTGTGAGTGGTGTTGAGGAGGGTGAAACCATTGTTAGTGATGGGGCATTCCATTTGAATAACGAGCGCAAACGTAAAGAATTGGAGTAGACCATGATTGAGTCCTTAATTCGCGGCGCTCTTAAACAGCGCCTCGTAGTGGTTGTATTAGCATTAGCGCTGATGGTGGCGGGTGTTTTTGCTGTTAAAAAATTGTCAGTGGATGCTTTTCCTGATGTAACTAATATTCAAGTGTTGATTGCAACGCAAGCCACGGGGAAGTCGCCAGAAGAAGTGGAGCGATTTATTACGGTGCCATTGGAAATCTCTATGACAGGCTTGCCTGGGCTTGTGGAAATGCGTTCGCTTAATAAAAACGGATTGTCACTCATTACGCTTGTCTTTACTGAGAAGACAGATGTTTATTTTGCTCGTCAATTAGTCATGGAAAGGCTGATGGAGGCCAGTCAGAAAATGCCTGCAGGAGTCATTCCGATTTTAGGCCCCGTTTCCACTGGCTTGGGGGAAATTTACCAATACACTTTAGATAAAAAAACAGATGGGCATAAAGCACTTACTAAGGAGGAATTGACAGAGCGTCGT
This sequence comes from Pseudomonadota bacterium, assembly GCA_046047035.1. Classification (GTDB taxonomy): domain Bacteria; phylum Pseudomonadota; class Gammaproteobacteria; order Burkholderiales; family Methylophilaceae; genus Methylopumilus_A. The sequence continues at coordinate 127,641 of JBJOIS010000003.1, forward strand.
GCTATTCAAGATTGGGTGGTTCGTCCATTGCTAAGAAGCATTCCTGGGGTCGCTGAAATTAACTCCCAAGGGGGGTATGTTAAGCAGTATCAAGCCTTAGTAAATCCTGATCGGATGAATTATTACGGCTTGAAGCTTAATGATATTTATACGGCGCTCGCAAGAAATAATGCGAATAGTGGCGGGGGTATTTTGCCGCATTATGCTGAACAATATTTAATTCGAGGTGTTGGTTTAATTCAGAACTTGAATGATATTGGCAATATTGTTTTGAAAGAGCACGGCGGGGTGCCGGTTTATATGCGTGACGTTGCAGAAGTCAGACTTGGCAATGAAGTTCGCGTAGGTGCTTTGCTCAAAAATGGCGACACTGAGTCCGTTGGTGGCATCGTGATGATGATTAAAGGCGGCAATGCCAAAGAGGTCGTTGCTCGCATTAAAACTAAAGTGGATGAAGTGAATCAAAAAGGCATTTTGCCGGGAAGTTTACAAATCACACCGTTTTACGACCGCAGCGAGCTTGTAGACTCAGCGCTTTATACCGTGGTTAAGGTGTTAATTGAGGGGATTATCCTTGTCATTATTATCTTGTTCCTCTTCCTTGGGGACGTGCGCTCAAGCTTGATCGTGGTGGGCACTTTGGTGCTGACGCCTCTAATCACTTTTATGGCCATGAACCATTTTGGGATTTCTGCAAATCTGATGTCTTTGGGCGGATTAGCCATCGCGATTGGTTTGATGGTTGATGGTTCAGTGGTCGTGGTTGAAAATGCTTTCCATCAACTAGGACACCGTCAAGGCGAAAGCAAAATCCGTGTAGTGCTTGAAGCTGCCGCAGAGGTGGGTACGCCAGTGCTATTTGGCGTTGGCATCATTATTTTGGTGTTCTTGCCATTGATGACCTTGGAAGGCATGGAAGGGAAAATGTTTGGTCCTTTAGCCATGACAATTGCGATTGCATTGTTTGTTTCGTTGGTGCTTTCACTTACCTTGTCTCCAGTGATGTGTTCTTATATTTTGAAAGGCGGAAGTGGTGAAGATACTCGCTTTATTCAAGCGATTAAAAAGCCATATCTTCGATTGCTTAATGTTGCCATCACAAATGAAAAGAAAACCATCGGTGTTGCAGTTGCCTCATTTGCGCTTGCTTTGCTGGTGCTTCCACTTCTAGGAACTTCTTTTATTCCTGAAATGCGCGAGGGCTCAATTGTGCCTAACATCATTCGTGCACCTAACATTTCTCTTGATGAGTCGATTGTGATGGAAAAAGAAGCTTTGCAAGTCATCAAGAAACTTCCAGGAGTGAAATCAGTGGTTTCTGGGGTAGGGCGCGGTGAAAGTCCTGCTGACCCACAAAGTCAAAATGAGTCACAACCGATTGTTAGCTTGTTGCCTCGGGATCAGTGGCCAGAAGGATGGACGCAAGACGATATTAAAGAAAATATCCAAAACAGTCTCAAAGTTCTCCCGGGCGTGCAGGTGGTGATGGCCCAGCCAATTGCTGCACGGGTTGCTGAGCTTTTGAGTGGCGTGCGTTCCGACGTTGCTGTTAAATTGTTTGGCGATGACATGCTAGTGCTTAAAGCCAAAGCTGATGAGATTGCCAAAATTGCAGGGTCTGTTCCAGGTGCTATAGATATGCGGGTGGAAAAAGTTTCTGGACAACAATATCTGAATATCACGATTGATCGTCATGAAATTTCAAGGCATGGGATTAATGCCGCAGATGTGCATGATGTGATTGAAACCGCCATTGGCGGTAAAGTCGCGACAGAGGTGTTTGAAGGGCAACGTCGTTTTAGCGCAGCAGTGCGTTACCCTGAAAACTTCAGAAGTAGCGCCGAGGAGATTGGTGATATTTTACTCACGTCACCCAATGGCAGCCGCGTTAAACTGCGCGATTTAGCTAAAATTGAAGTGAAAGATGGTCCGGTGCAAATTAGTCGTGAGTTGGCTAAACGTAGGATTGTTGTCGGTGTCAATGTAAAGGATCGAGATTTGGGTGGTTTTGTGGCGGAGCTGCAACAGAAATTAGATCAAGATCTTAAGTTGCCCGATGGTTATTATTTGGAATATGGCGGACAGTTCCAAAACATGCAGCGTGCATTAAGCCATTTGGCATTAATTATCCCAGTCACGATTGCTGCCATCTTCTTCCTGTTATTTTTGCTGTTTAACTCAGTTCGTTATGCGGCATTGATTATATTGGTGTTGCCGTTTGCATCGATAGGTGGAGTCTTTGCCTTGTTTGTGACGGGAGAATATTTGTCTGTCCCGGCCTCGGTAGGTTTTATTGCTTTATGGGGAATTGCTGTGCTCAACGGGGTTGTGTTGGTCTCATATATTCGTCATTTACGTGATGAAGGTAAGAGCCAATTTGAAGCGATTACTCAAGGTTGTCAGCAACGCTTTAGGCCTGTGATGATGACTGCAACAGTTGCGATGTTGGGCTTGGTGCCATTCTTATTTGCAACAGGTCCTGGCTCTGAAATTCAGAGGCCGTTGGCTATTGTGGTGATTGGTGGATTAATTACTTCTACTTTATTAACGTTGGTTGTTTTGCCAGCGCTATATAGAAAATTTGAAGAAAGCAGAGTTGAAGCTTAGAGGGGATGTTTATCCAATCTATTGCAAATGGAGCACATATGAAAAAAGAAATTAAAGCAATTATCCCGCCGCAAAGGTTAGCAAAAATCCGGTCGGCATTTCGAAACATTAAAGAGTTTCCAGGAATGACCGTCACTAAAGTTGAAGGGTGTGGACACTATCTTTCTAAGCCAGGTCAGGGCTTAAAGGATGACCTCAATGACTATACACCTAAAATCAGAATCGACATTGTTGCTCCAGACGAATTGGTTGAGGGTATTTTGCAGATTTTGGTAGAGGTAGGTCAGATGGGTCAGGTTGGTGATGGCGTTGTATGGGTCACCCCAGTGGAGCGAATGATTAGGCTTTCTGAGCAGATTATTGTGTTTGATTGCTAAACCAACTTTACTGAGTTTTTAGTAAACCGCGGCTTTTCGAGTAAAATAAACGTATGAATCTATACGCACTCGCAAAGCCGTTTTTATTTCAGCTCGATGCTGAAATTGCCCATGACCTAACCTTGAAAAGCCTCAAGTTTGCTGAGAAGTCTGGCTTACTAGGGATGCTTCCTAAGCCTGCTCCATGTCAGCCTAAGAAAGTGATGGGGCTTAGCTTTCCTAACCCTGTTGGTCTCGCTGCAGGCTTAGATAAAAATGGCGCAGTGATAAATGGTATGGCGGCATTGGGTTTTGGATTTTTAGAGATTGGAACCGTTACCCCGCGCGCCCAGCCTGGCAACCCTAAACCAAGACTTTTTAGAGTGAAAGAAGCGGAAGGCATTATTAACCGCTTTGGCTTTAATAATCTCGGTGTCGATAACCTCATTCAAAATGTGCAAGCGTCAAAATATCGTGGCATTTTGGGCATCAATATCGGCAAAAATTTCGATACGCCTAATGAGCGTGCGGTGGACGATTATCTTATTTGTATGCGTAAAGTTTATACGCACGCGAGTTATATTACGGTGAATATTTCTTCCCCGAACACCAAAAATTTACGTCAACTACAAGAAAAAGATGCTTTAGATGCTTTGCTCGCAACGTTGAAAGCCGAGCAAAAGGTGTTGGCTGATAAGCATGGCAAGTATGTGCCGATTGCATTGAAAATTGCACCGGATTTAGATGAAGCACAAATTATAGAAATTGCAGATTTGCTCAAAGCGCATCAGTTTGATGGTGTCATTGCGACTAATACCACTTTGGCGAGGGATATTGTTGAAGGTTTGCCTAATGCTAATGAAACGGGCGGCTTGTCGGGTGCACCAGTGCGTGAAAAATCTACATTAGTAATTTCTCAGCTTTCAAAACAGCTTGCGGGTGAATTGCCGATTATCGGGGTTGGGGGCATTTTGAGTGGTGCGGATGCCGCTGAAAAAGTCGCTGCCGGGGCAAGCTTGGTGCAAGTTTATAGCGGTTTAATTTACCGTGGACCAAGCTTGGTGCGCAACATTTGCAAAACCTTAGCGTAGTTGATTAACTAACGCTTATCGCAATACGCTCCAGCTCATCGGATCAAATGGCTTACTGCGGCTGCGAAGCTCGTAATACAAGCCAGAAGTATCATTGCCACCGCTATTGCCCACACTAGCTATCGTATCTCCACCTTTTACCGTATCTCCCATTTTGCGAAGCAAGGCTTGGTTGTTGCCATACAAGCTCATATAGCCACCGCCATGGTCAACGATAATTAGATTGCCAAAGCCGCGCATCCAGTCTGCAAATACCACGCGACCATTTGCGACGGATTTCACTTCGTTGCCCTCGTTGGATTTGATAAACAAGCCTTTCCAGGTTAGTCCCGTATCTTGACGGCCAGCACCAAACTTATTGGTAACTTCGCCGCGAACAGGCAAGTTGAGTTTGCCTCTCAGAGATTCAAAATTTCCGCCATCAAAAGCGTTGATAGGTAGCGATTCATTAGTCGCCAATGGTCGCTGCGGAGATGTTTCAGTCTCTGGCTTGTTGTTTGGTTCTTTGTTGGGTAAGTTGGCTTGAGTAGGCTTTTGCGGCTTGATTTGTGGTGCTCTCGCCAAGCGCTCAACCAGTTGAGATAGACTTTTTTCATCGCGTTTTAGCTTTTCAATTTCGTTGCGTTGTGCGCTAATTTGCGACGATAGTTTTTCTACCACTTTGCTGTGGGCTTGCTTTTGCGATTCAAGATTCTTACGTTCGGCTTCTTGCTTGCCCTTTAGACTCACTACTTCTTTTAGTGCATTTTCGGTTTCTTCATTGAGCTTGGTTACGCGACCCAAATTAGACTGCATGTCGTTAATGAGGGTCTGACGAGCTCGTGAAATATAAGAGAAGTATTGGAGTTGGCGTGCAATTGCACTTGGGTCTTGCTCTTCTAAAATGAGTTGCAAGTAGTTGTGTTGACCATGTAAATATTGCTGATAGATTTGTTTGCTGAGCTGATTTTTTTGACCTTCTATCGTATTCTCAAGACCGGATTTTTGAGTTTGTAATGCTTGCAATGATTCGCTATGTTTCTTTTGCGCTTGTTGCAAATCGAACAATTTACGGTTGGTTTCGCTAATGGCTTTTTCGCTCTCTTTTAGCGCGTCTGCAGCGTCCGCATGCGCTTCTTTTGTTTTGCCTAATTCTTTAGTCAGCGACTCTATGCGCTCGTGAATATTGTTGAGCTTTTCTTTTGGTTTTTCTACTTTGTCTTTTGGCTTATCGGCTTTATTTACTGCTAATGCAAAGGGCGAGTTGAGTGTAAGTGCAAGTATTCCGAATGCAAGTGCAGAGCGCTTAATAGCTTTCAGCATAG
>JBJOIS010000004.1:0-128248 GCA_046047035.1 Pseudomonadota bacterium
AATGCTTCCAATGCGCCCGCCGTTGGCGTGATCGATTGCTTAGGGGCTTCTATTTCTTTACCTGTTTTTGCTTCTTTGGTTTCATTCTCTTTCATCTCCGCCATCGGTAGATCTTCTCCGGCATAGATATACATCCCGAGTCCATGGAGTGAGATTGCTTTGGCTAAACATCTTTGCATTGCTGTGTTCACTGAGAATGCATCTGGGTTATGAATGGCCTTATTTCTAAAGTCCATCACCGGCAACTGCGCTGTTCTTGATTTACCAAAGGCATGCACGGTACAGAACACCATCATTGTCTCGCCAAAGATTCTTGGCTCTGCATACTCCCAAGATGCACTCTCATCTAGCTGCAATAACTGATCCACCGCCCAAGACCATGACAGATAAGCTAACCCGTTCTTACGCTCGATATAGTCGTTGACGTTAATTTGCCGTAGTTCTGTGTAATGCATCATCATCTCCCTCAAGCCGCCTTTTCATCTAGAACAGGACCTTCAATCCCCTCATCAATCAAGTACTCCATCCGTGACATGTCCTTGAAGTGGGGCGCATTTAAATTCGCATTAATCTCTTCCATGGCTTTGTCATACATCCACTCAATACTCTTCCTATCCATGAGCTCGATGATATTGATCTCACTATCGACAGGCCTGATCTCATCCACCTGTTCAAACACCATACACACGCACACATCATACGAACCCTGTTCATATTCCACCGTTGCCCACTCGTAGTTCCTTGCACGATTCTTAGCCATCTCGTTCTCCTTGTTCATCTAAGTTAATTGATGGATTTAGTATACGTTCTTATACAATATATTGTCAACAATGTTATACAAAATAAATATAACTTTGATACGAGGCTTATAGAAGGGGGGGTTATTTCTTGAGGGGATTGCCAGTGCCGATTAAGATCCAACGGGCACTGAAAGGGGTTTTGTCTTCTAATTCGAAAGCGTAGGTTGGGTCAATAAGTTTTGTTCTGCCGGTTACCCAATGGTTTACTAGGGCTCTAGATGCGCCACATAGATTACCAAACTCTGTTTGTTTGGTAATTTGGAGATGTTCCATCATGTATTTGACGCGTTCTGCCGTGGTCTTCACAGGTTATTGATCCAATGTTTGGGACGGTTGAAATTATAATCTTTATTGGGCGTTTGATGGCTGATTAAGTAAGAACAGGGCAAGCCGCATCATTAAAAGCATTCATTTACAAAACGGACTAGTTCTCATTTGGAAAATAACCAAAAAATAACCCTTTTTACAAAACAAAGCCAAACCTTTGGAATCGGAGACTGCTATTGGCTTACAGAGATATTTTTGTGTTCGATAGATTTAAAAGGATGCTGATTCTCCAAAACGAACCCAATTGTGGTCTAGGCCATAGTGGATTGGTCTTGTAGGCATATTTTTATATTGGGCGGTAGGGATGAGAAATATACCTTGTTTGCCAAACGACCCCGGTTTTTAGAGCATGGAAATTTCTTAATCAGCACCAAATAAATCGCGTGTAAATACTTTATCTTTTACGTTTGATAGTTCTTCAGTCATCCGGTTGCTAATTATCACATCTGCCTTTAGTTTAAACGCGTTAAGGTCTGTATAAACTTTAGACTTAAAAAATTCAGTCTCTTTTAGCTCTGGCTCGTACACAATGACTTCAATACCCTTGGCTTTCACACGCTTCATTACGCCTTGAATACTTGAGGCCCTGAAGTTATCTGAACCACTCTTCATGATCAGACGATAAACCCCCACAACCTTAGGATTGCGTTTTACGATGCTATCCGCGATAAAGTCTTTACGCGTGCTGTTAGATTGCACGATGGCATTGATCAAGTTTTGTGGGACGTTGCTGTAATTCGCAAGGAGCTGTTTCGTATCTTTTGGTAAGCAATAACCGCCGTAGCCAAATGACGGATTGTTGTAATGTCCGCCAATGCGAGGATCTAAACATACGCCTTCAATGATTTGTTTGGTATTTAAGCCGTGCGATTCTGCATACGTGTCGAGCTCGTTAAAGTAGGAAACACGCATCGCTAAATAAGTGTTAGCAAAGAGCTTAATGGCTTCTGCTTCAGCGCTATTTGTGAGCAAAATCTCAACATCGGGCTTGAGTGAGCCTTGTTGAAGCAGGTCTGCAAAAGTTTGCGCACGCGCTGAAATCTCCCCCACAATAATGCGAGAGGGGTAGAGGTTGTCATAAAGGGCTTTACCTTCACGCAAGAACTCTGGAGAAAACATAATTTGCGCGCTTGGGAAGCGTTCTTTAATGCTGTCCGTATAGCCTACAGGGACGGTTGATTTAATCACCATCACCGCGTTTGGATTGATGTTTAGCACATCTTGAATCACTGCTTCAATTGACTTGGTGTTGAAATAGTTTGTCTCAACGTCATAGTCTGTTGGCGTTGCAATCACCACATATTCTGCACCTTGGTAGGCTTTTTCTTTGTCCAGTGTTGCGGTGAGATTGAGTGGTTTATTTTTAAGATAGTCTTCGATCTCAATATCTGAAATGGGAGACTTTTTGGCATTTAGCATCTCGACCTTTTCGGCCATGATGTCTAAAGCGACAACTTCGTTTTTTTGAGCTAAGAGTACCGCTAAAGATAAGCCTACATAGCCTGTACCAGCGATTGCGATTTTCATACGGGTCCTATTGAAACTTAACTAATTTTTTTGGCGATGAGCACACCGCTGGTGCCACCAAATGCAAATGAGTTGGACATAATGGTGTCCACTTTGACGTTTTTTCGGCCAATGTTTGGTACATAGTCCAAGTCGCATTCAGGGTCTGGTTCTTGTAAGTGTGCGGTTGGCGGCAATGCTTGTTCTTGAATTGCCATCATGCAAGCCACAAACTCCACTGCGCCTGCTGCACCCATTAAATGGCCATGCATAGATTTGGTTGAGCTCACAGGAATTTTGTTGCCGCAAACTTGTTTAATGGCATTGGTTTCTGTGATGTCGTTCAGCTTAGTGCCGGTGCCATGTGCATTAATATAATCAAGTTCGTCAGCAGTAATCTTGGCTTCAGCGAGGGCTTTGCGCATAGCACGAGATTGGCCTTCAACAGAAGGCTGTGTGATGTGCGTTGAATCATTGCTGCTGCCGTAACCAATCACTTCAGCATAGATTTTTGCGCCCCTAGCGATGGCTCTGTCCATGTCTTCCAGGACAACCATGCCAGCACCTTCGCCAAGCACAAGGCCAGATCGATTGCCTGAGAATGGTTTGCACGAAGCACTTGGATTTGCCTCATCTTCATCCGCTAGGGTACGAAGTGCTTCCCATGCCTTAATGGTGCCGAAAGTTAATAGTGCTTCAGAACCGCCCGCTAGCATCACATCGGTATATCCGTGTCTGATTTGGCGCACAGCCTCTCCGATGGCGACAGAGGATGATGAACATGCAGTACAGAACGTCAGATCTGGGCCGGTAATGCCAAAATCTAGCGCGACTTGTGCGCTAGCAGCATTGTTCATGGCCATCAGTACGGTGAAAGGTTTGAGTCGTCTTGCTTGTTCTTTATAGAGTCTAACGTAGCCTTCTTCAATAGAAGCTGCGCCACCCATGCCAGTGCCGAGATAAACGCCAAAACGTTCTAGGTCTTCTGTTTCTAAGTTTAAACCTGCATCATTAATGGCTTGTTGACTCGCTGATACAGCGAACTGCGTAACGCGGTCCATCGTGGCTGCTTTGTTTTTTACAAAGTGGTCTAGTGGCTCATAGTCGTTAATGTAGGCCGCTATTTTGCAATCTAGGCTATCTACAAAATCTGTTTCCATGCGTTTAATGCCTGATTTTCCTGCCATTAGATTAGCAAAAAAAGTTTTTGGGTCGTTTCCAACTGGGGAAAGCACACCCAAACCCGTCACAGCAACGCGTCTAACAGTCATTATTTGCCTTGTGCAGTGCGAAGACGGTCAAGCAAAGCAACGACGTCGCTTACCGTTTTAATATCAACTTCATCGTTTGGAACTTTAATGCCAAATTTTTCTTCAGCATCAAAAATAATATCGAATGTGTCTAATGAGTCAATTTCTAGCGATTCAAAAGTCGCATCAGGCGTTATTTCATCAAGCGGTTTATCAAATTTCGTTGCGATAATTTCTCGCAGTGTTTCAAAGGTGTCCAACGTACTCTCCTAAACTACAGCCGCTTCGGTGGCGACGCATTTCTTAAAAAATTCACCCATACGCAGGGCAATATCATTCTTACGTTTATCTAGCGTTAGGACATGGTAGGTGTCATCGACTAGGAAAGTCTCTACTTTACGCGATGAAATACGTTTTGCAACTAAATGTGCGTTTTTAACGCTTGCCATATCATCTTCTGTGGAATGCACAATTAGGGTAGGCGAAGTTACTTTCGGTAGTCCGCGCTTGGCTGATTTAATCAGTCTTGTACTTTCTTTAATGACTACGGCAGGGGTGTTGAAAATACCAACTTTTTCTGAAGCCATAGAGTCGCGATTCTCAAGTACAGCATGAACCAAGGCTCTCGTGCGTTCACATTTGATGCCATAAGGTGGGGTTTCTTCCCAAGACATAAAATACTGAAGCGGGGTGTATAAAACAAATGGTAACAATAGTTTGCGTTTCAGTCGCGGCATATTCCAGCCGTCATAAAAGAATGTCGTAGAGAGCAGACCTAAGCCATCAACACGCTCCCCTTTCTCTTCCGCTAATTTAATCGCGATTAAAGCGCCCATGGATAAGCCAGAAACAAACACGCGTTTATGTTCTTTTTTGAGCGCTTCAAAAGCGACTTCCATAGATGCGTACCAGTCTTGCCATTTTGAACGCTTGAGATCCCCTACGGTGCCGCAATGGCCTGCTAGTTGGGGACATGCTACGCTGAAGCCTTGCTTGAGCAAGTTTTTGGCAATGTAGCGCATTTCAGCTGGTGTGCCAGTAAGGCCGTGGATGAGCAATACAGCATCTTCACCGCGCTTATCGTAAAAGCCAGTTGAGCCTAGACAGTTTTGAATTTCTTGTGACATGTAATCTTTATTTAATTAACTTTTTAATTAACTCGCTGAAATTAAATCGGGGCTTGCGCCCCGATTTAAACTTCAATTACTCAGCGCCGCAGCGTTTAAGTAGTGATTCAAACAGCTTAATACCCAAGTCGATTTCCTCTTCAGAAATCAACAATGAAGGGGCTAGGGTAATCACGTTCTTCTCGTAGCCGCCAATGTCCAACACAAGGCCGTATTGTTTGCCATCAATCATGATGTCGCCTTTAAGGCCTTCGTTAAACATACGGTCTGCTAATGAACGGCTTGCTGTGAAACCATCCTTCTCGCAAAGCTCGATACGAAGTGCTAAGCCCAAACCGCTTACGTCGCCCACGCATTTCCAGCGTGATTTCAACTCTTGAATGCGTTTCAAGAAGTAAGCGCCGCGGTCACGCACATGTGGTTCAAAGTCTTTTTCAAGCGTCATGTTCATCACTTCAAGCGCCACTGCTGTACCTAGTGGGTTAGAAGCAAATGTTGAGTGCGTAGAGCCTGGAGGGAATTTCTCAGGAGAGATTAATTCTTCACGTGCCCAGATACCTGAGAGTGGGTTCAAGCCGTTAGTAATCGCTTTACCGAATACGAAAATATCAGGAATGATGTCGAAGTTTTCCCATGACCAAAGCTTACCTGTGCGGTAAACGCCCATTTGGATTTCGTCAGCCACTAATAAGATATTGCGTTTCTTCAGTGACTCTTGAAGTTTCTTCATGTAGCCAGCTGGTGGAATAATGTAGCCGCCAGTGCCTTGCATAGGCTCAATGTAGAAAGCGCCAAATTCACTTTGCTTGGCTTTTTCGTCCCAAATAGATTGGTATTCTGTGTCGAACAAATGCTCAAATTGTTTATGGCAATAAGTGTCGCAAGTTTCTACTTTCATGCCGTATGGGCAACGGAAGCAGTATGGATACGGTACAAAGTGTGCGCGGTCAGCAAAGTTGCCGAAGCGACGACGGTAGCGATAGCTAGAAGTAATTGCTGAAGCACCCAATGTGCGTCCGTGGTAGCCACCCATGAATGCGAACTGGTGTGTTTTGCCTGTGTGATTACGTACCACTTTTAGTGAGTCTTCAACTGCTTGCGCGCCACCAACGTTGAAATGAACACGGCCTTTAACACCGTATTTGTCTTCCATGTATTTACAGATGACTTCCGCTAAATCTACTTTTTCTTTATGAAGGTATTGGCTGGCTAACTGTGGAAGCGCGTCCACTTGTTTGTGCAACACATCAGCAATACGTTTATTTTTGTAGCCGAAGTTAACAGCTGAGTACCACATCTGCCAATCTAGGTAAGGTGTTTTGTTTTCATCGAACAAGAAACTGCCTTCGCAGTTTTCAAAAACTTTTGGAGGATCCGCGTAGTTAACGGTATCGCCATGTGAACAATATTTATCGTTCTTCGCGAGGATTTCGATGATTTTTTTATCCATGTTTCGACTCTTTCAAGAAAAATTAAGCAGATAAAGTATGGTGGCTCATGTCTTGCGGCCATGTTTTGACCTTTGTTAATACATCAGCAAAGGTTTGGAATTTAAAATGAGGAATGTTATTGGTTTCGCAGTATTTAATCAGAGAGCCTTTTGCAAAGACGATGTCGGCTGATTTCGCTAAGCAAGCATCTGACTTGCCGTCGCCAATTAAGACCACTGGCTTTTCACCACCAGACAAATCTTGTGCTACCTTACATTTACATACCCCGTTACCCGCATTGCAGTTAGGGTTCTTGTGCGGCCAAGACATATCAATGCCATCTGGCACGAAATGTAATTTGTTGGCGTAAATCGGCAGTTCTGGGAATTCGGCATTCTTCATGGCAACATGAATCGCATGGTCTAAGCCATCGCTCACAACAGCCACCTTGGCAAACTGGCTAACGTGCTTGTAAAAAGGTAAGAAAGTGGCGTCTAGCTGAATGCTACGGAAGAAGTTTTCTAGCGTGACATGGTCAGCTTTCACCATGTGTAATTGTTTTTGCATGCATTGAACAGCGGTAATATGGCCGTCTAGCCATTCTTGCTCAATCTCTTCCCATGAAGGATCTGCGAATTGCTCAAGCATCGCATCTACCGTGTCGCGGACTGATAACGTGCCGTCAAAATCAACTACAAAAAGCATTGTGCTGTCTCATTAAAATGATTTATCGAGATACTAAAGATGCTTCCTTACAATATCCTTACAATCGATAAGAAAATGCACTGGCATATTGATATATTTCGCCGTATGAACCACAGGATGTTGTGGTTCATGGAGTTTGGTTTGATATAAATGTGGTTTTTGCTAAATAAATGCTTGACTTGGTGGAATTATCCCCGTACAAAGCACATTGGGCGTTTTTACTTTGATCTTTTTTTGTTGGCGTAGCTGGCTTTAGTTCGTGAAGTACAAACTTTTGGGGCGCCTCCCCTTGTTTTAGTAAGGAAGTATGCAATGGCAACTGGTACCGTAAAATGGTTTAATGACTCTAAAGGCTTCGGCTTTATCACTCCTGATGAAGGTGGCGACGATCTTTTCGCTCACTTCTCTGCGATCGTTGATAGCGGCTATAAAAGCCTAAAAGAAAACGAACGTGTTAGCTTCGATGTGACTGACGGCCCTAAAGGCAAACAAGCATCAAACATTCAAAAGGCTTAATTGCTTTTCGTAGTGTTTAGCTACAAGTTTTAATTAAAACGGCTCGTTAATCGAGCCGTTTTTTTTATTAATAATTTTTGGAATAATAGATGCCTTGGTTTTTGTATCTTCTAGAGTGTAAAGGCGGCAGCTTTTATGCCGGTATTACCAACAATTTAGAGGCAAGATTTCAAGCGCATATTGATGGGCGTGGTGCTAAATATACACGCGCAAATCCTCCTGTAAGGATTATGGCACATAAGACTTATGCTGATAGGTCTGAAGCAAGTAAGTGTGAGGCTCAACTTAAAGCGCTTCCGAGAGATAAAAAGTTAGCGTTTTTCAGCATTAATGATGATTGATACAAAGTTTTTACAAAGTGACATATTCTTGTTACACACTCATGATTAAATGCACATCATTAGCTTGTTTACATGAATAAGTTATCTCCTTGTATTACCCTCCAATGGTATTTAAACGTACCATCTTCAATGACGAGATTCACATCTCGTCATTTTTTTTCCCCATTTTTCGTGTCCCCAGTTCTTGAGTAAGTAATCTGTCTTGTAAAATCAAAAAACATGGTTTGTGGCGGGCATCGCTTTCCAGTAAAATGTACACTTATAAAGCTCTTGTCCGTAATATCTAGAAAAGTATTTTCATGACCAAATATGTGTTTGTTACAGGTGGTGTTGTTTCTTCATTAGGCAAGGGCATTGCAGCTGCATCGCTCGGTGCTATTCTTGAGTCGCGTGGTATCAAAATAACCATGCTGAAACTTGATCCTTACATCAACGTTGACCCAGGCACGATGAGTCCATTTCAACATGGCGAAGTGTTTGTAACGGACGATGGTGCTGAAACTGACTTGGACTTGGGTCATTACGAGCGCTTCATTAGCTCTCGCATGGGTAAGCGCAACAACTTCACGACGGGTCAAATTTACGAGACTGTCATCAAAAAAGAACGTCGCGGTGAGTACCTTGGTAAAACCGTTCAAGTGATTCCACATATTACCGATGAAATCAAAACCCATATCAAACGCGGTGCTGAAGGCGCTGAGGTGGCTATTGTTGAAGTTGGTGGCACGGTGGGTGATATTGAATCGTTACCATTTTTAGAGGCGATTCGCCAAATGGGCTTTGAAGAAGGTCGTGAAAACACTTGCTACATCCATTTGACCTTGTTGCCTTGGATTCCAACTGCTGGCGAGCTTAAAACAAAACCAACGCAACACTCTGTAAAAGAGTTGCGTGAAATTGGTATTCAGCCAGACCTGTTGCTCTGTCGTTCAGATCGCGCCTTACCAGAAGATGAGCGTCATAAAATTGCGCTATTTACCAACGTTGCTTCTGAGGCCGTTATCTCTGCCGTTGATGCGAGTTCGATTTATCAAATTCCAGGCTTATTGCATGCGCAAAAGATGGATGAAATCGTTTGTCGCAAATTGAATATCAAAGTAAAAGAAGCTGACCTTTCAAGCTGGGACAAAATTGTTGATGCTTTAGCGCATCCTAAACAAGAAGTGAATATTGCCTTTGTTGGTAAGTATGTTGATTTGACCGAGTCATATAAATCGCTTACTGAAGCCTTAATTCATGCGGGTATTCATACAGAGTCTAAAGTGCGTATCCATTATATGGATTCAGAAGATATCGAGCGTGATGGCACAGCAGTGCTTGAGCCTATGGATGCTATTTTGGTGCCAGGTGGCTTTGGTAAACGTGGTACTGAAGGCAAAATGAAAGCCATTCAATTTGCGCGTGAAAACAAAAAGCCATATTTGGGCATCTGTTTGGGTATGCAATTGGCAGTGATTGAGTATGCGCGCAATGTTGCAAATCTTAAGGATGCGAACAGTACGGAATTTAATCCAGATGGCCCACATCCATTGGTCGGTTTGATTACTGAATGGCAAGATGCTGACGGTAAAGTTGAAGTGCGTTCAGAGGATTCTGACTTGGGTGGCACCATGCGTTTAGGCGCACAAAAATGCCCAATTGAAGCAGGCACATTGGCAGCTCAAATCTATGGTAAAGAAGTGAATGAGCGTCATCGTCATCGCTATGAAGTGAACAATCATTATGTGGACCAATTAAAAGCTGCAGGCTTAGTCATTTCGGCACGGACACCTACTGAACAGTTGTGTGAAATGGTGGAGTTGCCACAAAACGTTCATCCTTGGTTTGTGGCTTGTCAGTTCCATCCTGAGTTCACATCAAACCCTCGCACAGGTCATCCGCTATTCAAGTCTTACATTGAAGCTGCGTTGAAATACAAAGGGTCTAAATAATGAAATTATGTGGTTTTGATGTTGGTATCGAACATCCAATTTTCTTGATTGCTGGTCCTTGTGTGATTGAGTCTGAGCAAATGGCGATTGATACAGCTGGTCAGCTTAAAGAAATCTGTGCAAGCGTTGGCATCCCATTTATTTACAAGTCTTCGTACGACAAAGCAAATCGTAGCTCTAACAAGACATTTCGTGGTTTTGGTATCACTGAAGGTTTGCGTATTTTGGACGAAGTGCGTCGCCAAATTGGCGTGCCGATTTTGACAGATGTGCATACCGAAGAGCAGGTGGCTGAAGTTGCTTCAGTGGTTGATGTACTTCAAACACCAGCATTTCTTTGCCGTCAAACAGACTTTATTACTGCGGTAGCAACTTGCGGTAAACCTGTGAATATTAAAAAAGGTCAGTTTTTAGCGCCCGGCGACATGAAGCAAGTGGTGCAAAAAGCCAAAGAAGCTAACGGCGGTGCAGATACCATTATGGTGTGTGAGCGTGGTGCTTCATTCGGATATAACACTTTGGTCTCAGATATGCGCGGCTTAGCGATTATGCGTGAGACTAACTGCCCTGTTGTTTTTGATGCAACACATTCGGTACAGCAGCCTGGCGGTCAAGGTGATAAGAGTGGCGGTCAGCGTGAGCATGTGCCTGTGTTGGCGCGTGCGGCTGTAGCAAGCGGGATTGCAGGCTTGTTTATGGAAACGCATCCAGACCCATCTAAAGCCTTGTCAGATGGCCCTAATGCATGGCCATTAGGCAAAATGAAGGATTTGTTAGAAGTATTAGTTGATTTAGATAAAGTGGTGAAAAAAGCCGGCTTTATTGAAAGTACTCTTTGAACATAGGCTTTAATTAATAATTATTAGATTTAAACCGAGGAAAAAAGCATGAGCGCAATTGTAGATATCATCGCCCGCGAGATTATGGATTCACGCGGCAATCCAACCGTTGAAGCAGATGTATTGCTTGAGTCTGGCATTATTGGACGTGCTGCAGTGCCGTCTGGCGCTTCAACAGGCACTAAAGAAGCGGTTGAGCTTCGTGATGGCGACAAAGAGCGCTATTTGGGCAAGGGTGTTTTGCAAGCGGTTGAAAACGTAAATACAGAAATCTGCGAAGCGATTATCGGTTTGGATGCTGAAGACCAAAGCTTTATCGATGCAACTTTGATTGAAGTGGATGGTACTGAAAACAAAGCGCGCTTAGGTGCAAATGCAATCTTAGCGGTTTCGATGGCTTGTGCACGTGCAGCAGCAGAAGAATCAGGCTTGCCACTTTATCGCTACTTAGGCGGCTCAGGCATGATGCAATTGCCAACCCCAATGATGAACATCATCAATGGTGGTGCGCATGCTGCTAACAGTGTTGATATTCAAGAGTTCATGATTATTCCAGCAGGTTTGCCTAGCTTCCGTGAAGCTTTGCGTTGCGGCGCTGAAGTGTTCCATGCATTGAACAAAATTCTTCACAAACAAGGCTTGGCAACAACAGTGGGTGACGAAGGTGGTTTCGCGCCTGATTTGCCATCAAACGAATCTGCGATTCAATACATCTTGGAAGCGATATCAGCGGCAGGTTACGAGCCAGGCCGTGATGTATTGTTAGGTTTGGATTGCGCAAGTTCTGAATTCTACAAAGATGGTAAATACAACCTGGAATCAGAAGGCTTGCAATTATCATCAGGCCAATTCGCTGACTACTTGAGTGCTTGGGTAGATAAATACCCAATCATTAGCATTGAAGATGGGATGAGTGAACATGACTGGGATGGTTGGAAACTTTTGACTGACCGCATGGGTAAAAACATTCAATTGGTCGGTGATGACTTATTTGTGACTAATGCAAAAATCTTGCGTGAAGGTATTGCAAAAGGCGTTGCTAATTCAGTGCTTATTAAGGTTAACCAAATCGGTACATTGACTGAGACGTTCCAAACCATTGAAACAGCAAAACGCGCTGGTTACACCTCAGTGATTTCGCATCGTTCTGGTGAAACTGAAGATACAACGATTGCTGATATTTCAGTTGCGACGAATGCCTTGCAAATTAAGACAGGTTCGCTCTCACGTTCTGAACGTATTGCAAAATACAATCAGTTGCTACGTATTGAAGAAGAGCTGGGTGATGCAACTAGCTATGCTGGCATGGGTGCTTTTTACAACCTTAAACGCTAGTTGCTAGATAAAAGCCAATCTTGAAAGCGCTTACGCTTATCTTTGTTATCCTAATTGCTGCGCTACAGTACCCACTGTGGCTCAGCAAAAAGGGTAGCTGGCTGACGGTGTGGAATCTTAATCAGCAAATTTCTCAGCAAAAAGAAAAGAATGACCAACTAAAAGCGCGCAATGCGAGTTTAGATGAAGAAGTGCGAGATTTGAAACAAGGTTACGGTGCGATTGAAGAGCGTGCTAGAAGTGAATTGGGTATGGTGAAACAAGACGAAGTGTTTATCCAAGTGTTAGACGCTAACAGTCTTGCCCCCAATAAACTTGCTACACCAGCGCCAGCCACTGAAAATAAAGAGCCAGCCAAACACTAATGAAATGAATTAGTTAAGTGAGTAAGGAAGTGCTTTAAACTCTAGCTTATTGCCTTTCCAGACTGGAAATTCTTCAGTCGATTCTAAATTTTCCAAACGAATTTCAATCAGCGCATCAACGCCGCCCTTAGGGCTTGGCGCAGCACGCACAATTTGGCCAATGGCTTCTTCGTGGCCTGCTAATTGAACCATATCACCAGCTAGAGGCATTTCTTCAGTGTTGATATGGGCAAGCTGGCTACGGCGCTTAACCTTGCCTAGGTAATGGGTGCGTGCAACGATTTCTTGGCCTGTATAACAGCCTTTTTTGAAGTTAATGCCATCTAGGGCGTCCAAGTTAACCATTTGCGGCACAAAGGCCTCTTGCGTTGCTGGCACAACTTCTGGAATACCTGCTTGTATCTCTAAATAATCCCAAACGGACTTACCTACTTTTGTGCAGTTAGCTGATAGTGCATTCCAGATGCGCTCAGCGTTAACGGTATGCGTGAACACTTGGTAACGCGGCATATCGCCAGCAAGGCGCAATAAAGTGGCATCATCCAGCGTGATGAGTTCTTGTGGTGATTGAGGCGCTTTGCTGAACAGGCTGGTCAATGTGCTTTCAGTATTCGGGCCAGCAATCCCGAAGCATAAAATATCTGCTGATTTGTCTGTAATCACCACCTTTGAGCGCATCACAAACATTTTCAGGCGCTTCATGATGGGCTCTAGTATGCTGAGCGGCATTTGTAAGTGCAAATGGTCTAGATGTGCATAGGCCAAGAATAGGGCTAATAGACGACCTTTGGGGCTGCAATAGCCTGCATATTGGCTGATGCTTCCATCGAGCTTTTTGACATCATTGGTCACTTGGCCTTGTAGAAAAGTGACGGCATCCTCTCCGCTAACTTCCAAAAGCCCTAAGTGCGATAAACTTGTGATGATGTTGCCGTTGGCGGCCGCTAGCTCATTTTGCGCGTCTCCAAATGATTGCAATTCGCCATCTTGCAAAACCGCGCCTTGAGCGCTTAGAAAATCATGCCATTCAGTCATATACTTGCTTTTTAGAGATAAATCGTTGGGGATATTATAAATGAAGCCTAGGCAATTAGTGCTAAAGCCATCACGTCGACTTACTTATATCTTGGCGTTGGTAAGTTTGTTCGCCAGTGTGTTGGTGATATGTTTGCTATTTACTTGGCTATGCAAAGCCGCGTTGCTCTTGATGATTATTCTAGCGACGGCTTATGCAACTGCCCGTGATGCACTATTAATCCTGCCTTGGTCTTGTCATCTCTTAACCCTTAATAAAGACAACGAAATTGTAGTTACCCAAAAGAATGGCAAAAAATTTGTTGTGAAAATTCTTCCAACTAGTCTGGTGATGCCTCAATTAACAGTGATCAATATGCGCGCCAAAGGGCAACTTTGGTCACGCAATATGATTTTATTGGCAGACAATGCGGATGTCGAAGAAGCTCGTTTATGGCGGGTTTGGCTTAAATGGGGATTGACGGACTAAATTTTTCTTTTGCGTTTCAGCCATTTTGAAAGCTGGTGAATGGGCTGTCTAGGCAAATAAGCCAAGAGTAATAACAAGCCAGCAAGAGAAGCTAATATCCATTGAATATCGTAAGGTGCAATATCGTGACGCGCGGGTTTTTGGTGCTTCATGGCAGATAAGATGCTTTGTAAGCTATCACCACGCACATAATCACCGCTCACTTGTTTGGCTAAATCTTTAAGATATTCTTCTTGTAGTTTCGACAGAAAGCGGTCGCCCGTTGCGCCAGCGACGTTGTTATCACGCACGCCAATATTGGCTTCTGAAATCTGCGCAATCCCCGGTTGCATTGCAAAACTTTCTGCAGACCAATAACCAATTACTTGATTTTTATCATCCAGTTTAGGAATCGCCGTGCCTTTGTCGCTCCCTATACCAACAAACAGCCATCCGTTGCCACCTTGGAAGTTAGTCAAATCTTTGGTGTTGAATGCGTGGAGTTTTGGCGCTTCTTCGCCATCGGTAAAGTAAACCACTTGTGCTGGTTCAGGGAAGGCTCTCAACACCCTAGCAAGTGTAAACATACTGTCACGCACGCGACTATTGCCAGACCAAGCAGTGCGCCAATCTAGGTGGTCGATGGTGTCTTGAATTGCTGCATAATTACTGCATACTTCAATTGGGTTGTAGAGTGCTGCAACGCTTACGCCAGCGAATAAACCAATACTGACACGTGTGCCGCAAGGCATATTAGCCACAATGTGATGCAACATATATTGTGTATATTCCATGCGTGTTACTTGTTTGCCGTTTAATGATGTATCAACCACATTCATACTTTGTGAAATATCAGCCACTAACAAATAGCTGTAGATGCTGCGTGGTAGCGGCAAGGTCGGCTTGAATGCGGCAGCAATCAGTAATACAAATGCGCTTGCTAGCAGAGCGGCATCACGGCGAGTGCGTAAGTAGCTTAATACTTTGTTCATGTTATGGCAGACCTACAGGGATATTACCCATGATGAGGCCCGGTGAGTCAGACTCGCCCACGCCAGGAGTTGGTGTGCCTGGTAATAGCAAAATCAAACGATCTAAGTTATGACGCGTATCCCAATGGCTGTTATCAAGACGCACGGCTTGTTGGTATAAGTTTTTAGCTTGCCTGAGCAGATATTCACTCTCTTTGCCTACACTCATACTTGTGCCATTAATCGCAATGCCACGACGGAAAAAATTCGTCGCTAGATTATGCTGAATCGCTTCTTTTTGTTTGGTGTTGGCATGTTCTAACAAGTGCGTAAAGAGCAGTGTGGATTCTTTATAACGCTCGTTTTTAGCAAGCCAATAAGCCGTCGCAAATTTAGCCTCAAAACTTTGTATGTCTGTTTTTGGCGATTTCGCATTTAAAATAGCTTCATTAAACGCTTGAATTTGCTGGATGCGATGAATCTCATAGCCTGCACCAACTGCACTGGCAATGGCTAATAGACCAAAAATCCAAGTCAGTTTTTTAGCATTCAGGATTTTAAAAATATTGAGTGTCATTTGTTTAATCCCATGTTCTAACTTCTAAATACTTCACGCCTAGTAACAGGCCTATCATCAGCGCCGCGAGTAAAAAACAAGCTTGAGAAAAGTCATAACCAGGAATTTGTTCGTGGTAACGAATTGGCTTTTTCTCTTTTTGATTGATGTCTGCAATCGCTGCCGCCAATGATTTGGGGTCATCTGCTTCATAAGCATGAAATGGCGAATTTAATGTTTTAAAAAACTCATTCAATTCAATTTGTGGTGGTAATACAGCATCTTCTGGCGGCACGTAGCTGGTATCAAAAATACTCAAACCACCTGGTTGGCGCAATACAATCCAATATAAGCCAATATGCAAGCGCTCTAGCCAGTCGCGAATTTTTTGTTGCGTATCAGCATCAATACGACCACCACCATCTGAAAGCAAAATCATGGCGCGTGAGCCAGAGTCGGGTACCTTGTCGAAAAGTCCTGCGCCACTCGTGATGCCACTGCCGATATTGGTTTGGAATAGCGCATTGCCTGCGGTCGCTTGCACAGCCGCTAAAATTGCCTCACGGTTTTCGGTGAGTGGTAATACATACATGGCTGAGTTACTAAAAGTAATCATGCCGAACATATCGTTTTGGCGTGATTTTACAAATTGGGTAATCAAGCGGCTAGCAGCAACAGATTTGGTTTCAGCCACTTTGCCGTTGCTGGTGTCCCCAGAAAATGGGTCATCCATACTGGCGCTTCGGTCTAATACCAAAGCGATTTGGGCGCCCACGCCAATCCGCTCTATGCTTTGTTGTTGACTGTGTGGACTTGCTAAACCTATCACAATGAAGAGCAGTGCTAACACAGCTAAGACTTTAAGTAACATGCCAATCAAATCAGACAATCTGTCTTTAGGTAGCATCGCTACCCAAGAGTAGCGTTGGGTAAACGCGCGGTCTAGCACCAAAGGCAAGAATGCAAGCGGCAATAACCAAAGTGCCCAGGGCGAGTTAAAGAAAATAGGGATATTCATGCCGCGTTAAGCTTTCTTTTGCTTCGCTGGTTTTAGGCCACGTTCGCAATCGCGACATTGTTTGCAAAACTGTTTTAACCAAAAAAGTGATTTAGCATCGTGACTTGCCGTGCTTTGCGTGTCGAAGAATACTTGATGTGATAACGCAAAGAATTGAGTGAGCTCTGCTTCAATGGCTTTAAAGCTTGGAGCGTGTGCCAAGAACGCATCTACATTATCGCTAAATACGCTGTATTTCGCGGTCGTATTAATCGCTTTATGTACTGTTGATAAAGCTGTTTTGAGCTGCTCAGGATCTTTAGCTGAAAGTTTGCGCAATTGGCGAGAGGCTTGTGCAAATGGTCTTCCCATTAGCGGCAACCAAGCACGAGAGCCTAATATATAGAGCAAGCCCAATAGGCTTAAGCTAAGCACGATTAAGCAAGCCACTAATTTTTGTTTTTCAGGATAAGGTTGCAACAAAATCGGCTGTCTTAGTGGGCTCATGTCATCTTCAATTTTGACCGCGCCAAATACTGCCATCGGTGAAATTCTGAAGTAAAACTCAGGGATTTTGTATTGCACTAAACCATCTTTAGCTTCCTCAGTAGCAGGGCCTTGGAATTTAACAATTTCAGCAGGCAGAATGGCAGGCTTCACCACAGGCGCTGTAGTAAATACTTGATAAGCGAGCTGAATGACATAGATTGTTGTGTCGCGATTTTCTTTTGTACTATGGCTAATTTTACGGAGTTCAATCCCAGAAACTTGGCCTTTGTAACGATGTTCATAACCAACAATAGGCAAGGTTGTTTCAATGAGTTTGTAAGGTTTTTTAACTTCCAGCGTGATGGTGCGACTCAACATGTCGCCCATCAAGAATCCTACGTTACGGGCTGGATCTACCTTGCTGAGTTTGACAATGCCTTCTGGCACTTCTGGAGATGGCTCGTCATTTGCAGTCGCTACAAAGCTTATGCTTATTAGCACTAAGCTTAATAAGCTTGTCTGGATTGGTTTAATCAATTTATTCATTAGGCAATTCATTATTAGGCCGCCACAAATTGGTGAAAGTATTCGGTTAATGCATCGGCATCAAAATCGCCTTCTACAAAGAAAGGCGCCATATCAAAACGCATAAACAAGGCTTCAATCTCAGCGCGTCTTGCTTCAAAGCTAGCGACGATGTTGGCACGCATATCCTTGCGTAAAAACAAGGTGCGTTTCTCGCCTGTTTCGCAGTCTGTCACGCTGGTGATGCCAAACTCGGGTAAGTTTTTATATTCAGAAGAGTCCCAAAGCACAATTGGCACAACGTGATGTTGCATCATCAATGAAAGTGAATCTTCCAGCTCATTCATAGGCATGTGGAAGTCTGAAATCAAGAAGATTAATGAGCGTTCCCGCGGCAAAAAGCGATTGACGTCACTTAAGCCAGCGCTACCTACTTGCTCTGGTTCAAAGCTTTTAAGTGCTGAAGTCAGCTCCAATGCTTGATGTGCTCGAAATGACTGTGTGCAGAGCCAGTCTTCACGGACTACGTCATCAAAGCCAATAAAGCCAAACGGGTCACTATTGTGTGTGGCAGACATGGCGATAGCGCTCGCAATTTTGCTGGTTAAAGCTACCTTGCTTTGCTTGCTACCAAAATTCATGGAGCCGGATAAATCTGCAATTGCAAATACAGGGGTTGCGCTTTTTTGATTAAAAATTCGCACATACACTTGTTCTAGCGGGTCGCGTATGGTTTGGCGAATATCAATACGGCGAGGGTCAGGATATGAAAGTAGGGTGGTGTGACCACGAAACTCCATTCCCATGCCACGTTGTGTGCTCGAATGGCTACCAGAATGACGTCCACGTGAACGCCAGCTGATGTGGTAGCTAAACTCTTTTATCTCGTTGTGCATATGCTGATTTTGCAGGTGTTGGTTTGCGTAATTTTCTTAAGGCGCAGCAACCGCATTTACGATGCCTGTCAGCAATTCGCGCGCGATTTCTGTACGGCGCATTTCATAGACCGGGCTAAATACCAAACGATGTGCAACTGTTGAGTGGAATACTGCATGGATATCTTCTGGCAATACTGAATCGCGATTATTAAGCCAAGCATTCACACGTGCTGCGCGCATCAGCATACTCATGCCGCGCGGACTGGCCCCTGATAAAACTAAGCGGTTCATGTCCACGCCGCTTACTTTAACGCCATAAGCCGTTGGAGTTTTCGTCGCGCGCCATAGGTTAAGTGCGTATTGACGTAGTGTTGGCGATGCTTCGATTTTGTCTTGAAGCAATGCTGAAAACGCGTTTAATTGGTCGAATTGCAAAACATCTGCTTGAATTGTGTCGACCAAAGCATCCACGTTATGGAACTTCGTATCAAATACTAGGGATTCCATGATAGCGTTGTCATCAGGCACTACGATAGGAATTTCCATCATAAAACGGTCACGCGCTGCAGATGGAATTTCAAAAGTTTCTTCTTTTTCAACTTGGTTGCGGTCTGCGAATACCAACATGTGAGGGAAATGATATTCCTTGTTGAATGCAGATAATGTGCGTTCAGCCATCACACGAAGTAACAATGAGTGAACTTGTGGACGCGCACGGTTAATTTCGTTGAAGAAGAATACAGAAAGATTCTCACCAGACATGAGCAATGGGCCAGGGCTTACATGCGGTTTGCCATCCTCACCTAAGTAGGTGTGATAGACCAAGTCGTTAGGCATCAAGTCAATCGTACCTTCGATACGTTGATAGCCACCACCGATACAGCGTGTAAATGCACGAAGCAGCGTTGTTTTACCTACACCGACATCACCCTCAAGCAATACGTGACCACGCGAAAAAATCGCTGTCGTAATCAAGCGAATAGGTGTTTGCTGACCTACTACGACTTTGTTGATTTCTGTTTCTAGTGTTTGCGCGTGTTGGCGCATGTCGGTCAGTTGTTTGTCGCTCATGGACTTGTCCCGTAAGAAAGTTAATGAAAATGAATAAGAAGAAATAAATTTGTAACAAATAGTAACGGAGATTTAGCATGGTGTAAACAGATCTGTATACCCTTTAATTTGTTGCATAAATGACATTAGGGCTTTCACTTAAACGGTTTTCCAGCGAAAATAGCATTAATTCTGAAAATACTAGGTTAATAGAATGCAAAAAAAGAATAGCTTTACCTACGAAGAACTATTGTCTTGCGGCCGTGGTGAGATGTTTGGTGCAGGCAATGCTCAGTTGCCTTTGCCGCCAATGTTGATGTTCGATCGCATTGTTTCTATCACTGAAGAAGGCGGCAAATATGGTCAAGGCCAAATTATTGCTGAGCTAGATGTAAAGCCTGACTTATGGTTCTTTGGCTGTCACTTCGAGGGTGACCCAGTGATGCCAGGCTGTTTAGGTTTAGATGCGATGTGGCAATTGGTAGGCTTCTACCTAGGCTGGAAAGGCGGCCCTGGCCGCGGCCGTGCATTGGGTGCTGGCGAAGTGAAATTCAGCGGACAAGTATTGCCTACGGGCAAAAAAGTGACTTACTACATTGATCTAAAACGTGTGATTATGCGTAAATTGGTGATGGGCATTGCTGATGCGCGTATGGAGTTAGATGGCCGTGAAATTTATGTGGCTAATGATTTGCGTGTTGGCTTGTTTACAAGTACAGATAATTTCTAAAATTACAAAAATAAACTAGTTCGGGAGAACGGTATTATGCGTCGTGTCGTCGTTACTGGCATGGGGATTGTGTCTAGCTTAGGCAACAATGTTGCTGAGGTAAAAGACAGTCTTTATGAAGGCCGCTCAGGCATTACATTCCAACCAGAGTATGTTGAGATGGGGTTGCGCTCACATGTGGCTGGTTCGATTAAAAACCTCAATGTAGAAGAGTTAATTGATCGCAAATTAATGCGCTTCATGGCTAAGGGTCATGCTTATGCTTGGCTTGCGATGCAAGAAGCGATTGCTGATGCTGCCTTGCCTGAAGAGATGGTTTCGAATGTGCGTACTGGCCTCATTGTTGGCGCGGGTGGCGCATCCCATGAAAGTATTTTAGAAGGTATTGATACACTGCGTGAAAAAGGCGTTCGTCGCGTTGGGCCTTATATGGTCACAAAAGCAATGGCAAGTGGCGTCTCTGCTTGTTTGGCAACGGGTGCGAAAATCAAAGGTGTGAACTACGGCATAAGTTCTGCTTGTTCAACCAGCGCGCACTGTATTGGTGCAGGTGTTGAGCAGATTCAATTGGGCAAACAAGACATTGTGTTTGCTGGTGGCGCAGAAGAAGAGCATTGGACGCTGTCTTTTATGTTTGATGCGATGGGCGCACTTTCAAGCAAATACAACGAAACACCAGACAAGGCTTCACGGACTTATGACGCCGACCGAGATGGTTTTGTGATTTCTGGCGGTGGTGGCATTTTGGTGTTGGAAGAGTACGAACACGCAAAAGCCCGTGGCGCAAAAATCTACGCTGAAGTGGTTGGATATGGCGCGACATCTGATGGCTACGACATGGTTGCACCAAGCGGTGAAGGTGCTGAGCGTTGTATGAAGTTGGCGATTGAGGGTGTTGGTAAGATTGATTACATCAATACACACGGCACAAGTACGCCAGTAGGTGATACTAAAGAACTGGAAGCGATTCGTGCAGTGTTCGGCAATAGCGATACAGCGATTGCTTCAACTAAATCGCTTTCAGGCCATGCGCTTGGTGCGGCTGGCGTGAATGAAGCGATTTACACGCTGATTATGATGGAAAATAACTTCATTGCTGCTTCCGCTAACATTGAAAATCTAGATCCAGCGGCTGAAGGAATGAATATCGTTCGTAAGCGTATTGATAACGTGAAAATTGAAACCGCGCTTTCAAATAGCTTTGGTTTTGGTGGAACGAATGCAACATTAACGCTCTCAACTAAAAACTTGTAAAGGTTTCGATTGCATTAAAAAGCCGCCTTTCTAGGCGGCTTTTTTGTTTTTCTAACTACAAGTAAGACCAAGCAGTCAATCGGCTTTGTTTTTGCCCTTGCGACATTTCAACGACTTTTATTTTCTTGGCGCCAACGGTTTTAAGTGCGCGTTCGATTTTGGGTAAATTGCTTGCCTTGGAGACTAGCGTTGTGAACCAGCGACACTGATTTTTATATAGTGCGCTCTCCTCAATCATGCGCTCTATAAAACCAAGTTCGCCACCTTCGCAAAAGAGCTCCGCGCCTTGGCCGCCAAAATTTAGTTTGGGGTTGATTATTTTTGCTGGCTGTTTTCCCGCATTTCTCGCCAAGCCATTAACTTTGCGTTGTGTGCCAGCTTGTGCATCTTCTAGAGAGGCATGAAAAGGAGGGTTGCACATACTGAAATCAAAGACATCATCTGCTTGAATAATGCCTTTGAAAATATAATTGGTGTTGTTTTGTAATCGCAGTTTAATAAAGTCATTTAAGCCATTCGCATCCACAATTGCTTGAGCATTTTTAATTGCGCTCGCATTAATATCAGTGCCAATAAAATCCCAACTATATTCACTGTGTCCAATCAGTGGATAAATCGTGTTTGCACCTACCCCAATATCTAAACCCTTAATTTTTTTGCTTTTGTCATAATCAAGCAAATCAGCCAGATAGTGAATATAGTCAGCGCGTCCTGGAATAGGCGGGCAAAGAAATTGGTCTGGAATATCCCAATCCGCAATGTGATAGTAATGCGCTAAAAGTGCTTTATTGAGTGCTTTAACGGCTTTGGGGTTTGCGAAATCAATGGATAAGTCGTTATAAGCATTTGGCTTTACAAAAGTCTGGAGAGCAGGATTTGCGAGCGATAGCGAAGCTAAATCGTAGCGGCCTTTATGTTTGTTTCTCGGGTGCATTGATAAAAGGATGCGTTTATAAAATAAGTGCTGCGGCCACTTTGCGGCCCTCAGCCATGAGGATGTTATAGGTTCTACAAGCAGCGTCGGTGGTCATGCATTCAAAAGGAATATTGGCGGCTGTTAATGCTTGAATTAAATGCGGACGAATAAAACGATGGGTTGCGCCAGTGCCCAATAAAACCAATTCGGGCTGGTAGCCTAATAAGCACTCGAAATTTGCCTCAATTAAGTCATCAAACTCGCTTACATCCCAATCCAGCAAAAGCTCGTCAGGAAGAACGACCAAGCTCTGCGGATAGACGAGATTGTTGATGGAAATCCATTCTTTGCTATAGCCTGTAATGAGCTGTTTGCCATCGACTTGGGTTAAATGTAACTTCATCTTAATTTCTCATATTGATTTGGCAGAATCGCTAGCCTTGAAAATCGCTTGTTTCATTGCCTGATATGGCCTTCGCGGGTAAGATAACACATTTTTCTGCTTAGGTTTTTGCCGTGCAACCTTTACTTAAATCTTCCAAGCTTAATAACGTCTGCTACGACATTCGCGGTCCTGTATTGGCGCGCGCCAAAAAGATGGAAGAGGATGGTCATCGTATCATCAAGTTGAATATTGGCAATCCTGCGCCATTCGGTTTTGAAGCGCCTGAAGAAATCCTGCAGGATGTGATTCGCAATATGGATCAAGCGTCTGGTTATACAGACTCTAAAGGCCTGTTTGCTGCGCGCAAAGCTATTATGCATTACACCCAACAAAAGAATATTGATGGCGTGACAATAGACGACATCATCATCGGTAATGGTGTCTCTGAGCTTATCGTGATGGCGATGCAAGGTTTGCTGAATAATGGCGACCAAGTGTTGGTGCCTGCCCCAGATTATCCTTTGTGGACGGCGGCTGTGAATTTGGCTGGTGGCACAGCACGTCACTATGTGTGTGATGAAGCTTCTGGCTGGTTGCCAGATCTGAAAGACATTGAATCAAAAATCACTGCTAATACACGCGGTATTGTGATTATCAATCCAAACAATCCAACAGGCGCTTTGTACCCTGATGAGATTTTGCAAGGCATTATCGAAATCGCGCGTCATCACAATTTGGTGATTTTTGCGGATGAGATTTACGACAAAGTTTTGTATGACGGTAATACCCATACATCAATTGCATCGCTTGCGGATGATGTGCTGTTTGTGACATTTAATGGCTTGTCTAAAAACTACCGTACCTGTGGTTATCGTGCGGGTTGGTTAATTATTTCTGGTGAAAAGAAACACGCTAAAGATTATATCGAAGGTTTGAATATGCTTGCTTCGATGCGTCTTTGTGCCAATGTGCCTGGCCAGTTAGGCATTCAAACGGCATTGGGTGGATATCAAAGTATTGATGATTTAGTCTCGCCAGATGGTCGCCTGTGTAAGCAACGTGATCTGGCTTATGACATGTTAACTTCTATTCCTGGTGTGACTTGTTCGAAGCCTGCGGCGGCAATGTATCTATTCCCCAAGCTTGATCCCAAAATGTATCCAATTGAGGATGACCAACAATTCATTCTTGATTTACTCTTGGAAGAAAAAGTCTTATTGGTGCAAGGCTCTGGCTTTAACTGGAAAACACCTGACCATTT
Source organism: Pseudomonadota bacterium (assembly GCA_046047035.1). Lineage (GTDB taxonomy): Bacteria > Pseudomonadota > Gammaproteobacteria > Burkholderiales > Methylophilaceae > Methylopumilus_A. Next base: position 23,968 of record JBJOIS010000004.1, read on the forward strand.
CCGCGTTGTGTTCTTACCTAACGTGGATGACTTAAAAGAGGCGATTACCCGAATTGCGCGTTTCTTGGACCAATATCGAAAACAGCACGGCACTAAATAACAAAAAACAATATAACAATCGTTAACGAAAGTATATGAACAGTATGAAGTCATTAAAAGTTGGTTTGCTTGGTATCGGCACTGTGGGCGGCGGTACCTACACTGTATTAACGCGCAATCAAGAGGCAATTTCGCGTCGTGCAGGTTGCAAAATTGAAATTGTAAAAGTGGCAGACCGCAATCTTGAGCTTGCGAAAAACCTCACCAACGGCCAAGTGGAAGTGACAGATGATGTATTTTCTGTAGTGAATGACCCGAATCTAGATGTGGTCGTTGAGTTAATTGGTGGTTATACGCTTGCTAAAGATCTCATGCTAAAAGCCATTGAGAACGGCAAGCATGTGGTGACCGCTAATAAAGCTTTGATTGCGGTGCACGGTAACGAGATTTTCGCAGCAGCCAAAGCTAAAGGCGTAATTGTCGCTTTTGAAGCTGGTGTTGCAGGTGGTATTCCAATTATCAAAGCGCTACGTGAAGGCTTGGTCGCTAACAAGATTGAATGGATTGCGGGCATTATTAACGGCACTACCAACTTCATCCTCACTGAAATGCGTGACAAAGGCCTCGCTTTTGCTGATGTGCTTGGGGAAGCACAACGCTTGGGCTATGCCGAAGCTGACCCTACTTTTGACGTAGAAGGCATTGATGCAGCGCATAAACTGATGATTATGTCAGCCATTGGATTTGGTATCCCGATGCAGTTTGATAAGGTTTATACCGAGGGCATTACTAAGCTTGAGAGTAAAGACATTCGTTATGCTGAAGAGTTGGGTTACCGTGTGAAATTGTTAGGCATTACTAAACATAGCGGCAACGGCATTGAAATTCGCGTGCATCCAACCTTGATTCCAGAAAAGCGTTTGATTGCCAATGTGGATGGCGCGATGAATGCGGTTGTAGTGAAGGGCGATGCAGTTGGTCCTACGCTTTATTACGGTGCTGGTGCTGGCGCAGAGCCTACGGCAAGTTCAGTGATTGCTGATTTGGTTGATGTTGCACGTATGCAAAACACAAGCATTGAGGAGCGAGTACCTTATCTGGCGTATCACGACACAACGCCAACCGCGAACACACCTATCTTACCAATCGGTGAAATTAGCACCGCCTATTACTTGCGTATGCGTGCTTTAGATAAGCCTGGCGTATTGGCTGAAGTGACGAAGATTTTAGGTGATAGACAAATCTCTATTGATGCGATGATGCAAAAAGAACCGCAAGATGGCGAGACTGAAGCGGATATCGTGATTTTGACGCACATTACGGTTGAGAAAAATATGAATGCCGCAATTCAAGCGATTGAAGCGTTGCCAGCGATTGATGGCGCTGTGGTGAAATTGCGTATGGAAGAATTAAATAAATGAAATACATCAGTACCCGTGGGCAATCGCCTGCTTTAAGTTTTAGCGAAATTTTGCTTGGTGGATTGGCGCCAGACGGTGGCTTGTATTTGCCAGAAAGCTACCCACAATTTAGCGATGCTGATTTAAGCGCTATGCGCGACATGAACTATCGTGATTTAGCTTTTACAATTTTAAGTCGATTAATCGACGAGCAGGATATTTCAGCGCAAGATTTACGCAAGATTGTTGATAAGACTTATCGCGCCGAGGTTTATTGCTATACACGAAAAGGCCAAAACGCTAAAGACATCACGCCAACGCTTAAGTTAGAAAATAATCTGTACTTGCTGTCTCTTTCTAATGGGCCAACGTTGGCATTTAAAGACATGGCCATGCAGTTGCTTGGCAACCTTTTTGAATACGTACTCGCTAAAAAAGGTGAGACCACTAATATTTTAGGTGCGACCTCTGGCGATACTGGCTCTGCTGCTGAATATGCAATGCGTGGAAAAAAAGGTGTGAGCGTATTCATGCTTTCGCCACACCAAAAAATGAGTCGCTTCCAAGCCGCCCAAATGTTCAGCTTGCAAGATAAGAATATTTTCAATATCGCTGTAAAAGGCGTATTTGATGATGCGCAAGATATCGTCAAAGCTGTATCTAATGACCATGCTTTTAAGGCAGCGAATAAGATAGGCGCAGTTAACTCTATCAATTGGGCCCGAGTTGCAGCGCAAGTGGTTTACTACTTCAAAGGCTATTTTGCCGTGACGCAAAATAATAGCCAAAAAGTAAGCTTCGCAGTGCCATCAGGCAACTTTGGCAATGTATGTGCGGGACATATTGCTCGCATGATGGGCTTGCCTATTGATAAATTAGTTGTGGCAACTAATGAGAATGACGTGCTTGATGAGTTCTTCAAAACAGGTGTTTATCGCCCACGTGGGTCAGCTAACACTTACCACACATCTAGCCCTTCAATGGATATTAGCAAAGCCTCAAACTTTGAGCGTTTTATATTCGACTTGGTTGGTCGTGATGCCTCTAAAGTACGTGAATTATGGGCTTCAGTTGATGCAGGTGGCGCTTTTGATATCAAGCAAGCTGGCTTGTTTGAAAAAATTGCAGCTTACGGTTTTGTATCTGGCAGTAGTAGCCATACGCATCGGATGAATATCATTCGTGAGGCTGAGGCTAAATATGGTGTTGTGATTGATACCCATACAGCGGATGGCTTAAAAGTCGCCTTAGAGCAACGCGATGTGAATACGCCGATGTTGGTGTTAGAAACCGCATTGCCAGCTAAATTTGAAGATGCCATTGTTGAAGCTTTAGGTCATGCGCCTGAGCGCCCGGCGGCTTTGGAAGGCATCGAGAACCTTCCACAACGTTTTGAAGTGATGGATGCTGATGTGGATGCAATTAAAGCTTATTTAGTCGCGAATACTTAAGTCATTTTGACGGGGTCAGTATGAAACAATATCAAGACTTAGTGCGCCATGTACTTACACACGGCAATAAAAAAGAAGATAGAACAGGCACTGGCACGGTCTCTGTTTTTGGCTATCAAATGCGTTTTGATTTAAATGCTGGCTTTCCGCTACTTACGACTAAAAAAGTCCATCTTAAGTCTATCATTCATGAGTTGCTTTGGTTCTTACAAGGCAGCACCAACATTGCTTATCTAAAAGAAAATGGCGTACGCATTTGGGATGAATGGGCTGATGAAAACGGTAATTTAGGTCCTGTTTATGGCTACCAATGGCGCAACTGGCCTAAGCCAGATGGCACGCATATCGACCAAATCACGCAAGTTGTGAACATGATTAAGAAGAATCCTGACTCACGTCGATTGATTGTGTCAGCTTGGAATGTGGCGGATGTTGATCAAATGAAGTTGCCACCTTGTCATGCTTTCTTTCAGTTCTATGTTGCGGACGGTAAATTGAGCTGTCAGCTATATCAGCGTAGTGCGGATATTTTCTTGGGCGTGCCATTTAATATTGCTTCTTATGCATTGCTTACCATGATGGTGGCGCAAGTGTGCGGTTTAAAGCTTGGTGATTTCGTGCATACGCTAGGTGATGCGCATATTTACAGCAACCATTTTGAGCAGGTAAATGAGCAACTTACCCGCGATTTACGTGCTTTGCCAACCATGCACATTAATCCGATTGTAAAAGATATTTTCGATTTCAAATTTGAAGACTTTACGCTAGAAGGCTACGACCCTCATCCGCCAATTAAAGGTCTGGTTGCAGTTTAATATGGCATCTTTGTCTTTAATCGTAGCAATTGCTAAAAATCGTGTCATTGGGGTTAACAACACTTTACCTTGGCACTTGCCAGAAGATCTCAAACGCTTCCGTGCTTTAACCACAGGTCATCACATTATTATGGGTCGTAAAACTTACGATTCACTTGGCCGCTTATTGCCCGGCAGAACCACGGTTATCGTCACACGCAATCCAGATTACAAAGTGGAAGGTGCAATTGTTGTGCATAGCCTTGAGGCCGCCATTGAAGCTTGTGGTGACGACAATGAAGCATTCTTGATTGGTGGTGCAGAGCTTTACAAAGATGGCTTAAAGCTCGCTAATAAGCTCTACATGACTGAGATTGACGCTGAATATGAAGGTGATGCTTTTTTCCCAGAATTTGATATGTTGGAATGGAGAGCAGGGGAGCGTGAAACGCATCAAGCTGATAACGGCTTAGGATTCAGTTATATTACTTATCAGCGGGCTTGATAAGCTTTGGATAATAAAAAAGGCGCATAAAAGCGCCTTTTTTATTTGATGATGTGCCAGTTTATTCTGCTACACAATCCACATAGTACATCGCCTTACCATCGACTACTTGTTTAACTAAGCCGTGAACATCAGTCTCGAAGCCAGGGAAGCGCTCATTAAACTCTCGGGCAAATTTTAAGTAGTTGACGATGATCGCGTTGAACTGCTCACCAGGAATCAATAGCGGAATGCCTGGAGGGTAAGGTGTAAGCAATACCGCAGTAATGCGACCTTCTAGTTCATCGATTAACACACGGTCAATTTCACGGTGCGCCATCTTCGCAAATGCATCAGTTGGCTTCATGGCAGGAACCATGTTTGATAGATACATCTCAGTGGTTAAGCGCGCGACGTCATTCTTTTTGTAGATTTCGTGAATTTGCGTGCACAAGTCCTTTAAGCCAGTGCGCTCATAGCGTGGGTATTTTGCCGCAAACTCTGGTAGAACCTTCCATAGTGGCTGATTCTTGTCGTAATCGTCTTTGAATTGTTGAAGTGCCGCCACCATCGTGTTCCAGCGGCCTTTGGTAATGCCGATGGTGAACATAATGAAGAATGAATATAGGCCAGTTTTTTCAACAATCACGCCATGCTCAGCCAAGTATTTTGTGACAATCGCTGCTGGAATACCGAACTCATCAGAGAAGTCACCATCAACATCCAAACCTGGGGTAATAATGGTTGCTTTAATCGGATCCAGCATATTAAAGCCTTCGGCAAGGTTGCCGAAGCCATGCCAGCGCTCATTGGCTTTAAGCATCCAAGCTTCGCGCTCTTCGATACCTTCTTCTGAAAGGTCGTTAGGTCCCCAAACTTTAAACCACCAGTCTGCGCCCCATTCTTCATCCACTTTGCGCATCGCGCGACGGAAGTCTAGCGCTTCCATAATCGACTCTTCAACCAACACCGTTCCACCAGGCGCTTCCATCATGGCAGCAGCAACGTCACAGCTAGCAATAATCGAGTATTGCGGGCTAGTTGAGGTGTGCATCAAGTAAGCCTCGTTGAATACATCACGGTCTAATTGGATGCCATCTGCATCTTGTACCAAGATTTGTGAAGCTTGGCTCAGTCCAGCAAGTAATTTATGTGTTGATTGCGTTGAGAAAATCATCGATTCTTTGCAACGTGGGCGATCTGCGCCGATTGCGTGGTAATCACCATAGAAGTCGTGGAATGTGGCGTGAGGCAACCATGCTTCATCGAAATGTAGCGTATCAATTTTACCGTCCAACATTTCTTTGATTTCTTCAACGTTATAAAGCACACCGTCATATGTCGATTGTGTAATTGTTAAAACGCGAGGTTTTGCATTTTTGTCGGTTGCAAATGGGTTGGCTTCTATTTTTTTCTTGATGTTTTCCCACTCGAACTCTTCTTTTGGAATTGGGCCAATAATGCCGAAATGGTTGCGTGTTGGCATCAAGAAAACAGGAATTGCCCCTGTCATAATGATTGAGTGCAATACGGATTTATGACAGTTACGGTCTACCACTACGATGTCGCCAGGGGCGACAGTTGAGTTCCAAACAATCTTGTTAGATGTTGATGTGCCATTGGTGACAAAGTACAAATGGTCACAGTTGTAAATACGCGCTGCATTGCGCTCTGAAGCAGCTACAGGGCCTGTGTGATCGAGCAACTGACCAAGTTCGTCCACGGCATTACAAACGTCCGCACGTAGCATATTTTCACCAAAGAATTGGTGGAACATTTGACCAACGGGTGACTTTAAGAATGCAACGCCACCAGAGTGTCCAGGACAGTGCCATGAGTAAGAGCCATCAGCTGCGTAATGTGTTAAAGCTTTAAAGAATGGAGGTGGAAGGCTATCTAAATAAGCTTTTGCTTCACGGATAATTAAGCGGGCAACAAACTCAGGCGTATCTTCATTCATATGAATGAAGCCGTGTAATTCACGCAGTACGTCGTTTGGAATGTGGCGAGAAGTACGCGTTTCGCCATGTAAGAAAATTGGTATTTCTTCGTTGCGATAACGGATTTCAGTCACAAATGTGCGTAACTGCTCAATCGCCTCTGGTTTTTCTTCTACGATTTCTTCATCATCAATCGACAAAATAAACGCTGATGCACGGCTTTGTTGTTGTGCAAAAGAGGTCAGGTCGCCGTAACTGGTTACGCCTAATACCTCAAAGCCTTCTTCCTCAATGGCTTTTGCAAGAACGCGAATGCCAAGACCCGAAGAGTTCTCAGAGCGGAAGTCTTCGTCGATGATAACGATAGGAAATCTAAATTTCATTTCAATGCCTTCATAAATTTATTTTGACGGCGAATCGCTACGTCGCGTGCTCGCTCATTCCTTGTCTATCTTACTGATATGCCAGCGTCATTCGCTGTGCGGCTTCTTGCGTTTCAACCAACAAAAGTAAATTTCTGTTTGGCATTGCCGTACTAAAGTTAGATTTTAGGCAATGTCACGCCGACTTGGCCTTGATACTTGCCGCCACGGTCTTTATAGCTGGTTTCGCAAATGTCATCTTCGTCCGCTTCGAAAAATAGTACTTGCGCACACCCTTCATTCGCATAGATTTTTGCTGGTAATGGAGTGGTGTTGCTGAACTCTAGCGTAACGTAACCTTCCCACTCTGGCTCGAATGGCGTGACATTAACGATAATGCCACAACGCGCATAGGTCGATTTTCCTAAGCAAACTGTTAAAACATTGCGAGGAATGCGGAAGTATTCAACAGTGCGTGCAAGCGCAAATGAGTTAGGTGGAATGATGCAGTAATCTGCATTCACTTCCACAAATGAATTTGGGTCGAAATTTTTTGGGTCGACGATCGTGCTATTGAGGTTGGTGAATAACTTAAATTCTTTTGAGCAACGAATGTCGTAGCCATAGCTCGATGTGCCGTATGACACCATACGTTCGCCAGCGGCATTTACTTTGACTTGTTTAGGTTCAAACGGCTCAATCATGCCGTGTTGTTCGGCCATGCGGCGTATCCACTTATCCGATTTAATGCTCATTTTTCACTCAACCATTCATTAAAAAAACAAAAATAACAAAATTAAAATGCCCACGCATTATGCCATTTTACTGACAAATCGCGCAGGCATTTTGTAATGGGTAAAGAGCAGTTTAGTGCTCGTCGCCACCTAGTTCAATACTGTATCGCCAGAATTGGTCTTCCGCTTCAAAAATCACACTAGACTCTTTTGGATCACGGTCGCCAGCGCGGTATTGATGCAATGGTGTTTTGTCCTTTGCCCAAGCATTCACGATTTGGTCAACCAAACGCCATTGTGCTTCTACTTCACTGATGTGTAGGTATTGTGAAGGATCGCCTTCCATTAAATTCAGCATCAATGTTTCGTATGAGTCGATTGTTTCATCACCTTGTTGGCGTTGTGGACCGTCAATGCTCATTGTGCGTGTTGCGATATCTAGACCTGGAATCTTAGATTCCATCTCAATTTTTACGCACTCACGAGGTTGAATATTGATGATAAGCCAGTTGTGATGCTGACCATCTTTAAGTTCTATTGGCGATTGCTTAAAGCGAATTGCAATCGCAGTATTGCCTTCGTGCATACGTTTACCAGTGCGAACGTAGAAAGGTACGCCTTTCCAGCGCGGATTGTCGATAAACAACTTCACCGCAGCGTATGTTTCTGTAAAGCTTGTATCGCCGAGGCCGTCACGTTTTACTTCTTCTAGGTAACCAGGCACATTTTCCCCATGGCCATCACCTACACAAACACGACCAGCAGCATATTGCGCACGGAAAACTTGTTTGTTGAAGTTATCTAAGTCGATTGGACGGATAGATTCTAATACCTTGATTTTCTCAGCACGGATGCTGTCTGGTGTGAGGTCTTTTGGTTTTTCCATGGCCACTAAAGCCAATGTTTGTAGCAAATGGCTTTGGAACATGTCGCGAAGTGCGCCAGTTGCATCGTAGAAAGTGGTACGTTCGCCAACGCCTAATGTTTCGTTGTTGGTGATTTGAACATGGTCGATGTGACCGTTATTCCAAAGTGGCTCAAAAATCGCATTGGTAAAGCGAGTCAGCATGATGTTTTGAATCGCTGATTTACCGAGGTAATGGTCGATACGGTAAATTTGGCTTTCTTTGAGGTGCTTAGTGATTTTTGATTGTAAATCTTGTGCGCTTGCTAAATCTGTGCCAAATGGTTTCTCAATCAACACACGGCGCCAGTATTTGCTCTCGTCTAATAAGCCAACGCCTGACAGTTGCTCAACCACAGGTGCGAAGTCGGTCGGGCGAACAGACAAGAAGTAAGCGAGGTTTTGCGGGAACACTTTCTCATCGCTGAGTCTGTCACGCATTTTTTCGAAAGCATTAGGGTCTGTAGGAGGATTGGCGTGGTAGTGGTTACGATTTAAAAACCGTTCAAATACTTGCTTGTCGTAGCCATTTTTGAATTTAGCATCCAACATGCCTTTGATTTCTTTGTGCCAATCTTCTCGCGCAACATCACCACGACCTACAGATAAAATCGCCATGTGTTCTGGCAAACGGCCTGCTGCATCCAAACGGAAAAGGCCTGGAATGAGTTTTAGGCGAGATAGGTTGCCGCTAGCGCCAAATAAAACAAGGGTACAAGGATCAATTTGTTTGCTCATTACTTCAAGTTTCCTAAGTTTTCGGTATTAATAAGCGGCCAATCAAATGTTGGCCGCGTTGAGATTGATAGCTTTTAATGAGGATTAGTCGTTGACTGACTTAACGAAGTGACCACCAAAGCCATTACGCATCATTGATAGCAATTTGTAGCTATAACCAGTTGCATCTTGGCTTCTGAAGCGGGCTTGCAGGGCAAGTGTTAGCACCGGTGCAGCTACGCCTTGTTCAACAGACTCCATTACCGTCCAGCGGCCTTCGCCAGAGTCAGCTACATAAGGTGCAACAGCAGATAGTTCTTGGTCTTCTTTAAGAGCGTCAGCAGTTAAATCTAACAACCAGCTACGCACCACTGAGCCATGGCGCCATAACTCTGTGACTTGTGCTAAATCTAAATTAAAGTCTGTTTTACCTTTTAGCAAATCTAAGCCTTCAGCCATCGCTTGCATCATGCCATATTCAATACCGTTATGTATCATCTTGGTAAAATGACCTGAGCCGATTGGGCCAACGTGTGCCCAGCCATTTTCTTTAGATGGTGCGAGTGCAATCAGGATAGGTTCTACTGCTTTTGCGACTTCAGGAGTTGCGCCTACCATTAAGCAGTAACCGTTTTCTAAGCCCCAGATGCCGCCAGATGTACCAGCATCCATAAAACCGATGCCGCGTTCTGCAAGCCAAGCGCCACGGCGTTGGCTATCTTTGTAATTTGAGTTGCCGCCATCAATGATGATGTCGCCTTTGGCAAGTATCTCGGCAAGATTTTGAATTTGAATTTCGGTTGGCTCGCCGCTTGGCAACATGAGCCAAACAATACGTTTTTCGCCATTCTCACCTAATTTTGAAACCGCATCCGCGACTGAGCTTGAGGAAACCATGCCTTCAGTTTCGACTAACTTAGTCACGACTTCTACGCTTCTGTCGTATCCAACAACTTCAATACCACTACGAAGCAAGCGAGTTGTCATGTTGCCACCCATCTTGCCTAAACCTATCATTGCGAGTTTCATTAATTTTCCTTGGTTAGGATATAGTCTGCCATCGTCCTTTTGGGTAAGATGGCGGGCTAAATTGATTTATTAAATAAGTCTGTAATTATAACGTGAAGGCTTTGCATGATGCAAAACACAAACCAAGAAAATTCCCCAGAAAAAAACTCAGAAAAAACAAGCGAAATCAGTCGCCAAATTAGTCGATGGCACAATTTTGAAACACAGGAATCTATTAACCAAGCAACATTAAGCCGAATTTTAGTGGCAGCTAGCGAGGCGATTGCTAATCGCGGTCGCTTCTCTATCGTCTTGGCAGGCGGTTCAACACCTAAAAGCGTTTACGCTTTACTTAAAGATGCAAAAGCCGATTGGGCGAATTGGCATATTTATCACAATGATGACCGCTGTTTGCCAGTGGATAACGCTGAGCGCAATAGCTTGATGGCGCGTACCACATGGCTTAATCATGTGAGCATTCCTGCCAATCAAATTCATGATATCCCTGCAGAGCTAGGCAATATTGAAGGTGCTAAGGCTTATGCAAAAACGCTTGCTGGTGTGCCAGAGTTTGATTTGGTGCTGTTAGGCTTAGGTGAAGACGGGCACACGGCAAGCTTATTTCCTAATCAAGCAGTAGATAATTCCGCAGATGCTGTACCTGTGTTTGAAGCACCTAAGCCTCCTGCTGATCGTATTACTTTAAGTCAGCAACGATTGAGTAATACACGAGAAGTGATTTTTTTGGTGACGGGTGCTGGCAAACAAGAGGCTGTCAATCATTGGCGTAATGGCGTTGCCATTCCTGCTACTTTAATTACACCTGAAAATGGCGTGGATGTTTATTGCTTTGGCGTGACTTTTTAAGCTGCGTATTTAATTTTAGATTGCAATAAAAAAGCCCCGAGATTTTCGGGGCTTTTTGTTTATCCAATTTGGCTTAGGTGTTTTGAATCACAATATTTGGGAATTTACTGCTATGGTCTAGCGCGAGTTGAGATAGCTTGGAGGCTGTTTTTCGTGCAATTTGTTTGTAAATGCCAGCGATTTGACTGTCGGGTTCACTAATCACAGTTGGCTTACCGCCGTCTGATTGCTCACGAATTTTAATGTCGAGAGGCAGGCTGCCTAGCAAATCCACGTTGTAGTCTTTACACATTGCCTCGCCACCACCTGCGCCAAAAATATGTTCTTCATGGCCGCATTTTGAGCAGATATGCGTGCTCATATTTTCAACGATGCCTAAAATCGGAATCCCTACTTTTTCAAACATTTTGAGGCCTTTGCGTGCATCCAATAAGGCAATGTCTTGTGGTGTCGTCACAATAATCGCGCCTGTTACTGGTACTTTTTGCGACAGGGTCAGTTGGATATCGCCAGTGCCTGGCGGCAAGTCGATAATTAAATAATCTAAATCTTTCCAGCGAGTATCACGGAGAAGTTGCTCTAAAGCGCCTGTCACCATCGGGCCACGCCATACCATTGGCGTATCCACATCCACTAAAAAGCCTATCGACATCGCTTGTATGCCGTGGGCTTGCATAGGCTCTATGCTTTTGCCATCAGCGCTGTCTGGGCGACCTGAAATGCCTAGCATTTGTGGTTGGCTTGGGCCGTAGATGTCAGCATCTAAAATGCCCACATTAGCCCCTTCTTCAGCTAGAGCAAGGGCAATATTTACCGCAGTGGTTGATTTGCCAACGCCGCCTTTGCCTGACGCCACGGCAATAATGTTTTTGACGTTTGGAATCAGTGGCACACCACGTTGAGCGCTGTGCGGCACAATTCGGCTGCCGATATTGACCTGGATATTACCAATGCCAGCAATTGTTTTTACTTTGTTCTCAACTAGTGATTTAATTTCGCCCAACACACTTTTAGCTGGGTACCCCAACACAATATCGATTGAAACATCGTTGCCATTAATTTGAATGTTTTTTGCTGATTTGCTGCTGATAAAGTCCTCACCAGTATTGTCATCTATCAGTGTTTTGAGCGTGTTTTGAATATCTAATTCCGAAATTGCCATTTGCTTTTCCTTGCAATAATTCTTGAGTAAAAGATTAAGGTAATTTTAACGCATGTGAAAGCGCCCGTCATTTGTTAAAATGGGCGTATTCGAACAATTTATACATAGATTGAAATTCATGAGCCGTAAAATCCTGGTCACTTCAGCACTTCCTTATGCCAATGGCAGTATTCATTTAGGGCATCTGGTTGAGTATATTCAAACTGATATTTGGGTGCGCTTTCAGAAGATGCAAGGCAATACCGTGCATTACGTGTGTGCGGATGATACGCATGGCACTCCGATTATGTTGCGCGCTGAAAAAGAGGGTATTACCCCTGAAGCTTTGATTGCTAAGGTGCATACAGAGCATTTTGCAGACTTTTCAGAATTCTTAGTTGATTTTGATAATTACTACTCAACCAACTCGCCAGAAAATAAAGAGCTCGCAAGCGGTATCTATAAAGCGCTTAAAGCCAATGGCAAGATTGCAACGAAAACCATTGAACAGTTTTATGACCCAGTTAAAAACATGTTCTTGCCAGACCGTTTTATTAAAGGCGAGTGTCCTAAGTGTCATGCGAAAGATCAATACGGTGATTCATGTGAGGTCTGCGGCGCCACTTACAACCCAACTGAACTGATTAACCCTTTCTCAGCAGTTTCTGGCGCGGTGCCTGTTCGTAAAGAAACGGAACATTATTTCTTCAAGCTTTCAGAGTGTAGCGACTTCTTGCGGGGCTGGACGCGATCCGGAACGCTTCAACAAGAGGCTGCCAACAAAATGAACGAGTGGATAGGCGAGGCGGGCGAGAATAAATTATCTGATTGGGATATCTCTCGCGATGCGCCATATTTTGGTTTTGAAATTCCCGATGCACCAGGTAAATACTTTTACGTTTGGCTAGATGCGCCTATTGGTTACATGGCGAGCTTTAAAAATCTTTGCGCTAAAAATGGGCTAGATTTTGATGAGTACTGGAAAGCGGATTCCAAAACTGAGCTTTATCATTTTATTGGTAAAGACATCTTGTATTTCCACGCTTTGTTTTGGCCTGCAACGCTTGAATATTCAGGTTATCGCAAACCAACGCAAGTGTTCTCTCATGGTTTCTTAACCGTGAATGGCGAAAAAATGTCCAAATCTCGCGGCACCTTTATTACTGCCCGCAGTTATTTAGATCACATCAAAAATCCTGAGTATTTACGTTATTACTATGCGGCTAAACTGAACGGTAGCATGGAAGATATTGATTTGAATTTGGAAGATTTTGTTGCGCGCGTAAATAGCGATTTGGTAGGTAAGTACATCAATATTGCAAGTCGTACGGCGGGTTTCATCAATAAGCGTTTTGCAGGCAAGTTAGTCTCAGCCAAGAGTCATGTTGTTGTAGAGACGATCAAAGCGTCAGCGCCTGAAATTGCTAAAGCTTATGAAGCCCGTGATTACAGCCGAGCACTTCGTGAAATTATGCGTTTGGCGGATTTGGCTAATGCTGATGTAGCAGAGGCTGCGCCTTGGGTCGTGGCTAAACAAGAGGGCGATGCAGCGCAAGCTAAATTACATGCAGATTGTTCAAGCGCGCTTGAAATGTTCCGTTTATTAACACTTTATTTAAAACCAGCTTTGCCTGATTTGGCAGGCAATATTGAGCAGTTCTTGAATATTGCCCCGCTTACATGGGGTAGCGTGAATGATTCATTTGCGGATGACCATGCGATTAATGAATACAACCATCTCATTACTAGAATAGACCCGAAACATATCGAAGCCATGACTGAAGCCAATAAAGAAACGTTACAACAATCCGTTGCACCAACTGCTAAACTTGCGCCTGCAGTGTCTGAAAATGCTGGCGACTATATCTCGATTGATGATTTTACTAAGGTGGACTTGCGTATCGCGAAAATCGTGAATGCTGAGCATGTGGAGGGCGCTGAAAAGCTTTTGTGCTTAAGTTTAGATATTGGTGAAGAAAAACCACGCCAGGTGTTTGCGGGTATTAAATCAGCTTATGACCCTGCGAGTTTGGTTGGTCGTTTGACTATCATGGTGGCGAACCTTGCGCCGCGTAAGATGAAATTTGGGATGTCTGAAGGCATGGTGCTTGCTGCAAGTGATGAGCGCGGTGGTCCGTTTATCCTGTCACCAGATGCCGGAGCTGAAGCGGGAATGCGCGTTAAGTAACAGTAGTTTTAACAATAAAAAAGCCCGCAAACTGAACTGCGGGCTTTTTTGGCTTTAGAATTTATTATTTCTTGGTCGCAGCTGGTTTTGCTGCCGCAGCAGGGGCTGCTGGCGCAGTGCCTGAAACGGTGATTTCAGGTTTTAGTTTTGCGGGCGTTTTGTCGCCAATGCCATTGAGCGCTTCAAGTTGTTCTAGAGTTGCGGTATTCAGATTGACTGCTGCGAACGCGCCAGCGGTAAAGCTAAAGAACAAAATAGCAGCTAGTAAGAACTTTTTCATTTTGAATCTCCTTTTTTTAAATGAATAAACTGCGTAACAAATCACGCAACTAAATCATAATCCTGTATTAGATTAATAGTAACTAACTATTATTATTTATACAGATAAAAGGATTTCCTCATGTATTTTTCTGAGCGTTTCTAGTGGATTTTGGGATTGTGTAATCGGACGGCCAATCACCAAATAGCTTGAACCCAGCGTCAATGCTTGGCTTGGCGTCACCACCCGAGATTGGTCATCAAGTGCTGCATCGGATGGACGGATGCCTGGCGTCACTAGACAAAATTTGTCACCTAAGACTTTTCTTATGGCTGGTGCTTCTTGTGCAGAGCACACAACGCCATCTAAGCCAGACTTCTGGGTTAGGGCTGCAAGGTTTAGCACTTGGTCTGCCACAGATCCGGCCACACCGACCTCATTAAGCATTTGTTGATTCATGCTGGTAAGCACGGTAACTGCGATGAGGATTGGTTTTTGACCCGAGCGTTCAACGCCTTCGCGTGCAGCTTCCATCATGGCGCTACCACCTGATGCATGGACGTTTAGCATCCACACGCCTAACCGGCTTGCGGCCTCACAGGCTTTTGCAACCGTGGTTGGAATGTCATGAAATTTCAAATCTAAAAATACGCCAAAACCTTTTGCAACAAGCGCCTCAACGAGTTGCGGGCCTGCGGCTGTAAATAACTCTTTGCCTACTTTTAAGCGACAGAGTGTTGAATCAAGTTGTTCAACAAAATTAAGCGCCTCTTGAGCATTCGCATAATCTAGCGCGATAACAATTTTCGGGTCGTGAGTGTTTTGGATCATGCTGCGGTTTCTTTAGGTTCGGCGGGGAGGGATTCCCATGCATTGCAAGCTGGGCATTGCCAGTGGAAGTTGCGTGCTTTAAAGCCGCATTGGTCGCAACAGTAAGCATTGCGGTTGCCAATGGCGTAGCGAATTGTTTGGTGCATTAAGTTGAGGTCAGTGTTTGGATTGCTACTTTGCAAGCTACGCGCTTTCAATAGTTGGTCTAGTGTTTGCAAGCTTGGTTTTCTTTCCAAGTCATTAAGTGCGAGATTGGCTGCTGCATCTGCACCTTGTTCAGCTAATGTGATTTCAAACACGACGGATAAAAGCGACGGCAGTTTGTAGTTCTGGAAGTATTCTCTTAATAGAGCAACACCTTGATCAAGCTCGCCCACTTCACGATAACTATTAAGTAGTTTGTTGGCAACCATGCCTAAGCATTCTGGCTTTTGAAACTCAACGCGCTTCCAGAAGCTTATAGCAAGTTTGTGCGCCTTAGTGCTAGCTTCCATATCGCCCAACATAATATTGGCTCTTACGCACTTTTTATTAGCGTCCAGTGCCATTTCAAGCTCGTGACGGGCAGTATGGGCGTCTTGGTCTAAAATCGATTTAATCGCCATTTCACAATAAAACTGTGCAACTTCTTTGCGGAATGAAACGCCAGAAAGGCGTTCAAGCTCAGTTGCTGTTTTAATCGCACGCTGCCATTCGCGTTCGCGGATGAAAATCTCTAATAAAGCCCGCAAGGCTGGCTGTTTGTATCGGCTATCATCAAGCCCACTAAATAGTTCTTCAGCGCGGTCATATAATCCAGCTTTTAAATAGTCTTGAGCGAGTTCGGCTTTGATAGCTTTGCGTTGTTCGATGGGTAACTCTTTGCGGTCTAATAAGCTTAAATGCAGATTGATTGCACGATCAACTTCACCGCTACGGCGAAATAGGCTCCCTAAAGCAAAATGTAATTCTAGTGATTCAGCGTTGGCTTGGGCGGCCTCAATAAAGGCCTCAATGGCTTTATCGTGTTGGTCGGTAATGAGGAAGTTGAGACCTTTAAAATAAGCGGCAGGTAAGCTAGTAGATTCAGACAGTAATTGTTTGATGTCGATGCGTGCGGCGATCCAACCCAGTGCAAAAAAGAGAGGGATAGCAATGAGCCACCAATATTCAAAGTCCATTATTGAGCGCCTTGATGGTTTGTTGCTGAAAGGGTTATACCCAGTCTTTTGGAAATAATTTGCATGACTTGGATTTTACTGTTGCTGGTTAAAAAGGGCTAGGTAAAAATAATATAAAAAAACGGTAGCTTCCTTATCTGATGACTTGGAAACTACCGTTTTTCAGGTCTCAACCAACATAAAGTTGATTGATGTGAGGCCTAGACTAAATCAACGCGCTCGCGTAACTCTTTACCAGCTTTAAAGTGAGGCACATGCTTAGCAGGTACTTCAACTTTGCTACCAGTTTTTGGATTGCGACCAAGGCGTGGTGGACGGTAGTTCAGACTGAAACTACCAAAGCCACGAATTTCGATACGCTCGCCAGCTGCTAAATTGTCCGTCATTGAGTCAAGGATGGCTTTCACTGAAAGTTCAGCATCCTTCACAACAAGTTGAGGAAATCGTGCAGCTAAGTTAAGAATGAGCTCAGATTTTGTCATGGCTTTCTACCTTATTCGTTGTTTTTACTATCAAGTTTAGCTTTAAGCAATGCACCTAGGTTAGTAGTGCCTGCTGTTGCTGCGCCATCATCAGGCACTTGAGCAGCTTCTTTAGTTTTAGCTGATTTTGCTTTAGGTTTGGCTTCAGTTTTTTCTTCTGAAGCACCGCCAGAAGGATCAGCAGTCAGTTGTTTAACGCCCAATGAGATGCGTTCTTTTTCAACATCAATGCTCAATACTAACGCTTCTAATTCGTCACCTTTTTTGAAGTTGCGGATAGCTTCTTCGCCAGTTTGAGTCCATGAAAGATCTGATAAGTGCACTAAACCATCAATGCCACCTGGCAAGCCGATGAATACACCGAAGTCAGTGATTGATTTGATTTGACCGCTAACTTTGTCAGATTTTTTATGACTCGCTGCGAAATCATCCCATGGGTTTGTTTGACATTGCTTCATACCTAGTGACAAACGACGACGATCTTCGTCAATCTCAAGAATCATTACTTCAACTTCGTCGCCTAATTGAGCGATTTTAGCTGGATGAACGTTCTTGTTAGTCCAATCCATTTCTGAAACGTGCACAAGACCTTCGATGCCTGGTTCGATTTCAACGAATGCACCGTAGTCAGTCAAGTTAGTTACTTTACCGAACAAGCGAGTGTTTGCTGGGTAACGACGGCTTAATGCAACCCATGGGTCATCGCCCAATTGTTTGATACCAAGTGAAACGCGGTTTTTGTCTTGATCGAACTTAAGGATCTTAGCTTCAACTTCTTCACCAACAGTCAACACCTCAGATGGGTGTTTAACACGGCGCCATGCCAAGTCAGTAATGTGTAGCAAGCCATCGATACCGCCCAAATCAACGAATGCACCGTAGTCAGTGATATTTTTAACGATACCCTTAACAACTGCGCCTTCTTTCAATGAACCCATCAATGCTTCGCGATCAGCACCCATGCTGTCTTCTAGAACAGCGCGGCGTGAAACCACAACGTTGTTACGTTTGCGGTCTAGCTTGATAACTTTGAAATCCCATTCCTTGTTTTCGAATGGTGTGGTGTCCTTAACAGGGCGTAAGTCAACCAATGAACCTGGTAAGAATGCGCGGATGCCGTTAACCATCACAGTTAAACCACCCTTAACGCGACCGTTTACCATGCCCTTGATGATGCGAGCTTCATTCATCGCTTCTTCAAGATCTAGCCATGCTGCTAGGCGTTTCGCTTTTTCGCGTGATAATTTTGTTGAGCCGTAACCATCTTCCAATGATTCGATGCAAACTTTAACGAAGTCGCCAACTTGGACTTCCATTTCGCCACGATCATTTAAGAATTCAGCTGCGTCAATCACGCTCTCAGATTTGAGGCCTGCATTTACTACAACAAAATCAGAATCGATAGAAACAACTTCCGCGGTGATCACTTCACCAGAGCGCATCTCTTGACGTGCAAGACTTTCTTCGAATAACGCTGCGAAACTTTCGCCCATAGAGGCGGTTGAGGTTGAAACTTTAGCCATTAAAAGGTACCTAAATAATCCCACCGAGCAGTGGGGTAAATTAAAAAAATCACGAGTTTTAGAGACTCGGATGCCTAAAAAATTAAAACAGACCGGAATTCTACAATAAAACAATCATTTAATTAAGTATTTTTTGATTTTTTTGTGAAACTCGAGTTAATTGAGTTTTTGATTTACAGATGAGTTTGGTTATGTGCGACAGATTTTAGTGCGATTCAGAGATCGTCAGCTATTGTTGCTTTGCTGCAAAGGCTTGTAATGTCTTGTTGACAGCCTCTTCGATGTTGAGCTGACTCGTTTCTAAAAGGCTAGCATCATGAGCTTGTTGTAAAGGCGCAACACTGCGTTGACTATCACGCGCATCTCTATCTTGTAGGTCTTTTAAAATAGCTTGGTAATCAGCATCAAGGCCTTTATTTATCAATTGCTTGTATCTTCTTTCCGCGCGGACTTCAGCACTTGCGGTTAAGAAAATTTTTGTTTTTGCATCAGGGAAGATCACGGTGGCCATATCTCGGCCGTCTGCCACCAAGCCAGGTGCCTTGCGGAAGCTTTGTTGTAAATCCACTAATGCAAGCCTAACGAGTGGGTGTGCTGCAACTTTTGATGCGCCTTGCCCCGTTTGTTCTGTACGTATTTTTTCGCTGACGTTCACATCGTTAAGGTAAATTTCGCCATGCTCAAATTTGATGCTTAATTGCGGAATAATTGTCGCGATAGCTTGTTCCGCTTGCCAGTCAATATTTTGTTCGAAGGCTGCTAGCGCAACGATGCGATAGAGTGCGCCTGAATCTAAATAATGAAACCCAAGTTTTTCAGCAACGAGTTGCGCAACAGTGCCTTTGCCAGAAGCTGATGGGCCATCAATCGCAATAACAGGAATCGGATTTAAGCTCATATTGCTTTAACGATTTTTGCAAAGCGTTCGAAGTAATCAGGGAAGGTTTTACCAACACATTTGGGGTCGTTAATGACAATAGGCACGCCGCCCAAACTCACTAATGAAAAACACATCGCCATGCGGTGGTCGTCATAGGTATCGATCACAGCGTTTGGGGTGAGTTTTTCAGGCGGGGTAATGCGGATGTAATCGGCCCCTTCTTCAACGATGGCGCCAACTTTTCTAAGTTCAGTTGCCATCGCACTAATGCGGTCAGTTTCTTTCACGCGCCAGCTAGCGATATTGCGTAAGGTTGTTGTGCCATCCGCAAATAAAGCCAAAATGGCGAGTGTCATTGCCGCATCAGGAATATGGTTGCAGTCTAAATCTATTGCGTTTAGTTTGCCTGTGGCTTGTTTGACAATAATGCTGTTGGTGCCATATTCAACATTCGCGCCCATTTTGACGATTTCATTAGCAAACTTGATATCGCCTTGAATGCTGTCAGATGAAACGCCTTCGATTTCCAGTCCCTTGGCATCTGCCGCAATTGCGCCAGCAGCAAGGAAATAAGAGGCTGAAGAGGCATCGCCTTCTACATAAATTTCTTGTGGACTTTGATATTGGCTATTGGCAGGAATATTGAAGCGTTCCCAACCATCACGTTGAACCTCCACACCAAAATGACGCATTAAATTAAGCGTGATTTCAATGTAAGGTTTTGAGATGAGCTCACCCACCACTTCGATGGTGAAAGATTTTTCAGTGAGCGGCAAAGCCATTAAAAGTGCAGTTAAAAACTGGCTGGAAACATCACCTCGAATTTTAATTGGGCCAGAAGAGGGCATGCTCGCAGGGGATATTTTAAGTGGCGGGTAGCCGTCATTTCCCAAGTATTCAATATTGGCCCCAGCTTGACGAAGTGCGTCGACCAAGTCACCAATTGGACGCTCATGCATACGCGCGATCCCAGAAAGCTTGAAAACTCCCTGTGATAAAGCTAAGGCTGCTGTAAGCGGTCTAAAAGCAGTGCCCGCGTTACCTAAAAACAGGTCTGCTTCTTTGACTGCGAGCTTGCCGCCGTTGCCTGTTACGCGCCAGTCATTTTCACCAATCTTCTCAAGCGGAATACCTAATTTCTCAAGCGCTTCAAGCATTCTTGCTGTGTCGTCAGAAGCCAATAAATCACGAATTTCTGTGACGCCATTTGAAAATGCAGCGAGCAACAATGTGCGGTTTGAGATGCTCTTTGAACCAGGTAATTTAATTGTTCCGCCGACTTGGTTGGCTGGTTGTAAGCTGATTGATTCCATTTTCTTATTACTTTTCTCGTTCTTTTTGCCAAGCTTGGCGTGCCTGACTTGCATGCTCGAACATGGCCTGCAAGCCCTGGCTGTCTTCGTTTTTCAACAGATTCTGCAATGTTGTGACTTCAGCTTGGTAAGTCTCTAGTTCGCTTAATAAAGCAGTTTTGTTCGCTAGGCTAATATCGCGCCACATTTCAGGTGAGCTACCAGCAATACGGGTGAAGTCTCTAAAACCGCTGGCGGCAAAATCAAACAGTTGTTTTGCATTTGGGCGGTTCGCTAAATCACTCACCAAAGCAAAGGCCAATAAGTGCGGTAAGTGACTCACAGCCGCAAAGATTTGGTCGTGTGCTTGCGCGGTCATTTCACTCACATTTGCACCCGTGGATTGCCACAATTCGCGTACAAGCTTGATGGCATCTTTTGAGGTGTTTTCGTTTGGCGTAAGTACGACATTTTTGCCAGTAAATAAATCAGCTTTTGCAGCGGTAACGCCGCTTTTTTCTGCGCCAGCAATTGGATGCCCGCCTATAAATTGGCTAAGAAAATGTTGTGGATTTTTGGCTTGTTTTGAAACATTAATCACGTATTGTGCGATGTCAGACTTTGTACTGCCAGCATCGGTAATGACGGTTTTGTCGGCAAGATGCGGAATAATTGCTTCTAAAATTTTTGGGGTTTGCGCGACTGGCGTAGCAATCAGAACTAAATCAGCATCCGCCACTGCTTTTGCAATATCGGACTCAGCTTTATCGATCACACCTAAATCAATCGCGGTTTTAAGGTTCTCAATATTGCGACCGACGCCCACGATTTTAGGCCCCGCGCCTGCTTTTTTGAGTGCGAGCGCAACTGAGCCACCAATAAGTCCAACACCAAAAATGACGATTTTATTCAAGTGCGTTGCTTTGAAGATGATTAAAGCGGGAATTGTAGCATCGACGAGCTTGGCTTGTCTGATTTATGGCCTGTTTATGGTTTAACGTGTTTTATCTTTTGCCATTCGCCATCAATTAATGCTTCTTGTGGCGCAAAGTTCTCTTTGTATGCCATTTTGCGACTATTTTTTATCCAATAACCTAAATATAAGTAGGGCAATTTTAGGTGTTTACACCAATCAATCAGCCACATAATGCTATAAGTGCCGTAGCTGGCTTTGGTATCTTTACTATCGTAAAAAGTATAAACCGCCGAAACGCCATCTTCGACGATATCGACCACGCTAACGATTTTCAGTACGCCATCCAAAGTGAATGAAATGAATAGGCTGTCCACATTGCTTTGTACTAAAAAATTACGGTATTGCTCAGCTGTTTCTTCTTGCGCATTGCCTTCGTGGCGTGCGATTTGGTAAGCCCTGTAAAGCTCAAAATGTGCTTCATCAAACGAGAGTGTAGAAACGCTCGCATCTAAATGCTGATGTTGTTTGTAAGCTCTTTTTTGGCTTCGGCTTGCTTTGAAATCAGCAACTGAAAGCCGCACAGGAATACAGGCATTGCAGTTTTCACAATGGGGGCGATAGACAAACTTTCCACTTCGTCTGAAACCTTGCTGAATAAGACCGCTGTATTGATGACCATCGACCAAGTGTTGCGGTGTGGCGATTAAAGATTGAGCGAGTTGGCTCGGTAAATAGCCGCAAGAGTATGGCGCTGTGACGTAGAACTGGATTTTTTGCAGAGCTGAATCGGCGGGTGTGGTCATATCAAATCATTCAACTTGGAAATAAAGTTATTGCGACTAATTTCTTGCGCCCCTAAAGAGGCGAGATGTTTTGTGTTCATTTGGCAATCAATCATACCGACATCTTTGTCTTTTAAATATTGCACCATGTGAGCAAAAGCAATTTTTGAGGCATCCGTCGCATGGTGAAACATCGATTCGCCATAAAACATGTTGTTGATCAGCACGCCGTATAATCCACCAACTAAAGTGTTATCTATCCATGTTTCAGCCGAGCACGCATAACCCAATTGATGGAGTTCACAATAAGCATCAATAATATCTGAAGTAATCCAAGTGCCATTTGGGTCTGGGCGATTGGTTTTCGCACAAGCTTCCATCACTTCGCGAAAGTTGCTGTTAAATCTTACTTCGTAGTCATTTTTCTTTAAGCGTTTAGCAAGTGATTTAGAGATTTTAAAGTCTTGTGGGAAAAGCACCATGCGGGGATTCGGGCTCCACCAAAGCACAGGCTCTCCTTCGCTAAACCAAGGGAAAATGCCAGAGCGATAAGCTGTTAAAAGACGCTCGCTAGATAAATTGCCACCTATGGCTAACAAGCCATTCGGCTCAGTCAAAGCATCGCTGAGAGGCGGAAAGGGCGTGTCATCATCTAGTGCAGCCACTTTGCCCGTGGGAAGTTGGTAGTAATCGCCTTGCACTTCGGAGTCTCTTTAGTCTGAACGAACTTAAATTAGCATCCAAGCCGCCATGCCTGCCATTAACAGGTCTTCTATAATGGTAATGGTCGACATAGGCAATTCAAACACCGTCCCTAAGCAGGCACAGCGAATTTTTTGTTTATTCATCACGGCGCGTATCACCCCTAAGCTCGAAAAGCCCATGATGACAAGAGTCACAGTATTGGTGATTTGTGGTGACAAGCCTATTAGATAGGCCAATCCTAGCGCTAGCTCAATAAAAGGATAAATGAAGCCATAAGCCTTGCTGCGCATGGCGAGTAAGTCATACATCGCATAACTGCTTGCAAAGGCTTTGATGTTGAGCATTTTGAAGAATGAAAACACTAAAAAGAAGCCCGCCATGAAGTGCATCATCCAGCGCTCAGCATTGAAACTTTCTTGCGCGAGGTTGATGGCTAAGGTGGTCATTAAGATATAGCCTACTATTAACAATAGCGGCTGATACGTGGCTAACCAAGGCTTCTTGTCGTTTGCTATCAAAGGCACTTCACCTATCTTCGCTACGATTAATTTAGATGCTTTGTAATCGCCAGCGGAGGCTAAAGCTTTGTTGATTTGCGCGATGCTCGCGGTGGTGTTTTTAAGTGTAGCGACTGGTGGGTTGAGGCTTACTGAAACCTTTTCAGCAAGCGGATTGAGCGCGTTAGTTACTTTATTTACGCAACTGCCACAATGCATGCCTTTAATCGCTAAATCTGAGGTTTTTTCTGAATGCTTCACGCTGTGCAATCTAAACACGAAAGTCTTTAGTTTATACCAATTTAGGTGAAGCAAACCTGCTACTAATGACTAGTTTTTAGCTGGTGTGATGTATTTCTTTTCAAAGTCTTCAATGACAAGGGCTTTGTCATACAGGTAACCCTGTTAAATATGTTGATGGTTTGCTGATCAAATTTACTCTTCAGAAAACAACTCCTTTGGGCGATATTCCTCTCGATTTCGGGTAAAATAGGGCTTTTATCCTTACAGCTTTTTAGGCCATGTCCCAATCTATGCTCAGTTTGCGCGGTAGCGCGGCGCTATCCTCTTTTAGACTTCAAAAAATCCTTGCGAATTTAAGTCAATCAGCCCCTCAAATTAATGCGGTGCATGCTGATTTTTGGCACTTTGCTTGGAATGAAGGCGAATTAACTGCGGCACAATTAGATACGCTGACAAAAATTCTGACTTATGGACCACGCATGGCTGAAGAAGCGCCAGTGGGTGAGTTGTTTTTGGTGATTCCCCGTCCAGGGACGATTTCACCTTGGGCTTCACGTGCTACGGATATTGCTAAGCATTGTGGCTTGGGCAATATGCAGCGTATTGAGCGTGGGATTGCTTATTACCTCAGCAAGAAAGATGGATCGGCTTTAACCGAGGCTGAAAAACAAGCAGTGAAAGCAGCCGTGCATGACCGCATGACGGAAGCTGTATTTGGCAATATAGAAGATGCGGCCAAGCTTTATCACCAAGCAACGCCAGCGCCTTTATCAAGCGTAGATATTTTGGCTGGCGGCAAGGTTGCGCTTAATCAAGCGAACATGGACTTAGGCTTGGCGCTCTCACCAGATGAAGTGGATTACCTCTTAGAAAACTTCACGCGCATTGGTCGCAATCCAACCGACGTTGAATTAATGATGTTTGCGCAGGCAAACTCAGAACATTGTCGCCATAAGATTTTTAATGCGGATTGGATTGTGGATGGCATCGAGCAAGCGCAGTCATTGTTTGGCATGATTCGTAATACACACAAATTAAATCCAGGTAGCACAGTCGTTGCCTATTCTGACAATGCCTCTATCGTTGCAGGCTCTGCCGGACAAAAAACTAAGCGCTTTTACCCGCAAGCAGGCGGCGCATATGGTTTCATCGAAGAAGAAATGCATTACTTGATGAAAGTAGAAACGCACAACCATCCAACAGCCATTTCTCCATTTGCTGGGGCTGCAACTGGCGCAGGCGGCGAGATTCGTGATGAAGGTGCTACAGGTAGCGGCTCTAAACCTAAGGCTGGCTTAACTGGCTTCTCAGTTTCTAATTTGAATATTCCAGGTTTTGAACAGCCCTGGGAGGGTGCTTACGGCAAGCCTTCACGCACGGCTTCACCTTTGCAAATTATGATTGATGGCCCGCTGGGTGGCGCGGCTTATAACAATGAATTTGGTCGTCCAAATATCGCGGGTTATTTCCGTACTTTTGAATTGGAAGCTGCTGGTGAAATGCGTGGTTATCACAAGCCGATTATGTTGGCGGGTGGTGTGGGTAACATCTCTGCGAAACACTCCAAGAAGAACCCAATTCCAGCGGGTGCTTGTTTGATTCAATTAGGCGGTCCAGCAATGTTGATTGGCTTGGGTGGCGGTGCTGCTTCAAGTATGGATACAGGTTCTAATGCAGAGAATTTGGACTTTGATTCAGTGCAACGTGGCAATCCAGAATTGGAACGTCGTGCACAAGAAGTGATTGACCGTTGCTGGCAATTGGGCGACAAGAACCCAATTTTAAGTATTCATGATGTTGGCGCGGGCGGCATATCAAATGCATTCCCTGAACTGGTGAATGATGCGGGTGTGGGTGCTTTATTCCAATTGCGTGATGTGCATAACGAAGAGCCTGGTATGTCACCACGTGAGCTTTGGAGTAACGAAGCGCAAGAGCGTTATGTGATGGCAGTTTCAAAAGAAAATTTGGCTTTATTTGCTGAAATCTGCGAGCGCGAGCGCTGTCCTTTTGCGGTTGTGGGTGAAGCTACTGAAGAGCGTCATTTAACCGTTGCTGACAGCCATTTTGGCAACAAGCCTGTGGATATGGATTTATCTGTATTGCTTGGCAAACCACCAAAAATGTTGCGCGATGTAAAGCATGCAACACGTACTTTGCCAGCATTTGACACATCAAAGATTGATTTAAAAGACGCGGCAAGTCGCGTGCTACGCCTTCCTGGTGTAGCTGATAAAACATTCCTCATTACCATTGGCGACCGCTCTGTGACGGGCTTGATTGCACGTGACCAAATGGTTGGTCCTTGGCAAGTGCCTGTAGCTGACGTGGCAGTGACGCTTGCGGGCTACCAAACTTACCAAGGTGAAGCCTTTGCAATTGGCGAAAAAGCGCCGTTAGCATTGATTGATGGTCCTGCGTCTGGCCGTATGGCGATTGGTGAATCAATCACCAATATTGCCGCAAGTTTAATTAACGACATTAGCGATTTGAAACTATCCGCTAACTGGATGGCACCAGCAGGTCATCCGGGTGAGGATGCTGCCTTGTTTGATACGGTTAAAGCAGTAGGCATGGAACTTTGCCCTGCGCTTGGAATTAGCATTCCTGTTGGTAAAGACTCAATGTCAATGAAGACGGTTTGGGATGATGAGGGCGAGAAAAAAGCCGTCACATCACCAATCTCATTGGTGGTCACAGCTTTTGCTGCTACCCCAGATGCACGCAAAACACTCACTCCAGAATTAAGAACGAATCTTGGTGATACCAAGTTGATTTTGATTGATTTGGGCGCGGGTAAAAACCGCATGGGTGGTTCAGCTTTAGCGCAAGTCTATGGTGCGGTGGGTAATCAAGCACCGGATGTGGATGATGCGGCGCGTTTGAAAAATTTCTTTAGCGCAATTCAAAGCCTAAATGCAGACGGCAAGTTGCTTGCTTACCATGACCGCTCTGATGGTGGATTATTTTCAACTGTGGTTGAAATGGCTTTTGCAGGACATTGTGGTCTTGCTATCAATTTAGATGGCTTATCTCGTGATGTGGCAAGTACGCTTTATAACGAAGAACTGGGCGCTGTGATTCAAGTGCGCGCTGCGGATGCGGAAGCGATTGCAGCAAGCTTAAAACAAGCCTTGCCAAATTGCGTGCATGTAGTTGGCGATGTTACAACTGGCGAAGCCATTTCGATTAAGCAATCAGGTAAGGCTGTATTTGAAGTATCACGTGTTGACTTACATCGTGCTTGGTCTGAAACGACTTACCAAATGCAAAAAATGCGTGATAACCCAACTTGTGCGCAACAAGAATATGACCGTATCTTGGATAAAGAAGATGCTGGCTTGCATGCAAAATTAACATACGACCCAAGCGACAATATTGCCGCATCATATATTGCGACTGGCGCACGTCCAAAAATGGCGATTTTGCGTGAGCAAGGGGTGAATGGCCAAACTGAAATGGCTGCTGCATTTGACCGTGCTGGCTTTGCAACCTATGACGTTCACATGAGTGACATCATTAGCGGCCGAGTGAGCTTAAAAGACTTCGCTGGTTTTGTGGCTTGTGGCGGTTTCTCTTACGGGGATGTATTGGGTGCAGGGGAAGGTTGGGCTAAGTCCATCTTGTTTAATGCACGCGCTAATGACGAGTTCTCAGCATTCTTCCAACGCCAAGATTCATTCTCATTGGGCATTTGTAACGGTTGCCAAATGATGAGCAACTTACACAGCATTATTCCTGGCGCTGAACAATGGCCACATTTTGTCCGTAACAAGTCAGAACAGTTTGAGGCGCGCTTTGCGATGGTGGAAGTTCAAGAGTCGCCATCACTGTTCTTTGCAGGTATGGCTGGAAGCCGTATGCCAATTGCCGTTGCACATGGTGAAGGTTTTGCGGAATTTTCTTCAGAATCTGCTGTCAATAGAGTTGTTGCAGATAAATTAGTCAGTATGAAATTTATAGATAATGCTGGTAAATCAACTGAAGTGTATCCATTTAACCCAAATGGATCGCCACAAGGGATTACTGGTTTAACTACTCAGGATGGGCGTTTTAGTATTATGATGCCTCACCCAGAACGTGTTTTCCGTACTGTGCAAAATTCTTGGCACCCAGATGCTTGGGGCGAAGATGGCGCTTGGTTACGTATGTTTAGAAATGCAAGAAAGTTTATTAATTAAAACAAATATCACGGAGAGAAATACATGAAGATGATTAAAGCCTTATTGTTAGCAGCAGTTTTACTTTTGCCTGTTGCAGCGTTCGCGATGGAAGGCGAGCAACAAGTTGAGTACACACAAGCATTGCGTGATGGCAATGTGAAAATGGTTAAAAAATATTTGGACTCAGGTACTGATGTAAACGAGAAATTTTTTGCATGGTCAGCGTTGCAAATTGCTGCGAATCAAAACCAATTAGCAGTTGTGAAATTTTTAGTTGAACGCGGTGCTGATGTTAATTATGTTCATCCAATGACTAAAATGTCTGCAGGCCAAATGGCTGCTTATGATGGGTACACAGATTTGGTTAAATACCTTAGTTCAAAAGGCGCAGATTGGAACTTAAAGCTTAAAGGTGATGTATCAATCCTTCGTGTAGTACGTGATACTGGCAACACTAAGATGGTAGATCTGTTAATTTCTTTAGGCGCTAAAGACGACGGCTGTAAAGAAGAGAAATGCTTCTAATAAAGCCTTACAAGCCTAGCTAAATGCTTTAATATGAATCCATGAAGATTCAATTAAACATTATTAAAAAAGCCCACAAGCTCCTATTGGCATTTGTGGGTTTTTTTGTGCTCAGCGTCTTTGCGTATGCGGATGAAATTGTAGTTACTAGCCCTCATATTCAAACTTTGGCCGCATCGTGTGGGGCTTGTCATGGCAGCCAGGGTAATAGTGTTGGCGGTACCTCTGTGCTTGCGGGTTTGGATGCCTCGCACTTTGTATTGCAGATGATGGCGTTTAAAAATGGCAGTCGCAGTTCAACGGTCATGCACAGACACGCTAAAGGCTTAACAGTTGAAGAGATTAACGATTTAGCTGTTTATTTTGCACAGCAACAGCGCGTGACAGCACTTACTCCACCAAATCAACGATTGGCTGAATAGCATGGCGATAGATAGACGTGACTTTCTGAAAATCGCCGCATCAACGGCATTTTTCTCATTGCCTATACTTTCTAAAGCGGCTACTCAGGCCAAAGGACGTATTGTAGTGGTTGGCGGCGGCTATGCTGGCGCCACAGCCGCTAAGTATTTACGCGATTGGAGCAATGGCGGCTTGGATGTTATCGTGGTTGAGCCACGCAGCCAATTCGTTTCATGCCCTTTGAGTAATTTAGTGCTGGGGGGTAATAAAAACATTAATGACCTTACTTTTGGATACGACTTGCTCAAAAGCAACCATGGCATCCAATGGGTTGCTGATGAAGTGGTGTCTATTGATGCCGCGTCACGCGTAGTTAAAATGAAGCAGGGAGAGCTTACTTACGATAGGCTGGTGATCGCCCCTGGTATTGATTTTATGTACGAACAACTTCCGATGTTGCAAAGTCCGCAGGCTCAAGAAATCGTGCCGCACGCTTGGAAAGCGGGCAAGCAAACGGTGAACTTGCGCAAACAGCTAGAAAGCATGAAGGATGGCGGCGTGTTTGTCATCAGCATCCCTAAAGCGCCGTACCGTTGCCCACCGGGGCCTTATGAGCGTGTTTGCCAAGTCGCGTTCTACTTAAAAAATCACAAGCCTAACTCGAAAATTATCGTGCTCGATGCAAACGCGGAAATCATTTCTAAAAAAGGTCTATTCACCAAAGTATGGGCTGAGATGTATGCCGGCATGATTGATTACCGCCCGAATAGCAGTGTGGTAGATGTGGATGTCGCTACTAAAACGATAAAAACAGAATTTGAGTCTGTGCAAGCGAGTGTGCTCAATGTTATTCCTCCGCAACGCGCTGGCAAAATCGCTCAAATTGTTGGCGCGGCAAATGTGGATAAGCGTTGGTGTGAGGTGGATTTCCTCACTTATGAATCTAAAATTGTGCCTAACGTGCATATTATTGGCGATTCAGTCTCTGCCGCCTTGCCAAAATCAGCGCATATGGCGACATCGCAAGCACGTGTTTGTGCCAACGCCATTGTGGCACTAATGAGTCAGCAAATGCCTGATGTCTCACCAGTCTTTGCTAACACTTGTTATAGCTATGTTTCAGACAAAATGGCCATGCACGTTGCCAATGTCTATCGCTATGACGCTACCAAGAAAATCATGGTGTCTGCTGAAGGTGGTGGGGTGTCAGATAAACCATCTGAGCTTGAAGGTAACTACGCACAGGCTTGGGCCAAAAATATCTGGTCAGATGTGCTGACTTAAGCCTTTTATTGAATAAATTGAATAGTGTAGAAAGTGTTGTTAGGAATCATCATGTTGAACTTCAAAAAAGTAGTATCTGCAGTAATGTTTTTTATATTGAGTGGTGTAGTTTCAGCACATGAAATCGCGCCAACTAACATCGCTGTTTATATTCAAGCCCAAGAATACAATCACCAAATTATGCTGAGAAACTACTCTCAGAATTATTGGTATAGCCAAGGCCCAATGTTAGAGACTGCGGCGCACGATGTATTGGGTGCAGATTTTAGTGGAGTGGATATGTGTGATGCACAGCCAGCGGATGCCAAAGTAGTGGTTTGGCTTCGTCCACGCATGTTTTACAACCCGCAAATGCAAACCTTTTATGGCAAAGTCATCGCCGTGACTTACACCGCCGATGGCAAGCCATTGGCGAATTATGTGGGCGAAGCGACTAAGCGTGCTTTCTTTGATGTAAGAACCGAGCTTACTTTAAGTGATGTCTATCACGCGGCCATGCAAGCGGTTTCAGCCAAAATGAAAGCAGATGGAAAGTTCCAAGCCGCGCTTAATGCCCCATCATTCTCATCGCCATGTGCAACCGTTAGCATGTTGCCTGAGCCAAAAATTCAATTTATGTCATTTCAATAGGGAGTTTTATGCGTATTTCTAAATTATTATTGGCCTTGGTAGCGCTGATTTCTATCACTGCACAAGCCCACGAAACCAAAAAAATTACAGGCCTAAAAATGCCTGAATCAGCCATTGCCGCAAAAGATGGCCGTGTGTTTGTTTCTGAAATCGGCGAATTTGGTAAAGATGGTGATGGCCAAATTACCGTAGTGGATAAAAACGGCGAAGCTAAAGTTTTTGCACAAGGTTTGGATGACCCGAAAGGCCTAGCGATTGTAGGTAAAGATTTGTATGTGGCGGATAACCACCGTGTGATTAAAATCACGCCAGATGGCAAAACTTCAGTATTTGTTGCGGCAGAAGCATTCCCTGAGGCACCACAATTTTTGAATGACTTAGAGTCAGATGCGGCTGGCAATATTTACGTGAGCGATAGCGGCGACTTAAAAGGCGTGGGCGGTGCAGTTTATAAAATCAACCCACAAGGCAAAGTGAGCGTCATTATCAATGGGAAACAAGATGCACGCGTACTAGCCCCCAATGGCTTGCTGATGGGCAAAACACCTAACTGCATCATGGTGGTCGATTTTGTATCTGGCGTGTTATATCGCTTGGAGATGAAGAAAAATACCTTGATTGAAGTTGCCAAAGGCTTTGGTGGCGGTGATGGCATCGTCAAAGGTAAAAAAGACCAGTTCTTTGTGAGCGATTGGAAAAATGGCAAAGTATTTAGCGTGAAGCTAGAAAAAGGCGCTGTTGCGAATGCTGAGTTAGTAAAAGAAGGCTTTGCGGCCGCGGCAGATATTGCCCCTAGCTTAGATGGCAAGTTCTTGTTGGTGCCAGATATGAAAGCCGGTGAATTGGTGTATTTGCCAGTCCATTGATTTAGATTTTTTTGAAATGCAAAAGGCCTTCAACTGAAGGCCTTTTTTAATATATTTGTGAGAGAGTGAGTAATCTTAAGAGTGTAACTTGAAAAGTATAGCGACTAATAAAGCAACAATTAACCAGCCAATAAATTTAATTGATGGTATTCCGTACCTCAAATGAACTTCTATCTCATTAAGTAATACTTTGAATTCATAGTTCGGATCCTTCTTTTCGGCTTCTTGTTTGGCTCTAATGTAATCTGGGTCTCTTTCAATATCATCTACCATAAAATATCCTTTCTATAGATGGTCTTGCAACATAGTCGAATTATTGAAGCTAAAGTAACAGTTCTAATTTGTCGCATAAAATTAACTTATGAAAAACCTTATCAAACTGTCCATTTTTGGCAATAAAAACCTTGCCGAAGCGGGTTGTATTTTGGATAGTTCGAAGCTTATTTAACGACTGTTACTGACTCAATCGCAATCGTTTGCATCGGTACATCACCGCCATCAGTTGGCATTTTCGCAATGCGTTCAACCACGTCAATGCCTTTAACTACTTTACCAAATACGGTATAGCCCCAGCCCCGTTCTGATTTCTCGGTGTGGTTTAAGAAGGTGTTATTCGCTACGTTGATAAAAAACTGAGATGAAGCTGAGTGCGGGTCGTTGGTGCGTGCCATGGCAATGGTGCCGATGGTATTGGCTAAACCATTATCTGCTTCGTTTTTAATTGGCGCGCGGGTGGTTTTTTCATTTAAGTTTTTATCCATGCCGCCGCCTTGAATCATAAAGCCTGAAATCACGCGGTGAAAAATCGTGCCTGTGTAAAAGCCGTCGTTTGCATATTTCACAAAATTAGCCACGGTGTTTGGCGCTTTTTCTTGATTGAGTTCCACCACAATCACGCCTTTGTTGGTTTTGATTTCAACAGTAGGCTGAGCAAATGCGCTGATGCTTGAAGCGAGTAGTGAAACTAAAGCGCATGAAAGCAGTAGTTTTTTCAATGACATGTTTAATCCTTTTGTTGAATATATGGTTTGAATAAAAGAGCTTAATTAAATCGTAGAAAATAAATTAGCGATGCCGTCTAACCCAACATGGTTGAGCGCATAGCTGGCTTGGGCTTGAACGATAGGCTTGGCGTGGTAGGCAATGCCTGCAACAGCTGCGCGCATCATGGTTAAATCGTTGGCGCCGTCACCAATCGCAATGACTTGGTCTGGTGTTAAGCCTAATTCGTCGCGTTTTTGTACTAGAAAATCTGCTTTGGCTTGCCCATCAAGAAGCTTACCCAGCACTTTGCCTGTCAGCTTGCCATCGATAATTTCGAGCGTATTGGATTGGGCATAGTCCAAGCCTAGCTTGGCTTTTACGTGGTTAGCAAAAAATTCGAAGCCTCCAGAAACAAGGAGGGTTTTAATGCCATTCGCTTTACAGACATCTATCCAAACTTGGGCGCCAGGGTTGAGTTGGAGTCTTTCATCAATCACGCGTTGAAGCGCTGACTCATCTAAGCCATTGAGTAAGGCAACACGGCGCGTGAGGCTTTCTTTAAATTCAATCTCGCCACGCATCGCGCTTTCGGTAATCTCAGCCACTTGCGGCTTGATGTTCATCATGTCAGCAATTTCATCAATGCATTCGATATTGATGAGCGTTGAGTCCATATCCATCACGGCGAGTTTGATGTTTTTGAGCGTTTGCGTTTCTGGCACGTAGGCGCAATCAATTTTTTCACTCGCGCAAAATGCTTTGACTGCGTCAGAAGCGCTGGCCTCAGATGTAATGGCTTGATGCGGCAAGTAATAAGCGTGCTCAGCAATCTGCATGAACTGTGCGCCTTGCTTGGCGTTGCTGAGTTGATGGATGTGCATCAAGTGGGGCAATTGGATGGATGAACCTTGAACAACTAAGCGCATAGTGAGTTTTGTAGAAAATGAAAAAAGTGAAGATATTATACATGGTCAAAGCGTTGTATTTATCATGCATTATTGTCGCCTTTTATCATCGGTATGCTGGCGTCTAGCGACGTTTTGCGCGAGAATGTCACTTTAAGCACAATCACACAATATCACCATGAATTTGCATGAATTTCAGGCTAAACAATTACTTCAACGCTATGGCCTAGCGGTACCCATCGGACAAGTCGTTCAATCAGCAGAAGCTGCCGCAGCGGCAACTAAAGAAATTGCTGGCGATGCTTGGGTGGTAAAAGCGCAAGTGCACGCAGGTGGACGCGGTAAAGCGGGCGGTGTAAAAATTGTGAAATCAGCGACTGAGGCGCAATCAGTCGCACACAGCTTATTGGGCAAGCATTTGGTGACTTACCAAAATGCACCAGATGGTCAGCCTGTGCATCAACTATTGGTTGAGCAAACTTTACCAATTGCACGTGAGCTTTATTTATCTCTTTTGGTAGATCGTACACTTGAGCGTGTGGTGATGGTGGCTTCGAGTGCCGGTGGTATGGACATTGAAGAAATTGCCGCAACGACACCTGAAAAAATTCTGCAAGAAGTTTGCGATCCATTAAACGGTTTGGTGGATTATCAAGCGCGTAATTTGGCATTTGCTTTGGATTTAGTGGGCGATCAAATTGCCGCATTCACCAAACTAGCAAAAGGCTTGTATAAATTATTCAAAGAGAATGATTTAGCTTTGCTTGAAATTAATCCTCTTATTGTGACGACTGATGGTAAGTTGTTTGCCCTAGATTGCAAAATGAGCGTGGATGACAATGCGCTCTATCGTCAGAAATCATTGGCTGAGCAACGTGATTGGAGCCAAGACGATGCGAAAGAGGCTGAAGCGCATCATGCAGGACTTAATTACATTGCGCTTAACGGTAATATCGGCTGTATGGTCAACGGCGCAGGCTTGGCGATGGCGACCATGGATTTGATTAAATTACATGGCGGTGCGCCGGCTAACTTCTTGGATGTGGGCGGTGGTGCAACGGCTGAAACTGTGGCCAAAGCCTTTAAGATTATTTTGGCGGATAGCAACGTAAAAGCCATTTTAGTAAATATTTTTGGCGGTATTATGCGCTGCGACATTATTGCTGAGGGCATTATCACTGCCGTGAAAGAGGTCGGGATTAAGATTCCTGTGGTGGTGCGTTTGGAAGGAACCAATGTCGAATTAGGTCGCAAGATGTTGAGTGAGAGCGGCCTTTCAATTATTTCTGCTGCTGGGTTGACCGATGCGGCTAAACAAGCAGTTGCCGCAGTGAGCGCATAAGGTTAGAACATGAGTATATTAGTTAATAAAAATACCAAAGTGTTATGCCAAGGTTTTACTGGCAAGCAAGGCACATTTCATTCAGAACAAGCGTTAGCTTACGGCACCAAAATGGTGGGTGGTGTAACGCCTGGCAAGGGAGGTCAGAGTCACTTGGGTTTGCCAGTATTCAATACGATGCGTGATGCAGTGCGAGAGACTGGCGCGAATGCTTCTGTGATTTACGTACCGCCACCGTTTGCAGCAGACTCTATTTTAGAAGCTTGTGATGCGGGCATTGATTTGATTGTGTGCATTACAGAGGGCATTCCAGTGTTGGATATGCTGAACGTAAAAGCAGCACTTAAAGCGAATAATGTGAAGTTAGTTGGGCCAAATTGCCCAGGTGTGATTACGCCAGACGAATGCAAAATTGGCATCATGCCGGGTAGCATTCATTTGCGCGGCAAGGTGGGCATTGTTTCACGTTCAGGTACGTTGACTTACGAAGCCGTTAACCAAACAACCGCATTAAGCTTAGGTCAATCGACTTGTGTTGGTATCGGTGGTGACCCAATTCGCGGTTTGAATTTTATTGATTGTTTGGAAATGTTCCAAGCTGACCCTGAAACGGAAGCCATTATTATGGTGGGCGAAATCGGCGGTGCCGATGAAGAGGCTGCGGCTGATTACATTAAGCACCATGTGACCAAGCCTGTGGCTGGTTATATTGCAGGTCAAACAGCGCCTAAAGGTAAACGCATGGGCCATGCTGGCGCGATTATTTCAGGCGGAAGCGGTAAAGCGGAAGATAAGATTCTTGCTTTAGAAAAAGCCGGCGTCATTGTTGCAAGCTCCCCAGCAGGTTTGGGTGAAGCAGTGATGGCGGCGATTAAAGCGAAGCAAGCTAATTGATGAACCCTAACGCAATGAAAAAGCTAGCGCGCTACTTTATTTTTATTGCCTTGAGCTTAGTCTTAAGCAATCCCGCAATGGCTGAAGAGGATGTGCCTTATCTCTTAACTGTTTCAGCGAAAGGCGATATTGCAACAGTACGAGCATTGTTAGAAAGTGGTACTAATCCAAACACGCGCGATATTGATAACGTAACTGCCTTGATGTACGCCGCGCGCAAAGATAAATCAGAAGTGGTTAAAGTTTTGTTAGAAAAGGGCGCAGACCCGAATGCTAAAGATAATAGTGGCTGGACGGCGCTGATGCTGGCAGCACGCAAAAACTATCTTAAAACAGCAGAGGCTTTGCTGAATAAAGGCGCAGACCCAGCTCTGCGTGATGTGTCTGGTTGGAGCGCGATGGGCATGGCCGCAACCTCAGGTTATTCTGAGATGGTGGGCTTGCTAATTGAGCACGGCATGGACGTGAATACCAAGAGCGATGATGGTAAAAGCGTATTGATGTATGCCGGTAAAAGCGGTGATGTGCCAACGGTTAAAGTGTTGTTGGCACATGGCGCATTGATTGCAGACCGAGATCGTTTGAAGGTAAATGCATTAATGTATGCAGCACGTGAAGGGAATGTTGCTGCTGTTGAGACCTTGATTGATGCTGGCGCTAAGGTTGACGACTACGACCAAAATAAATGGACTGCGCTGAGTTGGGCTGTGAGAAAGAAAAAAGTTGATGTCGTCCAAACGCTTATTGCAAAAGGTGCAGATGTAAACCATAGAGATAGTGAAGGTACGCCGCCATTGCAAAATGCGGTATTAAACGGTGATGTCCCTATGGTTGCTTTGCTGATTAAAAGCGGTGCCAATGTAAAAGCTAAAGACCAATATGGATTGAGCGCATTGGTTTACGCCCTCAAAGGCAAAAGCCCTGAAATCGTTAAGATGATTAAAGATGCAGGTGGCAACTATTAGTCAGTCCATGCACTTAGCAATCGCCCAAATTAACTGTACGGTCGGCGATATTGCAGGAAACAGCGATAAGATTGCAACCGCCGCATCTCAAGCTAAAGTAAAAGGTGCCTCACTTCTTATCACCCCAGAGTTGGCCTTAACTGGCTATCCCCCAGAAGATTTATTACTCAGAGAAGATTTTAATCAAGCAAGTGAAACAGCTTTGATTGAGCTCGCTAAAAAAACGCAAGGAATTACCTTGCTCGTCGGTCATCCCCGTGTTTTTGAAGGCGCATGCTACAACGCAGCTTCCGTTCTTCAAGATGGCAAAATCATTGCCACATATCATAAACAAGCATTGCCTAATCACACCGTATTTGATGAGCTGCGCTATTTTAAAGCGGGCACAACTCCATTGGTTTTTGAACATCTAGGTGTTAAATGTGGTGTGTTGATTTGTGCAGATATTTGGGAGGCAAACCCTGCCAAATTAGCCAAGCAGGCAGGCGCTGAAATCCTATTGACGCTGAATGCCTCGCCTTACCACTTGGAGAAGCAAGATAGTCGCCATGAAGTTGCACGTCAGCGTGTATTGGAAACGGGATTGGCGCTGGTTTACACCAATCTTGTCGGCGGCCAAGACGAGTTGGTTTTTGATGGTGCTTCTTTCGTTTTGGATAGATCGGGTGCAGTTGTTCAGCAGTTGCCAGCCTTTGAGGAAGCCTTGTCATTAGTTGAAATTGATCGCTCCGCTGGCAATAAGGCTAATCCTAATCAAGCTCAAGTTACGCCAGGACTTGCTATCGAGGCTTCGGTATACCAAGCGCTTACCTTGGGCTTGAAGGACTATGTCACTAAAAACAAATTTAAAGGGGTGGTGCTTGGTCTTTCGGGCGGGATTGATTCAGCTTTAACGCTCGCAGTAGCGGTTGATGCACTAGGTGCAGACCAAGTGCGTGTCGTGATGATGCCCTCGGAATTTACTGCTGATATGAGCGTGAGTGATGCGCATTTGATGGCCGATATATTGGGTGTACGTTATAGCGAATTGCCAATTAGTCCCTTGTTTAACCTGTTTAGAGAAACGCTGGCGGATGAGTTTGCTGGCTTGCCATTTGATACCACTGAAGAAAATTTACAAGCACGTATTCGTGGCATGTTGCTTATGGCTTTATCGAATAAGTTTGGCAGTATCGTGCTTACGACAGGCAATAAGAGTGAGATGGCGGTGGGCTATTCAACGCTGTATGGGGACATGGCAGGTGGCTTTGCCTTGCTTAAAGATGTGCCAAAAACGCTGGTTTATCAGTTATCAAACTATCGCAACTCAATATCGCCAGTGATTCCCGAGCGCATTATTACGCGTCCGCCATCAGCAGAGTTACGTCACGACCAAAAAGACCAAGACAGCCTGCCAGCTTATGAGATTCTAGATGCAATTATGGAAGCTTATGTTGAGCACGATGCCAGTCATGCAGATATCTTGGCGATGGGATATAGAGCGCAAGATGTGAATCGTGTAACATCGCTAATTGATAGAAACGAATATAAACGCCGTCAATCACCGATAGGCGTAAGGATTACCCAGCGCGGGTTTGGTAAAGATAGACGTTATCCGATAACTTCTAAATTTTTGCCAAAAGCGTAAAACAACTATTAGATGTTCACCTGAGGGGATGTAAATGAAAAAAATCGAAGCAGTGATTAAGCCGTTTAAGTTGGATGAAGTGCGTGAGTCTTTATCTGAAATTGGTGTAAATGGTCTAACAGTGACTGAGGTTAAAGGCTTTGGCCGTCAAAAAGGCCACACAGAGCTTTATCGCGGTGCTGAATATGTGGTGGATTTCTTACCTAAGATTAAAATTGAATTGGTGGTGGCTGATGATATGGTTGAGCCAGCGATGGACGCAATTATCAAGGCAGCGCACACAGGCAAAATCGGCGATGGTAAGATTTTCGTGACCAATGTTGAGCAAGTGTTGCGTATTCGCACCGGTGAAACAGGCGAATCAGCAGTTTAATTGATTGTGAATGAAGTGCTGGGCTTCTAAAAGCCCAGCCATCTGGCGGATTGATAAAACACGAAGCTTACAATCCAAGCCAGCATTAAAGACCAAATGATAGAAAGTAGGGCAAATGCCCAGCTTTTTGCTTCATTTTTCAGTGTAATAATCGTTGATAAGCAAGGTGTATAAATGAGCGTGAATAACATAAAGCTCATGCCTTGTACCCAATCTAGTTTTTGCGCCATCAGATGCATCAGTGCATCACCCTGAAGTCCATAAATCACCGCTAGCGCACCAATCACAATCTCTTTGGCGACAAAGCCAAAAATCAAAGTAATCGCGAGTTGGCTATCAATGCCAATTGGATTTAAGACGACGGAAAACCAATCTCCAATTTTTCCTGCCAAAGTGGCACTGCTTGCAGGTGCTGCATCCAATGGGTAGTGCGTTAATACCCATACCAAAATCACACCTATGGTAATGAATTTGCTGGCACGGATTAAAAAGTATTTCACCTCTTGCCAGCCTCTTAGCCAGATTTGTCGGCCTGTTGGGAAGCGGTAAGGTGGTAGCTCTAGAATGAACGGCTCGCTATTTTTATACTGATTTTTGAACAATATTGCAGTGATAAAAATGGTGATAAAGCTCACCAAATAAAGTGCAAATAAGACCAGCGGTGCTTGGCTGGCCGTGAATAGGGTGGCTGTCATAAATAAAAACACCTGCAGACGTGCTGAACAAAGTGATAGCGGAATCACGAGCATGGTGAGCAGGCGCATGTTTTTTGAGCGCATCACGCGTGTTCCCATCAGTGCTGGCACGTTACAACCAAAGCCCATCAGCACCATAACAAAGCCTCTGCCATCTAAGCCCATCTTTGCCATCAAGGCATCAACTAAGAATGCGGCGCGAGATAAGTAGCCGCTGTCTTCCACCATGGTCATAATTAGGAAGAATAAAACGATGATAGGTATAAATGCGGCGACTGTGCCAAGACCGTTATAAACGCCATCTAGTAATAAACCACTAAGCCAAGTTGGCGCACTTAATAAAAGCGGTTCTAGCGCATTAGTACGGAAGATGGCGAGTAACCATGCAATGCCATCTTGAAGTGGTTTGCCTGCGTTAAAGATGAACTGAAACAGTACATACATTGCGGCAAAAAATATTGGTAAGCCTAGCCATGGATGCAATAGTACTTTGTCGATACGATTGGTGAGCTCATCCCCAAGCTGCATCGGCATCTGCACAGTTGCGTCAACAATTGCTTCCATTTCAGCTTCAATGTTGGAGTCTTGCTGAAGTTGCTTGCTGATTTTTTCAGCATCTACATGTTGTTTAGTTTTTGATAATACTGCCGATGCCGCCTTGAGGGCATCAGGGCAACGGTCGCCGTATTTTGCGCTAATTTGCACAACAGGCATATTCAGTTTGGCTGACATGGCTTCTATGTCAATCGTAATGCCAGCCCGTTTTGCTTCATCGCTCATATTAAGCAATAGCATGCATGGCAAACCCAAGGCGCGGATTTGAAGTGCTAGCGACAGCTGTCTATCTATCTGGGCGCTATTTGCGACTATCATCACCAAATCAACGGTGTTGTTGCATAAGAAATGGCGTACCACTTGTTCGTCGTCTGAATAGCCGTGTAGGTCGTATAGGCCGGGTAAATCAATCAGCTCGGCAATATGGCCGCCAATTAAAATCTTCGCGCTCATTAGGTCAACGGTAATGCCAGGCCAGTTGCCAACGCGAGCAGATGCGCCGCTCAATCGATTGAAGAGGGTAGATTTTCCTGTGTTGGGCATCCCCAATAAAGCGATACGTTTCATGCGGTTTTGACTTGAATGCGGCTTGCTTCAGTGCGACGTAAGATGATATCAGTGTTTCCAATGCGGACATGCAGAGGACCATTAAAGCTTGCACAGCGAACTAACTCAACTCTTTTTCCTGTACGAAAGCCAAGCGCAGCTAAACGATGAAACAATGAATTGTCGGCGTCGATATTGCTGATGAGTGCTGTTTCACCTGGTTTTAAGCTGGATAGATTTTGAGTTGTGTCAGGATTCATTAATGAAATGAAGAAATCCTAAATGATAATGGTTCTTATTATCGCACAAGTTCAATATGAAGCGATAGTGTTAAACTCAATAAAAAACGGCCTGCAAGCAGACCGTTTTTTATTATTAGAAGTAATTAATAATTACTTTTTAGATGCTGATTTAGTGTTATCAACAATCGTTGCTTTTGCACGAAGGTCTGTCAGCATTTTTTCCAATTGACGTTGACCAAGTTGCTTTTGCAAGTTGTCTTTTACTTTGTCGTAAGGAGGCGCTTTCAATTCGCGTATATCATCAAGCTTAATCACATGCCAACCGAATTGTGTTTGAACTGGCTCAGTGCTTGATTTACCTTTTTGAAGTTTAGATACAGCTTCGCTAAATGGTTTCACCATGCCACCTAAAGCAAACCAGCCTAGATCTCCGCCTTTTTCTTTAGAGCCTGGATCGATTGATTTTTCTTTAGCAATTTTTGAAAAGTCGCCACCTTTGTTAAGTTGCGCAATCACGTCTTTTGCTTCTGCTTCTGAAGCGACCAAAATGTGGCGTGCGTTATATTCTTTGTCACCTAATTCTGTTTTGAATTTTTCGTAAGCAGCTTTTGTATCTGACTCGCTCACAGGATGGCTCTTCATGTAATCTTGAATATAAACATTCACCAACAATTCACGGCGGGTTAACTCTTCTTTCGCAAGATAATCAGGCTTCTTATCCATGCCAGATTTTTGCGCTTCTTGAAGCACTAATTCACTGCTAATCAATTTAGACATAATGACGTCACGGACATTGTCATCCACTTTTTGACCGTGATCTGTCGCATCTTTAACGATGAAATCGAATAGTGATTGTTTGATAGGCTTGCCATTCACCGTTGCTACTGCATCGCCAGCAATCGCTGATGCGCTAAAGCTTAATGTAGCAAGTAACAAAAGGGTGATTTTAGAGATTTTCATTCAAGGTCCTTAATAAGGGGGTGATTAGTATGAGAAGTAATTGATTTAACAATATTATAGGGTTTATTCTTCGCTGGCGATAGCTTGGATGCTGAGGGCATGAATTTGTTTGGGGATTAAGTCACCCATCAATTGATAAATAGCGCGATGACGTGCCACTTGCGATTTCCCATTAAATTCAGCGCTGACTATCCTCAGTGTAAAATGCCCGCCACCGCCGTTACCTTTGTGTCCCGCATGCAAAGCGCTATCGTCCTGAATTTCCAATTGGCTTGGCGCAAGCGATTGCAGTCTGCTTTTGATTTCTTCTATTAAGCTCATATTATGCTGGTAAGGTTTTGCGAAAAGGTTTAACGCTCACGCTGGCGTAAACGCCTGCGCTGACAAATGGATCAGCATTCGCCCATGTTTCTGCTTCTGCGAGTGTATTAAATTCAGCCACAATCAAACTCCCCGTAAAACCTGCCGGACCAGGATCGAGGCTATCAATCGCTGGAAAAGGGCCGGCCAACAATAAACGACCAGCTTCATGCAAGGCGGTAAGTCTTGCTAAGTGCGCAGGGCGGTTTGCTAAACGCTTTTCTAGGCTGTTTGGCGTGTCTTCGGTGACAATGGCGTACCACATTATGCTTTGTCCTCATTGATGATGTATTTGTTGATAGCGAAACTTTGCCCGATGATAAAAACGAACATGAGTCCCATGGTGCCGAAAAGCTTAAAGCTCGCCCAAGTGTCGATTGAGTAATGGAAAGCGACATATAAATTAAGCGCGCCTAGGCCAGCAAAGAAGATTGCCCAAGCGATATTGAGTTTGTTCCAAATCGCTTCTGGCAAACTTATTTCTTTGCCCATCATGCTTTTGATGATGTTTTTGTGTGTGAATATATTGGCACCAATTAATACTGCCGCAAAAGTCCAATACAGCAGAGTTGGTTTCCATTTGATAAATGCGTCGTTTTGGAAGTAAAGCGTCATGCCACCCAGCACTGTGACTAGCAAAGCGCTAAGCCACAACGTGTTATCCACTTTTTTATAATGCAGCTTTGCCCAAATAATTTGAACAATACTGCCAATAATCACGGCGATTGTGGCCAGCATGATAGGCACTAGGCTTGGTTTGACCGATGCGGCAATGCCCAGGGTGGTGAGTATTTTGGCTAAAACCAGATTAGCTGAAGCGGCTTTTTCTGCCACTTTAAGTGTAATAAAAAATAAGATGACAGGGAATAAATCGAATAAGAACTTCATGCACTACTTTCGGTAATAAGGTTCGCTGGCGAAAAGCTGCTTTAAGTGCCGGCGCTTTAGGTGTCAGTAAGGCCTGTATTTTGCTATGATGTGTGAAGCCTGACAAGGCAACTTTTTTAAATTTTACCAAGTACCATTCCAACCACCATTAAAAATGCGTTCCTTGATTGATCTTCATTGCCATTCTACCGTTTCAGATGGGGTGCTGACGCCAACTGAAATCGTGAATCATGCGGCCGAAAAAGGCGTTCGCGTATTGGCTTTGACAGACCATGATGATGTCGCTGGTTTGGCCACAGCACGTTCGGTAGCCGAGTCACATGGCATCCAATTTATCAATGGTGTGGAAATCTCGGTCACATGGCGTCGCCGTACATTGCATATCGTCGGTTTGAAAATCAATCCTGAATATCCGCCATTAGTCGAAGGTCTCGCCAATATTCGTGCTGGGCGCCACACGCGAGCTTCTGGTATGGCGCAGGCTTTGGAAAAAATCGGCATTCATGGGTCATTAGAAGGCGCTTACGAGCATAGCAAAGGTGGGATTATTAGCCGCACGCATTTCGCACGCTTTTTGATTGAGCATGGCTATGCCAAAGATACTAAAGCGGTGTTTAAGCATTATTTAGTCAAGGGTAAGCCGGGCTATTTTGAGCATCAGTGGGCTAGTTTAGAGGATGCGATGTCTTGGATTGTCGGCAGTGGCGGTGTGGCGGTGATTGCACATCCAGGACGATACGATTTAGGCCGTGTCACTATGTTGGAGTTAATGCATGAGTTCCGCGCCTTAGGTGGTTCGGCGATTGAAGTGGTGACGGGCAGTCATACGGTAGATCAATACCAAGAATTTGCAAAAATGGCTAAAGCTTTCGACTTAGCATCATCGATGGGCTCTGATTATCATGGTAAAGGCCAAACTTATATTGAGATGGGCCGTTTACCTAGCTTGCCAAGTAACTGTGTGCCTGTTTGGCACGATTGGCCAGAAGTGCAGAATGTGGAATTAGAGACCCATTAAATGGCACAGTACTTTTCTATTCATGCAGAAAATCCACAAGCGCGATTAATAAATCAAGCGGTCGAGATTTTGAATAGTGGTGGCGTGATTGCTTATCCGACCGACTCTAGTTATGCCTTGGGTTGCATCATTGGCAATAAAGATGCGCAAACTAAAATTCGTGCGATTCGTGGTGTGGATGAAAGCCATCATTTTACTTTGGTGTGTCGCAACTTGGCTGAGCTTGCGACATACGCGCAGGTCGATAATGTGCAATTTCGTTTATTGAAAGCGAACACGCCAGGTCAATACACATTTGTGCTAAAAGCCACGCGCGAAGTGCCGCGTCGATTGCAACATCCTAAACGAAGCACGTTGGGCTTGAGAGTGCCTGAGCACGCTGTGACGCAGGCTTTGTTGGCAGAACTAAATCAGCCATTGTTGAGCATGACCTTGTCTTTAAAAGATGAGGCTGAGCCACTTAATGAGGCTTGGGAAATTCGTGACCGTTTAGAGCATCAGCTTGATTTGGTCATTGATGCTGGAGCCTGCTCAGCATTGCCGACTACGGTGATTGATCTGACTACAGATGAGCCGCAATTGATTAGGCGCGGTGCAGGTGATTTGGCGCCGTTTGGTTTAGACGATTAATTGTTATTGATTAAAGGATAGAACATGGAATTAACTTACATACAGAAGATAGCGGTTTATGCACTACCAGTTATTTTTGCGATTACTGTGCATGAGGCGGCGCATGGTTTCGCGGCTCGTTACTTTGGTGATATGACTGCTGATAGAGCAGGGCGCATCACCTTAAATCCACTTAAACATATTGATCCCATTGGCACCATTTTATTGCCTGCATTGACTTTGCTCGTTGGTGGTATTTTGTTTGGTTGGGCCAAGCCTGTGCCAGTTGATTTTTCGCGTTTACGCAACCCTAAACGAGATATGTTGTGGGTTGCTGCGGCTGGCCCAGCTTCTAATTTTGTGATGGCTTTGTTTTGGGCGCTGATGATTAAGTTGTCAGTGGTATATCCTAGTGTTTATTCAGAGCCAATGGCGCTGATGGGGCAAG
Organism: Pseudomonadota bacterium; assembly: GCA_046047035.1. Classification (GTDB taxonomy): domain Bacteria; phylum Pseudomonadota; class Gammaproteobacteria; order Burkholderiales; family Methylophilaceae; genus Methylopumilus_A. The sequence goes on from JBJOIS010000004.1 coordinate 68,848, forward strand.
CGGGCGTGATGATTAATGTGGTCTTGATGGTGTTAAATTTACTGCCATTACCACCGCTAGATGGCGGACGAATTGCGGTGAGTTTGTTGCCAAATCACTTGGCATATAAATATGCGCAAATCGAACGCTATGGCTTCATTATTTTGATTGTTTTGCTTGTGACAGGCATTTTAGGTCGCATTATGGAGCCGTTTATTGATGCGGTCATCCAGATTATTCAGTTCATTTTTTAATTTTTCGGGCGTGATTGCGCGCCTTTTCGTATAATAGATTCATCTTTATTTATGGTTATTTATCACTATGGCAGTTGAGCGCGTTTTATCGGGCATGCGTCCTACGGGAAGCTTGCATCTTGGGCATTATCACGGGGTCTTGAAAAACTGGGTGAAACTCCAGCATGAGCATGAATGCTTGTTTTTCGTGGCTGATTGGCATGCGCTGACGACCCATTACGACACTCCTGAGATTATCGAAGAAAGCGTTTGGGAAATGGTGATTGATTGGATTGCCGCGGGTGTAGATCCTGCGAAAGCCACCATTTTTATTCAATCCAAAGTGCCTGAGCATGCTGAGCTTCATACTTTGCTTTCGATGATTACGCCACTTGGTTGGTTGGAACGTGTGCCAACATATAAAGATCAACAAGAAAAACTCGCACAAAAAGACTTATCCACTTACGGCTTCTTGGGTTATCCATTGCTACAAAGCGCGGATATCTTGATTTACAAGGCAACCCAAGTACCAGTGGGTGAAGATCAAATTCCGCATATCGAATTTACACGTGAAATCGCGCGTCGTTTTAATCACATTTACGGTCGTGAAAAAGGCTTTGAAGAAAAAGCAGAAGCAGCGATTAAAAAGCTTGGTAGCAAACGTGGTGGATTGTATGAAGAGCTGCGTAACCGTTATCAAGAAAGCGGTGATGACGAGGCGCTTGAGTCTGCTCGCGCAATGATTGAAGAGCAACAAGGCTTAAGTTTGGGTGACCGTGAGCGTTTGTTAGGCTACCTCGAGGGTGGCGGTAAAATGATTTTGGTTGAGCCAGAATATAAGCTTACGCCAGCTTCGAAAATGCCTGGCTTAGATGGTCAAAAGATGTCTAAGTCTTATAACAACACGATTTCAATGCGTGAGTCACCAGACATGGTGGCGAAGAAAATTAAGACCATGCCAACTGACCCAGCGCGTATTCGTTTGACCGATGTGGGCGACCCGGATAAATGTCCTGTGTGGCAATTGCATGAAGTCTATTCAAGCGATGAAACTAAGGCTTGGGTGCAACAAGGTTGCCGTACAGCGGGTATCGGATGTATCGCATGTAAAGGCCCAGTGATCGAAAGTGTTTTAGAAGAGTTGAAGCCTATTCAAGAGCGCGCCGCACAATATGCCGAAGACCCAATGTTGATTAAAAACGTTGTGGCTGAAGGCTGCGAGCGTGCTCGTAAAATGGCGCGTGAAACTATGCGCGAAGTTCGCGAAGTCATGGGTTTAAGTTACTCTTAATTCGTGACAGTGCTCGTTACAGAACCTAAAAGTCATCTTGAACCACGTTTACATGGGGAGGCGATTACGTCGCTTCCTCATGATTTGTATATTCCCCCCGATGCATTAGAAGTTTATCTAGAGGCTTTTGAAGGGCCGCTAGACTTACTGCTCTATCTCATTCGTAAACACAACCTCGATATTCTCGATATCCCAATGGCAGAATTAACGCGCCAATACATGGGTTATGTTGAGAAAATGCAGGCGATTAAATTGGAATTGGCGGCTGATTATTTATTGATGTCAGCGATGTTGATTGAGATTAAGTCCCGCATGTTGTTACCTAAGCCAACAGAAGTCGAGTCAGAAGATGACCCACGTGCTGAATTGGTACGTCGATTAATGGAGTATGAAGCCATTAAGTTGGCCGCGCAAAAGCTCGATGAGTTGCCGCAAGTTGGTCTCGATTTGATGGTGGCCAATGCCTATTTTGAAAAAATCGTTGAGGTGCAAGCCGCGCAAGTCTCTATGGAAGACTTAATGGCCGCTTGGCAAAATGTATTGAAGCGAGCAAGCCATTTTGTGCATCATAAAGTGGGAAAGTCAGAGCTTTCCGTGCGCGAACATATGAGCCAGATTTTGCGCAAATTAAAAGAGCAAAATATGATGGAGTTCTCAGCACTTTTTGATATTGAAACGGATGGGACTCCTAAGTTGGTCGTATGCTTCTTAGCAATATTGGAATTGGCGCGTGAGGGCTTGGTGAAGATTACACAGCAAGCGGCTTTTACACCTATTTACTTGAAAATCAATCAAAGCTAATGATGGAATCCAATAATGTATCTCAGATGAAAGTGATATTAGAGGCTGCTCTACTGACGAGCCCTAATCCCTTATCTTTAGACGATATGTTGCGCTTATTTTCTGAGCGAATTGAGCGAGCAACCTTGCGTATGTTGCTTGATGAACTTAAGCAGGATTGGCAGTCGCGTAATCCTAACAGCATGGAGTTAGTGCAGGTAGCCAGCGGTTGGCGCTTCCAAGCGCTACCTGAGTTGGCGCCATATTTGTCCCGCCTGAATCCAGATCGTCCACAACGCTATTCGCGTGCTGCTATGGAAACATTAGCCATTATTGCTTACCGTCAGCCTGTTACGCGCGGGGACATTGAAGAGCTTCGTGGCGTGGCTGTGAACCCTAACACCATCCGTCAATTGCAAGAGCGCGATTGGATTGATGTAGTGGGCCAGCGTGACGTGCCTGGCCGTCCATCCCTGTACGCAACGACTAAAACCTTTTTAGATGACCTTAATCTTAAATCTTTAGCTGATTTGCCAGCAATGGAAACCTTCATTGAGCAACCTTTTGCCGAGGAACAGCCTATTGTTGAGACTGCAACAGCACAAGTTGATTTTCTTGATAACGGCGAGTCTCCAGCCAATTAAAATATTTAGCTAGGCAATCTGCGGTAAAATTAGCACTATTCAATTATCGAAATATCCAACATGGCTCGTCCTTTTAAACAACAGCGTGACCCGCAGCGCACCATTAAGCGCCCAACGACTAATTTCACGCCTATCGCACAAGATCCTGATGCACCCGCATTACCAACGCAGCGTTTGCACAAGCTATTAGCTTTAGCTGGCTTAGGTTCGCGCCGTGATATGGAAGCCTTGATTGCGAGTGGTCGCGTGACGATTAACGGACAAGTGGCCACACAAGGTGCTGGTGTGACAGAGAATGACATTGTCCGTGTAGATAGCCGACCAGTGCGTTTGCCATTCGAGCCTGAATTGCCGAAGGTGCTGATTTACCACAAGCCAGAGGGTGAAATTGTGAGTCAGGACGACCCCGAAGGTCGTGCTAGTGTGTTTGATAAGCTTCCTAAAGTGCGTGGCGCTAAATGGATTGCGATTGGTCGTTTGGATATTAATACTTCTGGACTGCTGATTTTTACGACATCGGGTGAGCTTGCCAATCATTTTATGCATCCCCGTTATGGCGTTGAGCGTGAATACGCTGTGCGTATTTTTGGTGAACTCACGGATGAGCAATTAGCGCAGTTGCGTGTTGGTATTGAGCTTGATGATGGCCCTGCAAATTTTGATATCATCAACCCGCAAGGTGGCGAAGGCTCTAATCACTGGTATCAAGTTGTATTAACTGAAGGCCGTAATCGCGAAGTGCGCCGTTTGTTTGAGGCGTTTTTAGCGCCAGTGAGCCGTTTGATGCGCGTGCGTTTTGGCCCAGTAAATTTACCACCACGCTTGAAGCGCGGCATGATGTTAGAGTTATCTCCCAAAGAAGTTGTAGGTTTATTGGAGTGGGCTGGTTTGCCAACGCCTAGTGGCCCTATGCGCCAACTCACAACCCGTGAAAAAGATAAGCTGGGCACTGCATTTACACCTAAGCCCAAACGCGAGGCACGTGAACGTATTGCCGCTGGTGAGCGCAATAAGAGTGAGCGTCAAAGTTATTATGAGCGTAATGCACCACCAAGCTTGGCGGAAACTTTGACGGGTACCCAACGTAAGAGTCGCGGTACTAATTCCGTTGATAAAAAAGCTTCAGAGCGTGCGGCAACGGACAAAGAGAAGTTGGATAGAGCAGATTTTGCTAGAGATAAGCGCAATACACGCGGTAAATCTTCAGCACCTAAGAAGCCGGCTAATCGTCGTATTCGACAAGGTGCGGATGTGGTTAAGGCTGGTGATAAGCCACCTAAGCGTCAAAAACCCTAAGTTTTGAATCCTGGATTATTAGGATTTAAGCGGGCAATTGTTCTTTTGTGAGTAAGAAAACGAACTGATTGCCCGATTCCACTTCTAGCCATGTGAATGGCACATCAGGGTAGGCATCAAGTAAGGCATCGCGGTTGTGACCGATTTCAACAATCAACAAACCGCCATCATTCAGATATTTTCCAGCTTCGTTTAATAAAGTATGGGTATGGTCTAAACCATCCGTGCCACTTCCAAGCGCGATTTGTGGTTCATTGCGATATTCTTTTGGTAGCAATGCCATAGATGGGGCATCCACGTAAGGTGGATTGCTGATAATCAAATCATAAGCTTTGCCAGCAAGTGCTGTGAACATGTCAGATTGAATGGTAGTAATTTGCTCTTCTAAGCCGTAGTTTTTGATGTTGATATTAGATACAGCAATCGCATCAGGCGAAATATCCACCACATCCACAGTAGCATTTGGAAAAGCGTGCGCTAGTAATACGCCTAAGCAGCCACTGCCTGTGCAAATATCTGCGGCACTTTCCACCATTTCTTGATACTCAATCCAAGGGTGTAAGCCATTCTCAAGCAATTCAGCAATAAACGAACGTGGCACAATCACGCGCTCATCCACGTAAAACTTAAAGCCTCTTAACCATGCTTCGCGTAGCAGGTAAGCGGTTGGAGTACGGTCTGTCACGCGGCGTTCAATCAGATGCGCTAGATGCTTGGCTTCATCTCTGGTCACACGCGCATCCAAGAAGTTATCCAGGGTATCTAAAGGCAAATGCAATGCGCTCATGACTAGCCATACGCTTTCGTCATAGGCATTGTCGGTGCCGTGACCAAAAAACACTTCCGTTTCTTCTAAGCGGCTCATGCTAAAACGCACCCAATCGCGAATAGTGAGTAATGCTTCGGTGATGTGATTAGGCGTCATGTTGGTCTTTCGATTTTTTGTTTGGTTTTGTTGCGCTTGATAGGAGCCATATCAGGCTGCCAGCAATAATGAAGATAATAATCAGTTCCATGGTTTATTTGAGTAAGCTTAAACTAACAACAACTTTTCAAGCGTTATGCGATATGTGTCTTTGAGTGGCTCAATATCAGCCACCGCGACACATTCGTTAAGTTTGTGAATGGTTGCGTTAAGCGGGCCAAACTCAATCACTTGTTTGCAAATGTCAGCGATAAAACGACCATCTGATGTTCCGCCAGTAGTCGATAGCTCAGGGCTCACACCATAGCATTTTTGAATGGCTTCAGAAATCGCCTCTACCAAATTGCCACGTGGCGTGATGTAAGGCGGGGAGTATTCCCAGTCCAAGTCGTAATTAAGTTCATGTTTATCCAAAATGGCATAAACCCGATCTTTTAAGTTTTGCTCTGTACTAGCGGTTGAAAAACGGAAGTTAAACAAGATTTCTACTTCGCCAGGCACCACGTTGGTCGCGCCAGTACCGCCGTTCATGTTGGAAATTTGCCATGAGGTTGGTGGGAAGTATTCGTTACCCTTATCCCATACGGTGTCGACCATGTCTTTAATCGCTGGGGCGACCATGTGAATAGGGTTTTTCACTAAGTGTGGATAGGCGATATGGCCTTGCACACCTTTCACCACTAATTTTCCTGAAAGGGAGCCTCGACGACCATTTTTAATCATGTCGCCCACCACTTTGTTGGATGTTGGCTCGCCAACGATGCAGTAATCAAAATGTTCGCCACGTGCTTTGAGCGCTTCAACCACTTTCACTGTGCCATCAACTGCTATGCCTTCTTCATCTGAAGTAATTAGCAATCCGATTGAGCCTTGATGGTTGGGGTGTGCCGCAACAAAATCTTCAATGGCGGTAATAAACGCAGCACATGAGGTTTTCATATCCGCTGCCCCACGGCCATACAGCATGCCATCTTTAATCGTGGGCTCAAAAGGCGGTGTATGCCATTTATCTACAGGGCCTGTAGGCACAACGTCAGTATGGCCTGCAAATACAAGCAGTGGGCCAGTAGTGCCGCGACGTGCGTAAAAGTTATCTACATCGCCAAAGCGCATGCGCTCAATGTTGAAACCTAAAGGCTCCAAACGGCTAATCATCAACTCTTGGCACCCAGCGTCTAGCGGGGTGTTCGATTGTCGTGAAATTAAGTCTTTAGCTAAATCTAGCGTTTTGCTCATATAGATAACTTTTAATGGGTTAATTGAAGGGGCTTAGTTTTAAGGGTTTAAGAGTTGTTGGTATTTGGCTTCATCAAAGCCTAAAGCCAGCAGGGCGCCATCTTTGATTAATAAAGGGCGCTTTATCACTGAAGTCTTTGCCATCATTAGTTCGGTAGCGCTTGCGTTATCTGTGACAGCCGCTTTTTCTGCATCGCTTAAATTACGCCATGTCATACCCGCACGATTCACTAATTTATCCCAAGGCGATTGTGTGAGCCATGTTTGAATCGTGACTTTATCTATGCCTTGTTTTTTAAAGTCATGAAATTCATAAGCGATACCATTCTCATCAAGCCAAGTGCGGGCTTTTTTAACGGTATTGCAATTTGGGATGCCGTAAAGTTTCATGTGGGATATTTTAACAGTAAAAGCAGGGCTATAAAGCAAAACAGCCCACTAAGGGGCTGTTTGAGCATCGGGCTAAGATGAATTAAATGCCGCGCAACAATTCGTTAATGCCGACTTTGCCTAATGTCTTTTCATCTACTTTTTTCACGATGACTGCACAGTAAAGGCTGTAGCTGCCATCTTTTGATGGCAAGTTGCCTGATACAACTACTGAACCTTTTGGAACGCGGCCGTAAGTCACTGAACCTGTTTCGCGGTCATAGATTTTTGTTGATTGACCAATATAAACGCCCATTGAAATCACGCAATTGTCTTCAACCACAACGCCTTCAACCACTTCAGAACGTGCGCCAATAAAGCAGTTGTCGCCAATGATTGTTGGGCCCGCTTGAACAGGCTCTAATACGCCACCAATGCCTACGCCACCTGATAAGTGCACGTTTTTACCGATTTGCGCGCATGAACCAACCGTTGCCCATGTGTCCACCATCGTACCTTCACCGACATAAGCGCCGATGTTAACGTATGAAGGCATCAATACTGCATTTTTACCAATGAATGAACCGCGACGAACGATGGCATTTGGTACCACGCGGAAGCCGCCAGCTTTAAAGTCTTCTTCCGTGTAGTCAGCGAATTTTGGAGGCACTTTGTCGAAGTATTGAGTGCAACCGCCATCCATTAGTACGTTGTCTTGTAAGCGGAATGAAAGTAATACCGCTTTTTTGAGCCATTGGTGTGTTTCCCATTCTTGGCTGTCACCCTTGCGTGAAGCGACGCGTAATTTACCTGCGTCTAAGTCAGCTAATACGCTAGCAATCGCTTCTTTAAGCTCTGCTGTTGCATTGCTTGGGTTAATGTCGGCGCGACGCTCAAAAGCGTCTTCAATGATGGTTTGCAGTTGGCTCATGAATAATTCCGATACTGAAAAATAGTCTAAAAATAAATAGGGGTGAAAAATGTCAGTGCGGCATTTTACCTGATTCTATTAGTTTGAAGCAGGTAATGCGCTTATTTGCTCATTTTTGCTTGTTCGTAAAGCGGCATCACCGTTGGAATAAGCTTAGATAAGTCATTGATACGTGTTTTGTCAGAAGGGTGGTCGCTTAAAAACTCAGCAGGCTTTTTACCGCCAGATTGCGCCATTTTAGTCCAAAGGCTAATCGCCGCATTTGGATTGTAACCAGCACGAGCGCTTAGCTCTAGGCCCATACGGTCTGCTTCTGTTTCTTGTGTGCGAGAGTTTGGAAGTGCAAAAAAGAGTTGTGTGCCCATCGCTGCACCACCTAAAGCTAAACCAGTTGCTGCATTTTTCTTAGAGCCAATCACGGCTGCTAGCAAGGCTAAACCACCTTGTTGGGCATAGGCGAGTGACATACGCTCGCGACCATGTTCACGAAGCGCATGACTAATTTCGTGGCCAATCACTGCCGCTAGTTCGTCATCCGTTACTTGTAGCTTATCAATCAGCCCAGTAAATACCATGATTTTTCCACCAGGCATGCAATAAGCGTTTACTTGGTCGTTCTTTTCAACGTTCACTTCCCATTTCCAATTGGCTGCATCTGTACGAAAGACAGGTGTTTGCTTGATGAGGCGGTCGGAAATCGCGCGAACACGCGCCAACACAACAGGGTCAGTGTTAAGCATTTTTTTGTCGTTAGCCGTTTTGAGTGTTTGAGAATAGCTCGCCAAAGACATGCTCTCCACTTGCTTGCTAGAAAGCATCATAAATTGACTGCGTTCTACACCTACTGCACCTTTGTTAGTGGTTGTTGCACAACCTACTAATTGGCTGGTGATAAAAGCAGCGAGTAAAAAAAATATAAATTTATTGCTTAAGCGTTTCATTTGGAAGTTTATTAGTCTTTAGTTGTTAGAAGCTGACCTGTGAACCAAGTTCAACAACTCGGTTAGGCGGAAGTTTGAATTGGTTGGTAATTGTTTCCGCAGATCTAAATAGACCGATAAAGATCTTCTTACGCCAGAAGGCCATATCTGGGCTTTCGCAAGCAATCAAAATTTCTTTGCCTACGAAGAATGAAGTGTCCATTGGGTCTAGTTCTAAGCCTTGTGCCGCGCATAGTTCTAAGTCGCGTGGTAAGTCAGGTTCATCTTTAAAACCGTAATTCACTGTCACTTTATAAAACTCATGCGGAAGTTTCTCTACCAACACTAAATCTTCTTTAGGTGTGTGAGGGAAATCTGAGAATCGCACAGTGAGAATCACTACTTTTTCATGCAAGACTTTATTATGTTTTAGGTTGTGCAGCATGGCATGAGGCACGCCATCTGGATTGGGTGTCATAAATAAGGCAGTGCCTGGGACTCGTGCAGGGGGGTGTTGCCCAATTGCTTCAATGAATGGAGTTAGCTCCATCGCATCGTTTTTAAGATTTGCGTAAAGTAATGAACGTCCAGTTTTCCATGTCACCATCAGCGTGAAAATGAAGATGCCTATAACGAGAGGCACCCAGCCGCCATCAGGGATTTTAAGTACGTTAGCTGTAAAGAATGAAACATCAACTGTTAGGAACGTGAGAATTAATGCGCCCGTTCTTAATTTGCCCCAGCCCCACATATGATGGAATACGATTCCTGCGAGTAGTGAGGTAATCACCATGTCGCCAGTCACAGCGATGCCATAAGCAGCCGCGAGATTACCGGATGATTTAAAGCCAAGAACTAAAACCATAATCGCTAACATTAAGCCCCAATTAACACGTGGCATATAGACTTGCCCTTCATGGCTTTCTGAAGTGTGCTCAACGTGCATGCGCGGTAAATAGCCCAATTGTAAGGCTTGGCGTGACACTGAAAATGCGCCAGTTATCACAGCTTGGGAGGCAATGACTGCGGCTAATGTCGCCAATATAATCAACGGGAACAAACTCCATTCAGGCGCAAGTAGATAAAAAGGGTTTTCTACTGTTTCGTGGTTTGAAAGGATAAGTGCGCCTTGACCAAAGTAATTGAGAATGAGTGATGGCAATACAAAGCCAAACCAAGCTAGCCTAATTGGAAAGCGTCCAAAGTGTCCCATATCTGCATATAAGGCTTCAGCGCCCGTAACCGCAAGTACCACTGCGCCTAATGCTACAAAGGCTACCCATGGCGTTGAGTGCAGGAATTGAAAGGCATAATAGGGGTTAAGCGCCTGCAAAATAGTTGGGTATTGTGCAATGCTATTAATACCAAGGACGGCTAACGTGCCAAACCAAAGCAACATAATGGGGCCGAAGAAAGCCCCAACAAGCGCGGTGCCTTTGCTTTGCGCCCAAAATAGTCCAATGATTACAATCATTGTGATTGGAATAATTAGCGTATGAAGCCCTGGCGCAGCAACTTCAAGCCCCTCAACGGCTGAAAGCACTGAAATCGCTGGGGTAATCATGCCGTCGGCGTAGAACATACAGGCCCCCAAAATACCTAAAAGCATAATGGTGTGTTGCATTTTCTTATCGCCACTCGCATGGCGCGTCGCAAGTGCCAGCAAGGCCATAATCCCACCTTCGCCGCGGTTGTCCGCACGCATAATAAAGGCGACATATTTAACTGAAACTACCATGATGAGCGCCCAAACAATGAGCGATAAAATGCCAAACATATTGGCTTCATTCAGTGGGACGGGATGTGTGCCTACAGAAAAAACTTCTTTCATTGTGTAGAGTGGGCTAGTGCCGATATCGCCAAACACAACACCGAGTGCGGCTAGGGTTAATGCAGAAAGTTTAGTTTTATTGCCAGAGGATGATGACATTAACAATCAGCTTTAGGACACAAAATAGTATTATCAATCAAGTTAAGCGCTAAACCAATAGCAGAATGACAATAGCTCTCGATGGAATATTATTTTATGACGTTTTTGAGACCACAACCTCAGCTTCGCCAACACCAAAGGTAAGATTGATTGGATCACCGGCCTTGATTTGAGCGCTGTTGTTAATGATTTGACCATCCTTGTTTTGCGCAAAAGCATAGCCTCGCGTCAAAACGGCTTGAGGGTTGAGGTGGTGTAAGTTTTGCTCAATTTGATTGAGATTGTTTTGTTGGCGTTGCAATTGTTGTTTGATGCTTAAACTTAATCTGTGACTCAGTTGCGTTAGTTGTTGTTTTTGTTGATCGATTTGTTGTGCTGGAGAAACTAGACGACGCGCTAAATAATCTAACATTTGTGCGCGTTGCATGAGGCCATCCATGCTATTTCTGTTGAGCTGCAAGCCTAGTTGTTTAAGTTTGTTTAATAGTGATTCTCTTGATGGAGATGCAAGCTCTGCCGCTGCTGTTGGTGTTGCAGCGCGGGTATCAGCTACAAAGTCGCAAATGGTAAAGTCAGTTTCGTGCCCTACGCCGCTAATAGTGGGGATGCGGCAATTAGCAATAGCGCGCGCGACAACTTCTTCATTGAACTGCCATAAATCTTCCATGCTGCCACCGCCGCGGCAAATAATCAGTACATCGCACTCATTTCGCTCGTGTGCGTTATTGATTGCCTTGGCAATTTGCACAGCGGCACCTTTGCCTTGGACTGGTGTTGGGTAAATTACAACCGGTATGCTAGGCATACGGCGTCTTAACGTGGTGAGTACGTCATGCAATGCTGCAGCATCTGCTGATGTCACAATCCCGATTTGCTTGGGGTGCGCAGGAATTGCCTGTTTAAAAGCAGGGTCGAAAAGACCTTCTTGCTGAAGTTTTGCTTTGAGTTTTTCAAAGGCTTCAAATAATGCGCCGGCACCCGCACGTTGAAGAAATTCAATCGTGAGCTGAAAGCTACCGCGTGCTTCATAGAGTGTTACTAGCGCTCTCGCTTCAACTTTGTCGCCTTCTTTTGGGACCCAATCTAAATAGCTATTGCGACCACGAAACATCACGCAACTTACTTGTGCGCCAGCATCCTTGAGTGAAAAGTACCAATGCCCAGAAGCTGCGCGCGTTAAGTTAGAGATTTCGCCTGAAACCCAAAATAGAGGAAAGCTCTGCTCCAGCACCTCTTTTGCTAAGCGATTAAGTTCGCTCACGCTCATGATGTGTGGGGTATTTGCGCCGTCTCTGCTGTCTAACATATGGGTTTATCCGTTACAATCTATGCTAATTCTTATCGTTCATTATAACGTGGAGATTCAGTCTCAAATGTTGAATAAATTTTTAGCGAGTCGTTTAGCCTATTTTGTTGGTTTTTTGGCGAGCTTCGGCTTGGTTGCATTGGCGTTATGGATACAGACGACTTATCAATTAGAGCCTTGCCCCTTATGTATTTCTCAGCGCATCGTGTTTATGAGCTTGGGTGTTTTGTTTTTAATCGCCGCGATACATCACTCACAAAAGCCAGCTTGGGTAAAGCTTTATGCTTTGCTGCAAACGCTCACCGCTATTGGTGGTGCAGGCGTAGCGATTCGTCATTGGTGGTTGCAAGTCCATAAAGATGAGATGTTGGTGGACTGCGGTGTGGGGTTTGATTATATGTTCGATAATTTTCCACTTAAAAAAGCGCTTACCTTGGTATTTCGAGGCACGGGAGATTGCGCTACGATTGATTGGACTTTTTTAGGATTAAGTATTCCTCAGCTTGCATTGATTGGCTTTGTGAGCTTTGCCGCTTATGCCTTGTTGTTGGCTAAAACACGCATTTAAAAGAAACGACTATGTATAAATATTTAGAAGATTTTGTCGGCAATACGCCTTTGGTGAAGTTGAAACGCATCCCAGGCAATACCAGCAATACCATTTTGGTGAAGCTTGAAGGCAACAATCCTGCGGGCTCTGTTAAAGATCGTCCAGCGCTTTCGATGATTACACGCGCTGAAGCGCGCGGCGATATCAAGCCTGGCGACACGTTAATCGAAGCTACTTCAGGTAATACTGGCATTGCTTTGGCAATGGCTGCAGCGATGAAGGGCTACAAAATGCTGTTAGTGATGCCGGAAAACCAAAGTATAGAGCGTCGTCAAACCATGAAGGCGTTTGGTGCAGAATTATTGCTGACGCCTAAAGATGGCAGTATGGAGTTGGCGCGTGATGTGGCGATGAAACTGCAAGCCGAAGGCGAGGGTATTGTGCTCGACCAATTCGGTAATCCAGATAATCCATTAGCCCATTATGAAGGCACCGGCCCTGAGATTTGGCGTGATACAGAAGGCAAGGTCACGCACTTTGTTGCCAGCATGGGCACCACGGGAACCATTATGGGTACTTCCCGTTTCTTAAAAGAACAAAATCCAAATATCAAAATTATCGGCGTTCAGCCTGAAGAAGGGGCGCAAATCCCAGGTATTCGTAAATGGCCTGAAGAGTATTTGCCAACGATTTACAACGCCAAAAATGTCGATGAGTTGATTTATGTAAGCCAAGCCAATGCTGAAAAAACCACAAGGCGTTTAGCGGCTGAAGAAGGCATCTTTGCAGGCATTTCATCTGGTGGTGGTTTGTATGCGGCACTTCAGTTATCTAAACAAGTTGAAAACGCAGTCATTGTTTCTATTGTGTGCGACCGTGGCGACCGTTATTTATCCACTGGCGTATTCCCGTCATGATTCCAACCTTAGTCTTTGACATTGAAACCATTCCTGATACGGATGGCTTAAAAGGCTTGCTTGGCTTGCCTGCTAAAACGTCTGCTGATGATGTGGCAAAGATTGCTTTTCATCAGCGTCGTCAGCATAACGGCAGTGAGTTTTTGCCTTTACATCAACACCGTGTGGTGGCGATTTCTTGCGTCTTGCGCGAGGGCGATAACTTTAAAGTTTGGTCATTAGGTGCGCCAGGCGAACCTGAAGGACAGCTGATTCAACGTTTTTTTGATGGGATTGAAAAATACACGCCTAATGTTGTTTCTTGGAATGGCGGTGGTTTCGATTTCCCTGTTTTGCACTATCGTGGCTTGGTTCATGGTGTTCAAGCGCCGCGTTATTGGGATATGGGTGAGGATGATAAAGAGTTTAAGTGGAATAACTACATCAGCCGTTACCATTCACGCCATACCGATTTAATGGATTTGCTCGCGATGTATCAAGGTCGAGCCAATGCGCCTTTGGATGATATGGCGCAGTTATGTGGCTTTCCAGGCAAGCTCGGCATGGATGGTAGCAAGGTGTGGGATGCCTATCAAAATGGCGAAATTGAAGCGATAAGAAACTACTGCGAAACGGATGTGGTGAATACCTATCTGGTGTATTTGCGCTTTCAATTGATGCGTGGTCAGCTCAACCAAGCGGCTTATGAGCGTGAGATTACCTTGGTGCGCGACACCTTAAATGCAGACCCTGCGCCTCACTGGCAAGAGTTTATGGCGGCTTGGAAGCCTTAAGTTTTTTATTCTTCTTTTAAGTAGTGAAATATATTTGTTATGCGTTCTCGTAAAAAATTCAAATCTGAAAATCCTATTGGTACTGCCCGCATTGAATCTTTAGACCAAGAGGGTCGCGGTGTTGCCCATGTGGATGGTAAAGCGATTTTTATTCGCGGTGCTTTACCTAATGAAGTCGTGACTTATCAATCAACACGTATTAAATCTAGTTATGAGTTCGCCGAAACTAAGTCAGTATTAAAAGCCTCAAATTTGCGTGTCACCCCGAAATGCTCTCACTTTGGCATGTGTGGTGGTTGTGCGCTTCAACATTTGGATTTTTCAGCGCAAGTGGCAGCTAAGCAACGCTTGCTGGAAAACGATTTGCGCCACATTGGCAAAGTAAAGCCCGAAAGTCTTTTGCCACCAATTTATGGCCCAGCTTGGGGCTATCGCCACAAAGCGCGTTTACGCGTGAAATATGTCGCTAAAAAAGACCGCGTATTGGTTGGCTTTAATGAAAAGTCCACGCCTTTTGTGGCGGACATGAATAGCTGTGAAGTCTTGCCACCACGAATTTCTGCATTGATTACACCGCTACAAGAAATGATTGTGCAAATGAGTATTCGTGATGCCATCCCGCAGATTGAGTTGGCGGTGGGTGAGCACGCGATCGTGTTGGTTTTCCGTGTGATGGAAACGCCAAACGCTAAAGACGAAGCATTGTTTAGGGCCTTTGCTGATGAGTTCGATGTGCAAGTGTGGACACAAACCAAAGGACTAGATACGGTTCAGCCTTTCTATCCATTAGATGGCGCCAAGCTCAGCTATTCATTGCCTGAGTTCGATTTAACTTATCCGTTTAACCCTACTGAGTTCACGCAGGTCAATCCGCATATTAATCAAGTGATGTTGCGCCGCGCAATGCAGTTGCTATCACCACAAGCGGGCGAAAAAATTGCTGACTTCTTTTGCGGTTTGGGTAATTTTACTTTACCGATTGCGCGCTCTGGCGCAACTGTATTGGGTATGGAGGGTTTGGAAGTCTTAGTTAAACGTGCGCGTGAAAGTGCAGCGTTAAATGGTCTTGCTGACCAAGTGGAGTTTACCGAAGCGGATTTATTCGATATGACGCCTGAATTATTACAAGGCTTGGGTCATTTTGATAAATGGCTGATTGATCCGCCACGCGATGGTGCAATGGCTTTGGTTAGCGCTTTGCCTAATGATGCTAGCTTTGGTCCAGAGCGCATGGTGTATGTGTCTTGTAACCCAGCTACTTTGGCGCGCGATGCGGGTATTTTGGTGAATGAAAAAGGCTATCGTATGGTCGCCGCTGGTGTGATTAATATGTTCCCACACACTTCGCATGTCGAGTCTATCGCTTTGTTTGAGCGCTAAACGACGGCATGTTTAAATTTGTTTGTTGCTTCTTTTGTTTGCTCATTAGCCTAACGGCTTGTCATCAGCAAGAAGCAAATCAACGACAAGACATTCGTTTTGCAGTCGCACAGACACCGATTAATCTAGACCCGCGCTATGCTACCGATGCCGCTTCTGCGCGTGTTAATCGCTTGCTATATCGTTCATTGGTTGGTTTTGATGCGGGCTCAAAACCCATCGCTGATTTAGCGACTTGGCAAATAATCAGTCCTACTCATTATCGTTTTAGCTTAGGCAAAACAGGACGTACTTTTCATGATGGTACTCAATTAACAGCCAAAGATGTACAAGCGACTTATGAGTCTTTATTAGCGCTCAAAGATTCACCGCTTTCTGCCGAGTTTGCCAATGTCAGCCGCATACAAAGCCTAGATGACAATGCCTTAGATTTTTATTTAAAAGCTGCTGATAGTGCTTTCCCATCCAAACTTATCATCGGTATATTGCCGGAGATTCAAATTACAAAAGGGCGTGATTTTAGCCATCACCCATTAGGGAGTGGGGTGCTAGCATTTGTAAGTTGGACAAATACGCTCCAATTAAAGCGCGTGAGCGATAGTCAAATCATTACCTTGCTAGAAGTAAAAGACCCCACTGTGCGTATCCTTAAGCTCATGCGTGGTGAAGTGGATATTCTGCAAGGTGATTTGCCACCGGAGTTGGTGCGTTATTTAAAAACACAGCCCAATATCAAAGTGACTGAAAGCAATGGCGCCAACTTTTCTTACCTAGGTTTTAATCTACAAGATAAAACGCTGGCGAATCTTAAAGTGCGACATGCGATTGCCCATGCGATTAATCGTCCAGAGATTATCAAGCAAGCTTTAGTCGGTGTTACGCGTGAGGCAGGGGCAATCTTGCCACCTGAGCATTGGGCTGGGAATACAAACCTTGAGCCTTACGCATACAACCCAGCGCTATCTAAACAGCTTTTAAAAGAGGCAGGCGTGGAGTTGCCGCTTCACCTTGTTTATAAAACATCTACCGATGCCCAGCGTGTGCGTCTCGCCACCATTATGCAAGCACAAATGGCTGAGGCGGGCATTGCGCTTGAGATTAAAAGTTTAGATTGGGGCACATTTTTTGAAGATGTTAAACAAGGGCACTTTCAATTATTTGGGCTCACTTGGGTGGGTATCAATACCCCTGACATCTACGCAAAAGCGTTTGGCTCAGATAACGCGCCGCCTAAGGGTTTTAACCGTGGTCGTTTTAGCGATGGCCAGCTAGATGCCTTATTAGCTAAGCAAGATTGGAAAGCCGCCACCAACCTTATTCATCAGAAATTGCCTTATGTGCCGCTGTGGTACGAAGGTCAGTTTGCTACCACGCGAATGGATATTAGCCGATATGCGCCAAAGCCAGACGGTAATTGGGATGATTTGGCGAACGTTGTTCGTATAACTAGCACTAACACGCATTAGATTTTATAAATTAGGCATTCCAGAGTAAAATACTCAACTTATGCAAATCAACACGATTCCCACCGTAAAACCTATCACTCAGTACCGTCCTTATTGGGCTAAGCGCTTTGGCACGTCCAAAATGTTGCCGATGTCTCGTGAAGAGATGGATGATTTGGGTTGGGATAGTTGCGACATTATTTTGGTCACTGGCGATGCGTATATCGACCATCCTAGCTTTGGTATGGCGCTAGTTGGCCGCTTGCTTGAGTCGCAAGGTTTTCGCGTAGGGATTATTGCCCAGCCTGATTGGTCGGATGCTGAAGCGTTTAAAGTATTGGGTAAGCCAAATCTTTATTTTGGGATTACTGCGGGCAATATGGATAGCATGGTGAACCGCTATACCGCTGACCGCAAGATTCGCTCTGACGATGCTTATACCCCAGATGCGGCCGCTGGCAAGCGCCCAGACCGCGCGGTGCTAGTGTATTCACAACGCTGTCGTGAAGCTTTTTCTGATGTGCCTTTGGTGATTGGTAGTATCGAAGCCAGTTTGCGCCGTATCGCGCATTATGATTATTGGTCTGACAAGGTTAGACGTTCTGTGCTGGTGGACTCTAAGGCTGATATTTTGTTATATGGTAACGCAGAGCGTGCTTTGATTGAACTTAGCCATCGCTTGGGCAAAGGCGAAAATGTCGCTGACATTACCGATATTCGTGGCACTGCTTTCTTACGTAAAAAAATCCCAGAAGGTTGGCAAGAAGTCGCTTCTACCAATCTAGACCGTCCTGGCAAAGTAGAAGCGCCTATTGACCCTTATGAAATGAAAATGGGCGCAGGCACTAGCTGTGAGACTGAGGCTAAAAAAGATAAGCCTGCTTTACCTGAAGGCACGCAAGCAGTGCAAATCCTTCGCAAACCTAAAGCAGATCGTGCCTTTCAAGTGGTGCGTTTGCCAAGTTATGAAGAAGTGGCAAAAGACCCAGTGCTCTATGCGCATGCTTCTCGTGTGCTGCATTTGGAAGCCAACCCTGGCAATGCCCGTGCGCTTATTCAAAAGCACGGTGACCGCGAAGTTTGGCTTAATGCGCCGCCGATTCCGCTGACTACCAAAGAGATGGATTACGTTTACGATTTGCCATATGCACGTAGACCGCATCCCGCTTATGGTGATGCCAAAATCCCTGCCTGGGAGATGATTCGCTTCTCAGTGAATATCATGCGAGGCTGTTTTGGCGGCTGTACTTTCTGTTCGATTACCGAGCATGAAGGTCGCATTATTCAAAGTCGCTCTGAAGAAAGTATTTTGAAAGAAGTGGAAGAAATCCGCGATAAGGTCGATGGCTTTACTGGCGTGATTTCAGACCTTGGCGGCCCCACTGCAAATATGTACCGCATGGCATGTAAGTCGCCAGAGATTGAGAAATCATGCCGTAAGCTTTCATGCGTTTATCCTGGCATTTGTGAAAATCTCAATACCGACCATTCGGCCTTGATTCAGCTCTATCGCAAAGCGCGTAATCTCAAGGGCATTAAAAAGATTCTAGTGGGATCTGGGCTTCGTTACGATTTGGCGGTGACTTCACCTGAGTATGTGAAAGAATTGGTGCAAAACCATGTGGGCGGCTATTTGAAGATTGCGCCTGAGCATTCTGAAGAGAACGTGCTTTCTAAAATGATGAAGCCGGGCATGGGCGCTTACGATAAGTTTAAAGAGATGTTTGAGCGCTTCTCAAAAGAGGCGGGCAAGCAACAATATTTGATTCCTTACTTCATCGCAGCGCATCCTGGCACGACCGATGAAGATATGCTTAACCTTGCGCTTTGGCTTAAGAAGTATGACTTTAGGTTAGACCAAGTGCAAACCTTTACGCCAACGCCAATGGCGATGGCGACGGCCATGTATCACTCTGGCAAAAACCCATTACGTAAAGTGACGGATGACAGCGAAGATGTGCCTATTCCTAAAGCAGGTGGCGTGCGCCGTTTGCACAAAGCATTTATTCGTTACCACGACCCAAAAAATTGGCCACTCTTACGAGAGGCGCTTAAAAATATGGGGCGTGCGGATTTGATTGGCAATGGTAAACATTGCTTGATTCCCGCATGGCAACCGCTGGATAAAACGCCGCCACGCCCTGTGCAAGTGGCGAGCAAAAAACGCCCAGCGCCATCACCTGCGGCAGTTAAAGGTAAGAAGCTCGAAATAGGTAAGCCTTTCCGCCGTTCTCGTTAATCTGCCAAAATGAACCTGAACGCCTGGCGTTTGTCTCATCTTTACATTCCATGATGAAGGGTTAAGCCGTGCGTTCATTTTTATCTAAAGTCTCAATCGCGGTTATTCTTTTTGCCGCCTCTCAAATCGCACTGGCAGCTGATAACGGTCTGCTTTGGAAGCTAGAAGCACCTGGCGGTAAAGTTAGCTATTTACTTGGGACTATGCACACAGACGACCAGCGCGTGACCGAGTTTTCACCCAAAATTACTGAAGCTTTTAATAAAACCGAAGCATTTATGATGGAAACCTTACCTCCGCGTAATCCTTCGATTTTTATGATGAAGCAAGGCACAGTGGCTGAATTGCTCACTGAGAAAGAATTTGACCAGGTGCGTGAGTTGGCTGATTTTCATTCCATGCATATCGAAGCTGCCATGCACATGAAGCCTTGGCTTCTAGCAGTGATTTTTGATTTGCCTAAGCCTAAAGCCCTTTACTCCATGGATGAGCTCTTAATGGCGAAAGCGGAAGAACAGGATAAGAAAATTATTGGCCTAGAAAAAACTAGCGAGCATTTTTCAGTGCTAGATGCGGTGAGCATGGATGACCAAATGGTGATGCTGCGTGCAGTGCTAAAGCGCAGTCAAAAAGACAAAGAGCGTGATTACGAAAAGCTACTCAAGGCTTATCAGTCTGGCGACTTGAAGAAAATTATCGAGTTGGACGACAAAATTACAGGCGGCATGTTGCCAAAAGCCGTTTGGGAAAATATGCGCGTTAAACTCATTGATGAACGTAATGCTGGGATGGCTGAGGGCTTGGTGTTAGAGGCAAAAGATAAAGCCGTGTTTGCCGCGGTGGGCGCATCGCACTTGGCGGGTGAGGGCGGTATATTGGGTCGATTGCGTGGTGCTGGGTTTGCGGTAACGCCAGTCAAATAAGGCTGGAAAAGAGGTTAACAAAAAAGCGCAATGGAGTTTCCAGTGCGCTTTTTTTGTTGCTCATGTGTCGTTTTATTGATTTGGATAAATCAATTTATCCGTTTCAAATCCTAGTTCTTTGGCTTTGGCAATTAATTGCTGTTTCACAATGTAAGACATTTGCGGCGTGCGAGAGAGTATCCAAAGATAATCTTTTCCGCCAGTCACTAGCGCATATTGATAGCCTGGCTTATCAAGCTCGACGATGGTGTAAGCCCCATAAAATGGACCAAAGAACGAGACCTTTAAGCGCCCAACATCTGGTGTTTCGACGAAGTATGCCTTGCCGATGGCTTCATTCCACTTTTGCTTTTTGGTGTCAAAGCCATGATTCACTACTTTTAAGCCACCATCTTCACGTAAGCTATATTCTGCATACACTTTATCCAGTCCACGTTCAAAGCTATGGTCTAGTCGCGCGATTTCATACCAAGTACCTAGGTATTTATCTGCCTCAAAGCCTGTAATCGCCTTGTATTTAGCATCGTCGCCAGTACAGGCAAGCAGCACCAAACAAACTAACAAATAAAGTTTTTTCATCATGACTTTTTCCTTATCAATTAACGACCGCGTCCGCCACCACCAGTATGTCCGCCACGATTGCCGCCATTATTACGGTTGGCATTACGTCCTGCATTAGTGTTAGGGCCTCTGTTTTGTGGCTTAGGCGCAAATAAAGCAGGTTGCGGCATGGCTTGGTGTCTTGCTGCTTCTGACATATTTTTTGAAGATTGGTTTTGCGGTGTAGCTCTATTGCCATCAGCGGGTGCTTTATCCGTACGCTGGCCTTGTGGTTTGTTGCGATTTTGTTGTGGCCTGCCTTGCGAAGGTTTAGCGCCTGCATTTTGTGGACGACGTTGTTGTGGTCTTGGTGCACGTGGTGCTTCTGGCTCGGCCTTTTCTGGTTGAACCCAACCATCAGCAGGCACTTTTGGAATCTCACGTTTAATGAGCTTTTCAATGTCTTTGAGTAGCTTTAATTCTTCACGGTCAACCAACGAAACCGCCGCGCCACTGCTGCCTGCGCGGCCAGTTCTACCAATACGGTGCACGTAGTCTTCAGGCACGTTAGGGAGCTCAAAATTAATCACTTGTGGCAATTGGTCGATATCTAATCCACGTGCGGCAATGTCGGTAGCCACTAATACACGTACGGTACCGTCTTTGAACTGCGCCAAAGCTTTGGTGCGCGCCCCTTGGCTCTTGTTGCCGTGAATAGCTGCGGCTTCAATGCCATCTTTTACGAGCTTTTCAGCTAAGCGGTTTGCGCCGTGCTTGGTGCGCGTAAACACTAATACTTGTTGCCAGTTATTGTGCGTTACCAAGTGACTGACTAGTTCACGCTTAAAGCTTTGGCTAATCATGTGTACGGTTTGCTCAACGAGCTCTGAAGCTGTATTACGTCGAGCGACTTCAACAAAGCCTGGGTTGTTTAATAAACCATCTGCCAGTGCTTTAATTTCATCAGAGAACGTGGCTGAGAACAGTAAGTTTTGGCGAGCTTTAGGCAATAACGCCAAGATTTTTTTAATGTCGCGAATGAAGCCCATGTCGAGCATGCGGTCGGCCTCATCCAAAACTAAGATCTCAACACCTGATAAATCGACTGCTTTTTGATTGGCTAAATCAAGCAAACGGCCTGGCGTTGCCACTAAAATATCCAAAGGTTTTCTTAATCGGGACATTTGCGGGTTGATATTCACCCCACCAAAAATCACCGTTGAGGTGAGTGATAAATACTTACCGTAAGTTTTAACGGACTCTTCAATCTGCGCGGCAAGTTCGCGTGTTGGTGTCAGCATCAAGCAACGTGGGCGACCTTTGCCTAAATCGGCAACAGGCTTTTGGCTCAAGATATGCAAAATAGGCAAAGTAAAACCAGCGGTTTTGCCGGTGCCTGTTTGTGCGCCAGCGAGTAAATCACCGCCCGTTAGGACTTGTGGAATCGCTTGCGTTTGAATTGGGGTTGGGGTGGTATAACCCGCGTCGCTAATGGCGCGGAGAATAGGTTCTGCTAAGCCTAAATCATTAAAATTTGGGCTATGGGTTGTAACTTCTGATGACAATGTAAATTCCTTAAAGGAGATTTATAAGTGGGTCTGCTGTCTTCAAGACAACACCAATCGAGACTAACAAATAAGAGGTAAAAGTGTTGGTGCATGGCACCTTTAGGCCGCTGTGCTGATTGGTATGGCACAGGGAAGGCTTGATTATACGGAGTATTGGGTTATTAGCTACTAAATCTTTTCAGTGTGCGTCAGCAGGTGCAACTCTTCCGCAGTCAGCCAGCGCCATTCTCCTTCAGCAAGGTCTTTCGGTAGTGTGACCTCACCGATTTTGATGCGTTTGAGCGCTTCTACACGGTTGCTATTTGCGGCGACCATGCGTTTGACTTGGTGATACTTACCTTCAGCGAGTGTCATGAGAAGGATGTGGCTACTGATTTTTTCGCAGGCGAGCGCGGCAATCGGCGCTGGTTCGTCGATAAGTTGAACGCCATTGAGTAGGTTTTTAATTTGCGCTGCGTCCACAGGGTGTTTGCAATGCACTTCGTACACCTTAGGTACTTTCCACTTTGGCGAGCTGAGACGATGGATAAAGTGACCATCATCAGACAGTAAAATTAAGCCCGTGGTGTCTTCATCCAAGCGGCCGATACATTGCACATCACGCTCGACTAAGGGATGCGGCAATAAGCTGTATACCGATGGGTGATGCAGGGTTTTATGTGAGCATTCGTAGTGTGCTGGTTTGTTGAGCATCAAATAAGACTGCTCTCGGTATTGCCAAGGCTCACCATCGACCGTGAAGTGAAGTTCCTCGGTGTGAAATTCCGCAAACGGATCATCGCAAGGTTCGCCGTTGACGGTGACGGCATCGTGCCTAACTAAGATGCGACAAGCCTTGCGAGAGCCAAAGCCTTGGGAATGTAAAACGCGTTCTATCGATATTTTTTTAGACATGGCGGCATTATAGAGCCTTTTAGACGCCCATCACCTCAATATTCCCATTGTCAGCAATCAACACTTGGCTTGCGATGCCATAAAATACGCCGTGTTCCACAATGCCGGGGGTGTTGTTGAGTAAGGTGTTAAGGGCCGCATCGTTGATGCTTGCAGGGAATCGCATATCTAAAATATAGCTACCGTACGCACTAATGGCGACATTGTCTTGACCAGCATTGAGTCGAATATCGCCTTCTGCGCCATGCTGTTCTAATTGGTGTTTTACCATTTGCCATGCGCCAGGGATGACTTCAATGGGGATAATGAATTTCTCGCCGATACGGCTCACTAGCTTGCTCTTGTCTGCCACCACAATGAATTGATCTGTGGCTTTAGCGAGTAGCTTCTCCATCACCAAATCTTGCCCGCGGCCTTTGAGTAAGGATAGGTTAGGGGTGATCTCATCGGCACCATCAACATAGAGGTCAATGCGTTTGAGCTCGCCAATTGAAACGACTTTTAGCCCATAACTGTTGGCTTTTATCGCGCTAAAAGTTGAGCTCGCCACAGTGCTTATGCTCAAGCCCTCTTCAACTTGGCGTTTAGCGAGGTGCTCAATAAAGTAATTGGCGGTTGAGCCTGTGCCGAGGCCGATGACCATGCCATTTTTTGCGAGTTTTGCAGCTTCAAAAGCGACTAATTCTTTATCGTTCATCTGTATTTCCTTAAGTAGTTTCGGCCTCACGTTTTCTAGCGCGTGCTAGGGCAGGGCGCTCTGAAAGCGTATGCATGTAGTTAAGTAAAGTCTCATCGAGCGCCACTTTGACGTGATGTGCCCAATGTAAAACGGATACGCAAACAATATCTGCGGCGCTGAATTGGTCACCCGCGATGTATTGGCGCCCTTTCAAGTAAGTGCTTAACACAGCGGCAGCTTTTTCAAATTCCCAGTAACTGGTATTAGCTACGGCAGCGATGCGTTTATCTTCAGGTAGCAAACGGTCGTGCTTTGCGGCAGTCCATAAATGTACCTCTAGCTCTGACACTACAAAAAATAACCATTGAAAGTATTCAGCACGGCCTTTTGCATCGTTTGGGATAAGCTTGGCGGCTGGGAATTTTTCAGCAATATGTGTACAGATGGCGGCAGATTCACTAATGACAATCCCATCATCAACCAAGCTTGGAATTTTTCCAAAGGGGTTAATCGCTAAAAATGCAGGCTGTTTATGTTCGCCTGCGCGTAAATTAATGAGTCCGTATTCATACTCTGCACCTGCTTCTTCTAAAGCCCAAGCAACCCGAGAAGAGCGGGTTTGTGGAAAGCCGTAAAGTTTAATCATGATATGGTTGGTCTTTGTATGGGATGAATCAAAGCAGTTTAAGTTAAAATGCCACAACGATTAAGTTTAAGTAACCAGCCATGACATTCAAACACATTATTTCACGTGATAACAGTCTATTTAAGCAGCTTAAAAAGCTGGCGGATTCCTCACGTGAGCGCCGCAAATTAGGTGAGACCTTGCTTGATGGCGCGCATCTGGTGGAGACTTATCTCGAGGTGTTTGGTGAGCCGCGCTTGCTCATTATCGCCGAGGGCGAAAGCACGGCAGAGGTGTCGCACCTTATTCAGCAATTGGTTGATGTGCCAACTGTCATGTTTCCAACGTTAATGTTCCAAGAGTTAGCGCCAGTTGCAAGTCCCACAGGTATTTTGGCTTTGGTAAAAACGCCAACCATCGCGCCGCAAGAGGCGCCTCACTTTGTGTTGATGCTAGAAGATATTCAAGACCCAGGTAATTTAGGTAGCATGCTACGCACTGCAGCAGCAGCGGGTGTGGATGCGGTTTATCTATCAGAAGGCTGTACTGAAGCTTGGTCACCAAAAGCCTTACGCGGCGGGCAGGGCGCGCAGTTTACTTTGCCGATTGTTGAGCGTGCTGATTTGGTCGGCTTGGCAAGTAATTTTGCTGGGCAAGTGTTAGCCACCACTTTGCGTGGGGATTCTATTTATAAATTGGATTTAACAGGGCCAACCGCCATCGCGATTGGCAACGAAGGCAACGGCCTAAGCGGCGCCATGCAAAAGGCAGCAAGTCATCATGTCACCATCCCAATTGCTGAAGGTGTTGAGTCACTTAATGCAGCCGCAGCGGCTTCAATTTGCTTGTTTGAGCGGGTAAGACAGACGCTTTAATTTAGTGTTTTGTTTTTGAAACAGGCGGGGTGATATCTGCTGCAAAAAGCTGTTCTGCATCGACCTTATCAAACACGTAAGCCGCATTACAAAAATCGCAATTCACTTCGATTTCGCCGCGCTCTTCTATGATGCTGTCGACCTCTGTCGCCCCTAGCATCTTGAGCATATTGCTGACGTTCTTGCGCGAGCAAGAGCAGCGGAAGCAGATGTTGCGTGGGTCAAATAAGCGGACATCTTCTTCGTGGAAGAGGCGTGTCAGCAATGTTTCGGCGGGTAAGGTGATGAGCTCTTCATCGGTAATCGTTTCTGCTAAAAAGCCGGCACGCGCCCATGCATCGACATCTTGCTCTGGTAAATCAGGGAGTTTTTGTAAGAGCATGCCCGCGGCTGATTGCTGGTCACAGGCTAGCCAGATGCGCGTCTCAATTTGCTCTGAACGCTCCATGTAGTTTTGCAGGATCTCACTAATGCTATCGCCCTCAATCGGCACAATGCCTTGATAGGTTTGGCCGCCATCTTTTGGATCTAAGGTAATCACAAAGTGACCGTTGCCTACTAGTTCGGTAAAGCTTTGATTGTTGATATCACCTTGCCACTTGGCAGTTGCTCGCATCTCAAGCGCTGCACTGCACTCCACCACTAATAGATTGAGTGGACCTTGTCCTTGAATCTGTAAAATGAGCGCGCCATTTTCTAGCTTAAGCGTAGCGGCTAGAAGCGCCGCCGCCGCCATTAGTTCGCCTAAGGCAATCTTTAATAAGGGTGGATAATCGACGTGCTGAAGTGCAGTGTTATAAGTGTCTTGTAAGCGGACGGTATTGCCGCGAATCGGGGTGTTATCAAACACAAAACGATGAAGCTCGTCGTTAGAGAGTGCGGTATTTTTGAATGTCGTCATGCGCGGCATTTTATCATGACAAGCCTCGCGGCCTAAGCCAAAAATGGCGCTGCTTAAAAAACGATACTGCGCTGTTGCGGAACCAGATTGATATCCCAATGCTGAGTCGCCCATTTTAAAATTTCACGAGGGGACTGTGCTGTTAACTCTTGCGGGGGTTGTTGATCTAAAAAATGCAGTGCCTGTATCAGCCATGCTGAGGCGCGTGTAGCATTGATGGCGGGCGCTAGAGTTTGTTTGCTCAGCTTTTCGCCTGCAGCGTTACTCGCCACAGGAATATGCGCATATTGCGGCAGTGGGTAACCTAGAAGTTGTTGAAGATAAATTTGTCGCGGGGTTGAATCGAGTAAGTCCGCACCTCGCACAATGTCGGTTACACCTTGCTCAACGTCATCGACGACGACAGCAAGCTGATAAGCAAATAAGCCATCGGCACGTTTTAATACAAAGTCGCCTACGTCGTGTGCAAGGTTTTGTTGGATATTGCCCTGAATTGCATCGGTGAAAGCGATTGGCTGGTCATCAACAATGACGCGGCCTGCGTGTGGGGCTTTGACTACGGCTTTATGGCGGCATGTGCCAGGGTAAACCAGACCATCAATGCCATGCTGGGCTGAGTCTGCAATTTCTTTACGTGAGCAATCGCAGTTGTAAACTAATGACTTTGCTTTGAGCTGATTGAGTGTGTCTTGATAAAGATCACTTCGCTGAGACTGGTAGATTACCTCGCCATCCCATTCAAACCCAAAGTCCTCTAGCGTCTGCAAGATATGTTGTGCAGCGCCAGCCATCTCTCTTGGCTTGTCTAGATCTTCCATGCGCAATCGCCATAGGCCGCCTTGCGACTTCACATCGCAGTAGCTAGCAAGCGCAGCTAATAGTGAGCCAAAGTGAAGTGGGCCGGTAGGAGAGGGGGCGAAGCGACCGATCATGGCTTGGCTCTTTTAATGCACCGCCTGTAGGTACGGCGGAATATACCAAGACTGTAAATCACGCCCCAGTAATACGAGGTGGCAGTGCATACGGTCACCGCCGTTGGCGCTGACGTCGAACTCATAAGTGCGCAGAATTTGCACATGGCCTTTGCTATTACGACCCAGACGTAAGCGCACGCAGGCAACGCTCTCATCGAGTAGTTGCAGGTTAGTGCGCTGGGTGAGGTCATGTCCTTTGGTAATGGCGGTGTCCCTTGCTGAGACGCTGTCGAACCAGAACCAGGCGAGCAGAATGATGCTGATGAGTAATAGGTTTTCCAAGGGGGGTCTTAATCGTTTTGATGAATGCTAGAGTTTAATCAATCTCCATTACTTCGTCATGTCTCATCGCATCAATATAAACAATTGCACTTTTATGGTGCGGCGCACTGGTGGTTGAACTAATTTGGTGCACATTATTTTTTATATCGAAAAAAATGTAGATTTAAAACAATGTGATAAAAAATCTGGCCCATTAATTGCTAACATATGAAGTTAAATTTAGGCCGACCTATTAACCGGCGGACCTGAATAAAGATAATTAAAAAACTTAAAACGAGGATGAGAATATGGAAGCGCTTCAATCGGCGAGTGATGTCTTATTTGTATTGTTAGGGGCGATCATGGTCTTGGCAATGCATGCGGGGTTTGCATTCTTAGAGGTGGGTACGGTACGCCGTAAAAACCAAGTGAATGCTTTGGTGAAGATCATGGTGGACTTCTCAGTCTCGACCATTGCCTATTTCTTTATTGGCTATAGCGTTGCTTATGGTATCGGCTTTCTGCAGGGCGCAGAAGTGCTCGCTGCAAAAAATGGCTATGAGCTAGTGAAGTTCTTCTTCTTGCTCACTTTTGCTGCGGCGATTCCAGCGATTATCTCTGGCGGTATTGCAGAACGCGCTAAGTTCAATCCACAGCTAGCCGCTACTTTCTTATTGGTTGGTTTGGTTTATCCATTCTTTGAGGGCATTGCTTGGAATCATCATTACGGCATTCAAGAATGGCTGAAAGCGAGCTATGGTTTTGAGTTTCATGACTTTGCAGGCTCTGTTGTGGTGCATGCGATGGGCGGCTGGATTGCGCTAGGCGCAGTCATTTTGTTAGGTTCACGTCATGGTCGTTATGGTAAAGATGGCCGAGTACATGCATATCCACCTTCAAATATTCCGTTCCTCGCTTTAGGCGCATGGATTTTGACCGTGGGTTGGTTTGGTTTTAATGTGATGTCAGCACAAACCTTAAGTGGTGTGACAGGTCTTGTGGCGATCAACTCTTTAATGGCACTTGTTGGCGGTACGATCGCCGCCTTAGTGATGGGCAAGAATGATCCTGGCTTCGTGCATAACGGTCCATTAGCAGGTTTGGTGGCAGTATGTGCTGGTTCTGACGTGATGCATCCGCTAGGCGCTTTAGTGACTGGCGCTGTCGCTGGTGCCTTGTTTGTTTGGGCATTCACGCTGACACAAAATCGCTGGAAGATTGATGACGTGTTAGGTGTATGGCCATTACACGGTCTATGCGGTGCCTGGGGTGGTATAGCTGTTGGCATCTTCGGCGCTAAAGCGCTAGGTGGTATGGGCACTGTCAGCCTCATGTCACAACTGATTGGTACAGGCTTAGGTGTGACGATTGCCTTGGTTGGCGGGTTTGCTGTGTATGGCTTAGTTAAAAAGCTGGTCGGTATTCGCATGGATGTTGAAGACGAATACATGGGCGCCGATTTGGCGATTCATAAGATCACTGCAACACCAAACATGGGTGGCGGTGACGAATAAGCTTTAAGGTTTGTAGATAATAAAAAAGGCTCAGATTTCTGAGCCTTTTTTGTTTGGTGCGATACTTAACCTATCTCAACAGGCGGCAAGTCTTTTAGCTCTTCGTCGGTAAATAAGCGGCCCTTAG
Organism: Pseudomonadota bacterium; assembly: GCA_046047035.1. GTDB lineage: Bacteria > Pseudomonadota > Gammaproteobacteria > Burkholderiales > Methylophilaceae > Methylopumilus_A. Next base: position 97,873 of record JBJOIS010000004.1, read on the forward strand.
TGATGAAGGCTTTGCCTGTGCCGCAGTCAAGTGAGAACGAGCCGCTGGAGGCATCCATCGCATCAAGGATGGTGTGCGTATTCTCTGAGAACTGGAAGTGGCTGTGACCCATATAAAAGGCAGCGCCTTCTACTTCACCTACTTTGACGTCAGATGGGGTCTTTCGAAACTCATTCGCTGGCATGCACATTGGTCCACTGCCTTCACAACATCCGCCTGATTGGAAAAAGATAATCGGGCCATGCTGCGCAGTTAATTGGCGAATAAGCGCAATTGCGGAAGGGGTTCCAGAAATACGTTTAGCCATCTTACACTCCTAACACAGACGTAAAAAAAGAGGCGGTATGAACCGCCTCTTTATACTAGCTTTATTACTTGACTAATTCAATAGGGAATTAAACCTTTCAAATTAGAAGAAGCCTAGCTTTTTAGGGCTGTAGCTTACTAACAAGTTTTTAGTTTGTTGATAGTGATCAAGCATCATTTTGTGTGTTTCACGGCCGATACCTGATTCTTTGTAGCCGCCGAACGCTGCATGTGCTGGGTAAGCATGGTAGCAGTTAGTCCAAACGCGGCCAGCTTTGATGCCACGACCCATGCGGTATGCACGGCTGCCGTCACGGCTCCAAACGCCAGAACCTAAACCGAAGATAGTGTCGTTAGCGATTTCCAAAGCTTCAGCTTCGTCTTTAAAGGTTGTGACAGCAAGCACTGGTCCAAAAATTTCTTCTTGGAAAATGCGCATCTTGTTGTGGCCTTTAAATAGCGTTGGCTTCACGTAGTAACCTTGTGACAAGTCGCCACCTAGTTTATTTTGTTCGCCGCCGATAAGAAGCTCAGCACCTTCTTGTTTACCGATGTCCATATAAGACATGATCTTGTTTAATTGGTCAGCAGAAGCTTGCGCGCCAATCATTGTGTTTGGATCAAGAGGGTTGCCTTGTTTGATCGCAGCAACACGTGGCAATACACGTTCCATGAATTTGTCATAAACAGATTCTTGGATCAATGCACGTGATGGACATGTACAAACTTCACCTTGGTTGAATGCGAACAATACCAAACCTTCAACTGCTTTATCAAAGAAGTCGTCGTCAGCAGCTGCGATATCATCAAAGAAGATGTTAGGTGATTTGCCACCTAGCTCTAGAGTTGCAGGAATCAAGTTTCCAGCGGCAGCTTGTGCAATTACGCGGCCAGTCGCTGTAGAGCCTGTGAACGCAATTTTTGCGATACGGCGGCTATTAGCAAGTGGCGCACCAACTTCACGGCCATAACCGTTCACGATATTCATCACGCCAGGTGGCACGATGTCAGCAATCGTTTCCATCAAAATCATGATGCTAATTGGTGTGAATTCAGCTGGCTTCATCACAACACAGTTACCAGCAGCTACAGCAGGTGCAAGTTTCCATGCAGCCATGAGAATTGGGAAGTTCCAAGGAATAATTTGACCAATAACGCCTAGTGGTTCGTGGAAGTGATACGCAACCATTGTGTCGTCGATCTCGCTCAGTGTGCCTTCTTGAGCACGTAAGCAGCCAGCAAAGTAACGGAAATGATCGATTGCCAATGGGATGTCAGCATTCATTGTTTCGCGGATTGGTTTGCCGTTGTCGATCGTTTCAGCAGTTGCTAATAACTCAAGGTTAGCTTCTAAACGGTCAGCGATTTTGAGCAACATGTTCGCGCGCTCTTGCACGGATGTTTTGCCCCATTTGTCAGCAGCAGCGTGCGCTGCATCTAATGCCAACTCAACGTCAGCTGCGCCAGAGCGTGCTGCTTTTGTGTATGGCAAACCAGTAATTGGTGTGATCACATCAAAGTATTCGCCGCCAACAGGTGCAACCCATTTGCCGCCGATAAAGTTATCGTATTTGGCTTTGTATGGGATTTTTACACCCATGCCTTTTAATAGTTCTAAGCTCATTCTCATTATCTCCGTGGTATTTTTTTAAGTGATTTACATTTGCCATGTTGCTTAAGTACCACTCGTAACTTTACTCCAAATCTGAAGAAAATGAAGCCCCTTAACCAATCAAAATAAGCGTTTTTTTATGCAGCAGGTGGAAAGTGTCTGATGTTTAAGAATTGTTTGAATTAACCATATTCTCAAAGTGGATTGATTTTATGGGGAATTAGCGATTTTTCCCCGCCAATACTGAACACAAGCTAGTTAATGATTGATACAATATTGTAAATATTTTGTAACTTTTTCTGGGAATTTGCATCTAAATATGCAGTTACCCCAAAACAAGTCTTGGAGAGAAGTAGTGTCAGATGAAATTTTAGTGAGTATCGACCAGCATATCGAGGCTCATCTCAATGTGCCGGGCGCCTTAATGCCGCTCCTTCATGCAATTCAGGATTATATTGGTTACGTGCCAGAAAGTAGTTATCCACGGATTGCTAAAGCCTTGAATTTATCTGTGGCTGAGGTGCATGGTGTGGTGACTTTCTATCATCACTTCCGAACGCATGCGCCAGGCAAGCATATTCTCCAAATTTGTCGTGCAGAGTCGTGCCAATCCATGGGTTCTGAAGCTTTAGAAGCTTATGTCAAGAAAACCTTGGGCGTGGATTACCATCAAACAACCGCAGATGGCGCAATTACGCTAGAGCCAGTTTACTGTTTAGGCAATTGTGCTTGTTCACCCGCAGCATCGATGGATGACCAAGTCTGTGGCCGTGTCGATATTGCGCGCGTGAATGAAATTATTGCGGAAGCGAGGGGTGCGTAATGGCAATTAAGATTTATGTCCCTAGAGATTCAAGCGCGCTTTCCTTGGGCGCAAATAAAGTGGCTGCCAACATTCAAGCTGAAGCGGCTAAACGCGGTATTGAAATCAACTTAATCCGTAACGGCTCACGTGGTTTGTTCTGGTTGGAAACCATGGTGGAAGTGGCGACTGCTAAAGGGCGTGTGGCTTATGGCCCTGTGATGCCAAAAGATGTGGCAAGTTTGTTTGATGCAGACTTTATGAGTGGCGCCGCACATCCACTTAACCTTGGGCTCACGGATGAAATTGCATGGCTCAAAAAACAAGAGCGTCTAACCTTCGCACGCGTGGGTATTACGGACCCAGTTTCTGTGGAAGACTATGTGGCGCATGACGGCTACAAAGGTTTAAAAAATGCCTTAGCTAAATCTGGCGCAGATATTGTTAAAGAAGTCACCGACTCGGGCCTGCGTGGTCGCGGCGGTGCAGCGTTTCCAACCGGAATTAAATGGAATACCGTGCTTAATGCACCCGCAGATCAAAAGTACATCGTGTGTAACGCCGATGAGGGCGATTCAGGCACGTATTCAGACCGCATGATTATGGAAGGCGATCCGCTCGTTCTAGTGGAAGGCATGACGATTGCAGGCCTCGCCGTTGGCGCGACGCAAGGTTACATCTACTTACGTTCGGAATATCCAGATGCTTTGGTGACGCTCAATGAAGCGATTGCGAATGCTTATCAAGCTGGCTATTTGGGGGAGGATATTTGCGGTAGCGGTAAGCGTTTCCATCTGGAAGTGCGCCGTGCTGCAGGCGCTTATGTGTGCGGTGAAGAGACTTCACTCCTTGAAAGCTTGGAAGGCAAACGCGGCTTGGTCCGATTCAAGCCACCACTCCCAGCGATTGAAGGTTTGTTTGGCAAGCCAACCGTTGTGAATAACGTGATCTCGTTAGCGACCGTGCCTATCGTCTTAGACAAAGGCGGCAAGTTCTATCAAGATTTCGGCATGGGTCGCTCACGCGGCACATTACCTATTCAATTGGCAGGCAACATCAAACAATGTGGCTTGGTTGAAAAAGCCTTTGGTGTCACGCTAAGAGAGTTACTTTATGACTTTGGCGGCGGCTCGGCTTCTGGTAAGCCAATTCGCGCGGTTCAAGTGGGTGGTCCACTTGGCGCTTACTTGCCAGAGTCGCAGTTTGATACACCGCTAGACTACGAGAAGTTCACGGAGATCTGGGCCGTGCTTGGCCATGGCGGCATCGTCGCATTTGATGACACGGTAGATATGGCCAAAATGGCCCGTTACGCATTTGAGTTCTGTGCAGTGGAATCTTGCGGAAAATGTACGCCTTGCCGTATCGGCTCAACACGTGGTGTTGAGGTAATGGACAAGATCATTGCCAAAGAAGACCACGCAAAAAACATCACGCTAGTGCGCGACCTAAGCGACACGATGTTAAATGGATCCCTTTGTGCACTGGGCGGCATGACGCCTTATCCAGTCTTAAGCGCAATTAATCATTTCCCAGAAGATTTTGGCCTGAAGAAAGGTCAAGTGGCTTAAGGCTGCTAGGAGAAACATATGAGCAAATATACTGATTTCGGTACGCCAGCAAAAACATCTGATAATCAAATCACGCTAGAGATTGATGGTACGCAGATCACGGTGCCAGAAGGCACCTCGATTATGCATGCGGCGATGGTGGGTGGTGTTACGGTACCTAAACTCTGTGCGACCGATAGCCTAGATCCTTACGGTTCATGCCGTTTGTGTTTGGTTGAGATTGAAGGTCGCCGTGGTTTCCCTGCTTCATGTACCACGCCTGTCGCTGAAGGCATTAAAGTTAAAACGCAAACGCCAAAATTAGCGGACATCCGTAAGGGTGTGATGGAGCTTTATATTTCAGACCATCCGCTTGATTGCCTCACCTGTGCCACCAATGGCGACTGTGAGTTGCAAGACATGGCAGGCGCTGTGGGGCTGCGTGAAGTGCGTTATGGCTACGAGGGAGATAATCACCTGAAGTCAGAAAAAGACACTTCAAATCCTTATTTCCAGTTTGACCCTTCAAAATGTATCGTCTGTTCCCGCTGCGTTCGCGCTTGTGAAGAGGTTCAGGGCACCTTTGCCTTGACCATTCAAGGTCGTGGCTTTGAATCGAAAGTAGCGTCAGGGACTGAAAACTTTTTAGAATCGGAATGTGTTTCATGTGGTGCATGTGTTCAAGCTTGCCCAACAGCCACCTTGATTGAAAAATCAGTGGTTCAGCATGGTGTGCCTGAGCATTCAGTGACAACGACCTGTGCTTATTGCGGCGTGGGCTGTTCTTTTGATGCTGAGATGAAAGGTGAGCAAGTCGTTCGTATGGTGCCAAGTAAAAATGGCGGCGCGAACCATGGTCACTCATGTGTTAAAGGTCGTTTTGCTTGGGGTTATGCTACCCACCAAGACCGTATCACGACGCCAATGATTCGTAAGAGCATCCATGATGCATGGACAGAAGTGTCATGGGACGAAGCGATTAATTACGCGGCGAGCGAAATTACACGTATTCAAGCGAAATACGGCAAAGAAGCGGTGGGCGGCATTACTTCATCACGTTGTACCAATGAGGAAGTGTACGTTACTCAAAAATTAATTCGTGCGGTACTGGGTACCAATAACGTCGATACCTGCGCGCGCGTGTGTCACTCACCAACAGGTTATGGCTTAAAACAGACATTAGGCGAATCAGCTGGAACACAAACGTTTGATTCTGTGATGCACTCAGATGTGATTTTTGTGATCGGAGCTAACCCAACCGATGGCCACCCAGTATTTGGCTCACAAATGAAACGTCGCTTACGTGAAGGCGCAAAATTGATTGTGGCTGACCCACGTCAAATTGACTTAGTGTCATCGCCGCACGTTAAAGCAAATTACCACCTGAAATTACGTCCTGGTACTAACGTAGCGTTGATTTCTGCATTCTCACACGTCATTGTGACGGAAGGTTTGGTTAACGAAGCATTTGTGAAAGAGCGCTGTGAGATTGATTCTTTTGAAGCATGGCGAGCTTTTGCTGCTAAGCAAGAAAACTCACCTGAAGCACTCAGCGAAACACTAGGTGTGCCAGCGGAAGATCTCCGCGCAGCGGCACGTTTGTATGCCACGGGTGGCAATGCAGCGATTTACTACGGCCTGGGCGTGACTGAACATAGCCAAGGTTCAACCATGGTGATGGGTATTGCTAACATTTCAATGGCGACGGCTAACGTTGGCCGTGAAGGGGTAGGCGTGAATCCACTGCGCGGTCAAAACAACGTGCAAGGTTCGTGCGACATGGGTTCTATGCCACACGAATACCCAGGCTACCGCCATGTGTCCGATGACGCGACCCGTGCTCTATTTGAAACTGCGTGGGGTCGTCCGCTCAGTAAAGAGCCTGGCTTACGTATTCCAAACATGCTGGACCAAGCCATTAGCGGAAGCTTTAAGGCCTTGTACTGCGTAGGTGAGGACATCGTTCAATCAGATCCAAATACACAGCACGTGACCCATGGTCTGGAGTCTATGGAGTGTGTGATTGTGCAAGACTTATTCTTGAACGAAACCGCGATGTACGCCCATGTGTTCTTCCCTGGCGCGTCATTCCTTGAGAAATCAGGTACGTTTACTAACGCAGAGCGCCGCATTTCACCGGTGCGTCGTGTGATGACCCCGAAAAACGGGTTCGAGGACTGGGAAGTAACAGCTAAACTTGCGGCCGCCTTGGGTTACCCAATGCATTATGCACATGCGTCTGATATCTTGGATGAGATTGCGGCATTAACGCCAACATTTAAAGGTGTGAGCTTCAAGAAATTAGATGAGCTTGGTAGTGTGCAGTGGCCATGTGATGATGCAAATCCTGCTGGTACGCCGACTATGCACATCGATGAATTTGTGCGCGGTAAGGGTAAGTTCTTTATTACAGAATATGTACCGACCACTGAAAAAGTAAACGCGAAGTACCCATTGATTTTGACGACTGGCCGTATTCTTTCTCAATACAATGTGGGCGCGCAAACACGTCGTACGGATAACGTCACGTGGCATAAAGAAGATATTATTGAGATTCACCCACATGACGCAGAGGATCGCGGCATTAATGATGGGGATTGGGTGGGTATTACGAGCCGTGCTGGTGAGACCGTGCTTCACGCTAAAATTACTGAGCGTGTGCAGCCAGGCGTGGTGTACACCACATTCCACCATCCTGAATCTGGTGCGAACGTGATTACCACTGACAACTCAGACTGGGCGACCAACTGTCCTGAGTTTAAAGTAACGGCGGTGCAGTTAACTAAAGTGTCTCAACTGTCTGAGTGGCAACGTGAATACAAGGTCTTCAGCAAAGAACAAATTGGTTTTGTGCAGCACCCAAAAAACGAAGCCAACGTATAACTCGCTTGCCTCCCGATGTCGCCAACTAAAAAGCCATTGATTGCAGAGGCGGCGAGTAGTCGTGTGCTGGTGCAGAAGTGGCAAGCGGGTGAAGTCAAGTCACTTGAGGATGTTGTTGCAGAAGAAGTGCCGGTTGCGATGATCTATAACGGCATCTCGCATGCAGTGATGCTGGCAACCCCGCAAGACTTGGAAGACTTTGCATTAGGCTTCTCGCTCGCTGAAGGCATTTTAAGCAGTCCAAAAGAGCTCTATAGCATTGAAGTGGTAGAGCAGTCCTCAGGGATTGAACTGCGGATGGAAGTTGCGAGTGAGCGTTTTGCTCAGTTAAAAGATAGGCGTCGCAGCATGACTGGCCGCACGGGTTGTGGACTCTGTGGTGCAGAGAGTTTAGCGCAGGCGCTTCACTTGCCAAGTAATGTGAACGCCTCAAAAGAGGTGTTCGATAAAGAAGTGGTGCTTAAAGCGCTAGAAAACGCTGCCAATCAGCAAGTCTTGCAGGCGAAGACGGGTGCCACCCACGCAAGTTTTTGGGTGCAAACGACTGGCGAGATTACGATGGCGCGTGAAGATGTTGGTCGTCATAATGCTTTAGATAAGCTTCTTGGCGCACGTGCCAGACAGGATAAAGAAGCAGGTTTTGTTTTAACGACAAGCCGCGCGAGTTATGAGATGGTGCAAAAGGTCGCAGTCGCTGGTGTGTCGATGTTGGTGGCAATCTCAGCGCCAACAGGCTTGGCTATTCGTGTGGCGGAGCAGTGCGGCGTGACATTAATTGGGTTTGCCCGCCCCCAGCAATTCGTGGTGTATACGCACCCAGAACGTATTAAGTTGAAGTAAGTGTTAAGGAAAAGTAATGAATATTGAGCAGTTGATTACCATGGCCAATCAAATTGGCACATTTTTTAAGTCTTCACCTGACACCGAGCAGGCGAAGAAGGATATCGTGATGCACATTAAGCGTTTTTGGGCGCTTAGTATGCGCTTGCAGTTAATTGAACACGCACAAAGCAATGCAGGGAAAGGCTTAGAGCCTATCGTGAAAGATGCGATCATCCAGCATCAGGCTTTGCTTGCTTAAATTGTCGCTATTTTCATTGCCATTCATTCAATAACATCTCATGGCAAAATTTCATGTCATCATTCCCGCCGCTGGCTCCGGAAGCCGGATGGCAACAACGCTGCCTAAGCAATATCTTTCGCTCCTAGACCGCCCCATCATTTCATGGACGCTAGACACTTTTTTAGCGTGCGAACGGATAGCTTCAGTGCACCTTGTGCTGAGTGCTGATGACGCACATTGGCAGGCGCACGCCACGCATCATCCCAAGTTATCCATATTGCATTGTGGCGGCGAGACGCGCGCTGAAACGGTCCTTAACGCGTTAAAGAGTCTTGATGTTGATCAGGCTGACTGGGTGCTCGTGCACGACGCTGCCCGTCCAGGACTCACCCATACGCTGTTGGATTCTTTGCTAGATGAAGTGCAAGATGACGCAGTCGGCGGCTTACTGGCGATTCCAGTGGCAGATACTTTAAAGCGTGCTGATAGTGCGCAGCATGTTGCTAGCACTGAGTCACGTGAGGGTTTGTGGCAGGCGCAGACGCCGCAAATGTTCCGTTATGGCATATTAAAAGACGCGCTGACAAAATCAGGTGGTGCGCCTACCGACGAAGCGCAGGCAGTTGAGGCTTTGGGCTTGAAACCAAAATTAGTGACAGGGCAGTTACGCAATCTCAAGATTACTTTCCCGCAAGACTTGGCTTTAGCCGAAGCGATTCTTGCAGCGGATCAGCAAGAGGTTAAGAAATGATCAGGATCGGACAGGGTTACGATGTGCACCAGTTAGTCGAAGGCCGAAAGTGCATTATCGGTGGGGTTGAGATTGCTCATGAAAAAGGTTTGCTTGGTCACTCTGACGCTGACGTCTTATTGCACGCGATTTGTGATGCGATGCTGGGCGCAGCTGGCTTAGGCGATATCGGAAAACATTTCCCGGATACCGATGCGAATTACAAGGGTGCAGACTCCAGAAACTTACTGCGTCATGTCGTGGCTTTGCTTAAATCACATGGTTTTGTGCTGAGCAATCTAGATGCGACCATCATCGCGCAAGCGCCTAAGATGGCACCACATATCGAGGCTATGTGTGGAAATATTGCCAGTGACTGTGGCGTTAAAATAAGTCAGGTCAACGTGAAGGCAACCACCACTGAAAAACTTGGCTTTACAGGTCGTGGAGAGGGTATTGCTGCACAGGCGGTGTGCCTGATTGAAGGTTTAACTTAAGCTTTTAGAAGTACGATCACCGCGCCACTTCCGCCATCATTCGCTCTTGCTTGTGCGTAGGCGATGACCTCATCTTTTTGCATCAACCAATGACGGATTTTGTTCTTCAAAACAGGTTCTTTGTTGCGAGAGCCTAAGCCTTTGCCATGCACGATGCGCACACAGCGAATCCCTCGTTTTTTACACCCCGCTAAGAACTCTGCAACCGTTGCTCTAGCTTCATCACTAATCATGCCATGCAAGTCTAGGTTAGCTTGTACCACCCAATGGCCGCGCCTGAGTTTGTTAAGTACGGAAGGGGATTGACCTTCGCGTAAGTAGAGCAGCTCTTCACCACTCTCTAATTCGTAGGATGGGAAGTAGCCGTCACTTAAGGAGTCAACGAGGGCTTGTTGCTCATCGCGAATAAATTGCTGGGGGACAGGTTTTGGTTTTGGCGGCGCATGATGGATGCGGTCCGTACTCAAAGGTCGCGCATCTTTCACCGCAGCTTTGAATAAGTCTGCAAGTCTTTGTTCTTCCGCTTTTTCGGCAGCTTGCTTGAGTGCGAGGGCGTTTTCTTTTTCAAGCGCTTCGGCCTGTGCAAGTTTTTGCGCTTGCAGCAGGCGTTTGGCTTCTTCTATATTTTTGATTCTTGAGTTGCTTGTCATGGCGTTTTGCCCCAATCAAGCGATGCTGCTTATTTGAGGCTGGTTAAGTAGCGTTCAGCATCTAGGGCAGCCATACAACCTGTGCCGGCGCTCGTGACCGCTTGGCGATAGATGTGATCTTGCACATCGCCCGCAGCAAATACGCCAGGGATGTTGGTGGCCGTGAAGTTACCTTGGCGACCTGTTTGGGTGACGATGTAGCCGCCCTCCATCTCAAGCTGACCCTCGAAGATATCGGTATTTGGTTTGTGGCCGATCGCAATAAATACACCGCGAAGTTCGATGTCTTTAGTGGCACCAGTGTCTACATTCTTAACGCGCATACCGGTCACGCCCATGTCATCGCCCAACACTTCATCTAGGGTTGAATAAAGCTCAAGCACGATCTTGCCTTCTTTGACACGGTCCATTAGTTTGTCGATCAAAATCGCTTCCGCTTTGAACTTGTCACGGCGATGCACCAAGGTCACTTTGCTTGCGATGTTGGCGAGGTAGAGTGCTTCTTCAACCGCGGTATTTCCCCCGCCGATCACTGCCACTTCTTGATTGCGATAGAAGAAACCATCGCAAGTTGCACAAGCAGACACGCCCTTGCCTGAGAATTTCTCTTCAGAAGGGATGCCCAAGTACTTAGCAGATGCGCCAGTTGCAATAATGAGCGCATCGCAAGTGTACTCACCAGAGTCACCCACTAAGCGAATTGGTTTTTCTTTGAGGTGGGTGGTGTGGATGTGGTCAAAAATCATTTCAGTGTTGAAGCGTTCAGCATGTTTTTGAAAACGATCCATCAACTCTGGGCCCATTACACCATTAGGATCTGCTGGCCAGTTGTCTACCTCTGTCGTGGTCATCAATTGGCCGCCTTGTGCGATACCGGTGATGAGCACTGGTTTTAAGTTAGCGCGTGCGGCATAGACGGCTGCTGAATAACCAGCAGGGCCTGAACCCAAAATAAGCAGGTGGGCGTGTTTTGTGGCCATGGTTTGAAACTCCTAAATAGTCAAAGCGAAAATATTTAAGCGTTATTTTAACGCAATTGGATTGCTAAATTTGCGCGATATTACGAGTGGCTCAAAAATGTTTTCGGTGGGTCTTATTTTTTCTTTGAAATAGCCTGATTGTTATAGCCGACGCCCATGCTTTATTTAGATTGATACTGCTATAATTAAACCTAAATTTGCGGTATGCCGCAGGAAATCTTTATCAACATTTCGAGTGACTCATTATTTTGTTTTTCAATAAAAAAACAGTGAATGCTTCTAACGTGAGTAAGCAACTTGATGCAGAGAGTGCTGGCATCGCCAAAGAAGCATGGTGGCTACTCTTTTCAGTTGTTGGTCTTTATCTCGCTCTAATTCTTGCTACTTACTATCACGACGATCCTTCTTGGACGCATAGTGCGAGTCAGCATGCAATCGTTCACAATGCGGGCGGCGCTGTTGGTGCATGGCTCTCAGACATGATGCTCTATTTATTTGGGTTCTCTGCTTGGTGGTTTGCTGTCTTTGCGTTCTATGCTATTTGGCTGGTTTACCTTCGCCTTGATGTGGTTGCGCAAGGTCGCAAGCCTTTGCTCTTCTTGAATTTCTTTGGCTTTGGGCTTCTGATTTTCTCATCATCCTGCTTAGAATATGGTCATCTCATTCACTTGCCAGCTAACTTGCCACAAGATGCGGGCGGTGTGGTTGGCAATATTTTTGACACCATGATTCGTGATTCGCTAGGGTTTGTGGGTTCAACTTTGGTCTTGTTGTTTGGGTTTGCAGCTGGGTTTAGCTTATTTACCGGATGGTCTTGGATTTTGATTATCGAGAAGTTCGGTGGGGGTGTCATTGGTACTTATCAATTCATGGTTGCTAAATACCGTGATAAAAAAGACCGTGAAGCTGGCCGTATCGCAGAGCAGCAGCGTACTGAGTTTGTTGAGCTCGAACGTAAACGTATCGAGGACCGTGCGCCGATTCATATTGAGGTGCCGGAGCTCGAGATTCCTAAGAGTGAGCGCGTTCAAAGAGAGAGCCAGGTTTCATTGTTTGAAACACACCCGGACTCACCTTTGCCACCGCTTCATTTACTTGATGAGGCCAAGGGTGAGATTGAAGTTCAATCTGCCGAAACCCTCGAATTTACTTCTCGCTTAATTGAGCGCAAGTTGATGGACTTTGGGATTGAGGTCAAAGTCCTCGCGGCGATGCCCGGCCCTGTGATTACGCGTTACGAGTTAGAGCCAGCTGCTGGTGTGAAAGGCAGTCAGGTCCTCAATCTTTCTAAAGATTTAGCGCGCGCACTTTCAGTTGTGAGCATTCGTGTGGTTGAGACTATTCCAGGCAAGAGCTGCATGGGTTTAGAAATCCCGAACCCTAAACGCCAGATCGTTTACCTATCAGAGATTATGGGGTCTCAAGCTTATGCGGATGTGAGCTCGCCTTTAGCGATTGCCATGGGTAAGGATATTGCGGGCAAGGCGGTCGTGGCCGACTTAGCTAAGATGCCGCACGTGCTCGTTGCCGGTACGACCGGTTCAGGTAAGTCAGTTGCAATTAACGCGATGATCTTGAGCTTGGTGTACAAAGCTGAAGCAAGCAAGGTGCGCATGATCTTGATTGATCCGAAGATGTTGGAGCTCTCTGTGTATGAAGGTATCCCACATTTACTATCGCCAGTCATTACCGATATGCGTCAGGCTGCAAATGCCCTCAACTGGGGTGTGGCGGAGATGGAGCGCCGTTATAAATTGATGTCAGCCCTTGGTGTACGTAACCTCGCTGGCTACAACGTCAAGGTGCGCGAAGCGATTAAAGACGGCAATCCAATCACGCATCCGTTCACGTTGACACCTGACAGTCCAGAGCCATTGGAAGAGTTACCACTCATTGTGATTGTAATCGATGAGTTGGCCGACTTAATGATGGTTGTGGGCAAGAAAGTAGAAGAGCCGATCGCACGTTTAGCCCAGAAAGCGCGTGCTTGCGGTATTCACTTGGTGGTGGCGACACAGCGTCCTTCAGTGGATGTCATTACCGGCCTCATTAAAGCTAATATCCCAACGCGCGTCGCGTTCCAAGTCTCAAGCAAGATCGACTCTCGTACCATCCTTGATCAAATGGGCGCTGAGGCGCTTCTGGGTCAAGGGGATATGCTTTATCAACCACCAGGCACTACTTATCCGCAGCGTATCCATGGCGCTTTTGTGAGTGATGCAGAAGTGCACCGAGTAGTGCAACATCTTAAAGCCCAGGGTGAGCCGAACTACATTGAGGGCATCTTAACGGGTGGCTCAGAAGACGGTGGCGAGCTCGGCGATATGGAAAGTAGCGGTGGTGAATCGGACCCGCTATACGATGAGGCAGTGGCGATTGTGATGAAGACGCGCCGCGCTTCTATCTCGTCTGTACAAAGACAGCTGCGTATCGGGTACAACCGCGCCGCAAGATTGATTGAGGAGATGGAACGCGCGGGCTTGGTTTCATCGATGCAAAGTAACGGCAATCGCGAAGTTCTCGCGCCGAATACTCACCAAGACTAAATAAAGATTAATCAATGAAACCTATCATGGTGCGTTTGTTGTTCCTCATCATTGCTTTTGCCATGCAAGATGCAAATGCGAGCGGTTTAGAGCGCATGCGTGAATACTTCAAAAATATTCAAACTGCGCAAGCTGACTTCCATCAGGTGGTCACAGATAAGCAAGGGCATAGAACGCAAGAGGTGACAGGTACTATGCGCCTGCAGAAACCAAATAAATTTCGCTGGGATTACAACAAGCCCTTCGTGCAAGAGATCGTGGGCGATGGCGAAAAGATCTGGATCTATGATCCGGAACTTAGTCAGGTGACTGTTCGCTCACTCTCTAAAGCAAACTCCTCAAGTCCTGCGGCCTTGCTTGCTGGGGGGAAGGAGATGGAGCGTCACTTTACGATTAAAGAGGCGAGCCGCAAGGGCGATCTAGAGTGGGTGTTAGCCATCCCTAAAGTCAGTGAGAGTGGTTTTGAGCGGGTGTTTTTAGGCTTTAAGGGCGATGAGCTCATGGAGATGGAGTTGCATGATAGTTTCGCTAACCGCACTACTATCGAGTTCACCAATCTTGAACGTAACCCGAAGCTTGCTCGGGACTTATTTAAGTTTACGCCTCCACGTGATGCCGATGTGGTGGGTGAGTAGTCGGTGATTTGCATCTTTGAATAGCCTTTTTGCGCCCAATCAACCCCAGGCACCTTTAGCTGAGCAACTTCGTCCGCAAACGTTAGATGAGGTGGTGGGGCAGTCGCACTTACTTGGTCAGGGTAAGCCGCTACGCTTAGCTTTCCAGTCAGGGAAACTACCTTCGATGATCCTTTGGGGTCCGCCGGGAGTTGGTAAGACCACACTCGCTCGTTTAATCGCGAACACCGCGGATGCTGAATTCATTCCAATCTCAGCGGTACTTTCTGGCATTAAAGATATTCGTGAAGCGATTGAGCGTGCTGAGCATACGTTACAGCAGTCTGGTCGTCGCACCATCATGTTTGTGGATGAGGTGCATCGCTTCAACAAGGGACAGCAGGATGCTTTCTTGCCGTTCGTTGAGAGTGGCCTTATTACCTTTATTGGTGCGACTACAGAGAACCCATCCTTTGAGGTGAATAGCGCGCTATTAAGTCGTGCTCAGGTGTTTGTGCTTAATGCCTTATCTGAAGCTGAGCTTGGTGAGTTGCTGACAAGGGCGCAAGCCACGATGTCGATGGGCATTAGCCTCACCGATGAAGCTCGAGAGCATGTGATCTCTTACGCTGATGGTGATGCAAGGCGTTTACTGAATTTTGTTGAAGGTCTCTTTAACGCAGCATCTTCTGCCAGCATCAAAGAGATTGATATGGTGTTCTTGCAGTCCACGATGGCGAGCAAGATGCGCCGTTTTGATAAGGGCGGCGAGGCGTTTTACGACCAGATCTCAGCACTTCATAAATCAGTACGCGGTTCCAATCCTGACGGCGCGCTTTATTGGATGCAGCGTATGTTGGATGGCGGTGCGGAGCCACTTTATGTGGGCCGTCGCTTGGTGCGGATGGCGATTGAAGACATTGGCCTCGCAGATCCGCGGGCTTTAGAGATCTGTTTGAACGCCTGCCAGACCTATGAGCGCCTTGGCTCTCCAGAGGGTGAGCTCGCCTTTGCAAATGCGGTGGTCTACTTAGCGATTGCAGCGAAGAGTAACGCGGTTTACATGGCTTATAACCAGGTCAAAGCCTTTGTTGCACAGGATCAATCTCGGCCGGTGCCGATGCATTTACGTAATGCACCAACGAAGCTGATGAAGGATTTAGACTACGGCAAAAACTACCGTTATGCCCACAATGAAGAGGGTGCCTATGCCGCAGGTGAGCAGTATTTGCCAGACGGCTTGGAGAAAGTGAAATTTTACGAGCCGACAAATCGCGGGCTTGAAGGTAAAATAAGCGAAAAATTAGCACACTTGGCTGAGCTTGATCGAAAAGCCAAGAAGTAAATTCATTAGGAAAACGCATGTTAGATATACAGCAACTGAGAAATGATTTAGATACCGTGGTCGCAAAACTCGCGAGCCGTAAGTTTGCGTTTGATGTGGCAGGGTTCACAGCGCTAGAAGCAGAGCGCAAGGAAGTACAAACACGTACGCAAGACTTGCAAGCGAAGCGCAATGCGACTTCCAAACAAATCGGTATGGCGAAAGCCAAGGGCGAAGATGTCAGCGCGATCATGGCTGAAGTAGCAGGTCTCGGTGATCAGCTTAAGGCCGACGAAGAACGTTTGGCGGCGATTCAATTCCAGATGCAGGACTTCTTGCTCAATGTCCCTAACTTGCCACAAGACACGGTGCCAGTAGGTAAATCAGAAGAAGACAACGTGGAAGTGCGTAAGGTTGGCACGCCGCGTACTTTTGATTTCGAGATTAAGGACCACACGGATGTAGGAACACCGCTAGGGCTCGATTTTGATACAGGCGCTAAGCTCTCAGGTGCTCGCTTTACCTTGATGCGCGGCCAGATCGCTAAATTGCACCGCGCGCTAGCGCAGTTCATGGTGGATACGCAAACTGACAAGCATGGTTATGAGGAGTGCTATACCCCTTACATGGTCAATGCAGACTCACTGCGCGGTACAGGTCAGTTGCCTAAGTTTGAAGAGGATCTCTTCAAGATGCCACATAATGATGGCAGCTTGTACCTCATCCCAACCTCTGAGGTGACCCTCACTAATACCGTGCGTGATGAGATTGTTCCGCTTGAATCTTTACCCATTAAACTGACTGCGCATACGCCTTGCTTCCGTTCTGAGGCAGGCTCCTATGGTCGCGATACGCGCGGCATGATTCGCCAACATCAGTTCGATAAGGTGGAGATGGTGCAGATCGTTCACCCGGAAAAAAGTAATGCGGCGCTAGAAGAGATGGTTGGCCATGCTGAAAACATCTTAAAAGCACTTGAGCTTCCTTACCGTGTGGTGTCGCTATGTACAGGCGATATGGGTTTCGGCGCAGCGAAGACTTACGACTTGGAGGTGTGGTTGCCAGCGCAAAATACTTACCGTGAGATCTCATCTGTGTCTAACTGTGAAGCATTCCAAGCACGTCGCTTGCAAGCACGTTTCCGTAACGAAGCTGGTAAGCCAGAGCTTGTGCATACGCTTAATGGTTCAGGCTTGGCGGTTGGTCGCACCTTGGTGGCTGTGCTTGAGAACTATCAAAATGCCGATGGTAGCGTGACTGTTCCTAAAGTGCTTCGTGATTACATGGGTGGCAAAGAAGTAATCCGTTAAGCAGAGGGCGTTCTTGGTAAAAAAGCCCATGATCATCATGGGCTTTTTTTTATTTCTTGATTGTCGGCGCTGTTGGCTTGAATTCAAAGTTCGGGAACAGTGATTCTCGCCCAGGGAAGTACTTCTCCAGAATGTCGTAATAGGTCCGAATTGACTCAACAAAAATCACAGGCGCACCGCCGTTGGCGTAGCCAAATTTTGCTGTGTTGTAATACTTGGCCTTATTGAGGAGCGGTAGCGTCGTTTTAATATCAGCCCAGCTGTCTGGGTTAAGCCCCATCTGTTTTGCGAGTACGCGTGCGTCTTCCAAGTGTGAGAAGCCGATGTTATAAGCAGCAAGCGCCATCCATGTGCGATCCGGTTCTGGGATATGTTCGGGTACCTGACGCTTGAGGGTGTTGATGTAGCGCGCACCCCCCGAGATGCTTTGCTTGGCGTCTAGTCTGTCAGTCACCCCAAGTTCGTCCGCTGTTTCTTCGGTTAGCATCATCATGCCGCGCACGTTGGTGGGTGAGGTGTTGTATTGATCCCAATGGGACTCCTGGTAACTAATCGCCGCAATGAGTCGCCAGTCGATATCCGTGAGCTCTTGTGCATCCTTGAAAAGTGGCACGAATTTAGGCAGTATCGTGTGCGACTGGCTCAAGAACTTGCTTACATCGAGCTGATCCAGCCGTTCGGTGTGGCCATGATAGCGGTCGACTAGGTTCTTGAGTGTGCCGTCCTTGCTGATGCGGTCAAAGAATGCGAGCGACTTTTGATAGAGCCATCCGTTTCCATTCTTAGGGAAGGCCCAGGCAATCTGTTCTGGATCCCCAATCGCCATGCCTTTTCCGATGTTAGGGTAGTAGTTCTGGAGGATTGCGATGACACGATCATCTGCGACCGTGTAATTCAAGAAACCCATGTTAACCTGCTCAAGTAGCTCGTCGGTACTGGCATTCTCGACCTCTTGGAATTTCAGCATCGGGTTCTTTGCCTGTAGCGCTTTTAATCGCTCCGCGTAGCTTGAACCTTTAGGGACGTGGATGTGCTTACCAAATAGATCCTTCAGTTCTTGGGGCTCATTTTTTTGGTCGAGATCGTAGGCGATGTGTTGTTGTACGTCGAGATAGGGAGCGCCAAAACGTACGTCTTTGGCACGTTCTGCCGTGATACTTAAGTTTGCAGCGGCTATGTGTGCTTTGCCCTTTTTGAGCATCGGGACTACATCGGAGACCTTATCGGCGACGATAAACCTCACGCGATAGTCTTCTCCTAAGTCTTTCGCGAAGAGGTTGGCGAGGTCGTACTCTAAGCCCGCGTTGTTACCCTTGCCGTCGACATAGTAGGTGCCGGCAGCGTTATGGGTGACGACCACAAGTTCTTTAGACTTGCGCACGTTGGGTGCGCGTTGATGTGAGAAATAGTAAAGCGCCGCCAAGGCAATCAATAAAAGGCTGCCGATCAGTACATAGACGTAAGGCTTACGCGTCAATCTCATGAACTGCAGTTTCAACAACTTCGGCTCACTTGTCCAGTCAAAAAATGCGATCTAGTTACTCGATTTCTTGGCTTGCGAGATACTCTTCGTAGTTGCCTGAGTAGTCGATGATGCCATCAGCACGCACATCTAAAATACGCGTTGCCAATGAGCTTACAAACTCACGGTCATGGCTGACAAAGAATAGGGTGCCGTTATATTTATCGAGCGCCGTATTAAGTGACTCAATCGACTCCATGTCCATGTGGTTGGTCGGTTCATCCATCAGTAAGACGTTCGTCTTTGCGAGCATCAACTTACCAAACATCATGCGACCTTTTTCACCACCTGAGAGCACCTTGACTGACTTTTTAAAGTCCTCGCCAGAGAATAGCAAGCGACCGAGCATACTGCGCACCACCTGGTCATCATCACCTGCTTGGGTGAACTGCTTCATCCAGTCAAAGAGGTTAAGGCCCTCTTCAAAGTCTGCAGCGTGGTCTTGAGCAAAGTAACCGATGTTAGCTTTTTCTGCCCACTTCACGGTGCCGTGATTTGGTTTTAGATCGCCTGCCAAGCAGCGGAGCAGAGTGGTCTTACCAATCCCGTTCTCACCGATGATCGCGATCTTTTCGCCCGCTTCTACGAGTAGGTTGAAGTCGTTAAATAACACGCGGTCAAAACCGTGGCTTAATTTTTGGACTTCTACTGCATTACGGTGCAATTTCTCGCGGTCGTCGTATTCAAAGCGCACGAATGGATATTGGCGGCTAGAAGGCTTGATGTCTTCCACCTTGATCTTGTCGATTTGTTTCGCGCGACTGGTCGCTTGTTTCGCTTTGGATGCGTTTGCAGAGAAGCGTCGAACGAAGTCTTGTAAGTCAGCAATCTGTTGTTTTGCCTTGGCATTATCTTTAGCCTGCTGTGCACGTGCCATGGTCGATGCTTCCATGAAGTCATCGTAGTTACCTGGGTACACGGTGAGCTTGGCGTAGTCCATGTCCGCGGTATGCGTACACACTTGGTTTAAGAAGTGACGATCATGCGAAATGATGATCATGGTGCAGTTGCGGTTATTCAGGATGTCTTCTAGCCAGCGAATGGTGTTGATGTCCAAGTTGTTGGTCGGCTCATCGAGGAGCAAGATGTCTGGGTTCGCGAATAGGGCTTGTGCAAGCAATACGCGCAGCTTCCAGCCCGGGGCAACGGAACTCATGAGGCCGTTATGTTGGTCGATCGGGATACCAACGCCTAGGAGCAACTCGCCAGCACGCGCTTCAGCCGTGTAGCCATCGTATTCTGCGAACACAGCCTCTAACTCAGCCGCCTTCATGTAGTCTTCTTCCGTTGCTTCCGGGTTCATGTAGATCGCATTCTTGTCTACATTGGCCTGCCACATTTGTTCATGACCCATCATCACCACATCAAGGACGCGTTGATCTTCGTAGCCGAATTGATCTTGGCGAAGCCATGCCATCCGTTCGTTGCTATCGAGCGCAATGTTGCCTGCAGTTGGTTCAAGCACGCCCGCGAGGATCTTCATGAAGGTGGATTTACCGCAGCCGTTTGCGCCAATGAGGCCGTAACGATTCCCGTCGCCAAACTTCACAGAGACGTTCTCAAAAAGTGGCTTAGCGCCGAATTGCATGGTGATGTTATTGCTAATAAGCACGGTTTATTTCCTAAAGTATTTTATTAGTATTTGTATTTAATATAATGATTTTAAATTAAAATTTATTTTTAATTAGCACTTCATCGATGCCGAGTTGACCGCCACGTGGCCATGCCTCTTTGATGCCCTTGCCCACGGTCACAAACATCGTTGGGATGTGATCTGCAGGTAAGTTAAGCAGTTTTGCAACCGCGTCAAAATCAAAGCCGTCCATTGGGCAGGTGTCATAACCCATCTCTTTTGCAGCGAGCATAATGTTCATTGCCGCCATGCCACAAGAGCGCATTGCTTCATCACGCTGCGCTTGTGGATTGCCAGTGTAATACTGGGTAATCGCTGGAACTAAAAAGTCTTGCACAGGTTTAGGTGCGTCTTTCCAGTAGCGTTCTGGTTGCTTTGCCCAAGCTTGTACATCAGCGACCAATACGAGGAGGAGTGAGGCTTCAGTTACTTGCGCTTGGTTCCAGCTCACGGCTTGGATGTCTGCGCGCAAGGCAGCGTCTTCAACCGCCACAAAACGCCAGTGCTGAATATTAAACGCAGTCGGTGCGAGCATCGCGAGTGAGATCAGTTTCTTCACTTCCGCTTCACTCATCTTGTGGGCTGGGTCGTAAGCCTTAATCGAGCGGCGGGCTTGGATAGCATCAGTAACGTTCATCTTGGTTCTTTTCTTTAATAAGTAATCTGAATAATTTCTAAATTTAAGTCGCCAGCAGGGCGCTTCCAGCGCACGCTGTCACCTACTTTATGTCCTATAAGTGCCTTGGCTAAGGGGGAAGCAAAGCTCACCGTGCCTAATGCAATGTCCGCCTCATCCTCGCCCACGATTTGAAAGTGATGCTGCTCACCTTTATCATCTTCAACGATCACGGTGGTACCAAAGACCACCGCCGATGGGGGTTGATCCTGAGGGATCTCAACCAAAATCGCTTGTTCTAAACGTGCCTGCACGTAGCGTAAATCTCTATCCACCATCGCCAAGCGCTGCACGGCGGTTGGATCTTCTTTCTTCACTGCTAACAACTCACGCTCATCTAAGAGGGTGTTTTCTATTTCTTTTAACTGCTTTAAGCCATTCGGCGTGACGTAGTTAGGGAGTTCACTAATCGGACGCTCTGGCAGGTCGGTACCGGCGAGCTCTAAGTCATCTTCTTTAACAAACCCACGGCTCAAGGCTTATTCCCACTCGATCGTAGCTGGTGGTTTGCCTGAGATGTCGTACACCACGCGGTTGATGCCGCGCACTTCGTTGATGATGCGGTTAGAGACCTTACCAAGCAGGCTGTAAGGTAATTCAGCCCAGTGCGCCGTCATAAAGTCACTAGTGACGACTGCACGCAGTGCTACTACATAATCATAAGTACGGCCGTCGCCCATCACCCCTACAGACTTGACTGGTAAGAATACGGTGAAAGCTTGGCTAGTTAATTCATACCAGGTTTTGCCGGTCGTTTCGTCTTTGGTGTTACGTAACTCTTCAATAAAGATGGCATCAGCTAAACGTAGGAGGTCAGCGAACTCCTTGTTCACTGCGCCCAAGATACGCACGCCAAGGCCTGGGCCTGGGAATGGATGGCGATACACCATGTCGTGTGGCAAACCAAGCGCCACACCTAGTTCACGGACTTCGTCTTTGAATAAATCGCGTAGCGGCTCTAAGAGTTTTAGACCGAGTTTTTCTGGTAAGCCGCCCACGTTGTGGTGACTCTTAATCGTCACGGCTTTTTTAGATTTTGCGCCGCCAGATTCGATCACGTCAGGGTAGATCGTTCCTTGCGCGAGCCACTTGGCGTTCGCTAATTTTTTCGCTTCTGATTGGAATACTTCGACGAACTCTTTACCAATGATCTTACGTTTGGCTTCAGGATCAGATACGCCTGTGAGCTCTCCCATAAACTGTTCTGTCGCGTCTACGTGGATCACTTTGGCGTGTAGGCGACCTGCAAACATCTCCATCACCATCTTACCTTCATTGAGTCGGAGCAAGCCGTGGTCAACGAATACGCAGGTGAGTTGGTCACCAATCGCGCGGTGAATCAGGGCTGCGGCAACGCTAGAGTCGACGCCACCTGAGAGGCCGAGGATCACTTCTTCATCGCCAACTTGTGCGCGGATTTTAGCAACCGCCTCTTTGATGTAGTCGCCCATAATCCAGTCGGCGCTTGTACCGCAGATATCTAATACAAAGCGGCGAAGCATCGCATCGCCTTGCTTGGTGTGCGTCACTTCAGGGTGGAACTGCACAGCGTAGAACTTGCGGTCTTCGTCGGCCATCGCCGCGATGGGCGTGGTGTCGTTGCTGGCAATCACTTTGAAGCCTGCAGGGAGCTCTGTTACCTTATCACCGTGGCTCATCCATACGTCAAGCAGGCCGTGACCTTCAGCGTTGGTGCTGTCCTGAATATCTTTAAATAGGGCAGAGTGGTTACGTGCGCGTACTGACGCAAAACCAAACTCACGTTTAGTGCCAGCCTCTACCTTGCCGCCAAGTTGCTGCGCCATGGTTTGCATGCCATAACAGATGCCAAGGACTGGTACCCCTAGCGTAAATACTGCGTCAGGCGCTTTATCGGTGTCTTCTTCATAAACGCTGGCGTGGCTGCCTGAGAGCACAATCCCTTGCGCGCCAAAGTTACGCACAAACTCGTCAGAAACATCACAAGGATGGACCTCACAGTAAACATGGGCTTCACGAATACGGCGTGCAATCAACTGGGTGACCTGTGAGCCGAAATCTAAAATTAGAATTTTTTGATGAGACATAAGAATTAAAAAGCCTATACGCTAAAAATAACGAAGGGCAAACGACTTTGAACTTAAGGATCAAAGCGGTTTGCCCAACAAAAGTCGGTTAAGAATTAATCAATATGATAATTCGGCGCCTCTTTAGTAATTTGCACATCATGCACATGAGATTCGCGCATACCCGCTGAGGTGATTTGTACGAACTCAGCTTTGTTGCGCATCTCTTCAATGGTCTTGCAGCCCACGTAGCCCATTGAAGCACGTAGGCCACCCATTAGTTGGTGGACCACGGCAATCATGCTGCCCTTGTAAGGCACGCGACCTTCAATGCCCTCAGGCACCAACTTGTCTGCGTTGCCATTGTTTTCTTGGAAGTAGCGGTCGCTAGAACCTTTTTGCATCGCGCCGATAGAGCCCATGCCGCGGTATGACTTGTATGAGCGGCCTTGGAATAGTTCGATCTCGCCTGGTGCCTCTTCGGTACCAGCGAACATGCCGCCTAGCATCACTGAGTATGCGCCAGCAGCAATTGCCTTAGAGATGTCGCCAGAGTATCGGATACCGCCGTCAGCGATAAACGGTACGCCTGTGCCACGTAACGCTTCTTCAACGTTACTCACGGCAGTGATTTGTGGAACGCCTACGCCAGCCACGATACGGGTGGTACAGATAGAACCTGGGCCAATACCAACCTTCACGCCGTCAGCACCTGCATCAACGAGGGCTTTAGCCGCTGCGCCAGTTGCGATGTTGCCACCGATGACTTGTACATTTGGGAAGTTTTTCTTCACCCAGGTCACGCGGTCGAGTACGCCTTGTGAGTGACCGTGTGCGGTATCCACCACAATCGCGTCCACGCCAGCTTCCGCAAGCGCTGCGACACGATCTTCTGTGCCGTCACCTACACCAACTGCGGCACCAACGCGTAAACGGCCGTGCGCATCTTTACAGGCTAATGGGTGGTCACTCGATTTTTGAATATCTTTAACGGTAATGAGACCTTTAAGGTTAAAGGCGTCGTCAATCACAAGCACGCGCTCAAGGCGGTGTTGGTGAAGGAGTTCCATCACTTGTTCGCGGGTCGCGCCCTCACGTACAGTCACCAAACGGTTCTGCGGGGTCATGATGTTAGCGATGGATTGATCTAGGTTGGTCTCAAAACGCAAGTCACGGTTGGTGACAATGCCAACGACCTTGCTGCCATCAACGACAGGCAAGCCTGAGATCTTATGTAAACGGGTAAGGGCTAAAACGTCACGCACGGTCATGTGCGGCTGAATAGTGACTGGGTCGTTCACGACACCAGACTCAAAACGTTTGACGCGAGAAACATGGATCGCCTGCATTTCGGCAGTCATGTTCTTATGGATAATGCCCATGCCGCCTTCTTGAGCGAGTGCAATCGCAAGTGGCGCCTCTGTGACGGTATCCATAGCAGCGGACACGACAGGGATATTAAGACGGATGGAACGAGTTAACTGAGTAGCGAGACTGACTTCGCGGGGAAGTACATTAGAGTGCGCTGGTACCAACAAAACATCATCGAATGTAAGCGCATTTTGCAACAAACGCATGGTGAATATTCCTTGCTTCCAAAACAAGATTATACCGATTTGTCTGTCGCCAGACAATCACGAATTGTGTTTTGTGGGCAATGTTGCTTGTTTAACGCTTATTCGGCGATGTCGCCACCACCTTTTTTCATGACCTTGCCTTCAGCCGCGCGTTGGCGACGAACTTCCTTAGGGTCAGCAATCAGCGGACGGTAGATCTCAACCCGGTCCAGATGGCGCAGCTTGGTGTCTAGTTGGCTGAGCTTACCAAATAAGCCGATCTTATTCACAGCCAAGTCGATTTCCGGAAATTTGGCGAGTACGCCAGATGCTTGAATAGCCGCTTCAGCCGTGGTGCCTAATACCACCTTGACTGGCAGGATGACTTGCTGGCTAGGTAGGGCGTAAGCCACTTCGACCATGATGTCTTGCATATCTGTGTTCACAAAAAAGCTTTCGTTCGTTATTTGAGTATATTGTCGGCACGTGTGACAAAAGAGTCAACAAAGGTATTCGCGATTTGACTAAAAACCGGCGAGATTAATTGGCTTAGCCACGGACTTGAGAACTCGTACGCCAGTTTGAACTCGATCTTGCAGGCCTCATCGCTGAGGGGAATAAAGCGCCAGTTTCCCTCGAAGTGCTTGAAGGGGCCGTCTTTCAGTTTCATGTCCATCGCACCTGGGAAACGCTTCTCGTTCTGCGTGGTGAAACTCTGCTTTAAGCCATGAAAGTCAATGTAGATGGTTGCCGTGGTGGTCGCATCAGATCGTTCAATTAATTCTACGCCGCCGCACCAAGGCAGGAATTCCTTGTAGCGCTCTACCTCATCCACTAAGTTAAACATCTGCGCTGCAGTGTGGTGGACTAAGACGGTTTTTTCAACATTGACCATGTGCGTATTTATGCTTTTGCCAGGTTGCCTTTGATGCGTGATTTTATCTTTTCAAAGGCAAGTAGAGTAAAATGCCTATTTTAAGCTATTTAAGCCCCGCGTGTATTAATGAGCATTGCCCAAAATAAAAAAGCGTTTCACGACTACTTCATCGAAGAGAAGTACGAGGCAGGGATCGTCCTCGAAGGATGGGAAGTCAAAGCCATTCGTGACAACCGCGCCAACATCAAAGAAGCCTATGTGATTATCCAGCATGGTGAAGTGTACTTGATTGGTTGCCACGTCACGCCGCTCGGCGCAGCTTCTACGCACATCCGTCCAGATGCGATCCGGACCCGTAAGCTACTCTTGCATAACGAAGAGATTGCTAAGCTAATTGGCAAGGTAGAGCGCGCAGGGTATACCTTGGTGCCGCTCGATCTTCACTTCAAAGATGGCCGTGTCAAAGTGCAGATTGGGCTTGCCAAGGGTAAGAAGCAATATGACAAGCGTGACGCGGAAAAAGAACGCGACTGGGAACGTGAGCGCGGACGTATTGTTCGTGCCCATAATAAATAGGGCGTATAATTAAAAACGTTACGGGCGGTGCCTCTTGAAATATGCAGGAACAGCACCATCTAGTAATGACTGAAATACAACTACCCGGGGCTGACCAGGTTTCGACGTGGGTTGCAAAGCAGTGCAGGGCATACCGAGGCCTAGTCACCTCGTAAATAAACTAGAAAAAGTATAGTCGCAAACGACGAAACTTACTCTCTAGCCGCTTAATCCGGCTGGACGCTGCACCATCATTCCCATGGGGTGGATGACGAAAGTCATGGCAGTGTCATATACATGGGATACGTGATGTGTTGGGTTACTTAGCACTTCATTAACCTCAAGGTAACTCGCTTATTTCTTGCTTGCTCGTTGGTGTGGAATAGGTTAAATCAAACAACACAGCTAAGTATGTAGAACTGTCTGTGGAGGGCTTGCGGACGGGGGTTCGATTCCCCCCAGCTCCACCATTTTGAAGTATCACAATGTATCAAGAAGTACCAAAAGCTCAACTCTCACAAGGGGTTGGGCTTTTTTACTTCCTCCCCAGCAATAAGAGGTGTAGCATTTGTAAAAAAAACCATAAGAAAATAGTGGATTTAAATGACCTATCCAAATGCCCGCTTTAAGATTGCCCCTTTAATTATCATTTTTTCGATAGCTTTATTTTCTCAGGTTGCGACAGCTGGCGGTGGCGGTTGCAGTTATATATCCGTGCCAGTTGTTGATTGGACAGCATCCTCAGGCAGCATATCACTTGCTTGCGGCAATTCTATTGTTCCAAACGCAACAACAGCATCTATCACAGTACATTCAGGCGCGACCCTGGATTCGCTGATTAACAATGGCAATATCGGTTTTGCTTTATCTGGCGCTACACCTTCAACCTTCCAGGGTGTTGTGAATGATGGAACTATAGGTAGTATTATTAATAACGGTATGATTAATACCATTATTAATAATACGTCAGGGATGATAGGTTCTGGAGGTGTTGCGATTAATAATGGTGGCTTATGGGCTTTAACCAATTATGGCGTGATTAACGGAAATGTGGTGCTACAAACAGGCACAACGACAGCTTTGAAAATTTATGGATCAACTGCGCGTATTATTGGTGATGTTGTTATCTCAAATGCATCTCCCACTTCAAGTTCAGAGCTAAGTATTGGTGACGGCATACAAACTGCCAGCTTCACAAGCGAGGGAAATTTTGGCGCTACTAACTATAAATTAACGAGCGTAAGTGTTGGCTCAGGCAGTACATTTAATCTGAATAAATCAGTTTATGCCGATACATTTGCCAATGCGGGCACCCTAAATCTAAACACGGGTGCGTATATTTCTAGCAATGTAACTGGTGCGGGTACAGTCAATGTAAATGGTAGTTTTGACAGTGCCGGTACTATGAGCGCTGGCAATTTCACTATTGCGACCACCGGTCTTTTTAATATGAATAACGATGTCACTGTTTCAGGTGGTGCGTTTACTAATGATGGTAATTTAGTGCTAAGTGGCAACAGAACAGTTACTGGTAATTATGCTCAGGGCGCTGCCGGTGTCATTCAGATTGCTTTGGATGGATTAAACTATTCAAAATTAACGATTACTGGAACCGCTTCATTTACTAGCGGCTCAACCATTATTATCAAGGCAGGATCAGATCCTGTTGCTGGGCACACATACAATGGTGTTGTTTCAGCAACTAGTATTTCAGGCCTAACAACACCTGTGTCTGGCACCTTCATTGAGAATCCTTCAGAAACTTACCATTACACGATTACGCAAAATGGGTCGAGTTTGGATATGTTTGTTGATACTGGCCCAGTTCCCCCCGTCAATTCTGTAGATCCTCCACGTGCTAACCAAGCCAACTCGTTGATTCAGCTTGCGATGATTACTACTCAGGCAGTGCGAGATCGCCTGAATTGGATGTCTGGTGCCTCTTATCAAGGTACCACAGGAGATAATCGTATTTGGATGACGCCTTATACAAGTTGGGGTATGCAAAAAGATAGTCTAGGTGCTTATAAGCAAAAGATTAGCGGTTTAATTATTGGCGGTGATAAGCCGGTGACTGATAACTTTTATGTTGGCGGCTCTCTAGCCATTGGGGGCTCTGCGCTAAAAGGAACCGATGCTATTCCTCATGAGAATTTCTCTGCTAAAAACTACCAAGCCATTATCTATTCTAAGTATTCTTTTTCAGATAGTTTGCACTTAAAAAGCTATTTGATGGGCGGTGTTAATAAATCCGACTTATCTAGATTTGATGTGACGGAAGGTAAGGATGCCAACGCAAGTCTGACGGGCTATTATGCTGGCGGTAGTGTATCTTTAGAGAAAGAGTTTCAAGTTACTGAAAAGCAGAAGCTGATTCCAACTATAGGTCTGAATTATGTAAGTGCATTAGTAGATAAGTATCATGATTCTTTAAACAGTACTTATGATAGGCAAACGGCGAAGTCTTTGGTTTATTCAGTCGGTGCCATGTATCAATACTCATTTAGTCCTAATGATCGCCTTCAATTGAAATACGAGAGAGGCTGCGATCCTTTAGCCAAGCAAGGGATTTTGAATTCAACCAATGATGATAGGCAGCAATTTCAGTTGATAGGGATTGTGCCGGGCAAGCAGCTTGAGAACGCTGGCATAAACTATCACCGCACTTTGAAAGCTAATAGCTTTTTAGATTTCGATTATCATATTATGCAAAGCGAAGGCTACAAGGCTGAGATGGTTTCAGCTAGCTTTCATTACATGTTTTAAAGATGTAAATTCTGATTACTTGCCTGCAGTTTTTCTGCCAGGTGCAGCGGGCGGGATGTAGCCAGAGATTCTGCACATTAAGCCTTCTGTCGACTCACCATATTCATAGGTCGTGACGCTGCAGGTGAAGACTTTCTTATTTTTTTCTAACTCTTTTAATGAGTCGTGCACTTGAATTAAAGAGATGCCGGTCTCAAGCGCAATTTTTCTATCCACTTCTTGACGGCGTTTTTTGAGGTAATCGAGTACTTGTTGGGTATACATTTTATTATCCAATGGGCAAGAAACCAGGCTGGGCCTAGCTTCCTAGAACAGCCGAAGATTATACCACTAACCTATTGATAAATAAAGTACTTCCTTATCCTGCCAAGCAGCTTTGATTCATACCTTTTACTTTGCCTAGTGCGTCGCCAAGCATGGCGCGAGGGTAGAAGAAGGGCTCCTTGATATATTTCTCATTAAGCGTTTCACATTCTTTTTTGCTTAGTTTGTTGGTCGAGGCAATAAAGCATGCTGGGTTTTGTAGGATCACTTCCTCGATGGTTTGCGCGTAGCTGCCATGCTCGTAGAAGGTGTTCGCCTCTTTCACTGCTGATTTAATCAGACTCAAGAATGACTTTTCATTGCCGCACTGATTAATCTCTTTTAGGTAGCCCTTCTGCAGCATTAGCGACTCCACATTAATCTTTTGATCGGTGGAGGCATGACTTGAAAAATTCACACTAAATAAAACAATCAACATCAATTTTTTAAACATCTCATTAGTCCTTTTCTCAATTCCCAATTTTTATGATGCATAAAATGGTTGACGGTTAGGACCGTCCTTGATCGATCTTGTTCCAAGGAGGGGATATTTTCCGGTTAGATTTCTATTCCACTAACGTTTTAGGGGTATTGATGTTTTCAATCAAATTTTACAAGTTTTTGTAAATTATTGATTTATTTTTATTTTTTTTGAAATATATTTTTCACCCCTGCCAGCCGGTGATAGCTGGAAAGTGATCCTAAAACATCGCCTAATTGTTAATGAATTGTAAAAATATGTGTAGCTATTGTTATTGATCTGATCTAACAATGGACGACTTCCGCTAAATGCGGGGTATAAATAACAGAAAGAAATTCAACGTTTTGTTATTTTTTATTAAATCCTAATAAGATATTTTTGGAGATTCTAAAATGGAACTAAGCAAAATCAAATTAGCTCTCGGTTTAGTAGTTGGCGCATCATTGGCTATGCCAATGCTTGCTTCTGCTGCTGCTGACCAAGAAGCTGCAATGAAAGACGCAAACAACTGGGCACATCCACGTGGCCAACACAATAACCAAGGTTATTCAGCATTGTCACAAATCAACAAGGGCAACGTTAAAAACGTTAAAGCTGCTTGGACATTTGCTACTGGTGTTAACCGTGGTCATGAAGGTTCACCGTTAGTTATCGGTAACATGATGTTTGTTCACACAGCATTCCCGAACAACATCTACGCTCTTGATTTGAACGACAACCAAAAAATCGTTTGGTCATATTTCCCTAAACAAGACCCATCAGTTCAAGCAGTTCTTTGCTGCGACAACGTTTCACGTGGTCTAGGTTACGGTGATGGCAAGATCTTCTTGCAACAAAACGACGGTATGTTAGTTGCGCTTGATGCTAAGACAGGTAAAAAAGTTTGGGATGTTAAGAACGTTGATCCAAAAGTCGGCGCTACTAACACAAACGCTGCTCAAGTTATCAAAGACAAAGTATTGACAGGCTGTTCTGGTGCTGAATTCGGTGTTCGTTGCTTTATCGCAGCTTACAACCTAAAAGACGGTTCACTAGCATGGAAAGCATACTCAACAGGTCCAGATTCAGAAATGTTGATCGGTGCTGACTTCAACA